>CAZFBS010000114.1:0-2854 GCA_964517265.1 uncultured Rhodospirillaceae bacterium | reverse complement strand
GCCATCACCGCCGCGCCAACATGATCACAACAGGCACATCGTCAACGGGTTGGTATGGGGCATGGGGCTCCCCCCGAACCCGGAACCGTGCAACCGAGCTGATCCGACGTAGCCCCTCGAGAAGAGCGCAAGGCTGCGTCGTCGTGTTGAATCGGACCATCAGCTTAAGCAGTGCCACCAAGCGCCCGCCGGGACTTTCATCGAGAGCGGCGGGTGCGCCGGTCCGCCGCAACTCATCCAAGTCTTTTCTCGCCTCGTACGAAGGGTGTTATTCGCAAGCCGTGTAGGGATTTGTAAAATGTCCGATCACGACCAGCGCATTCTTCAGACGGTCGTCACCTCTGCCGCGGTCGGTGGATTTGTCTTCCTGGCACTTGCGGGTTGGGTTCTAGCCTTCGACGTTTCGTCCATCGCGACGATGACTGCCGGCGCGAGCGAGAAGGACTTGATATCCGCATTGTTCATCGGTGGGTTGCTAACCAAGGGAACGACTGTCGGCGCCACGTTCGGGCTCGCGCTCGCCGCCGTTCGGAGCGCGAAGGACCGGCGATCGTTGCCGCGCCCGCGCTCTATTATCCCTGTATCGCACGGACCCCTACGATCCGAACGTCTTGCCCTTTTACCGGCAACAACGCAATCAGCCGCAGCAGCGGCCGCCTCAAGGAGTGACATGACATGATTAGCATAATCAAGACGGCCTGGAACACGGTCATGAACCCCGAGCAAAACCCATTGCTCGCCCTTCCCCGCGTCACCCGCTTTCAATTGATGACGGTGCTGGCCTTCATGTGGTCGTGCATCTTCTGCATCAGCGCCGGACTCTTCATGTGGATTCCGGAGTTCGTATTTGGCCATGTCGCGCTGCTTCTGCTCGGCATTTTTGGCACGGGCTTCATCTTCCGCGTCAACACCTCGGAACGCTGACCATAGATCGTTCGCGCGCTAGAAGAGAGGGAAAGCCATGACCTCGCTTGCCACCCAAGCCCTGTTCCTCGCCGCTGTTTTCGTCGTCTTCTACTTCGTGTTGGTGCGCCCGCAGCAACTCCGGCTGAAGCGCCACCGCGAAATGCTGGCAAGCTTGCGTCCTGGTCTCCGGATCGCCACTGTTGGCGGCCTCGTGGGAACGATCGTGCGCGTTGACAACGCGAATCTTCTGACGCTGGAGGTTGCGGACGGTATGACCGTGACGATTCTTCGGAAAGGCGTGGACTGCCTGATTGAGCCAGCCGACGCTTCCCTGACCGCGACCGAGGTTTGCGACCAGCAGTGCGCTGCGGCGTAACTCCACACGATCGCTACCGATCAGCACAAAGGAGTTTGCACAATGAGAAGGAGTTTGGACAATGAGCTTGAGTAGCAGCCTTTCGACGATTAACCCCGGCGCCGTCCTCGATGCGATCGCCGACAACAGCCTTACTTCCGTGATGGTTACGCAGGCTGCGCCGGAAACGCCGATCGTTTACGTCAACGAGGCGTTCACCGCGCTGACCGGCTATACGCCTGACGACGTCATGGGCAAGTCGCCACGCATGCTGCAGGGCTCGAAAACCGACGAAGCCGTGCTCGCGCGTCTGCGTGAGGACTTGGAGGCCGGCCGGGTCTTCGAGGGCGAGGCCGTCAACTATCGCAAGGACTGTTCCGAATTCGTGATGCACTGGCGGGTGTTTCCTGTCAGCGACCCGCAGGGCAACGCGGTTTACTTCGTCGCCTTGCAGCAGAAAGGTCACTCTTGAACCGCGGGCTATCGGTCGTGTCGGTCAGCCTCGCTCGCGACAAGCATCGCCCCAGCATTTCAGAAGCAGCCGGACGGTTTTACCAAGCCCAGATTTTAAAGGAGTAGTGTCGATGAGCGACATGCCGAATACGATGAGCGGGATGGTGATCCGCTCCAGCATTTACGTTCTGCGCGACCTGCCGCAGATTTTCCGGGGGGACGCTCCGTCGGTCAGCTACGATATGCTGTTCAAGGATCCCCGTGACGGCTGTGCACGATACGACGATGTGTGGGGCGGCTGATCCGCGAGGGTGCCGCGTCTCGACGGCGAGCGTGGAATCTGGCGTCGCTCACCGCTCCGAATACCGAGGCACGGCAACCGCCAAGCCCGTCCTTTCGCTCACGCCGTCGCACCACGCCGTCCAAGCGTTTTTGACCATCTCCAAAACGCAAAAAGCACTGAGCGCCGACCAGGTGCTCGTGTGCTCGGGCACCGATTGACGCTTCCCGCCCGCTCGCCATGGCTCCCGTCACGCTGCCTTCGCCCGCAACGTCAACTCGGCTTCGACATGTGAAGGAGACGTGGCAATGTCCGGCACGAAGCGGCGGAGCAAAGCGGGGCTTCCCATGAAGCGGTGCGCGACGTGCGGACGGCCGTTCGCCTGGCGACACAAGTGGTTGCGGGTATGGGAAGAGGTGCGCTACTGCTCGGAGCGCTGCCGGCGGCAGCGGCGCGCGACCATTGGCTAGGATAAGGTCTTGCTCTCGCGCTTCAAAGCGGCCGTGTCGAGGAAGCTTGCCGCGTAAGCGCGGACACCCTTCAGATTAGAATCGGACATGTGGGCGAGCGTACGCTCCAAAGCCCTTGAAGGGGTCCAACCTGATGTATGGCTTTTGGCGCGAAGGAGGACCGCGATGCGGAGCTAATAAGGACCGAAGCCGGAGGAGCCACCCGTGATTGCCGATGCTGCGGACGCCGTTAGGGGCAACAGGGAGGCGCCAGCCGACCCAGACGCGGACGCGCTTGGTGTCGATGTGTAGGGTTCGGACAGATCATTTCACCCGCGCGAGGGTTGAGTCGATAGCTGAACCTCCCTCGAATTGGTGGACACCTTTGCTAAGCTCCAGGAAGGAGCAGGG
>CAZFBS010000113.1:0-2872 GCA_964517265.1 uncultured Rhodospirillaceae bacterium | reverse complement strand
TGGCCGCCTTGAGGAAGGTGGTATAGCTGATGGCCTGGGTGCCCTGGTTGATCGCCGCAGGTGCCGTGGCGCCCGGGGTGTCGCCGAACGCGTGGGTGGGCGCGTGGCCTGTGGAATAGTTGAACTTGCCGATGTCGGTGCGCTGGATCAGGTCGCCCGCCGTGCTGCTGCCCACGTCCCCGTCATACGCGTACGTGATATGCCCGCTACCACAAGAGCTACCCTTCATACCGGCCAGCCGGGCTATGCGCTCAAGCATGAACCGCCGGGGTATGCCGATACGTATCGGCTTGTGGGGGCTGTCCGAGGTTCTCATCTATGCTTTTCCGTGAAGTTTTCGGACCTTCACCACAGGGGTATTCAATGTGGCTCCAAGGTAGGCATTGGTAGCACACGAGCGGAGGGTCGGTGAGGCACAAGTGACAAGCTCGCCACCACTCCGTCCTCCACGCGCCGAACACTTGCGTTAGCGGGGGGACTTGTTGCAATTCATTCGACTGAGACCCATTTGACTCGTCCGTCAATTACGCCATAGTAGTCTTCTGCAATGCCTCCGTCAATTATCGATTTAATATGGCATGTATATTTATTATCTTTATAATGTTCAGTATAATTTACAATTTCCTGGACATTTCCATTCAATGAAATATTTACTTCTTTAATAAGTATTCCATCTTTATATGTGCGCGTTAAAGTTCGCCGTCGGTATTCCATTTTGACAACACCATTTAGCAGGTAAACTGAATTAGGGCCGATTGAGCGGTTCAGTGAAGCCCGATCAATGGTTACCGCAGGAACACCGGAAAGTGGCAGCTTTGGTGGGCCCATGGGCAAGACCCTTTGACCGCGCCAATAAAATGCCAGTTGCCCATAACTGGCTTTTTTGCATGGTACTGGATTTAAGTTAGAGTCTAAATATTCAATCCAATATCCCGTTTTCTCTTTCGATCCGTTTAGTTTGTTCAATGTGTCGGATAGTTCAACGGCATCCTTGCAAGGCATGGTGGTGGTCCTGATTCCTGTGCAACCGAGCCAAGTTGGACAACTTAACGCAAGCAGCATGCAACTTACTATGCTCCTACCCGGATTATGCGGCAGGGTCCGGTGCGATTTCGGGCCGAATTCTTGCTGCATTTTCCGGGTCCAATAGACTACCATGATCCCGGCCTGATCAATGCCGGGTAATCCTCGGTCCATCGCCGAGCAAGTGTGCCATACATGCCGAGCGCACCAGCAAGATGGAAATATGCTTCATACCAACTACCCAATATATGCCCTGCAATCCAATTCTCCAGGCCTAATCGATCTAAAACCATGGATGTAATTGATTTTTGATTCCAAGGTTCAAAAAACATACGTGCACTCGCAAATTGTGCATGGTACGATGCTACGGTCAGACCCAGTCCTGGGACGGATGTTGTTGATTGTGTCAGAAGACCACTAACAAATCTTCCGGTACTGGAAAAATTGGATCCTAACTCCAGAATTTTATCACTGTTCCCCCAATAATGTGTTAAATATAGACCTTCAAGTGCTCCGATCAATCCATTCTTGAGATTGCCTGAATTGGCAAAGTACCTCGTTCCGAAACCATTTAGCCCGCCAGTAACCAAGTTGGTTGCCTTTATACCACCTTTACTCATGGCTTTGAACTTCGCGGGATTTAATACATGGCCCACGGCTCCACCGATTCCGCCAGCCACAAGTCCAACCAGACCTGAAGTGGCCATAGAATTCCAATCACCACCTTGCATCCATTCCGATGCCATATTGACATTGGCTGTGATTAGCGCATTTGAAATGAGATCAAAGCCAGTGCTTGTTGCTGAACCGGAAGCCAAGGTGCCACCAGATGCGGCACTTATACCAGGGATGCTGGTGCCTACTGCAGATAATCCTGCGGCCAGGCCAAAGCCCAAGCCTGCACCTGCTATGCCTCCTACAACCGCTCCCTTCCACCAATCATTGCCCCAGCCGCTTGGATTAAAATGACCGCCTTGTTGGATTGAAGCGCCAAGATACGAGCCTATTAGCGCCCCTATCGCAACAAACCAGATAAACTCCCCACTCGGGTCCGTATACTTCAACGGGTTGTTCCCCGCATAGCTGTACCGGTTGAAACCTTGTGAACCCAAGAAGCCATGCACATAGTTGTCCGGGCTCAGCATGCGCCCGTTGAGCGGGTCGTACATGCGGCCGTTCATGTTGATCAGCGCGAAGGGCGCCACGTGCTCGTGGCCGGTGTAGCCCCGGTAGAGCCAGTCGGGCTGGGCCGGCAGGTTCCCGTAGGTCCAGTCCGTGGGGTTGCGTTGGCGGCCCCAGGGATCGAAGTTCTGCCGGGCCGCGATGGAGAAGGTGCCGCCCTGCTCCGCCTTGGTGAGGGTGACGATGCTGCCCAAGTGGTCCTTGTAGACGTAGTAGATGGTCTCCACGCCATCGGCCTGCACGATCATGGCACACAGGCCGCCGGGGCCGTTCACATAATGGATCTTGTTGGTGGTGCCGGGCAGGCGCTGCTCTTCATAAGCCCCGCAATAGATCCGCGTTTCAATGCTGTTCCCGTTCTTCTTCAGCTCGCTTTTCGCGCGCTGGTGGTCCGCGCCGTAGGTGTAGGTGAGCAGGTAGGCATCGCTGCCGACCTGTTCGCTGATGGTGGCCGCCTTGAGGAAGGTGGTATAGCTGATGGCCTGGGTGCCCTGGTTGATCGCCGCAGGTGCCGTGGCGCCCGGGGTGTCGCCGAACGCGTGGGTGGGCGCGTGGCCTGTGGAATAGTTGAACTTGCCGATGTCGGTGCGCTGGATCAGGTCGCCCGCCGTGCTGCTGCCCACGTCCCCGTCGTACAAGTACGTGAGGTCGGCCACCAGGGCGGTTG
>CAZFBS010000112.1:0-2972 GCA_964517265.1 uncultured Rhodospirillaceae bacterium | reverse complement strand
GCTTTCAATCGGCGCATAAGGAATTCGCCAGCAGTATCTATCAGGGGGAAGATCAGTGTTGCCGAAGGCGGGTCCGCCACCGGATGATTTCGGGCACCATCGTTCGGCTGAAAGCGCCTTCGAGCATGCCGCCCAATGCGTACTATGAACATAAATTAGCCCCGACAAATCAAAATGTCAGGGCTATCGATTTATTTACAGATCGGGTAACTTTTTCTAATCATTTGTCGCGGATATCTGCACAAAGCTCTCCGACGTACTGCTGCCGATCGTCGTTTTATCAGCCAAGGTTGAAGACGTCGTATTCGTCCAGGTGTTGGCCTCGATAATTATACTGCGGTACGCCGCGGTCGTAACGTTCCAAGTCGCTATCGCAGTCGCAAGTTGGCGCGTGGTAACTCCGGCACCCGCCGTAACCATATCCATCTCGCTGTCGGAGAGTTCACCCGCGACAGCTGCCCCTGCCAAGAGCTGTGTCGCGGTTAGGACACAAAGAACCGTTCTTAGCATTGCACATCTCCTGTGACTGTAAATTAAACATTTATATAACCCAAACTGGTTCTTTCTTAAAAATATAATAAGGCAAATGTATGGCGCGGGAATGAATTTCAGAGCGAGGTGCGACACCAGCCACGGATAAGGGATCCGTCTGCCCGTGAAACAAAAATGCGGTGTTGCGATGACAGCGCGCTCTCATCTGGCTTCCGAGCAGAGGGGCCGGATTGCGGTGATGCGATCCCAGGTATTCCCGCGCAGAGGCGGCTCAGGCTCCAAGCCTGTGTAATGCAGAATTGCCGAAGGCGTATTCCGCCAGATGCTTTCACGGGACCGGCTTCCGTTTGATCTGTCAGGAGCGAGATCCGACATATGCCGTTGTGCGGCCGATCTCGCCGGTGTTGCCGAAGGCGGGTCCGTCACCGGATGATTTCGGGCACCATCGTTCGGCGGAATGCGCCTTCGGCGATCCCGCCCGATACACGCTCTACCATAAAAACCACCCCACTCCCCACTTATTGGTTGCGATGCAGTTGACAGCACTTCCGTTACAGTTGTAATTTACGGAGATGCTTGCATCGGATGCTCCAACGACGACTGCCGCCGATGAGAAATGAGCAACGGACTATCTTCTCAGATTTTGGCTTAAACTTTGGGATGAACCATTGTGCGCGCAGCGATTATTGACAATCTCGAAAAGCTGACTCAAAAGCTTGGTATTGTTCTGGTCCCGGATTGGCGTGCTCCTCAAATCGACGAAGAGCGCCACATGCGTCGTTTGCTGAAATTCCTTGATATTGACTGTGTTTTCGACGTCGGAGCCAACATCGGTCAATACGGCTGCAAGCTCCGGCGCTATTTCGGCTATGATGGGCGCATCCTTTCCTTCGAGCCGAACCCAACGGCGTTCGCCAAACTTCAGGTCGCAGCGTCGGCCGATCCGCTGTGGGACGTCTTTCCCCTCGCGCTCGGGCGAGAAAAGGGGACCGCTGAGTTTCACGCCTATGAGAAATCCGAGTTGGGCTCCCTTCTCAACCTCGATAAAAATGCCAAACACGCCCCGACATCCATGGCAGCAACATCAATAAATGTGGAGATAGAAACTTTGGCGGAATTGCTGCCGCTGCTCAAGGCAAAGTTGGCCTTCGAGAGACCCTTTCTGAAAATTGATACGCAGGGATTTGACCTCGAGGTTGCAATCGGAGCTGGTGATTTGCTGACAGATTTTCTTGGAATACAAAGTGAAGTCTCGTTTCTTCCGATCTATGACGGTGCCCCGGATTTTAACCATACCGTCGATTATTATAAGGTAGGCGGCTTTCGATTGAGCCGTCTTATTCCCATTCACGACATCCACTTTCCGGACCTGGTTGAGATGGACGCCATCCTCGTGAGGGCGGATCTGACCGGCAACCATGCGGCTTCCTGAATCACGGCGTACGCCTGCGGCGGCTCCAGTCTTGACCGGGCACCCGATGCGGCGGACGTTCGATCGGGTCCCGGCGCGACGGCACACGAAAGGCAGGTCTTCTTAAGATCCGGCATCGCCGCCGCTCTCGCTGGCCGCGCCAGTGCTTCGGCAAAGCACCGTCACAGCCCGCGTAGCAACCCCTAAGGAGCAATTGGCCCCTCGGTTAATCGGTGGCCGTTTGGCGATGAAGACGGTATCCCCTCTCAACTCCGGCTATGTGCTCTATTGCTTGGCGCTCCCGTTTCGAGGGGCTCCAATCCTCCTCTCGCCGCCCCCTGCCCGAGCCACCGCCGCTTCGCCATATCCGCATACACTCTCCTCGCTGCGGGGAGTCGGATCCGGCAGACGCCAAACCCAGCCGTCATAAAGCGTGCTCAGCGGTTCAGCCCTCCCCCGCCTGGCGGGAGAGGGTCTCAAGCGAGGGAAACGCAGCGGCTTTTCGACACCCTCGCAACCGATGAGGCAAAGGCCAGCAATGGCGCCGGGTCCCCCGCCCATCGGTCACGATGCGCCGTGCCTGTTCCCTTGTCTTGTTACGGCTTTACAACAAGGGGCTTCGTTTTGCCGGCGCCCGGCCCGGCGCCGAGGTCGGCCCCTGTAACGGGATCGATATCGACACGCGACTTGGTCCGCGCCATCGTCTTCTCGATGGCCTTCCCCTCGCCCGATGCAACCTTCACATGGGGCTCGCCATCGCCGCCGTCGGCCGGACCCATGTCCGGCGTTTGATCGACGAAGTCCCACTGATCACCCTGATTCCAGGAGCCCCGCACCTCGCCAGGACCATGGCTCGTCTTGAAGTAGATGTCGCCGAAGTTGCCCATTGCCGGAAGCTTGCCCGGCGGGAAGTTGTCTTCGATCGCATAGAGCGCCTTTTCGAAGGATTTCTGGTGCGCGATCTCGCGTGTCATCAGAAAGCCGAGGGCATCCTTGACGCCGGGATCAGGACAGATGTTGATCAAGCGCTCGTAGACGATCTTGGCGCGGGATTCGGCGGCGATGTTGG
>CAZFBS010000111.1:0-2983 GCA_964517265.1 uncultured Rhodospirillaceae bacterium | reverse complement strand
GCGACCTTGCCGGAGTCAATCTTGTCGCCGGTGATGGCGAGGACGATGTCGCCGGAGTAGACGAGCCCGCCCAGCAGCGTGGCGAGCAGATCCGGCTCCAGGCGATACTTCGTCGGATGGAAATATTCGACGTCGGTTGCGCCGGACAGCAGCTCGCTGCGATTCAGGACCTGGCCGTGCCCCTTGGCCTTCAGGCGCGACAGAATCTCCTGCGTATAGCGCGAGCGGGAGGGATCGATCCGATCGCCGTCGAGCATTTCCAAGGCGTCGAGAATGGCAACGGCGTCCTTGGTCCGCGAGCCGCCAGCCAGCGCCTTGAGTGCATTGCCGATCAACTGCTTACGGTTGGCTTCGGTCACCAGAACCGAGAACGTCGGATATTCCGGCGAGACTTCGGCGAACTGGTTGTAGAGCGCCAAGCCGGAAATGACGTTCACGACATCGCGGAAGTTGATCCGCTCCTCCGGCCCGAGCCTCGCCTTGTCGCGCAGGGAGACGCCCTTGGTCCATTCCTGCAGTGTTTTGGCCTTGCCCTGATAGGTCACCTCATAGGCCGTCATCTGCTTTTCCTGCAGCCACTTGCTCATGTCGCGCAGGGCGTCCTTGGCCTTGTCCAGATAAATGGACTTGGCCCCGCCGCTGGCGGTCGAAGCCAGGTCCTGGGCGGCGGCAAAGAACGAAAGGTGGCGCTTGATGGCGTCGTCCAGGCCCTTCAGCCGGAAGAACACCTCGTCAGGCCTGGCCTCGTCGCGGAAACGCGGCGGCTCGAACGGCTGAATGAAATAGATGTAGAAGTCGCGTTCGGGCTGGGCCGTCGGCCGATCGTTCGGGGCGCCGAAAAACAGATAGCCGTTGCGGTCGACGCGGTGATCCTGCCACTCGATCTGATACTGCCAGATCTGATGGCCGGTGACGTACGCCGTCTCGTCCGTGCGCTCCATCAGCTGGCGGATCGCGCCGTAATAGGCGCGGTCGAGCGCGTCGTCCGACAGGGCCTCGGCACGCTTCTCGATCTGGGCGTCGTAATCGATGTCCTTTTTCAGATCGAGGTAGAACTGCTCGGTGTCGGGCGCCTTCGAAATGAACTGGCCGTTCACCGTCTTGATCGTCTCGCGCAGCGTGGTCTGCACGGCCGTCAGCAGGTCGTCGGCCGGGTCGCCGCCCATCTCGTCAATGCCCGGTTGGTAGAGGCACAGCGCGTCGCGCAGCTCCTCGGCTGTCGGTCCAATCGGAACGTAGATGTCTCCGCCCGTCGTCAGACGGTGCACCGATAGACCGTCGATGACCCGCAGCGCCATCGGCCGATATGCCGGCCGTGTGAACGCCTTCTGCACACGTTCGGTCAGGACCTCCGACACCTTGAGGACCGGGCCGATGTTCGGATCGGCACGCAGCACCGAGTTCGACCGCACCGTTTCCCAAAACTTGTCATAGCCGATGAGGCCGGGACGGTCGGCTGGGACTTCATCGTTGAGGATGGCCTGAATCTGGTCCCGCAGCGTCACCAGCGCGCCGCGCTTCTCGGTGAAGATCAGGCGCTCGAACGTCCCAATATAGTCGGGATGGACCGGAAAGAGCCGGACATACTCGTCCATCCGCTCGTTCATCGAGCCGTAGAACTTGGCGAATGGGGTAAGATAAGTGCGGATCTTGCTCTGCTGATCGGTCGACTTCTTGAGCAGCCTTTCGGCGACAACGAAGCTGACATCCTGCCGGGCAAGCAGAACCTGGGTGAAGCGGTCCTTCACGCGCCGCAGACTATCGGCGACATGCTGGAAGCGGCTGCTGTCGAAGATTGCCTCCTGGACGCCGGCGACGAACCGGAAGCGCAAATGCTTCGACACCTCGCCGATTTCACGCAGGAACGAGAGATCCGAAACCAGCTCGAGATCCCTGCGCGACCGGAGATATTCGAGGAATTCATCGACGACGAGCAGAACGCCCTGGTTCGGGTGAACCTCGGCAAACGCCGCCATCATTTCTTCGAAGGCGGCCTTGTTGTTGACCACCTTGTCGGCCGGCGGGAAGGTGAAGGTAACACCGTGCCGTTCGAGGAAGTGCTCAAGTTCCTGCGTGACGATGTCCCGCAGCGACATCTGGCTGGAAATCTCGATGCGGTGAACCTTGAACTTGCCGGCAATCGCGCTTGCGGCTTCGACGACCTTGGGGTGTTGGATCATCGCCGCATAGTCGGCATCCTCGGCCACCAGCGAGAGCACCGACATCAAGTGCGATTTACCCGTGCCGTAGTTGCCAACGATCAGAACGCCCTTGTGGTCGACCGACTCGTCGAAAGACAATTGGGGGATGATCTGCTTACCGATCCGCTCCGCCATATCGTCGGAGATGACGTAGGTCGCGACGAGCTTCTTGGCCTCATCCGGACGGTTGGCGTCCAGAAGCTGGATCACCGACTCTATCGGCTCAAATTGAATGAGATCGCTGTACCGCATCGAAAACTCGCCTTCCCCCTTAATTCGTCTTGAACAGGACCAGGCCGTCGACGCCGTAGTCCTGATATTCCGGATGTCCCATTGTTGCGTAAGTGAGCCGCCCGCCGGTGAGTTCGCCGGGCCAGGCCGCGACGACCCGGCGCACATGCGCCTGTCTCTTCAACAGATCGAGCGGGTTGAGACGCAGCGAGCGATCGAACAGCAACTCGACGTTGTCGAGCAGCACAAGCCCGTCCACGGCGTTCGCAGCCGCTACGTCCTTAAAGGACTCAACCGCATGGGCATGGCGACGACTACCTGGGATTTCCAGTAGAAGACGTCCCAGCGCCGCGCCGACATTGACCACACCGAGCTGCCGCCGCTCCCCCAGAGCATTTAGCAATCCGGTCTTTCCAGAGCGCGGCGGCCCGATCAGCAATATCAGTTTGCTGTTCAGAGTGGCGACGTCCTCAACTCGCTGATCCAGAGCCTCGAGCATCCTATCCCTCCATCGCCAATGGAGGGTTCTGGAGCGATTGGCCTGGAAGCTC
>CAZFBS010000110.1:0-3048 GCA_964517265.1 uncultured Rhodospirillaceae bacterium | reverse complement strand
TTAACGTTCGAGTTTTCGTGGTACAATGGTCTAGGAGGTCACCCGTCATGCCCCGCTTTCTACCGCCCAGATTCGGCGGCACTTTGGCCGTGGCGGTTTGCGACCGCTGCAAGCTGAAAGCGTACCTTGACGACTTGGTATCGGACCCCAATTCGCCGGGGCTGCGCGTGCATCCTCATTGCGCAGACGTGAAGGATCCGTACAGGTTACCGCCGCGCAAAACAGAACGAATCGATGTTCGCTACCCGCGCCCCGAGGTGGAGGTACCCCTGAATGAACCCGACTTCATCGGTACCGAGTACAACGATCCGATTGACTTCCCGCCGGAGATCAATACATGAGCACACGAATCACCGATCTTCCGCAGGCCGAGACTCTGAACGGCTCGGAAGTCATGCCGTTGGTCCAGAACGGCGTCACGAAGCACGCGACGCTGGACTTCATCAACCAAGCTGCGCCCGCTGCCCTAATCCTCCAGCAGACACAACAGGCGTATGCGAACACTGTTGTTCTCCACGACGAGACCGAAGCGCTCAAGACTGAGTTCGAAGCGCAGTATCTGGGTTCGTTCCCTGCGCCCCCGGTGCTGAACAATGACGGCAGCACGCTCACCGTCGGTGCGATATACTGGAACACGTCCATTTCGTCGATGTATGTGTGGAACGGCGCGGAGTGGACTGCGTTCTCGTCTCCGTCGATGAGGGTTCATGCTCAGCGATTCTCAGGCGACGGAATTCAGACCGACTTCCTCATGACTCTCGGGGTGTCGTCTGCTTCGCTGGTCGACGTTTTCATCAATGGTATCTATCAAAACAAGAATACGTTCACCGTTGAAGACACGCTCATTTCGTTTAGCGAGCCTCCACCGTCGGGCACCGAGAACGTTGAAGTACTGATCGCCATCGCGACAGCCATCGGTGAAACCGACGCGAGCCTTGTCAGCTACAAAGTCACTGATGACTCAGAAACAGTTCGCACTGTGCAAAGCAAGCTGCGGGAGTTTGTGAGCGTTAAGGATTTTGGGGCAGTGGGGGATGGAGTAACGGACGATACTGAAGCTGTTCAGGCGGCGATCGATGCAGCCATCAACGAACTGCATTTCGAGGACAACAAGACCTATTGCATCTCGTCCGCGCTGAACATCAACAAGTCGAACCTGCGGATCATTGGTCGAGGCGCGACACTGGACGGGTCGGCACAGCCTGCGTCCGTATCGCTGAGTGATCGTTTTGCGCTGCGTGTCGAGGGAGCTTGGGCTGGGGCTGCGATAAGCGTGTCTGGAGCAGTAGCCGAGGGCGCTGTGGCCTTGACCGTATCTAGTACGTCTGGCTTGTCCGCTGGTGATCTGGCGCTGGTGTATTCGATCAGCGAGTTCTTTCCAGCCAATGCAACAGGCACCTCAACCTACAAAGGCAGCCTGCACCGCATTCGCAGCATTGACTCAGGCACGACACTGACTCTGTCAGACGGCGTTCTGTACGATTACACCTCGGCTACAGATACGCGTGTTCGCAAGATAACTCCGGTCGAGAACGTCCACATCTCCAACCTGAACGTGGTCATGGGCGGCTTGAACAAAGCGCATTGCGGTATCTTCTTGCGCTGGGCGTCCAATGTAACTCTGATGGATTGTTCGACAGACCAAACTGAAGATACCGGCGTTCGCTTGGAGTATGTCTACCACGGGCGTATCACTGGTGGGAGGTTCACGAATGCCAACGACCCAGCTGATGGCACCAGTGGCGTGACAGGGAACACTGGATGCGCGGTTTGTGTCTCCGCTGCGTCCCGTAACTTTGTCCTCGAAAAAGCCTTTATGGCTGGGTGCCGCCACGCTGTAACTGGCGGGGCTTTTCACCCTCCAGCGCACATCTTGGTGAAGGACTGCGTGATTGCTGGCAACCGATCATCGGCATACGCAACCAGCTACGCCTTGGACTGCCATGAGGATACGATCTACTGGACATTCGATGGCAACCACGTTTCTGGGGCAAACACCACAACAGGCACCGGGGGCATCCTGATTCGTGGACAGCACGCAAAGGTTGTCAACAACACCATCACCAACGTCCAGCAGCACGGAATCCTTGTTCAGAGTTTCGACAACCCTGGCGTCCTGATTGGGGCAAACATCCGAGGAAACACCATCACCCGCCCGCGTCTAAACGGGATTTGCGTGATTGGTTCCAGTGCCGCCGAGGTGTTTGACCTTCAGATAATTGACAACAACATCGTGAGCCCTGGGGCAGAGGGTATTGAAGTTCGCGGGACAACTCGTGGAGTCATTAAGGGCACTACCGTCCGAGGCGTCACAGCTGCCTCGATGAATGCGATCCGTCTTGTCGGCACAGCAGCCACTGCCGGCAACCAGAACAAGGACATCACCATCGTCGGCAACGCCGCAGACTCAGCCACGGACTACGCCGTGCGAGCTGACTGGGCAAACGGTTTGGTAATTGCTGACAATGAATTCTCTGGGATCACGCTGGATGTCCTGCGTTTGGTGAACTGCTCCAACGTGGCCGTTAGCGGGAACAAACTGGAGACAAACACATCATCTCGCAGTGCCGTGTATCTTGACTCTTGCGTCGGCGTGGCGGTAAGCGGAGGGACGTTCAGGAACACAGTGGCCGCGTCAGGAACATCATCTGGAGTCTACATCTTGGGTGCATCCACTGACATCGCAGTTACCGGGATCAACGCCAGAAGCTTCAACAGAGGCGTCTACTCTGTTTCCCCTGCGAACTTCATCAGCGTAGCAGGAGTCAACTGTCGGACTTGCACGACGGCATCCGTAGACATTTCAGCATCAGCCAACACCGCAGTAGCAGGGAACCTGTAATGGAAAACACACCTTTGAACTGGTCATCTGACTTCCTCGGCAAGCACGAACAATGCCCCACACGCGGTAATGACGGGTGAAACCTTTGTTTGAAACGCTCTCGACTATTGGTTTGGTGATGGGACTGCATCCTGAGCTGCTCTTTGCGGGAGCAGCGGGGGGATGGCTCGCGCTGACGTACCAAGAACCGACGGTGTTTTGGGTGC
>CAZFBS010000109.1:0-3084 GCA_964517265.1 uncultured Rhodospirillaceae bacterium | reverse complement strand
TCGAGCCGCTCGACAATTTCCCGATCGAGCGCGACCTCGTCATCGACATGGATCCGTTCATCGAGAAGCTTGAGAGCGTCAAGCCGTACCTCCTGCCTAAGGAGGAGAAGGCGGTCGCCGACGGCGAGTACCTGCAGACCCCGGCACAGCTCAAGAGCTTCAAGCAGTACTCGATGTGCATCAACTGCATGCTGTGCTACTCGGCCTGCCCGCAGTTCGGCCTCGAGCCGGAGTTCATCGGCCCGGCGGCACTGGCCCTCGCCCACCGCTACAACAGTGATTCTCGCGATGTGGGTCGAAGGGCCCGCGAGGATGTGGTTGCCAGCCACGACGGGATCTGGACCTGCAGCTTCGTCGGCGCCTGCTCGGTGGTGTGTCCGAAGGACGTTGACCCGGCGGGAGCGATCCAGCAGATCAAGTTCTCAAGCGCGATCGATTACTTCACGTCATGGCTGCCCGGGGGAGGCAAGCGATGAGCCGTAAGCCCTACAAGCGCACGATGCCGAAGACCACCTGGTTTCTCCGGCACAGCCGCTTTCAGCACTACATGCTGCATGAGATCAGCTCGATCTTCGTGGCCATTTACCTCGTGATTCTCATCACCGGCCTGTTCCGGCTGGGACAGGGTCCGCTCGAGTGGCAGGGATGGCTGGACGGCGTGACCAGTTGGATCGGCATTCTCTTCCACATCATCGCCTTTATCTTCGCCATCATTCACACCACGGCATGGTTCAAGGCGGTGCCCCAGGCGATGCGAGTTCAGCTTGGCGAGTCGTTCGTTCCCGGCAAGACCATTATTGGCGTCCACTACGCCGTATGGGCAGCCGTGAGCGTATTCGTGTTGGTTCTGGCAGCGGTGGCATAAGACAATGGCAATCTCACACAAGGCTCCATTCTGGTTTCTGTTCGCCGCCGGCGGCACCATCGTCGCGTTCGTGCTGCCGATCATTATCTTCATGACGGGACTGGCTCCAGCCCTCGGCCTCTTCTCCGAGGCGTGGAGCTATGACAGCATGCATTCGTTCGTCGAGGGCTGGTTCGTCAAGCTGGTGCTGTTCGGCATCATCACGCTGGCGGCATGGCATGCCGCCCATCGCCTGCGGGTGGTCGCCCATGACTTCGGCATCCGCGCCGACACCATCGTCGCCGTCATCGTCTATGGGATGGCGACGCTGGCGACCCTGGTCTGCCTGATCGCGCTCCTGCGCATCTAGGCGCCGGTATTGGGGTGCGAGCGACCGTGAAGGGCACGGATCCGCTCGCACCCGCCACGCTTTTGCGATGAAGCAGCATCAGGACACCATCACGGTCCACAGCCGCGGCAAGGGCCTTTACGAGATCACCGAGGCAATTGCATCCTGGCTTTCCCGGCAGGGCGTCGCAAGCGGGATGCTGATCGTGTTCTGCCAGCATACCAGCGCATCGCTGACGATCCAGGAGAATGCCGATCCGGATGTACAGCGGGACCTGGAGACGTATTTCGAGCGGATCGTGCGCGAAGATCCGGCGCTTTATCGCCACCGGGCGGAAGGCGCCGACGACATGCCGGCGCATATCCGCTCGGCCTTGACGGACGTGCAACTGACGATCCCGGTGCGGGACGGCCGCATGGCGCTCGGCACTTGGCAAGGGGTCTACCTGTTCGAGCACCGGGCAGCGCCGCATAGCCGCCGGCTCGTGCTCCATTATCTCGGCGAGTAGGGATAAGGACACCGCTCGCCGCGAAAGAGGGACGCTTGGTGATGGACCCGCATGATCCTCTGCAACCGGCCGCCATCAAGACGGTCAACATTGACGCCAGCGACATCGACGGCGAGCACGAGATTCAGATCCGCTTGCTTGCCGCCTTCATCGACGCGATCGCCGAGGGTCGGACTATGGAAGAACGAGACGAGATCCTCGATCGGCTGCTGGACTATTCCAGGCTGCATTTCCTCTCGGAGGAGTTGCTGATGCGCTTGTACAGCTACAGCGGCTATGAGGCGCACCTGCGTGAGCATGAGCAGACGGTGGAGCGGATCACCGCCTTGCGCGAGCGATCCCTTGCCGGCGACGCCGGCCTCAGCCGGTTGCAGGCCGAAGCCCTCGCCCGTGGCATCATTTCTCACATCCGCGAGTCCGACCTGGCGCTCGGGGATTTTCTTTGCCAAAGCCGCAGCAGCCAAAGCTTGTAAATTTCCCGACGAATCCGCCGGCGCCGCGGCAAAGCGCCTGGAAAAATCATTGAAACCCGACCATGATTGGCGGACTGGGTGCACGCTTTCGGCACCGTGTTCGGGCCTTTGCGAGGGAGGAGCGCTATGGAACCACGCGAGCAAGAGGTTGGCGGAGGCGACGTCAAGATGATCCGCGAAGCCGTTGCCGTCTTCCACGACGACAAGACGTTCCAGAAGGCCGTCGACGATTTGCTGAATGCCGGCTTGGAGTACAGTGACATCAGCCTGCTGGCGAGCGAAAAAACGGTCAAGGAGAAGCTGGGGCATCGTTATGAGAAGATCGCGGAGCTCGAGGATGATCCCGATGTCCCTCGCGTCGCTTATGCCGATCGCGACTCACTGGTCGAAGGACGGACGGCATTGGTCGGCGGGCTCGGGTACATCGGCGCGGTTGCCGCTGTCGGTGCAATCGTCGCCACCGGCGGGACGCTCGCGGCCGTTATCGCCGGCGCCGTCATCGCCGGAGGCTCGGGCGGCGTGATCGGAAGCCTTGCGGCGCGCTGGCTGGGGCGGGATCGGGCCAGGGACGTCCAGACCCAACTGGAAAAGGGCGGCCTCTTGCTTTGGGTCCGGTTGCGCGATAAGGAGATCGAGCGCCGGGCGCTTCAGGTTCTGACACGGCTTTCCGCGGATGATGTTCACGTTCACGAACTGCCGGCGCCGAAGAACCCCGAAGGAGCACCGTGGCAGGACTTTTCGCCCGATCCATTCCTGCCCGGCGCCAAAATCTGAGGGGCCGTTGTCTTCGGCAGGTGGCGGGCTCTGCAAACGTGAAGCGGCCGGGCGAGCGGCACCAAAAGACCGACGTGAAAGCGCAGGAGTTTGCTTCACCCGAAGAAGTGCTTGATGCATCCGCATTGCTGGACGT
>CAZFBS010000108.1:0-3217 GCA_964517265.1 uncultured Rhodospirillaceae bacterium | reverse complement strand
TACGGCTCTCCACCTCACCCAGCAGGATCGCGAGGATTGCCGAGGTATCGATCACCATCAACGCGGAACACCGAACGCATCATAGCCGATGATCTCATCGGCGGATCGCGTGTCCAGGTCCGGAAGCGACGCACAATGACGGGCGATTTCGTTCAGGCGCTCGCTCAATCCTTTGTCGTCGCGGCGCCTGCGCTGCTCGCGTTCGAGGCGCTCGGCGAGCGCTTTGCGCACCGCTTCAGTCAGGGTTTCGCCGGTCAGCGCCGCCACTTCACGAGCAAGGCGATCGGTCTCGGCATCCTTAAGGCTGATAGCCATCGGAATCCGTTTCTAGAAACATCCCTTATAATCTATATCATGGCAGTTTCGGTGTCGAGGGCGCCTCCGCGCCTGCATCGCTCTGCTGCCCACCGACCAGCGGGGCCGGCCGCCAGTCCTGCCGCCGGGCCGGATCGTGATCGATTGCTGGCAGCCCCTGGTCGCTCGCGCAGGCAAAACGATTGCGCCCGATCTTGTGATAACGCACCATCTTGCGGCGGGATGAAATAAATAGCCGGGGCCGCACAAGGTCCTGCCGCAGGGAAATATGCCATGCTTGTCAACTGGTCGTTTATCAGCCAGCTCGAAGGGGGCCGCCGCCTGATCGGCTACGTCTCCGGCTCCGACGCAGAGGATGGGGGCGTGAGCATCGCCACTGGGGTTGATCTCGGCCAGTACTCGCCCTCGGCCATCGATGCCATGCGCATCACCGACGATCTGAAGGCGAAATTGAAGCTTTACGCCGGGCTCAAGGGAGACGCTGCGGCGGAAGCCTTGAGCGCGCACCCGCTGGGGCTGACCAGCGCCGAGGCCGAGGCGCTCGACGAGGCGGTCAAGAAGCCCATCGTGCAGCAGGTGATTGCCCACTACAACGCGGCGATCCACGAGATGGGCGATATGCGGCCCTTTGAGATGTTGCCCGAGGCCGCGCAAACCGTGATCGCCTCGGTTGCCCTTCAACACGGCAGCGACTTGGCGAGCGCGTTACCGAACTTCTGGGAATGCGTTTGCGCCCAGGACTGGCCGGGCGCCGTGGCCGAGATGGAGCAGTGGGGCAATACCAACCACGCCCGGCACAAGCACGAGGCCGCGCTGCTCAGGACCATCTACCAGTAGCCGCGTCGCCGGCCGCGCCACCGGTTGCTGCCGCGGCCCTGCGCAATGGCAGCGTGTCTGGCTTGTGCGCCAACCTCGGGCACGCTATCCGCGTCCGTTGTTGCCGTTCACCGCCGCGGCCGCGCCCGCGCCCGCCTCCCTCGTCTGCCTCTGCCGGGTCCGCGGTCCGCGCGGGGTCAACTGGGAGCGCTTGTCCAGGCGGCGGATGAAGCTCTGCATGATCGTGCGGTAGAGCTCGTCCTTCAGCGCCGCGTCCTCGATCCCGCCATCGATGCTGGGGTTGTCGTTCACCTCGATTATGAAAACGCCCTTCGGCGTTTCCTTGAGATCAACCCCGTAGAGGCCATCGCCGATCAGGCTTGCGGCACGCACGGCGGTCTCGACCACCAGCGGCGGGGCCTTCTCAACGGGAACGTTGGCGAAGGCCCCTTGAATGAACCGGCGATCCTGATCGTGCTTGATGATCTGCCAGTGGCCGCGCGCCATGAAATACTTGCACACATAGAGGGGTTTGCCCTCGAGAACGCCGACGCGCCAGTCGAAGGCGGTCTCCATGTACTCCTGTGCGACGACGAGATCGGAGGCGCGGAATGCGCGGTCGACAAAGCTCGCCAGCGCGGCCTTGTCGTGAATCCGGAAGACGCCTTTCGAGAAGGCGCTGTCCGGGATCTTGACGACGAACGGAAAGCCGAATTCCCGCTCGGCCCGCCCCATTCGCCGGCGGTCGAGGATCAGCGTGCGCGGGGTCGGCACGGAATTGGCGTCCATCAGCTCCGCCAGCAAAATCTTGTTGGTGCAGCGCAGGATCGAGCGGGGATCGTCGATCACCGGCATGTCCTCCGCTTCCGCCTTCTTGGCGAAGCGGTAGGTATGATGATCGAGCGCCGTCGTCTCGCGAATGAACAGGGCGTCGTACTCGAGCAGGCGGGTGTAGTCCGCCCGAGTGATCAGGGAGACCTCCAGGCCAAGCTGGCCGCCGGCGCGCACGAACCGCTCCAGCGCACGGGTGTCGGAAGGAGGCAGATGCTCCTCCGGATTGTGCAGGATCGCCACCGAATAGCGGGCCGGCTCCGCCGCCTTCTGCGGTCGCCACGACGCATGAGTGTAGCGGTCGAGCGCCTCCTTCAGCGCCGGCTGCTGCTGCGGCTGCAACTCGCGGATCGACATCGGCCGGATCGCCTTGATCGTCCAGCCGCCCGACCAACGCAGTTCCAGGTGCAGCAGCGGGCAGCGAAACAGCTCGAACACCCGCCGGGCCACCGCCGCCAACCGGATGTCGTCGGGAACCCCGAAGAAAATGTGGACGCTGAGGCAGGCATGAGGCTCCGGCGGCGCCTGGAAGCTCTTCCTGACCAGCTCCTGGACTTCCGGCAAGGCGATCCGCAAAAGCCGTTTCCAGTGCAGATCGAGCATCACCTCGACCGACGGGATCACCTTGTGCCCCCGCGCCTCGGCCAGCAACGAGCAGTAGTAGCCGAGACTCATATAGCTGTAGTCGCGGCACAGATTGATGATCCGCGCCGAGGCGGGCAGCCGCCGGGCCACTTCCCGTACATAATCCGCGGCCGGCATGATCACCCGCCCCTCTGCCGGCCACGGAAAATCCTTTTCGCGGTCGACGACGATGACATGGACCGGCATCAGCCGGGCGCCTTGCCGATGACCAGCGCCGCCTTCAACTGCGAGCGGCCATAGCGGGCCATTTCAGCGAAATCTTTCTGCAGAACCGGGATCTGGATGCAATCGGTCAAGGTCTTCTCGTTCTCATCATCGACGCTGGGATCATTCAGATAGACGTACTTGGAGTCGAAACCCGTCACGACAACATAGTGCGGTTGTTTTTGTCGATCGAACCGGTAGGAACTGATCAGCACCACCGGGATCCGCCCCGCATCGAACTCCTCCCGCATCGCCTCGAGCGAGAGCGGGCGGAACATCACCGGGACACCCCGCTCGCGCAGCTGCCCGCGGAAATCCTCCTGAACGAGGCGGATCACGTCCTTCTTCGCTTCGCTGCGGACGGAGTCGATGAACAGGACGCCGCTGCCGCTGAGGAACACCTTGA
>CAZFBS010000107.1:0-3652 GCA_964517265.1 uncultured Rhodospirillaceae bacterium | reverse complement strand
CAGCTGACTCTTAATCAGCGGGTCCAAGGTTCGAGTCCTTGCACGCCCACCAAGATCGCGCGGCCAATGATCGGCAGGAACGGCCGCTGACGCCCTTCAGGTTTGTGCACCTTCCGCGTCGTGCTCGGCGTGAACCCGTTGACGAACCCGACGCAGGGGGAGATCCGAAGCGGGTGAATTTGTCTCTGTGGTTTAGCGGCGATTGAGGGCTCGACAACAAGGTCCGGGCGCGGGGCCAAGTTTACCAAGGCTCGTGCCTTATGGTCTCCCGCGGCTGCGCGAGCATTATCATCCCCCACTCCCCTGGTCGATCCAATTAGAACGACATGCTTGCCCTCACGCAGATCCCGCCGCACGGTTCTCGTTCGCTCGCGCGTTGCCGGCAGCGAAAATCCCGATCGCAAGCGCTGCCGCCGCGAGCGCAGGCAGGGCCAGCCGGCAGCATGTTTTCGCGCCTTCATGTCGATCATACCCTAAGGAACTGCGGCATTTCGCGGCGATATAGGGTATGATCCGGCTCGACAATCCGCAGTGGGAGTGCGGCGATGTCTATGGATGCGAAGCCCGGGCTGGCTTCCCGGTGGCCCGAGATCCCATACGCACCGTGGCGCGAGACCTGTACGGCCCTGCATCTTTATACGCAGATCGTCGGCAAGTATCGGCTGGCGCGGACGCCCTGGGTGAACCATTCCTGGCATGCAACGCTCTACGTCACTGCGCGCGGGCTCTCCACTTCGATCATCCCCGACGGGCCGGGAGGCATAGAGGTCGCGTTCGATCTCCTCGACCATGCGGTGATTGGTATCGCCGCAGACGGGCGGAGCGAGCGCTTTGCCCTGGCGCCGACGTCGGTCGCGGATTTTCATGCGCGGTTCCTGGCGCTGATCGAGGCTCTCGGCGGCACGCCGGAGTTCGATGGGCGGCCGAACGAAATCCCCGATCCGGTTCCCTTCATCGACGATCGGGCGGAGCGGCCTTATGATCGGGATGCGGTGACGCGCTTCTTTCATGCTCTGGTCGAGGTCGATCGCGTGATGAAGCAGTTTCGGACGAGCTATCTCGGCAAGGTCAGCCCGGTCCACCTGTTCTGGGGCAGCTTTGATATGGCCGTCACCCGGTTCTCGGGCCGCCGGGCGCCGCTTCATCCCGGCGGCATCCCTGCGCTGCCCGATGAGGTGACGCGGGAAGCCTACAGCCACGAGGTCTCGTCGGCCGGCTTCTGGCCCGGCGGCGGCCCGGTGGACTTCCCGGCGTTCTGCTCTTACGCCTACACGCCACCGGAAGGGTTTTCCGAAGCGCGCGTCGAGCCGGAGGCAGCCTACTATAGCACTGAGCTGGGCGAGTTCCTGCTGCCTTACGATGCCGTGAGGCAGGCGGAGGACCGGGAGGCGACGCTCCTGGCTTTCTTTGAGAGCACGTACGCGGTCGCGGCCGAACTCGGCGGCTGGGACCGCAGCGAACTTGAATGCCCGCTTGGCGAGCCTGGACGGCCCCGCCCTTTGTGAAACACGAGGGAACAAGGAGCCGTTGATCGCACCGACGTGCCGGAGGTGTCGACCAAGGCTGTCTCTCCGCCCGCCTTCCAGTACAGCTGCGTCGGGAGGGCGAGCGCCTCCGCCATTGCTAATCCATCCCGTTCATGGTGATCAGAATTTCGCAGCATCGCCGCGAAGCTGCTCTTTCCGGCGGAGTTGCGGCACGCGGTCGGGGGAAACGTCATGCTGATATCCTGGGCTCTGGCACTGGCCTCCGTCGCCGGCCTGATCCTTCTCGTGATCGGTGCCCGGATGCTGGTCACCGGCGCGGTTGACGTCGCCCATTCATTCGGCGCGCCCGAGGCCGTCATCGGCCTCACTCTGGTGGCCGTCGGGACTTCGCTTCCAGAGCTTGCGGTCAGTCTGATCGCAGCCGTTCGCGGCCATGCGGATGTCGCGGTTGGTAACGTCGTCGGCTCCAACATCTTCAATATCCTGGGCATTATCGGTGTAGCGGCGCTGGTTTCGCCGCTGTCATTCGGCGGGCGAATGGCGAGCATCGACGTCTGGGTAATGGTGGCGGTGGCCGCGGCGAGCATGGTTCTGCTGCGTACGGGCTGGCGGCTCAGCCGGTGGGAGGGAATTGCGTGCCTGATTGCCTACGGCGTCTATTCCGCCAGCATGTTCGCGACTTGAGACTGAGTTAAGTGTGAAGGAACGGTTACCCGCCGTCATGAGTAACCTCTCCGGAAGCCAGGACGATGGCGAAGTATCAATGAATTCTCCAGGGGATCACATCGTCAGAGCAGCGGTCTATGCGCAGGGTGGGCGCGTTACGGACATTGCCCTTGAAGAAGCCGGTGACTGGATGAATTATCCGGATCACTTCGTCTGGATCGGCATGCATGAACCAAACGAGGCTGCTCTGCGGCTGTTGCAGCGCCAGTTCGCTCTTCATGATCTGGCCGTCGAAGATGCGTTGCACGCCCACCAGCGCCCCAAAGCAGAACGGTATGGCGAGACCCTTTTCTTGGTCGCGCGGACGGCAGACCTCGTGGGCGGCCGGCTGTGCATCGGCGAGACGCATGTTTTTGCCGGCAAGGGCTTCGTCGTCACCGTCCGACACGGACCGTCCCCTTCCTATGCGCAAGTACGGGAAAGGTGCGAGGCAACGCCTGGTCTGCTGCATCACGGCGAGGACTTCGTGCTTTATGCCATCCTCGACAAGATCGTGGATCATTATTTTCCGATTCTGGACGCGCTCGAGCCCGAGGTGAACGCCCTGGAGGAACTATTGATTCGCTGCCCTCCGTCTGTCCAGCATATCGAACGTATCTACCAGCTCCGGCGTGACCTGGCGGCCCTACGTCGGGCGGTAGCGCCGCTGATGGAAGTCTGTTCGCGTCTTGAACGCTTGAGCTTCCCGATGATCGACGCGCCGATGCATCCGTACTATCGGGATGTCCACGACCACGTGATTCGACTGAGCGAGTCGATCGAGACGCTGCGGGAAATACTGACGTTTGCGTTCGAAGCCGGCATGATGGTCGCGACGTCGCGTCAGAGCGACACGACCCGCAGGCTTGCCGCCTGGGCCGCCATGCTCGCGATTCCCACTGCAATTGCTGGGATTTACGGCATGAACTTCGAATTCATGCCCGAGCTTACATGGCGGTACAGCTACTTTGTCCTGCTGGGTGTGATGGCACTCCTGGAGGTGGTTCTCTTCCGCCGGTTCCGACGGCTTGGCTGGCTGTAGATTCAGGAGAGGCCATGACCGTCGTCGCACGGATCTTGACGGGGCGACCCCCTTGTCTGTCTTGTATCCACGTGTGTTCACGTGGATGCGTCATATAAGCGGGCTGGATGAGGGATGACCTGCCATCACAACGGGCCTACCATCGCAATGCGAATGGTCCCATAGGTCCCCTCCATCAACGGCTTTGGCTCAAGAGTTGGAATGCTGGCATCTTTACCCGCCGCGACTGGTCAAGCCGTTGATGAAACGGGCAAAGGGTGTCGTGGTATGAGTGCGCCCTCCAAGATCGCGCGGCCGGTCATCGGCGGGTTTCCTATCAGGCCCGCGCGCTGACATCCTACTGGTCCGGAATATGATACGAACCGCCACTCCCCTGGATGTCACGGCGCTCGTTCCGATCGAGAACCGGGCGTTCCGG
>CAZFBS010000106.1:0-3858 GCA_964517265.1 uncultured Rhodospirillaceae bacterium | reverse complement strand
ATGTTGATCAAGCGCTCGTAGACGATCTTGGCGCGGGATTCGGCGGCGATGTTGGAGCGCAGATCACAGGTGGGGTCGCCCTTGGTGTCGACGTAAGCCGCCGTCCACGGTGCGCCGCTGGAATTCACGAGCGCGGGGCCACCGCCATAGAGAAGGCAAAGGTTGTGACTCTCGCCCCCTTGGGTGATGGTCGCGAGCATATCCGCGGCCTCTTCTTCGCCCTCCGTCAACTTGCCCTTGGCGCCCTTGGTCAGCATCGCGACGATACTGCCGATGACTTCCAGATGGCTCAGCTCTTCGGTCGCAATGTCGATCAGCATGTCCTTGCGACCGGGATCGGTCTCTCCCAGCGACTGGGTGAAATAGCGCATGGCGGCCGCGAGTTCGCCGTCGGGCCCGCCGAACTGTTCCAGCATCAGGCTTGCCAACTTGGGGTTGGTCTCGGACACGCGGACCGTGTACATCAGGCGTTTGTTGTGCATAAACATCAGGCAATGTCTCCGCTTTCGGTGTGAATTCTCGACTCCCGCATCTGGTGGATCCGATCCCTCGCTTGGGTCCCAAGCGGAAGATCGGTCGATCCACGAAGCCATTGATCTAGTGGTTCGATTTAGCGGATGGATGGGACTCATCCATCAGCATCCAACCCCTAGGGTCGTAGCAGGCTCCGGCCGTTGGGTCCTCGATGAGACCAACCTTGCGCCAACTGCTGCACCTTAAACACATTCCAAAGAAGACGGTTCCCGCCGGAACCACGCGAGCCAACGCTATCCGTCTTCTTCTCACCGCACGACGGCGGGAGCCGAGCAGGGAGAGGTTGATCGGCCGCGTGCACCTGCCTTTTGAACCACGCAATGGCCAAAAAGCCGGTGTGAAGTCCCCGTTCCCGGCAGCATCTGTTGTGTAGTTTTTGTAGACTTAAGCACACATATGCGGTAATTTCATCTGTAACGAATGAGATCAAAGCAGCTGTCGTTTTGGTGCGGGGAGCGGGGGCGCGATGGCTTTCAATCGGACAACTTATGTCAATTTCGTTTCTGCGTTCGGTCCGGCTCAAGAGCGCCTGTTCTTAGAATACATCGGCCCACGCGATGATTTTGATATTATTATTGTTGGCTCCGGTGTCGGTGGCGGTGTTCTTGCCGATGACCTTGCCGATCGTCTTGGCCATCAGAAACGCATCCTCGTTGTCGAGGCGGGATCGTTCATCTACCCCACCCATGTCTACAATTTTTGTCGGTTCTCCAACTCCAGCGTGGCCAAGCATTTCGGCTGTGACACCTTCTGGCAGCACGGCAGTCCCCAGGAGCAAAACTATATCGGGGAGAAGCCTCAGCTGAATTTCGGCGGACGGTCCATTTTCTGGTCGGGATTGATCCCGACGATCCAGAACTGGGAGCTCGAATTCTTTCCGCCAGAGGTAAGGCAGGATCTGAAGAACGGCCGTCTCAAGCAAGCGGGCACGACCATGAACGAATCGCGCTCGATGGGAAAGCCCGCGCAGGCGATCGTGGCAAAGCTTCAACGGAGTTCGCTGGCGGACGATTTTGTCATCGAGGAAACGCCTCGCGCCCTACACCAGCCTTATCTGAAACCTGATGGGACCCCGCAGGACCAGTTCTTTACCGAGCCGACCGGCGTCTTCAACACGGCCGAGCTGTTGATCAATCAGGTGGGCCTGACACCCGGCGTCAGTCACGGCGACGGACCCGGTTTGCACGTGTTGCTCCATCATTATGTCGAGGACGTGCAGAACCACGGGAATCATTTTCAACTCATTACGCGCAACACGCTGAACGATCAGATCCGAACGCTCAAGGCCGTTACTGTCGTCCTTGCCGCCGGATCAATCGAAAGTCCAAAGCTTCTGCGCCGCTCCAGCCTCTATCCCTGGATGCCCGAGCCTGTAAAACCGTTGGTCGGCCGCGGCCTGACGGATCATCCGACGTCCAACGAACTCGCCACTTTCGTCACCAAGATCGATGCCGTCCCGATCCCCAAAACGGCCCACGCAAAGATCATTTTCTATTCGCGAGGGCTGCGGGATGGAAACAACCAAATCCGGTATCCCTTTAATGTCGAGATGAACATAAATCACGAATATTGGCACCTGAGAGACAACGATCCGGAAGCACGAGAGGCTGAAGGCTTTTCGACCAACGATGCGTCCGGACCTTCGCGAGTCGACATCAAGTTCAGCTTCGGCAACTTTCTCGACGACGTCAATGAAGTCAAAGCCGCTCCGCCGTTTGGCTACGTTCCGGAGATTGTGTTTCGCAACTTAAGTTGGACGGACCATCTCGCCGGCTCCCGTTTTCCTGCGTTGGCGGGATGGCAAAAGTCCGATGGAGAGATCTTCCAGGTGATGAACACCGTCGCCGACCAGATCTTCTCGCAGTTCAAGATCAACGGTCAGCCGGCCCAACCGGAGAACAATGTCCGGTTTGGCCAAGGCGGCAAGGGGTTCGGCTGGGGAACCGTCCACCATGCGACCGGAACCCTGCGGATGCCGTACAAGGCGCATTACAACGGCGACTTCAACTTTCAGTCCGTCGTCGATGAAGATTTGCGGGTTGCGGGCACCCAGCATCTGTATGTGTGTGACATGTCGGTAATGCCGTTCAGTTCCGCAGCCAACCCCGTCCGCACCCTCGTCGCTCTTGCCCTGCGCCTGTCCAACCACTTTGGGTAGCTGTATCTCAACGCCAAACACCATCCTCGACGTCGCCTGACAGACGCCGACCTGCCGCGTCCTGTAAGCACACACCGCTTCTCGGTCTCTCGCAGCCTGCTGAAATGCCTTGGCTCTTTTAAGCCGTTCTTCACACACCGTAAACTCGGGCTTTGCTAAATTCGCAAACCAAGTGCGACACCGGCTATGTCCGGGATCACCATGGGAACAACATACGCGCACCTTGACCTTGAGGAGAGATGCCGCCTGCGCGCCTTCCTACTTGAGAGCGCCTGCCGGATCTGCTCATCCAGCTCACCCCCCCTTCACGGCAGCCACAACCGTCTCGATCGACTTCGGCAGGGCCTTGTCGCCGCCCATGACGATGTCGGTCATGCCGTTGCCCATGTCCAGCACGTAAGGCCCGACGCGCATCCGCAAGCGCACCTTGCCGTCTCCATCGCGCAGATACCAATTGCGCTTGACCTCCGGGCACGGCTTGCCGTCGATCATCGCTTTCGCTGAGGTGAGTTGGCGCTCCAGGTTCTTGAGCAGCGCGGCCTTGGCTGCTGAAAAGGGATCGGACTTGACGGCAGCGGGCCTCGGCGCGAGGGTAAGCTTCGAAAGGTTGGTCATCTTGTAATCTCCAGTAGCAATGATTCGTTGCATGCACGCTATAGGAGATTTTGAAATTTTCCTACCGGATTTGGCATGGATGTTATATTGGCGGCGGGAGGAGGGATGAGACGAAAGTTGCTATAGCGGACCACATGGTAGTGCCTTTGAACGGCATTTTTAAATCGGTTCTAATTGCCGCTACAGTAGTAGCAGACTGGTCTGCCGTTTTTTTGAACCAGTACAGCACTACTTTAGACATTTTCATGCGGGCGTATACTGTTGCCTGTGGAACACGTCGACAGGCTAGGGTCTGTTAGCCTCTGATCCAATCGAAGGTCGCGGCGAGGCTGAGAACGCCTTCGAAGGAATGGCGCGTTTTTTCGTAGCGGGTCGCAACGGCGCGCCACTCCTTGAGCCGGGCCCAGAGGCGCTCGACCATGTTCCTGTTGGTATAGATCCACTGAGGACAAGCAACGGCCGCCTCATTGCTTCTGGTCGGGATGGCGGCACGGCTGCCGGGACTATCGATAATTTCGTGTCAGGTCGGTCATGATGAGAGCAAAGGAGCT
>CAZFBS010000105.1:0-3901 GCA_964517265.1 uncultured Rhodospirillaceae bacterium | reverse complement strand
TCTCAGCAGTCGGCTGACGAAGCTGCGGCCGATTTTCTCGGCTTCGGCGATCTGATTGACGAAGTGCTTGACCTGCCGATCCCGTTGGTGCTGCACACACGCTGCGGGAGTAAGGTCGGAGGTGGTCATATCGCGTTGACAACCCGCTCATCGCGCTTAGCGCCGGAAGGACTTGGCTGGGGAGGGTGCCGCCGGGAACCGCGCCGCCTCCGAACTTCCGCTATGGCATAATACGCCCGAATTGTGGAAGAACGGCGTCTGCGAGGAAAGATCACCGTCATGCTGTCTTACCTTTGCGGGCTCCTTGGATGGCTGCCGCTGGCGGCGTGGTTGCTTGGCTGCCCGGCGGCCGATGCGCTCGTACTGCAAGGCTATGTCGAGGGGGAGTATGTCCGCATCTCGCCGGCCGTCGAGGGGCGCCTGCTGATGCTGGCGGTGGCGCGCGGCGACCGGGTGGCGGTGGGTGCGCTGCTGTTCACGCTTGAGGATACCCGCATTGCCGCCATCCGCGCCGAGAGCGCCGCAAGTCTTGCCCGCGCCGAAGCCGAGCTTGCCGATCTGCGGCGGGCGCGGCGTCCCGAGGAGATCACTGCGCTCGAGGCGGAGCGCGACGAAGCTGCGGCCGCGCTGCGGTTGTCGACGACGCAACTTGCACGCCAGGAACACCTCGTCACACGCGGCGACAGCCCACGGGAGCGTCTCGATGAGAGCCGGGCCGCTCAGCAACGCGACGCCGCCCGCCTTGCCGCCGTCGAGGCCCAGCTTGCGCTGGCGCGTCAAACCGGCAGCGACGAGGAGATCCGCGCCGCGGCCGCGGCGGTCGAAGCCGCCGAGGCCGCCCTTGCCCAGGCCGACTGGCAGCTCGCCCAAACGGCGGCCCTTGCCCCCGAAGCCGGTCTCGTTACCAATACCTTTCACGAGCCGGGCGAGGGGGTTGTGGCGGGCGCGCCGGTGGTCGAACTGTTGCCTCCACAGAAGGTCAAGCTGCGCTTCTTCGTCCCCGAGCCCGAACTCGCTGCCATCCGTCTCGGCGCCGCGATCGACGTCACCTGCGATGGCTGCCCGGAGCTGGCGGCGGAAATCACCTACGTTGCGCCGGAAGCCGAGTTCACGCCGCCGGTGATCTACAGCCAAGAGACTCGCGCCAAGCTCGTGTTCCTGGTCGAGGCGCACCCGCGCGAAGACGCGCTGGCGCCTCTGCATCCCGGCCAGCCGGTCACGGTCCGGATCGACCGGCCATGACCGATCTCGCCATCGATGTCGAGGGTTTGGCGAAAAGCTTCGGCGGCAAGCCGGCGGTAAGGGACGTGACGATCCAGCTCGCCTATGGCCGCATTCTTGGATTCCTCGGCCCCAACGGCAGCGGTAAGACCACGACCATCCGCATGCTTTGCGGCCTGCTCTCGCCCGATGCCGGACGCGGCCGTTGTCTCGGCTTCGACCTCTTCCGGGAACCGATGGCCATCAAGGGCGAGGTCGGGTACATGACCCAGCGCTTCGGCCTCTACGAGGACCTCAGCATCCGGGAGAACCTCGACTTCATTGCCCGGGTCTACGGCCTTGCCGACCGCAAGCGGGCGGTGGACGGCGTGCTCGACCAGCTCGGCCTGGCGGCGCGGGGGCACCAGCTCGCTGGGGTCCTTTCCGGCGGCTGGAAGCAGCGACTGGCGCTCGCCGCCTGCCTGATGCATCGGCCGCGTCTTCTCCTTCTGGATGAACCGACCGCCGGCGTCGATCCCCAGGCCCGGCGCGATTTCTGGAGCGAAATTAATGCCCTGGCGGAAGAGGGCTTGACCGTCCTGGTGAGCACGCATCACATGGATGAGGCACAGCGCTGCCATGAGCTCGTCTACATCTCGCAAGGCCACATTCTGTTGCGCGGCACGGTCCAGTCGATCGTGCGCGGCTCCGGCCTCGCCACCTGGGAGATCGCCAATGGCGAGCCGGGCGCGCTGGCGCGACAGGTCCGGGCGCTTCCGGGAGTGCTGATTGTCGCTGCCTTCGGCACCGCGTTGCACGTCAGCGGCACCGACGCGGCGCTGTTGGAGCAAAGCCTGGGGCCGCTCCGCGCTGACCCGCGCCTTCACGTCCGCCGCATCGCGCCGGGCCTCGAGGATGTCTTCATCCGGATGATGCAGCTCGACCAGGAGCGGCAGCGGTGATGCGGCGGCGTTTCGATCTTCGCCGCTTCTGGGCGGTGCTGGTGAAAGAGTTCATACAGATGCGCCGCGACAGGCTGACCTTCGCGATGATGGTCGGCGTGCCGGTCATGCAGCTCGTGCTCTTTGGCTACGCCATCAATACCGATCCCAAGAACCTGCCGACGGCGGCGGTGGTCAACGACCCAGGCCCATTCGCCCGCAGCGTCCTCGCCGCAGTCCAGAACACCGGCTACTTCCGCATCACCCAGCTACCGGCGAGCGAACACGAAGCCAACGAACTGCTGCAGACCGGCGTGGTGCAGTTCGTCGTCACCATCCCACCGCGCTTCGCCGAGCAGCTCGTCCGTGGCGAGCGGCCCGTGCTGCTGGTGGAGGCCGACGCGAGCGATCCCGCCGCCGCCGGCAATGCGTTGGCCGCGCTCGCCGCTCTTGACGCCACTGCCCTGCGTTACGACTTGCACGGGCCCCTGCGGCCGCTCGCGAGCGCGCCGCCGCCGTTCGAACTCCGCGTCCACCGTCGCTACAACCCTGAAGGCATCTCGCGCTACAACATCGTGCCCGGTCTGCTCGGCGTCGTCCTGACGATGACCATGGTAATGATGACGGCATTGGCGATGACCCGCGAGCGCGAGCGCGGCACGATGGAGAACCTGCTCGCCACGCCCGCCCGCCCGATCGAGATCATGCTCGGCAAGGTTCTTCCCTTCGTCGTCGTCGGCTATGTCCAGGTCACCGTGATCCTATTCGCGGCGCGGTTCCTGTTCGCGGTCCCGATGATCGGATCACTGACGCTGCTATCGGGCTCGCTGATCCTGTTCATCACCGCCAACCTCGCCGTCGGCTACACCTTCTCGACGCTGGCGACCACCCAGCTGCAAGCTTCGCAGATGGCGACCTTCTTCTTCCTGCCGTCGATCCTTCTCTCGGGCTTCATGTTCCCCTTTCGCGGCATGCCAGAGTGGGCGCAGTGGGTGGGCGAACTCCTGCCGCTCACCCACTTCCTGCGCATCGTCCGCGGCATCCTGCTCAAGGGCAATGGTCTGGCCGAGATCTGGGTCGATCTGTGGCCGCTGTTGGTGTTCCTGCTCGCCGCCACCACCGTCGCCCTGTGGCGGGCCCGCGAGACCCTCGACTGAGCATCGCTGCTCGTGAGGCATGAGGGCCGGCCGCGCACGTTGGGCAGAAATTATGATCCAGCAAGCTGCCGCTGCTCCCCTCACGCCGCCGGCACCGCCCGCGTCAGCTCCTCCAGCTGCAGGCCCTTCGCCTGCCGCCCATTCAGGAACGCGCCCCGCCATGGCCAGCGGTACCGGCGTGAGGATTGCGCCTTGCTTTGCTGCCGCCGTGGCAGCATGAATGCTCTCAAACATCATGCAGAATATGGGTATGTGTCATGCGCAAATCGGGCGGCTGCGCTTCTGCAGATTGCCCGATTGTTGATGGCCTGATGGGCGATGTTCGCTTAAGGGGGCAAGGGACAGGTACCGAAGTCGTTTCCGAACAAGGACGTCATTCATCTGGCGTCAGCCGACGCATACCGGCCTTCCTCCTGCGGATCGCATCACCTCGCAACAAGCGCGCCTGGCGCTTGGATCACGTTTCGTGGCGTCGAATGACGCCCGCTTTCTGAAGGAGGGGGATGTTATGGCGACATTATATGGCAATATCGGCGAAAATAATGTGTTGACGGGCACCGAAGGGGAAGAGAATTTTATCTGGGGTGATGGACATCCTGAGTT
>CAZFBS010000104.1:0-4026 GCA_964517265.1 uncultured Rhodospirillaceae bacterium | reverse complement strand
ACGGTGTGCTTCCTCGGATGATCGCCCGGGTGCCCGTTCACCACCTCGAAGAAGTGGCCGTGAAGGTGAATCGGGTGCTGCATCATCGTGTCGTTGACCAGCGTCACCCGAACGCGCTCGTTACGCGCAAAGCGGATCGGCTCGACGCCTTCGCTGAACTTGCGTCCGTCGAACGACCACATGAACCGCTCCATGGTGCCGGTCAGGTGGATCTCGATCGAGCGTGACGGCGGGCGCGGGTCGGGATTGGGCTCGAGCGCGACGAGATCGGTGTAGACCAGCACCTTATGGCCGACGTCCTCCAGGCCAAGGCCCGGCTTTCCAGCCACGTCCTGCGGGTTCATCGCGATCATGTCGACCCCGACGCCGACCTTCATGTCCGCCGGCGCAAGCGATTTGTCGCGCATACTCATGTCGCCCCTTTCCATGTCGGCGCCATGGTCCCTGCCACCCGTAGACCCGTGAGCCATCCCGGGCATCCCCATGTCGTCCATCCCGAGCGTCGGACGGGGACGGAGCGGGGGCACCGGCGCGGCCATTCCCATCCGCGGCGCCAGCGTTCCGCGGCCGATGCCGGAGCGATCACCGGCTTCGGCGACGATCGTGTACGCGCGCTGATCCGTCGGCTCGACGATCACATCGTAGGTTTCGGCAACCGAAATCGCGAACTCGTCGACGACCACCGGCCGCACGTTGTTGCCGTCGGCCTGCACAACCGTCATCCGAAGCCCTGGAATACGAACGTTGAAGACCGTCATCGCGGACGCGTTGATGATTCGCAGCCGGACCCGCTCGCCCGGCCGGAACAGTCCGGTCCAGTTCTCCTGCGGCCCATGTCCGTTGACGAGATAGGTGTAGGTCAAGCCGGTGATATCGGAGATGTCGGTCGGGTTCATCCGCATCCGGTCCCACCTCAGCCGCTCCTTCAGCGGCATTGTCTGCTCCGGATCATCGCCTCGGACAAGGCCCGTCAGCGTATGCTGCTGCCGATTGAAGTAGTCCCCCATCGCCTTCAACTTCCGCAGCATCGTGTGCGGGTCCATGAAGCTCCAGTCGGAGAGCACCAGCACGTGTTCGCGATCGTAGGCGACGGGATCGACACCGGCGGGATCGAAAATCAGCGGGCCGTAATGGCCGAGCTGTTCTTGCAGACCGGAATGGCTGTGGTACCAGAAGGTCCCGGCATGGCGGATCGGGAACTCGTAGACGAATGTTTCTTGAGGCCGGATGCCGGGAAAGCTCACCCCGGGCACGCCGTCCATCTGAAACGGAAGCAGGACGCCATGCCAGTGGATCGAGGTGTCTTCCGCAAGCGTGTTGGTGACTGCGATCCGGACAGTCTGCCCCTCCCGAACGCGGATCAGCGGTGCCGGGAGCGTCCCGTTGATCGTCACCGCTTGGCCGGTCCGGCCCCCGACGGTAAACGGGCTGTGGCCGATCCTCAGCGCGATCGTCTCGCCGGACAAGGTCGATGTGTCCGCCCTCACCCCTGCCGTTCCGGACTGTGCCCAGGCGGGAAGCAGCGGGGCCAGTGCCGCGGCCCCGCCGAGAGCGGCGGCACCGGCAAGGAAGGTGCGGCGATCGAGCGTGGAAAAATTCGTCATCGTCTGCTCTCCCTCCGAGCGATCGTCAGAACCCGGCGCCAGTGGTTCGACGCTGACGGATGAGTCCCATCCCTCAGCGAAATCGGACCACCACATCAACGGTTTCTGAAATCGACCGATCCTGCGCTTGGCAACCGAGCGAAGGATCCGATCCACGAAACCCGGCTGTCGCCGGCCATCCTCACCTCGCGATGGCCGAGGATAAGGTTATCGCCGATGCCGGCAACCGCCCCTCTCGATATGGCTGCAAGACAGGCCGCGGAAAAGGTGGATAAGGCCAAGGAATGCGCGGGGGGATCATCGCAAAATTCCCCGCCATATCTTGCTCTGCTGCCCGCCCGTGCCGGTGGTGCCTTCTGCATCCCGTCCGCTCGCACGGGTTGGCCGCGCGACCGCTTCCCGATCTCTATCGCGCGTTCTCCTAGCGGCTTTCCTGGCTGCGAAAGCCGGTCGCGATCAGGTAGGTCTCTGCCGATTCCGGCCGCGAGGAAGGCGGCTTCGCATGGCGGACGCGGGTAAAGCGGCGTTTGATCTCACCCAGCAAGGCAGTCTCGGCGCCCCCCTGGAACACCTTGCAAACGAAGGTGCCGCCCGGCGCCAGAACCCGCTGCGCGAAGCCGAATGCGGCCTCGGCGAGGGCGATGATCCGCAGATGGTCGGTGCCGGAATGACCTGTCGTCGCCGGCGCCATGTCGCTCAGCACGAGATCGGCCGGACCGGCCAGGTCGTCCTCCAGCGCCGATGCCACCCTCTCGTCGAGAAAATCGCCCTCGTGAATGCTCACGCCGGCAATCGGCTCCATCGGCAGCAGATCGACCGCGACCACCCGGCCGCCCCCAGGCGCACCGGCCTTGACTCGCCGGGCGGCAACCACGCTCCAGCCGCCGGGGGCGGCGCCGAGATCGACTACCCGCAGGCCCGCCTTCAGCAATCGGTGGCGCTCGTCCAGCTCGATCAGCTTGAAGGCGGCGCGGGAGCGATAGCCCTGGCGGCGCGCCTCGGCCACGTAGGGATCGCTCCGCTGGCGCTGCAGCCAGCGTTGCGAGGACAGCGTCCGTTTTTTCTTCGCCGGGGCCTTGGCCGCCTTCGGATCGCCTTGCGGCTTCGCTTTTGGCTTTGCCGGGTTCCTTTGCTTTGACGAGCCCCTTTTTCCGGTCGGTCCCGGGGCTTTCGCGCCCCGCCCTCCGCGGCGGCCGAGAGCCTTGCGCACGCTCATCGCGCGGGCCGGGAAGCGGCGCCATCGTCCGCCATCATTTCCATCAGCAGTCCCTCGCGGATACCCCGATCGGCGATGCGCAGGCGCCCGACCGGCCAGCGCCGGCAGATCGCCTCGAGAATGGCACAGCCGGCCACCACCAGGTCGGCGCGGTCCGGACCGATGCAGGGATTGGCGGCCCGGGTCGCCCAGTCGGTCTTCGCCAGCGCGGCGGTCACGGCGGCGATATCGCCGAAGCCGAGTTCCAATCCGTCAACCCGCATCCGCTCGTACCGCCGGAGGCGAAGGTAGGCGGCGCCGAGGGTGGTGACGGTCCCGGAGGTTCCGATCATCTGCACCCGCCCGGCCGCGACCTCGCGCGCGATTTCGTGCCGCGCGTCCAGCGGCGCCAGCAAGGCGTCGACGCTGGCCATGATCGCGCCGTAGGCCTGCCGGCTCATCCGATCGCCGCCATACCGCTCCGCCATCGAGACCACGCCAAAGGGAAGCGAGCGCAGCCCCAGCATCCGCGGGGGCATGCCCGCACGCTGCTCCACCCAGCTCACTTCCGTGCTGCCACCGCCGATGTCGAACAGCAACAGCCGTGGAAAGCGAGGATCCAAAAGCGGCCGGCATCCGGCCAAGGTGAGCCCGGCCTCGTCGGCGGGCGAGACACTTTCCAGCACCAATCCCGTCTCGATCACGACCCGGCGGACGAAGGCGGCCGCGTTGCCGGCACGGCGGCAGGGCTCGGTGGCAATACTGCGGATCCGCCGCGTCTCGGCATGTTTCAGGCTCTCGGCACAGGTCTTGAGGGCGGCGATCGCTCTCTCGATCGCGGCCTCGGCCAAGGTGCCGCTGGCGGCCAGCCCTTCCCCCAGCCGGACCGCCCGCGAGAACGCACGCAGCACCCGGAACCCCTGGGCTGGGTCCGGCTTGGCCACCAGCATCCGGCAGTTGTGGGTGCCGAGGTCGATCGCGGCATAGACCCCGGCACGGCGCCGCTGGCGCGCGGCAAAGCTTTCCGCAGCCCTCACCTGCCCGAGATGTTGCATCGGCTCCACTCGTGCCCATCCATCAAGGCAGCACCGGGAACGGCGGCTGCCATCCCCCGCTTGACGCGCCCGGCATTCTGTTTACCTCAAAGCCGAGGGAATGCGAAGCCGCTTCGCGGAAGTCCTGTTGTCGGCATCCGGTCTTTCGTGCTAGAAGCAGCGAATTCGGCCC
>CAZFBS010000103.1:0-4188 GCA_964517265.1 uncultured Rhodospirillaceae bacterium | reverse complement strand
TGGCGGCAAAGATTCAGGAGCGGGTCGACCATGTCGTCGGCAACTGCCGGCTGCCTGAGGAGGCGGACGCCCAGCTGCACGTCGTATTGGTTGAGATTCTCAAAGGCGTCGACGCAATGAAGAGCGGGTCCGATCGCCTGGGCGGATCCATGAGGGTCATTCAGGCAATCGAAGCTTACGGACGGAATTTCGATCACCCCGCCTGGGAAAAGTCGCAGGCGCTTTGAGGCCAAGCAGGGCCGTGTCGTCCCTCGCACGCCTGCTGACGCATAACCCGGTGTCCACTTTTCCGGTGGAAGATCATGCGTCCCCTGGCATCGGGGCTGACCCCACGGGCGGTACTGGAGAAACTCTGCGCCATTCAGATGGTGGACGTGCATTTGCCGACCACCGACGGCCACCATCTCATCCTGCCGCGCTTATACCCAGCCGCCCCCCCCGAATCACCACCACCGCCGAAAACCCAAACCTCGCAGCCGCCATCCTGTAGTGCCGACCTGTCATGGGCGAGTCCAACAATACCAATAGCTTAAACTCAGTCCATGGCCCGAATTGCGGAAGACGGGCTAAACGCCGCGAGGTGAGAAACGCTGCGGCTGTCATCGCGCTCAGAGGTTGAGGACAAGCTGGAAATGGATACCTTCGTCCTGAAGGCTTCCGTTCGGATCCAGTTCCGGATCGCGGAGCCGGTGCGCGTAGTAAAGCCTGGCGTGCAGCAACGGAGCGAGGTCAAGAACGCCGCCGATGCCGATGCTGGCGATGGTGTTTGCGGTTTCCCCATGGTTCCAGCCACGCCCGTAATCGACAAAAGGCGCCAATGCAAAAACGCCGCCATCCGGTGCAATGTCGAGAGCGGGCCATCCGAAGCGGGTGACGACCGCGCGGCCTTCAAGGGAAACCTGCGCGCATTGGTCGCGGACGAATGTGTTTTCCCGGTAGCCGCGGACGGTGGTTGCGCCACCCACCTCGCACTTTTCCAAAGAAATCAGGGAATCGTTGGTGAGCTGAACGCTCCCTTGCAAGATCATGCTGTCACCGCGCTCGTTTAGCCGTCGCACCCATTGCAATTGGCCGAGCCAGGCCAGGAACTGAGCATCTCGTTCAGTCGAGGTCGTGGCATTGAAGGCGTCGATGCCGACGCTGAGCGTCGAGCGTGCGGCGAGTGCATTGTGAAAACCGCGATGGGTCAGTTCGATCGGGAACCGGATCACCGTCGCCACGCTCTTGCCATCGACGGCGCCGGAGTTGGCGAAAGTAAATGGCTCGCCCAGAAGAAACGTTTCGCTCTGTTCGTAATCCAGCAGGAATCCCAAGGCCAATTCATCGGTCGGCGTGCGGAAAACAGGCTGCCGGACTCCGGCTTCCAGGCTGAGGTCCTCGGCGTGGATATCCAAAAGCTCGAACGGCTCTTCGATGACCTCCCCTTCGTCCGCCTGGATGGCGAAGAGGACGCTGGTGTCTCGGGCGGTGACCGGTGCGGTAACGTCGAAGCGAAAGGCCCATGCGCCGGCGGTTCGTTGGAAGATCGTGTGATAGGCCTCGCCAAAGCCGCTCAGGTTGCGGAAGGTGAGGTCGAACGTCCCCTGAATCTCGCCGATGGAGGGGTTGCGATGATTATCGAGGACAAGGAGCAGATCCCATGGCCTCTCGCGCTCGACATCCAGTTCCAGATCGGCTTGCCCGCGCCGCAAGCCGGGCACGATCCGCCCGTTGAGGCGCTCGATCAGCGGATCTTGAAGAAGAATGCGAAAGCGGTCGCCGAGCTCATTGACGTTGAGGGGCGGGCCGGTGCCGAGGCGGACGCGCTCGATGATGTAATCGGGATCGAGCCCTTCCGTACCTGAAATGGTGATCTCGGACAACGTGCCCTCAACGATTACGTATCTTACGATCCCGTCGACGACGTCCTGCTCCGGCAGCAACGCGCCGGAGTTGATATAGCCCTGATCCACATAAAGGCGGCTCAGATCCCGTCGCAACTGCTCCAGCTCTTCGATCGCGACCGGCCGCCCGAGGTAGGGAGCGGCGACCTCCCGCAGCGCCTCGGTCGGAATGACCGTGTTCCCTTCGAAGCGATATTCCTGAACGAAGATCCGGGGGCCGGAGGGTGGCGGCAACTCGAAGGCCGGTTCATAGGGCCGCGCCGGCAGCTCGAAGCCGGGCTCGACCGGAGGCGGCGGCTCCGGAAGAGGCGGTCGCCGCCGCCGTGTCTCCGGAATGAATTGCGGGCTTACCTGCGCGCGTGCTTCGTTCACAAGGGCCACGGGCAAGACGTCCAAGGCGGCCAATAGCGAAACAGCCGCCGCAAAAAGGTGAAGGCCGCTTCGAGCCGATAAAGATAAATATGCCATGACGTCCCCTCCCCATGGCCTTGATCAATGATCTAGAGGCTCCTTTTCGATGCAGGCTGAGGCGGCCGAGTCCACAACTGGAACCGGCCACGCCAAGGCGCCCCCCTCGCTGCGCGGCTCTTCTGAAGAGCGCATCGACGTCTCCGGCGGCTTGTCCGCGATCACGCTGGCATGGAGAAGTCGCGACGGGTCGGCCGGCAGCCCGCCGCGCCCGCCTTGCACCAGTCCGCTGCGCGGCTGCCCGGAGCGGCCGGGGCAGGTTTCCGCCAGCAAGGAGGAGACGTCCAGAAAGTCCGGTGGCGGAACCGCGATGGTTCCGGCCAGATCCGCTTCCGGACCGCTCAAGGTGACGGTGCCGGACAGGCGGGGCCCCGCCGCTGAGGTTGCGTCGATGATGCTCGCCGGACCGCGGATGATGAAGTCGGCAATGATATCAATGTTGCCGCCTTGGCCGCCCTCAGCATTGGCCTCAATCCGGCTGTTCTCCATGACGAGAAAGGTGGGATCGATGAAGATGTCGCCGGCGTTGCCGACGCCGCCCGCCACCCTCGTCGTAATCTCGCTGCCCTTCATGCGGATCAGCTCGCCGACCCGGATGTCGATTTGGCCCCCGTCCGCCTTCAGCGCCTCGGTGGTGATGGAGCTGCCATCCAGGATCAACCGCCGAGCGTTTTGAAGGGTAATCGTACCCGCGTTGCCAAGGTCGTCGAAGCTACTGGTCGCAATCTCGCCCCCGGCACTTAGAGTGATATCGGTTGCGTCGATGGTGATGGTGCCGCCCGGGCCGGAACGGAAGGCCTTCGTAACAATAGAGGAACGCTGTGTCGCGTCCTCGCTGGCGGGCCACAGGCCGCCGCCGTCTACCACCAGTGTCCCGGCGTTGATCGAGATGTCGCCGCCTTTCATGGGTCCAGAGGTGGAGGCATCGATAAGGCCGCCGTTCACCACGTTCAGCTTGGCGGTGGTGATAGTCATAGGGGGCCCGGCTGCGTTTTGCGTCGTAGTGATCACTTGGGAGCCGTCGATAACAAAGGTGTCGTCAACGTCAATACTGATCAATCCGGGAGGCCCGAGTCTTGCCGGTGATGCTGGGTCGTTGTCGTCCTCGGGGACAAAGGCCTCCGCCGAAACAATGCCACCTTCGGTCATGATTATCGACCCGGCCTGAATATGGATGTCGCCGGCGCTGCCTGCGTTCGTGGTTTGAACAGAGATGTTGGTGTCGGCAACGGCGAGGGAGTCGGACACGTTGATGGTGATGCTGCCGCCCGAACCGGCATCATCGGTCAGCGCGAAAATCCCTTGGCCTTCGTTTGCGACCTCAAGACGCTCCGCATCGATCCTGATGTTCCCGCCTTTGCCGGCGCCCCAGACTGACGCGACGACTCCGCTGTTGTCGATCCGTACGTCGGGAGCAACCAATGTGATTATACCCCCCTGTCCTTCGAAGACGTCTGCTCCAACGACGGAGTCGTGGATCGTGAGCGCCGCGGTGGCTTCGAGGCGAATGTTGCCTGCATCGCCGCTTGCTCTTGTCAGGGAACTTCGCCAAGCCCTGTCGACCCCAGTAGAAATGTTGGACTGCTCCCGGACGTCCAGGATTCGGGCTCCAATGGTCACGGCACCCCCGTCTCCACTCCAGAACGGTGACGCATCAACGTTCCCACCGCTCATCGTAAACGTATCCGCGGCCGTAATTCGGATGGTTCCACCGCTTCCGCTATCGTCCGAACGCGCCGCAACATCAGTTCCAGCGAGGAGCCGGATGGTGTCGGCGTCGAAGTTGATCTCGGATCCGCCCGCTCGGCCGTGCGTCGAGACCGAGACGGCGGCCTCC
>CAZFBS010000102.1:0-4208 GCA_964517265.1 uncultured Rhodospirillaceae bacterium | reverse complement strand
TCTTTGCGAGGAGGCGAAGCCGACGAAGCAATCCAGAGGAGCCTTGTCAGTCTAAGCCTTGAGGTTTTTCTGGATCGCCACGTCGCTTCGCTCCTCGCGACGACGGGGAAAAAGACGAGCGCGCCCCGCGACGGCAGGGCAAAGGGCGGGCGCTTCTCGCGATGACAGTGAAAATAAACAAATCCGCGCGATGATGGCAGGGAGCGCGATCTGTTGCCTTGCTTGCCCCTTACAGCCAAGCACGCAACTTAATTGCTGAGCAGGCTCTTACACGCTTTCCATGGATCATCCGGCAAAAACCGGAGTTGAGGAGTCGAACGGGAAACCCGGATCACCAATACCTTTGCAAGGCAGCGCGAACGCGATCGCGGATGGGAACGGTGAGGTCGGGGAAGCGGAACCTCTCGCCCGTCAGCTGCTCGTAAAGAGCGATGGTGCGGGCGCTGAAATCGACGATCGTCTCGGGCGGGATCGGCGGGATCGACTCGCGGTAGGGATCGCAGCGCTCGGCGATCCACAAGCGCAGGAACTCCTTGTCGAGGCTTTCGGGTTCCTCGCCCGCTCGCCAGCGCTCCTCATATCTGTCGCGTTTCCAGTAGCGGCTGCTGTCGGGGGTGTGGATCTCATCGGCCAAGACGATCTCGCCGCGCTCATCGACGCCGAACTCGTACTTGGTATCGACCAGGATCAGGCCGTTGCGCGCCGCGATCTCCCGCCCCCGCGCAAACAGTGCCAGCGCCGTCTTGGCCACCTCCGCCCACTGGCGCTCGGCGAGCAACCCTTGGGTGATGATCTCCCGCGGCGAAATCGGTCGGTCGTGCTCGCCCGCGGCCGCCTTGGTCGTCGGCGTGAGGATCGTCTCCGGCAGCTTCTGATTCTTTGTCAGGCCGTCCGGCAGCGTCAATCCGTACATCGTGCGCCGGCCCGTCTGGTACATCGGCCAGATCGAGGTTGCGGTGGAGCCGGTGAGATAATCCCGCACGACGATCTCCACCGGCAGGATGCGCAGCGTCCGGCAGACCATAACGTTGGGATCGGGGTACTCGAGGACGTGGTTGCGGGCGATGTCCGCCGTCCGCTCGAACCAGAACCGCGCCGTCTGCGTCAAAACCTGCCCCTTGAACGGCACCGCGGCCAGGACCTGATCGAACGCACTCTGCCGGTCGGTCGCGACGATGATGCGGCGGCCATCGGTAAGATCATAGCTGTCGCGCACCTTGCCGCGGCTGTGGCCCGGGAACCCGGGAAAGTGCGCATCGGCGAGAACGTGATCGAGATGCGCTGCGATCGTCTCGCGCAGGGCGGGAGCGGCGGCCGTCATTGCGCGAAAACGGGTGCCGTCCTCCGGTGCGGGCGGCGCCTCACTCGTAGGCGACCCGGATGATCTCGTAGCTCTTGTGACCGCGCGGCGCCTTCACCTCGACCACGTCGCCGAGGCGCTTGCCGATCAGGGCCCGGCCCAGCGGCGATGTCACCGACAGCCGCCCTTGGCCGGCATCGGCCTCATAGCTGCCGACAAGCTGGTAGGTGTTCTCTTCCTCGGTATCCTCGTCGCACACCAGCACCGTCGCGCCGAAGCGGACCACGTCCGTATTCTGATTGGAAACATCGATCACCTGAACACGGCTGATGATATCTTCCAGTTCCGCAAGGCGCCCCTCGATGAAGCTCTGCCGCTCCCGCGCCGCATGATACTCGGCATTTTCCGACAGATCTCCGTGCTCGCGCGCATCGGCGATCGCCCGGATCACCGCCGGACGCTCCTCCTTCCTCAGCCGGGTCAGTTCCTCTTCGAGACGTGCGTACCCTTCGGGCGTCATCGGAAATTTCTCGACCAACGTTTCGTCCTCTTTTGCATGTTCAAGCGTCACACCCGGACAAGAATGGCTGCGGGTGCGCCGGCACCGATGGTGCGGGGCAAACTTCAGAAAGATGGAGTAAAATACGATTGCAACGGAGCCACTTCAAGCCCGTTGCCTTCCTTCAAGGCGGCGATGGCGTCTACCGTCGCGGCCGCGCCGGCAATCGTCGTGTAATGCGGCACGTTGTTCATCAGCGCCGCCCGCCGGATCGATGCACTGTCCTTGATCGCCTGCGCTCCCTCGGTGGTGTTGATGACCATCCGCACATTGCCGTTGATGATCGCATCCTCACAATGCGGACGCCCTTGCGCCACCTTGTTGACCCGCCTTGCCTGCAAGCCACGACTGTTGAGGTAATTGGCGGTGCCGTCGGTCGCGAGCAGATCGAAGCCGAGAGCGGTAAGACTGTGAGCAAGTTCGGCCGCGGCGGGCTTGTCCCGCTCGCGCACGGACAGGAACACCGTCCCCTCGGTCGGCAGCTTGATGCCGGCGCCGAGCTGCGACTTGGCGAATGCGCTGCGGAAATCCGGTGCAATGCCCATCACCTCGCCGGTCGACTTCATTTCCGGGCCGAGAATGATGTCGACGCCGGGAAAACGGGTAAAGGGAAACACCGCCTCCTTGACCGCGACGTGCGCCCGCTGCTGCTCGGCATCGAGGGGAAAGGCGCTCAGCTTCTCGCCGGCCATCACTCGCGCCGCGATCTTGGCGATCGGCACCCCCGTGGCCTTGGCGACGAACGGCACCGTCCGGCTGGCCCGCGGGTTGACCTCCAGGATGTAGATCTCGCCGTTCTTGACCGCGAACTGGACATTCATCAGGCCGACGACGTTCAGTGCCCGCGCCAGCTCGACCGTCTGATGCTTGAGTGCGGCGATGACATCTTCGGACAGGGAATGGGGCGGTAACGAGCAGGCCGAGTCGCCGGAATGGATGCCGGCTTCCTCGATGTGCTGCATCACGCCCGCCACATAGACGTCGCTGCCGTCGGCAACCGCGTCGACGTCGACCTCGATCGCCTCCTGCAGGTACTCGTCGAGGAGAACCGGATACTCTGCGTTGATCATCACCTCGGGCCCGAGACCGGAGAGCTTTTCCAGGATCATGCGCTCGAAGTAGCGGTCCAGATCGGCCGGGCTGTGGACGATGTCCATCGCCCGGCCACCGAGAACATAAGAGGGCCGGACCACCAGCGGGTAGCCGATCTGAGAGGCAAGAACGCGGGCCGCCTCCGCGGACACGGCTGTTCCGTTCTGCGGTTGACGCAAGCCGAGGTGAACGAGCAGCGCCTGGAAGCGCTCCCGATCCTCGGCGAGATCGATCGCGTCCGGCGAGGTGCCGAGAATGGGAATGCCGGCGTCGGCCAGCGGCTGGGCCAGCTTCAGCGGCGTTTGTCCACCGAACTGAACGATGACGCCGAGCAGCGTGCCGCGCGATTGCTCGACCCGGATCAATTCGATGACGTCCTCGTCGGTCAACGGCTCGAAATAAAGGCGATCGGAGGTATCGTAATCGGTCGAGACCGTCTCCGGATTGCAGTTGACCATGATCGCCTCGAAGCCGGCCTCCTTCATCGCATAGGCGGCGTGCACGCAACAGTAGTCGAACTCGATGCCCTGGCCGATCCGGTTGGGTCCGCCGCCGAGAATAACCACCTTGGTCCGGTCCGATGGCGCCGCTTCGCATTCCGCAGGATGGGTGCCGTCGCCTTCATAGCTCGAGTACATGTAGGAGGTCTGCGCAGGAAACTCGCCGGCACAGGTGTCCACCCGCTTGTAGACGGGGCTGAGGCCAAGCACGCGCCGCCGCATCGTAACTTCCTGCACGCTCTTGCCCGTCAACTGGGCCAGTCGCTGATCGGAGAACCCCAACGCTTTCAATCGATGCAGCGATGGCGCATCGCCGGGCAGCCCGCGCAGGCGCACGTCCTCTTCGATGTCGACGAGCTGCTTGATCTGGTGGAGGAACCAGTGGTCGTAGTGGCAGGCGCCGTGGACCTCTTCGATCGACAGATTGTGGCGGAACGCCTGGGCGATCGCGAGCAGTCGGTCCGGACGCGGCAAGGTGACGGCCGCCAACGCGGCCTCCCGCGAGCCGTTGTTGCTGATCTCGTTGAGGCCCGCCAGCCCGATCTCCATCGAGCGCAGCCCCTTTTGCAAAGACTCCGCAAAGCACCGCCCGATCGCCATCGCTTCCCCGACCGACTTCATCGAGGTCGTCAACAGCGGCTCGGTGCCGGGAAACTTCTCGAACGTAAAGCGCGGGATCTTGGTGACGACATAGTCGATCGAGGGCTCGAACGAGGCCGGGGTAACGCCGGTAATATCGTTCTGGAGTTCATCGAGG
>CAZFBS010000101.1:0-4296 GCA_964517265.1 uncultured Rhodospirillaceae bacterium | reverse complement strand
GCCTCCTCATCGAGAGCGTTGGTCGGCTCGTCCAAGAGCAGCACGTCCGGGTCCATCGCCAGCACCGTCGCCAGCGTCACCAGCCGCTTCTCGCCGCCGGACAACCGATGAGTGGCCCGGTCGGCAAGGTGTTCGAGCCGCAGTTCGGCCAGTGTTAGGGCGACGATCTGCCGGGTCTCCGACCGGCTCTTGCCGAGATTGAGCGGCCCGAACGCGACATCCTCGGCGACTGTCGGACAGAACAACTGATCGTCCGGGTCCTGAAACAACAACCCTGCGCGGGCGCGAACCTCGCGAAAATCCTGCTCCGCCCGCCGCACTTGGCCAAAAGCGGTGACCTCTCCCGCTTGCGGTTTCAGCAACCCGACCATCAGGTGAAGCAGCGTGGTCTTGCCGGAGCCGTTGCCGCCCGCAAGCACCACCCGCTCCCCCGGCGCGAGCACGAAATCGGCGCCGTTCAGGATCGGACGCGCCGGCTCATAAGCAAACCGGACGCCGGCCAGACGGAACAAAGTCCCGCTCACGCATGCTCCAGGATCAACAGGGCGGCCAGAACCAGCATCCAAACGGCGGCGAACGCATGGTCGGCGGAGCGGAGCGGCCGGACATCGCCGTCATGCAGGCGGCCATCAAAGCCGCGGCACTTCATCGCCGCGAGGATCCGCTCGGCCCGCTCCAGGCTTCGTACCAGCAGCATCCCGATCAGATAGCCGAGGCTGCGCCACGTGTGCAGATCGGTTCGTGGCCGGAAGGCGCGGGCCTTCATCGCCAGAAGCATCCGCTGGGATTCCCTGTTCAGCACATCGACGTAGCGGACGGTGAGAAACAGCAGGTGGATCAACACTGCCGGAGCGCCGAGCCGGCGCAGCGCGCGGCCGAGGGCGGCAGGATCCATCGTGCCCACGAGCGCCAGCAGCATCACCATAATGGCATTGGCCTTGAGGCCGATGGCGATGGCCTGCCAGAGCCCTTCCCGGCTTGCAGTCAGCGGTCCGATCGTGAAGAGGGGCGTGCCCGCCACCGTGAACGGCAGCATCAGCAGCATGATGACGATAAAGGCATCCATCGCCGCCGCCCGACGGAGCGTCGGCACAAGGGCAAGCCGGGCGACACAGGCGGCCAGGATCGCGCAGCCGAGGGCCGCAGCCAAGACGCCAACATCCTGCAAGGCGACGACGACGATGGCAAATGCGGCTGTCACGCCGATGCGGAGTCTGGCATCCACATCCTGCACCCTGAGCCCGCTCACATCCTCAGGTCCGGCGTTCGGCTCGGGCTGTGGAAGCATCATGGCGCCGCTGGCTACCGGCCTTGCGATCCGCGCAGCGGAACCGGCGGCGCCATGCGACCTTGCTTGCCCTGTTCGCCCGGTACCGGCGCATCGGATGCATCGGCGTTCGCGATTTGGCGAAGCAGATCGATCAGATCCGGACGGGAGCGCGGCAGCGGCGTGTCGGCGGGACACAGGCCCAGTTCCCGCGCAGCAAGACCGATCTCGAGTGCCAGCGGTCGTCTCAGGCGCGCGCGGCGCAGCAGCACCGCGTCGGCAAGAACCTCCTCGGCGGTGCCGCAGGCGGCAACCTGTCCGCCCTCGAACACGGCGACCCGGTCGGACCAGGCGCAGGCGAGATCGACATCGTGGGTGGTGTAAACGACGGTGGTGCCGGCATCGGCAAGGCGCTGCAGCGCTGCCAGCAGGTGGGTGTGCGCCAATGGATCGAGACCCCCGGTCGGCTCGTCGAGGAGGAGGACACGTGGATGCATCGCGATCACACCGGCAATCGCCACCCGCTTTTTCTGTCCATGGCTCAGCATGTGGATCGGCCTCTCGCCCAGCTCGCTGATCCGCAAAGCTGCTAGCGCCGCCTTGACGCGCCGGCGGACCTCGGGCTCGTCCAGTCCCAGGTTGAGCGGCCCGAACGAGACGTCCTGGAACACGCTGCCTGCGAACAATTGATCGTCCGGATCCTGGAGCACAAGACCCACCCGCGCCCGCCATTCGGCAAGGAAGCGTCCATCGTAGCGGGCCGCTTGGCCTTCCAGACGAACCTCCCCGCGGTCGGGGCGCAGGGTACCGTTGAGATGGAGCAGAAGTGTCGTCTTGCCGGCCCCATTGGGTCCAAGAATGGCCAGCCGCTGGCCCCGGGGGATTTCGAGGTGGAGGCCACGGAGGGCAGGGACGCTGCCCGGGTAGGTGTAATGCAGATCCTCGGTTGCCAAAATCACGGCAGTGGAATCCGGTGCCAGAGGAGCAGGCTGACCACCGTGAGAGCCACCTGCGATCCAATGACCACACCCAGGAATATGAGCGAGGGCGGTGGCAGCGAGGAGACAACGCAAAGGTTGCCATCGTAGGCCCGGGCGGCGAGGCCGATCTCCAGCCGGCGCCCGTGCGCCAGCGAGCGCGGCAGAAGTGTCGCAGCAAGCAGGCCGCTGGAGCGGATGCTCCGGCGCACGCTGCTGTAGCCGAGCCGGCTCGCCTGTGCCGTCCGGATTGCACTTGCCGCACCGATTACCACCATGATGAACCGGTAGACCAGCACCACGACATCGACCAGAGGCGCCGGAACCCGCGCCGCATGCAACAGACCAAGGAGATCACCGATAGGCGTTGTCGTCATCAACAGCAACAGTGACGCCGACGCGGCCATTGCCCGCAGCGAGACATCGACCGCGGTCATCGCTCCATCCGATGACAGTGCCAGCATCGGGCCACCGTCATCCAGCCGCAGCGACAGCGCCAGCACCAGTGCCCCGCTGAGGATGAAGGCTCCCGGCAGAGCCATCATCCGGAGGAAATCAGCGGCGGCGATGCGCGCGCCGAGAACGGCGGCGCCAAACGCGCAGATCAGCACCAGCACCGCGCCGGGCACCGGCGGCAGTGCCAGACTCAGCAGCAGCAGCCCGCCAGCCAACACGATCTTGTCGACCGGATGACGGCGGCTCCACGCGTTGGTATGGGCCAAACGGTCAACTCTCATCATCGCTGCCGCCGATCCTGCGAGCGCCGGCCTTGCCGCGGGCGCGGCTTTCCCCCCGGCGCAGGCCGAGGTAATAGCCGAGTAGTCCGGCCCCCAAGCTTGCCTGTAACATGAACAGCAGGGTTTCGATCTCGGCGCTGGGTGGCGTCCACACCGCTTCCATCCATGGCGTATAGTCCGGACGGATTTTTTCCACCATCGCTCCGGCCTGCGTATCGGCACCGGCGAAGATGTTCTCGCCATTCTGATGAATGAACAGCGGCAGGGCGGCGATCAGGGCGGCCATAGCCAGCAGGAGGACGTTCTGGCGGCTCACGAGGGCGCTCCCTTCGTCAGGAAGCGCAGGCGTATCAGCTCCGGTCGACTATACGTGGTCAGCGTGTTGACGACGACGACGGTAACGAGGCCCTCGATCACCGCCAGCGGCACCTGGGTCAGGGCGAAGATACCGGAAAACTTGACGAAGGAGCCGGCAAAGCCGCCCATCGGATCGGGAAACGCCAGTGCCAGCTGAACCGAGGTGGTGAGGTAGGCGGCGAGGTTGCCGAGCGACGCAGCGATGAAAACGGAGATGGCCATGGACGTTCCCAGTCGTTGCGCCGAATGGAACAGGGCGTAGGCCACATAAGGACCGACGACGGCCATCGCGAAGGCATTGGCGCCTAGTGTGGTCAGCCCACCATGCGCCAGCAGCAGCGCCTGAAACAGCAGAACAATGGTGCCGAGGATGGTCATGACCGCCGGTCCGAACAGGATCGCGCCGAGCCCGGTGCCGGTGGGATGGGAACAACTCCCGGTCACCGACGGAATCTTGAGTGCCGAGAGAACGAAGCAGAATGCTCCCGAAGCCGCCAGCAGTAGTTTGGTTTGCGGATGGTCCCGTACCACCCGCATCAGCCGATAGCCGCCGTAGCCGATGAACGGGGCCGAGGCGGCCGACCATGCCAGGGCGTGTGATGCCGGGAGATAGCCTTCCATGATGTGCACGAGGAGTCCCTCCGTTCGCTCTCAACCGGATAGCCAGTGACCGTGTCGTCGCGAACGAGTGGAGTCGCGAGAAGGAACCCTTGCAGATCCCCGCTTCCGGTCCTCACCGCCCGAAAACGTCGCGCCAACACGGTTGACGGCAGGTCTCCTGGCTCGCGGATCCTTGCGGTGGTCCGGCCTTCCCGGTTGCCCAGTGGCCGCGTTGGGACCAGCGCTCTCCGCTCACAGTTGCGGGGGCAGCCACGGCTGAAGGTCCCCTTGAATGGGTCGACCTCTCCCGTGTTCTCTTTTGATCCCCAGGCCTCGTCGCCTTCGCGGGGAACCGTCG
>CAZFBS010000100.1:0-4341 GCA_964517265.1 uncultured Rhodospirillaceae bacterium | reverse complement strand
TGCTGGCAGTCTTGCCGGATCCGCAGGCGCGATTCGTCTCCGCCCGGGTGATCGCGGACTCCGGGGGAACGTTCGCCAACAGCGTTCTTGTCTTCGGCGGGGAGTCCTCCGGCATCGGCATCGGTGATGCCGTCATGACGGGAGAGGGTTTGGCCGGACGCGTCATCAGCGTGGCGGCCCATTCGGCCCGCATTCTTCTCATCACCGATTTCAACTCACGTCTCCCGGTGCACGTCCTGCCGAGCCACACCCGCGCGATCCTGGCCGGCGACAATTCCGAGCAGCCTCGGCTTTTGTATCTGGCCTCAGGCAGCCGGATCGAGCCGGGGCAGCGCATCGTCACCTCGGCCGATGCGGGTGCCTTCCCGGCAGGCCTGCCGATCGGCGTGGTGGCCTCCGTCGAAGACGGCCTGGTCCGGGTCCGGCCTTACGTCGCGCGCAATCAGCTCGAATTCGTGCGGATCGTCGATTTCGGGCTCGGCGGCATCGTCGGCAGCCGGCCCGGCTGCGCGGCATCGGGACGGGAGCGGACGAATGAGCGGGTGGAAGAGCATGCCGATGGCACCCGCCACCGCCTGCCGGGCGGTTGAACCGTCGCCCCGATGATCGTGAAACCATCGCTGTGGTTGAAACTGGACATTGCCGCCCGCCAGCTCACTCCGTTCGCTTTGACGATGGTTTTGACGCTGCTCACCGTTCTGCCGCTTCAGGTTCCCGGACTGGGAGTCGCCGGCCCGGTGTGGACGCTGATGGGCCTTTACTACTGGGTGCTGTACCGACCTGATCTGATGCCGGTGGGGGCGGTGTTCGTGGTCGGCCTGATGCTGGATGCGTTGAGCGGAACCCCCCTGGGGAGCAACGCGCTGATCTTTCTCCTGCTCCACCGGCTGGTGGTGAGTCAGCGCCGGTTCTTCTATGGCAAGACGTTTTCGATCATCTGGCTCGGGTTCGCCCTGGTGGCCGCCGGCACCTTCGCCGCGACGTGGCTGCTGACGTCGGTCTGGCACGGGGCGTTTTTGGATCCGCGCGGCGTCGCGTTCCGGTATCTCGTCACCCTGGTCTTGTTCCCGCTTATCTTCCGCGCCCTGTTCGAGTGGCAGCGGCTGTTCCTGAAGCAGGTCTAGAGATGCGCCGCGAGGCCGACCGGCAGAAGGTGTTTACCCGGCGCGCCGCCCTTCTGGCGAGCGGCAAGGCGCTGTTGCTCGCGGCCCTCGCCGGGCGGATGTACTACCTTCAGGTGATCGAGGCGCCGCGGTATGCGACGCTGGCGGAAGAAAACCGGATCAACCTGCGCCTGTTGCCACCGCCGCGCGGGCGGATACTCGATCGTCACGCGCGTTTGCTGGCAGGCAACGAGCAGACCTATCAGGTGACCCTCGTCGCCGAACAGGCGCGCAATGTCGAGGCCATTCTCGACACCCTTGGCACGCTGCTCGATATCCACTCGGCGGATCGGGAGCGGATCGTGCGCGAGATCCGGCGCAAGCGAAGCTTCGTGCCGGTGACCATCCTGGAAAATCTGGATTGGGAGGCGGTTGCGCGGATCGAGGTCAATGCCCCGGCCCTGCCGGGCGTCGCGATCGAGGAGGGCCAGAACCGTCACTATCCCTACGGTGAGGAGTTCGCCCATGTCCTCGGCTATGTCGCCGCCGTCAGCGAGAGCGAGGTGAACGGTGAGCCGTTGCTGCAACTGCCCGGGTTCCGGATCGGCAAGGCCGGTCTGGAAAAGACTCATGATCCGGTGCTGCGCGGAAGCGGCGGCCGCTCCGAGGTCGAGGTCAACGCGTTCGGCCGGGAGATCCGTGAGCTCAGCCGCAAGGAAGGGGAGCCCGGCGCCGATCTCGCAACGACACTCGATCTCGATCTTCAGCGGCTGGCGAGCGCACGTCTTGCGGGCGAGAGCGGCGCCATCGTCGCTCTCGATGTGCACAGCGGCGGGGTGCTCGCGCTTGCCTCCAGTCCCAGCTATGACCCCGGCAGCTTCGCGCGCGGCTTGAAGGCGGAGGAATGGCGCCGACTGGCGAGCAACCCGCGGGCGCCGTTGAGCAACAAGGCAATCGCCGGGCTCTATGCCCCCGGCTCCACCTTCAAGATGGTGGTCGCCCTCGCCGGCCTGGAAAAAGGCGTCATCACCCCGGCCTCGCCGGTGTTCTGCGGCGGCAGTGTCCGGCTCGGCGATTCCCGGTTCCACTGCTGGAAGCGGGGCGGACACGGCCGGGTCTCGCTTCACGAGGGCCTCGTGCGATCCTGTGATGTCTATTTCTACGAAGTGGCGCGCCGCGTCGGCGTCGATGGCATCGCCGAGATGGCGGGGCGTCTTGGCCTCGGCGCGGCACTCGGGCTCGGTCTGCCGGGCGAGCGGGACGGCGTGATCCCGACCCGCGCATGGAAGCGGGCGCAGATGGGTCAGCCGTGGCACAAGGGCGAGACCTTGATCACCGGGATCGGGCAAGGCTATGTGCTGACGACACCGCTGCAACTGGCGGTGATGACGGCGCGCCTCGCCAGCGGCGGCTACCGCGTCGCCCCGACGCTGGTCGAGGGCGCGCGGCCGCCGGGCGCCGGCGCCGCCGATCTGTTCCCGGATCTCGGGATCGCCGAACCCCATCTCCGGCCGGTTCTGGACGCGATGGTCGGCGTCGTCAACGCCGGCAGCGGGACGGCGCGGGCCTCGGCGATTCGCGAGGCGGGCTTCGAGATGGCGGGCAAGACGGGGACCTCGCAAGTGCGCCGGATCACCGCGGCGGAGCGCGCGCGCGGCGTCTGGAGAAACGAGGACCTGCCGTGGGAGCGGCGGGACCATGCGCTGTTCGTCGGCTACGCCCCGGTGCATGCACCGCGATACGCGGCGGCGGTGATCATCGAGCACGGCGGCGGCGGCTCCAAGGCGGCGGCGCCGATCGCCCGCGACATCCTGCTCGCGGCACAAAAGCTGGACGCATCGCGAGACACCGCGCCCGGAGCGGGCGTGCCGACGGCGGCGCAGGCGGCTGCCGGCGAGACGGCTTGAGCCGGCGGCACCCATGACCGGCTACGCCCGTCACGCCCTCACCTTTGCTGAGAAGCTCTGGCAGATCCGCTGGCTGTTCGTGGGGCTTTTGTCCGTAACCGCCGGGGTCGGCATCGCAATGCTGTACTCGGCGGCGGGCGGCAGCCTCTCGCCATGGGCGCTCCGGCAGCTTATCCGTTTCGCCGTCTGCCTCGCTCTGATGCTGGCGATCGCCATCACCGATATCCGCCTGTGGTTGCGCCACGCCTATCTGATCTATGGCCTGATCCTCGGCCTTCTGGTCGCGGTGGAGGTCGCCGGCTCGATCGGGATGGGCGCGCGACGCTGGATCGATCTCGGCATCATCAACCTGCAGCCCTCGGAACTGATGAAGATCGCGCTCGTGCTGGCGCTGGCCCGCTACTTCCATGGCTGTTCCGCCGCCGAGGTGAGGCGGCCGGTCCGGCTGATCGTGCCCCTGTTGATGGTGGCGGCACCCGCGGCGCTGGTCCTGCGCCAGCCGGATCTGGGCACCGGCTTGATGCTGCTGATGGGCGGCGGGGCGGTGTTCTTTGCCGCCGGGATTCCGCTGTGGATGTTTGCGGCGGTGGGCATCGCCGGGGGGATCGCCGCGCCGATCGCCTGGCAGATGCTTCATGGCTATCAGCAGCAGCGGGTGCTGACCTTCCTCAATCCGGAGTCCGATCCGCTCGGCGCCGGCTATCACATCATCCAGTCGAAGATCGCTTTGGGTGCCGGCGGCGTGTTCGGCAAGGGCTTCCTTCAGGGCACGCAAAGCCATCTCAACTTCCTGCCGGAAAAGCAGACCGACTTCATCTTCACGATGCTGGCCGAGGAGTTCGGGATGGCCGGTGGACTGGCGCTCTTGGTGATCTATACCCTGATCCTCGGCTATGGCTTCGCGATTGCCTTTTCGGCCCGGCACCAGTTCGGGCGGCTGCTCGCGACCGGCGTGACGACGACGTTTTTCCTTTATCTTTTCATCAACATCGCGATGGTGATGGGGCTGATCCCGGTGGTCGGCGTGCCGTTGCCGCTGGTCTCCTACGGCGGCACCGCGATGATGGCGCTGATGATCGGCTTTGGCCTGGTGATGTCCGCCCATGTCCATCGAAGCCAGCCGATCCCCCCGCGCGGCGGAGACGACGGGATCTGACGGCAGCGGCACCGGAGCGGCAAGCCGGCGCCCGCAGGTACGGTTCGCCTTGCGGCGGCGCAAAGGCTTTGCTACTTAAGGCGACCTTCGCGGCGAGGGCGTGTAGCTCAGTTGGTAGAGCAGCTGACTCTTAATCAGCGGGTCCAAGGTTCGAGTCCTTGCACGCCCACCAAGA
>CAZFBS010000099.1:0-4537 GCA_964517265.1 uncultured Rhodospirillaceae bacterium | reverse complement strand
GAAGCGCCTCTTCGGGGATCTTCTGGGCGATGCCGATGATGGTCTTGTAGTCCCTGGCCGCCCAGGCGTTTTTGAAGCCCGCGCGCAGCACCTCGAGTCGGAATTCCTTTAGCCTCCGACCTGCTGCAGACTTGTAGCTATCGAACTCCTTCAACAGCGACCGCTCGCGCTTTTGCTCCAGATCCTTCGCCTTGCTCGGGTCCGGCACGTACCAGCGATCCTTCGCCTTCGCCTTGAGACGTGCATCTTCTTTCTCCAGACCGCGCAGGTCCTTGAAGTTGGTCGAAAGGTAGCTGTGGATCTGGCTCGGCACGTCGCCGTTGCCGTCATAGCGGAGGAAGTTGTCCGCGAGCAGCGCCGACAGCTCTGGCTTCTCCTCGTGCTTCCGCCAGCCCGCGCCGACTTGGGTGGTGAACTCGGGATGCACCTCCTGATAGGTCGAAGGCCGGTGGCGCAGGAAGTCGATCAGCCAGTCGATGGCGGAGCGCTCATCGGAGACGAACAGCTCCATCTGCGGCGCCTGCGCAGCTTGAGCCCGCTTGCGGTCGTACTCAGCGACCTGCTCGGGCAGAAAAACCATGCCATCGCGCTCGGGGAAACGGCTCCGTAGCCCTTCGAGGAACTCCTCCGTCGAAAGCGGCACCGGGAAATCATGGCGAACGAACCACGCCACCATCCTGTCGTAAATGCGACGCGGGTCGCGCTCCACGACCATTTCGAGAATGCCGTTCTTGGCCTTTGACACCGGCAGCTGGCGCAGATGTGTCTGAACGAAATCCCACGCGGACTCCGGCGCCGCGCCGCGCTCGGCAAGCCGCTGTTCAAGGCCGCCATTCGGCTTATAGGCGGAGATCACCAGGTCCTGCTTTACGGCGGTCGTTGAGGTCACCTGGCGGTAGCTACCCTGCTTCTTGTCGAGCGCGTTTACCTCGGCGACGACGAAGCCGGCCTGCTGGAGCGCGACCTGGATCGCGTTCCACACCGACGCCTTGCTGTTTGAGAAGACGACTGTCATCCAGCGGCCAGGCTTCAGCACGCGGTGATATTCGGCAAAGCAGCGCTGCATCAGATGCTGATACTCGGGCAGCGCCTTCTTTTTGAAGCGATCAATGATCGCTTCAGGCTCTGCGTCGGTTGTGACGCCGTGCCAAGATTCAACAAGGAAGTTCAGGTCGGCATAATAGATGTTCTCGCCAAATGGCGGATCCGTAAAAACGTAATCGACGCAGTCGTTTGGTACCGGAATTTGTGCTGCAGTTCCTGTATTTACCGCTGTTTTCCCTGGTTGCGGACGATAATTTTGGAAGGCCTTCGCCAGTCGATCGAGTTTTCCAGAGAGATTGTAGCGTGGGCTACATTCCGAATGTTGTGATGCGACGTAATAGACACCGTTTAGTGCGCGATTAACTTGTGAGAAATGGGAGGGGCTATATCTGTTCAATATTGAGAAGCCCCATATAGCTTGCTCGACCATGAACAAAAGGAATGCCCTCGTGCGCGGATCGAGGATTTCTTTGGCCTTTTGCCACAGCATCCCGATGGCGTGTGCGGCTCGCGGCATAAAGAAGTGATGGACGTGTGTGAAACCCTTCGGCGCAATTCGAGAGCCGTGATACATAGCCTCAATTGGGAATTCATCTGTAGGAATCGTTTGCGGTAACGGGAGAGCGGCTATCCGTGAGAGCGTCGCCAAATCCGCTTGGTCAGGTGCTTTCGTGAAACGATTTTTCCCAATTCTGTACACCAAGAATGACGGTTGGAATTTTACACGCCGCCAAATTTCACCCGTCGATGGATCATTAAGTGTTTCAAATACCCTTTCCAGGCGATCTTTATTGAGGCTCGATCCGCAGTGAGGGCATGGAAAAAGATCTCGCGTTCTATTGTCGTCATCAAGAGCTTCTTCGATAAAGTTGATTTCGCCAGCACATTCAGGGCAGGTAAATATTTCACTCCATACAGTGTATTCGATTTTGCCCTTCTTTTTACCGTCTGAGTGCAGTGTTTCGTACATCCAGCCAAGCTCATGGTCGACTTCGGCGAGCAGCTGCTTTCCCGCCTTGGCGAAGGCGCTGACGTCGAACGGTATGTTGTAGTTGGCTGAGATAAAGGTGGCTGCGGGAGACAGATCACTGAGGAGGCTGCGCCTGGTACCCCATTTGGGCGCGGGGATGCCGGCTTTTTTGGACTCCATCTCCAGTTGGTGGCGATATGATGCCGGAGCTGTCCCGCACCACTGCGCGGCCACGCCAGTCATGCCAGATCCGGCGAATCCGTCTAGCACGATGTCGCCCGGCTCTGTGAAGTGCAGGATGGACGGCACGATGGCCAAGTGCGGCACCTTGGTATGGTAGCCATGGGCTTTGTAAATCGCGTCGGTCTTCCCTACAGACACGTCGATTGCCATGGGTTCCCGCGAGTACCCTCCGGCAGGATCGTAAGGCTTCCCATAGTGCTTCACGAAGTCTTCGAGCCAGGGGTTCGGGCAGGCCGTGTAATAGGGCGGGTCCGACATGGCGAGGATCGCCTCGTCGGTACCCTGCGGAAACCCTTCCTGGTTCCGGAAGTCTGGATCCGTCAGCTTCTCAGCTAGGAGCTTCAGGAAATGCTCCCGCCGTGCGTACTCGCTGGGGAAGGTCAAGCCAAGGCACTCGACTGGACTCGCCGTGTTGTGGGTTTTGATCAGATCGTTCATCAGGCAAGTCCTTACGGATTTTGGTCCAGGCGTTCTTGCAGCCCGGAATAGTTTTGTTGTCGTCCGTGCGCCAAACCTGCGAGGAACGCTTCCCAATGCGCCCGGCTCGCGGGCAGCAATGGTTTGGTGCGATCAAACAACCGCTCCAAGACGTCCGGCATGCCTGCGGCATCCCAAATCTGTCCGTTGTCGCCCGCCGCTTCCAACGCAGCCTGCAAATCTTGGACAGTGAAACATGGAGCAAGCGGCAGGATGACCGACTGACCGAGCTGCTCTGCGTATCGCCAGCTTCCGGCGTGCGCAAAAAGCTCTATCCCTGACGGCACGAGGTCCGCCCGTGGATGCTCGGCAATGACGCTGATCTTGGTCGTCGCATCAAAGGCGTTGAAGCGGTCTAGGAGAACCGCCGACAATGGTGCGATCGCGAATGCATCGAACGCGTTGTGGGTCTTGAGTGTCTCGACATCAGCAGTTTCGAGAAGCCGCCGGACCCGAGAGCGATCAGGCTCCTTTAGCCATTCCCAGATGCGCGGATCATTCTCCAGATAGGGGCATATGCTAAGAAGCACGTCACTGGTGACGTTCTCGAATTTATCAGCCACATAGCCGGGCATCACCGAATCGTAGATCGCCGTTTTTGCCTTGGCGATTTCACGCAGTGTCAGCGCCAGCGTTCTGGTTCTACTCGCGTATTTCGCGCGCTCGCCCCCGAAAGGCGCGCTTGTAATCGCCTTGATGAGATTGACGACCAAGACGTGCTTTGCCCGGTCCAGATATTTGGTCCGCACGAAGGCACCGATTTCTTCGGCAGTGGCCGGGAATGCCGGGCTCAGCAGATCGGCATCGATGCGGGCAATCGCACTCTTGCCCTGCAAAGGCGCATGTATCAGCAAATACTGCAATGCGTGCACGATGTGCGCACGGATAAGCTCGGGGGATGGCTGGAACAGCTCGTCCTCGACGACGAATGCCGGATGGGCACAAAGGTGCCGATCGTCTTGAAGGCGGACCAGTGCCGCGTATTCGTGCGGTGCGAGCAGCTGTAGATCATTGTTGGCCTTATTGAGCAGCTCGCGCTCGATCTTCTGGAGCTTGGGAATGTCGCCGGCCGTAATGGCCGCATCGAGCTCCGCTACCAAGGCCCCGGGGGCTGCTTCACCCTGACCGGCCAGCTCGCGGGCCTTTGCAATGATGTCGTAAGCGACGGCAATCCATGTGGACATGAGCGCGGAGCGCAACGCCCCACCGCGGTAAGCCGTGATCGCTTCGCCGATCAGGCGACGCGACTCTCGGTCTCTAACCGCGAGCGTCAGACTATCTATGTCGGAATGTCCGATACCGCTGCTCATGGTCACTCCACCACGAAGCGCAGCTTGGTCGTGTCCTTGCCCTTGCAGCGGTCATTGAGGAATATTTCGAAGCGTTTGCGCAGGTCGTCGGGCGTCGCCGGTGAGCCACCTTGGAGCAGCGCCTTTTTGATGTCGTCGCCCGTTACGTTGATCTTCTCGAGGCCCGACAAAGCTTCCTGGACCGCCGCGACGAACTCCGGCGTCACGATGTCCGGCAGGGTCCTCTTCTCCGCGAAACCGGTCACGATCTCGCGGGACGTCGCCTTGAGCAGCTCGAAGTTCGACTGGATGATCGGATCTTCGAGGTTTTCCACGAGCGTCTGAACCCAGTTTTCGAGCAGCCTGTCGAGCTCATCGTCGAGCTGCTTGAGCACATTGGCGGCGGGCAACAGATCGCCCTGCTCGTTGGAAGGCCGGTACTGACAGTGCGGGCAGACCGGGCTGGCGGAGAGCTCCGATTCCACCAGCGCGGCGCAGCTCTTCAGCTTGTCCA
>CAZFBS010000098.1:0-4635 GCA_964517265.1 uncultured Rhodospirillaceae bacterium | reverse complement strand
ATCGTGCCCACTGAAAGACCCATGCAGCAACTTAATTGCTGAGCAGGCTCTAAGAACGCACTCCTTCACTGCACGACCGCCGGATCTACGCCGCTTCCCCTTGGCCACGAGAGCTTCACGGGTCATCGCCCGCTCGCCCTGGTCGGCAGCGCCTCCTATCCGGTTCTTGTTCATCGGCCCACAGCTTCGCTCCACGCTTCCTCCCCACACTCGGTCGCCCTCATGCAGTTGCGCTTCGCTTCGCTCGCCGTGACCAACTCGCGGTGGGACTTGCACCCACAAGAGTGCGCCCATGCTGGGCGCACGATGAGCACCAGCGCACCGGCAAACCGGTGCGCCGCTACAAGGACTTCCGATATCGGACCCGGAACAGCTGGAGCCGCTGCCGGCGCGTGGTGGGCAAGGCGGAGCATCTGGCCAAAGGGGCAAACCCGCGCTTCATCGTGACCTCGCTCAAGCGCAAAGACATCGATGCCAGGACCCTCTACGAGCGCGTCTACTGCGCCCGCGGCGAGATGGAAAACAAGATCAAGGAATGTCAGTTCGACCTTTGGGCCGACCGCACCTCCACGGCCACCATGAAGGCAAACCAGCTCCGCCTGTGGTTCTCGTCGTTCGCCTACGTTCTGATCGAGGCCCTGCAGCGGATTGGCCTCGCCCATACCGAACTGGCCAACGCCACCTGCGTGATCTTGAGATCCAACAGCCCTGACCTCGTGGCCCATCAAAGCTCAGCCGCGCCCGTTCAGACTCGTTATGCGCGAAAACAACGGTCCCTCGCTGCCCTGGCGCGAAAACCAGCCTCGTCGGCGCCAGCACGACCCGTCGCTACCTCCATGCTGGAACAGAATTCAACGCCAAAGGCGCCCAAAAGACGCGGCCGGTGAGATATCCGGGCTAGGCCTCCTCCTGCCATCGGACTGAAAACCCCGTAGATCTATTTCTTTGCGGCGTTCGGCGGGGGCGGCGCGGCCGAACGCCGCAACGACGACGCAGCATGATATAGGATTATTTTCGGAGATGTGCCGCTGAACGCGGCTGCTCGAAGCCGGGCCGGCCTCAAGCGCGCTCCCTCGTTTTCGTGCATTTCTGAAACTGCACCCTTGCGGATTGGTGAGGCTGCGGGCCGCCATCTTTGTTTCAACGTAATAGATCCCCTTGTTCAGCAGCAGTGATGGGGAGGTGTCGCGGACAAGCGAGCGGCAGAGCCGGATCGTTCTGCCTGCTGCTGCAATCCGCTGCTACGGCGAGGCGCCACTGCCGCTACTGCCTGCCCATACGCTCTTTCGATGCGGCCGGGCGCTGCAGACTTGTTGCCCCATTCAAGCCAAGCATGACCCAAATAGGTCATAATTCCTTGCATCTCGGCTCATATCGGTATATAATCCTATACTGATACCTCCATAACGCTCCACCATCGCGTTCAACGCCAGGAGACAGGATCTATGGGTTTCACTCCCGAGACAATGGCCGTGCTCGCCTATGCCAACGGCTTCACGCTGATGCATTACGAGACTGCCGATGAAGCGCATCACCTCCTCGAACCGAGCTATTTCAAGGCTGCCGCCGGGCTGCTGAGACGCGGCGATCTGATCTTCGCCTCCTGCGCCAGCGGCGAAATCCGTAAGACGAGCTTGCTGCTCGTCACCGGTGTCGACAACGGACAAGTCTCGATCGAGTCGCTCGAGGTCACTGCCGACAGCGTCCGCCCCGCCCATCTCGCCGCACTCACCGACGTGAGCGTAGATAGTCCCACCGAAGGCCAGGTTCTTGCCTTTCGTGAAGGCGTGTGGGTCAACCAGAATCCCGGCACAACAACCAACGTCACCGCCGCCGACATCGGGGCAATTCCGCAAGCTGAAAAAGGCAAGGCGAACGGTGTCGCCACGCTGGATGAGAATGGGCAGGTCCCAGCCTCGCAATTGCGCGCGCTCGCCCTCGGCAATCTGCGCGACGTGGCCACGGCCAATGCGGCCATCAATGACGTTCTGAAGTACGACGGCACGAAATGGATTTCTGCACTCCCGAGTGGCGCTGCTGGCGACGCATTCGCAGCTTCACACCTCGCTGCCGGCAGCAGCGCGCACAAGATCGCGACCGCAACCGAGGCCGGATTCATGGCCGCCGCCGACAAAAGCAAGCTGGACTCGATCGACTCCGGGGTGACCGGCACGAAAATGTCCGGGGCGGAGATCAAGGCTGCCTATGAGGCGGAAGCGGACACCAACGCGTTCACCGACACCGAAAAAGCGAAACTCACGCAACTTGCCGCTGGGGGCGCTGTTTCGTTCGGCACCGAAGCAGGGACGGTGTGCGAAGGAAACGACGACCGGATTCCCGATCCGACCGAACTGGCATTCCTCGCCACGATCGGCAAATCGGGGAACGACTTCACGATCACGCCACCCAATGACGGAGGCATTGCTATAAACGCCACGCCGCCGGCGCGTGGCTATGGCTTCGCCGTTTATTCAGGCGGAACGCGGCCGACACAACCGACCAACGACGCGCTCGTGTTTTTCGGCGGCCCGTCCGACGGAGAAACAAACAACCTGTATGTTCTTGGCGTGCAGGCCCAGGCCGTCAGTGGTGAGTTGATTGTCCTTAAAAATCATAACGGAAATATGATCGCGCGGACGCGAACCGACAACAGCGGAGGCTTTTTTACACAGTACTATCACTACGATACGACAGATCCGGATTCGGACTCGACAAGAAAAGAAGTTTACGCCTGCAGAATATACCGCAGCAGCGTGTTCTGGGTATTTGGCGGTAATGATGGCGATGCTGTTAGCAATAATGTCGCAACCTTCGTCGGCGATGTGACGATCAAAGGCAATCTTACCGTTACGGGAACCTTGACCATCACGGATGGCGTCAACTCGACCGTCTACGGACCGAAGGGGATCGTCTGACGCCATGCGTATCGTTCTCGCGTTATTCTCGCTTGTTCTACTTTGGTCGACGACCAGCCAGGCGGCAGCGGTCGATCGCGTCTGCGGTCGCGAATTTGCGCTCACCGAAGGAAAGGACACTCTTCATCTGCGGTACTGCGGCAATGTCGATCTGGTCACGGCGAATCCCAAGGTGACCCATCTTGTCATTGCTATTCACGGCACCTCACGCACAGCATACAACTATTGGAAGAACATGGTGGCCGGAGCCGGCAAGGCCGGTGTCAAGGATGCCACGGCCGTCATCGCGCCTCAATTCCTGCGGGATGATGATAACGGCCAACCGGAATATAACGCGGCCGGCGTTGCCACCGGCAGCACCCTCAACCTTGCCGTCGCCGATGCCGACGTTCTGTACTGGGGTTCAAATTGGCCAGAGGGTGATCGCTCGTTCGTATCCCTATCGTCGCCCCCACGCCCATTCAAGATCAGCAGCTTTGCCGTTCTCGACAGGATCCTGGAACGTGCAGCAAGTCTTTATCCAAATCTGAAACGGATCGTCATTGTCGGTCATTCGGCTGGTGGGCAGATGGTCAACCGTTATGCCACTGTGGCGGTGCTACCGAAAATACCCGGCGCGAAGTTCATTTTCGGGCCGACCAATCCCTCCTCCAGTCTGTATTGGGACGACAAGCGCCCGGTGCAGCCAATCAAGGGACCAATGACTTTCGCCGTGCCGGATAGCACCTGGTGTCCCGCTGATCCCAAGGCGCTGAGCGGATACGACGAGTACAAATATGCGACCGGTCCGCATCCTGGCGTGAACTTCAACGAGCATCTACTCGATGTCGGCATTGACAAGATGCGGCAGAATTACCGGGACCGGACCATCGTCCATTTCATCGGTTTGGAAGATAACAATCCTGATGAAGAGTCGTTGGGAACCAGCTGCCCGAACCGCGTGCAAGGCCTCCATCGCCTTGAGCGGGCTGAAGCCTATATGGAACATATCAAGAACTATTTTGGATGGAGGAAGTTCGCTGAAACCCGCCCGATCTACGGCCCCGGATGTGCGCATTCCGGCAACTGCATCTGGGCGTCTCCTTGCGGGCTCTACGAGATTTTCGGCACCGTAAATGCGGAAAAATGCGGCAATCCCTGGGCGCTGACCGAGAGTTTCGAGAAAGGCTTCTCGCAGTGGACGAACAGCGGTAGTGGGGCATTCTATCGCTCGGGCAATCGCCGGGCGGACGGCGCCTTCTCCACCGAATTCCGCGGCGTTATGAAAAATCTCACATTGACCTCGCCGGTTGTCTCCGGTCCGGGCACATATACGGCGTCCTGGGCTTGGTGGATCGGCTCCCGCCTTGACAGGGGCGACAGCATCGCGGCGCAGATGTCCGTCGACGGCGGCCCATGGACCGCGGTTGACCGGATGGAAGGCGACGTCGATCCAGAGAACAAGTGGGTTTACAGCGGAATCACGGTGAAGGTCGCAAAGTCATTGCAGCTCCGTTTTATCGTCAATGCCAACGGAGTGACCGAAGAGGCATATCTTGATGATGTCCGCGTCATCTTGAGGAAGGGGCTTTAAAAGCGCGGCCCTTCCTCGCTCCGCTCGACCTTTTCGAGGAATGCAAAAGATTTGGGTTGCGCCATTCCATGTGGCGCAACCCTCTTCATCCTGGCGCCGGCGCGTCGAATCTCTTCTCCAAAGCTGCACAGGTCGCGCCCACCTGCG
>CAZFBS010000097.1:0-4932 GCA_964517265.1 uncultured Rhodospirillaceae bacterium | reverse complement strand
TCGTCTTTGGCCCGGAGAATGGCAACGACTTCATCTATGACTTCGAGCAGGGCAAGGATCTGATCGAGTTCCCCAGGAGCATCGCCACGCTGGAGGTGCCGATGGCGGCCAAGGCCGTCGCTCGCCTTCCCGCAGAAAAGTTTTTCGATTTCCTGAATATCGAAGAAACGGAGACTGACAGCGTCATCCACTTCGACGACAGCAACAGCGTCACGGTCTATGGTGTGATCGGACTGAATGTGGACGACTTCATTTTCATCGCATAGCGCAGACCCCGCGGCGAATGGTCGTCGCGGGTTCATCCCCTCGCGCCCACGGCACCCGCCGCGCCCGCATCTCGATCGCTTCGGCGGCATGGGTTAGAAGTGTCTTGGGTGATGTGGGCGATCCGCGCGAGATCGGCGTAATTGTCGAGAGCAAGAAGAGACCATTATGACGAGACGCTTCTGCGGGGCGCTTTCGATCCGTTCATCCCATGGACGGATATGGAGGAGATGGCGACGCGCAGGCCGAACTGCCGCCTCGTCATTGTCCCGAAGGTCGGCCACTCGCTGCTGATCGAACGATTGGAGCTCTGTACAAAGCACATTGCCCACTTCTTCTGATCGCGCTTCAGGCAAACGGCGCTCAAGGCGCGACGAGCCGCCGCTGCCCCTCCCACTCCGCCGGCATCGCCCGCGTCAGCTCCTCCAGCTGCAGGCCCTTCGCCTGCCGCCCTTCCAGAATCGCCTCCTGAATATCCGGTGCCAGCAGGGTGAGCCGCAGCAGCCGGTTGACGAAGCTCCGGCTGATCTTCTCCGCTTCGGCGATCTCCTGCGCCGAACAATACCTGCCCTCTTCCAGCATCCGTTTCCACCGGTGCGCCCTGGCCAGCGCGCGAATCAGCGTCTCATCCGGGCGAGTCTTTGCCGGCGCCCACGCATCGCTGCCATCTGGCGCGATGATCACCTTCTGCCCGCCGCGGCGCTTCCACGTCATCGGGATGAAGACGGTGATGGTCGCGCCGTTGAGCGTCCAGTTGGTTTCGGCGCCGTGCGTTCGTGATTTCAAGCCGCTTCCCTCCTCCGCAATTCTTCCACCAACGTCTGCAGCCCTGCGGCGCGCAGGCGCACCTGCATGCCATCGGGCGCAAGATCGACGCGCTCGACCAGCAGCCGCACGATCCTCGCCTGCTCGGCCGGGAACAGCTCGTCCCACAGTGGCGCGAAGGCGATGATCGTCTCAACGACCTCGCGCTCCGGCACGTCGCTTTCGAGCTTGGCCGCGGCCCAGGTGCGGGCGATGATCTCGGGCGTTTGCAACAGATGGCGCACCTGCGCGATCACCGCCTCCTCCACCTCCGCCGCCGGCACAGCACGCACGGCGCACCCGGAGTAGCCCTGGCGGATGGCGTCGGTGGCGACGTAGTAGCGGTAGAGCTTGCCGGCCTTCCGCGTGTGCGAGGGCGTCATCGCGTGACCACCGGGAGCGAAGAGAAGGCCCTTCAGCAGCGCCGGCGTCTGCGCCCGGCTGTGGTTGGCGCGCATCACGGTGTTCGTGGCGAGGATGGCGTGCACCTTGTCCCAGATGGCGCGATCGATGATCGCTTCATGCTCGCCGGGATAGGGTGTGCCCTTGTGCACCGCCTCCCCGAGGTAGACGCGGTTGCCGAGGATCTTGTAGAGCGCCCCCTTGTCGAGCGGCTTGCCGGGGCGGTGGCGGCCATTCTGCGTCGTCCACGTCTTCGTCGTATGCCCCGCGCGGCGCAGCTCCTGCGCGAGTTTAGTGGCTGAGCCGACGCGAAGGAACCGAGAGAAGATCAGCCGCACGAGCTTGGCCTCCGTCTCGTTCACCACGAGCTTGCGAGCGACGACGTCGTACCCCAGCGGCGGTGTGCCACCCATCCACAGGCCGCGCGCCCGCGAGGCCGCGAACTTGTCGCGGATCCGTTCGCCGATGACCTCGCGCTCGAACTGAGCGAACGAGAGCAGGATGTTGAGCGTCAGCCGGCCCATCGACGTCGTCGTGTTGAACGCTTGCGTCACCGAGACGAACGACACGTTGTGGCGCTCGAACGCGTCGACGATGCGGGCGAAGTCGGTGAGCGAGCGCGACAGGCGGTCGACCTTGTAGACAACGATGACATCGATGGCGTCGCGCTCCACGTCACGCAGCAGCCGCTGCAGCGCCGGCCGCTCCATGGTGCCGCCGGAGAAGCCGCCATCGTCGTAGCGATCATCCACCGCCAGCCAGCCCTCGTGCTTCTGGCTTTGGATGTAGGAGAGCGCCGCCTCGCGCTGGGCGTCGAGGCTGTTGAACTCCATGTCCAGGCGCTCGTCGGTGGAAACGCGGGTGTAGACGGCGCAGCGGGTTTTGCGGAGTGGCGCCTTCATCGGCCACTCCGGGAGGGGCGGAGCGCGAAGAACAACGGCCCATTCCAGCGCGTGCCGGTGATCGCGCGGGCGATGGCGGAGAGCGATTTGTAGCGCCGGCCCTGGTATTCGAAGCCGTCATCGAGCACGGTGACGCAGTGCTCCACCCCCTGCCACTGCCGGATCAGCCGGGTGCCGGCGATCGGCCGATCGCCCTTGCGCAGCGAGGGCAGCCCCCTCACCCGCCGGTCCTCTTCCTCGATCAGCACGTTCAGCTTCGCCTCGGCCCGGGCCGACAGGCCGCCATACGCCAGCTCCTGGATCCGGTACGCCAGCCGCTTGATCAGGAACGGCTTGTTGCCGGACGGCGGCTCGCGGTCGTAGAGGTCGCGCCAGAGCTGCTTCAGCTCCGGAAGCGTCTTCTCCGGCAGCGCCGCCAGTTGCGCCAACACACTATCATTCATGGCCTTTCTCTTCTTTGTTGGTTCCGGCCATGGACGCTCCGGGTGGCGGGGAAGTCCAGGGAAAGGTCTCTGAGGTCGCAGGACGCGCCGCAGTTTCGGCCCCATCGGTCCATACGGAACCGTCGGGACGGCGGTATGCGATCCAGTCCTCGCCGGCATCGATCGGAGTGCCGGGAATCAGATCAGGAATGAACAGATGGAAGGAGCAGCCGCGCCGCTGCTCGGAAGAAGAGAGTTCCCGCTTCCAGCGCTCGCAGATCCAGCCGCCGGCGGCCGGGGTCGAATGCAGGCAGGTCCGGCAGTTCCGCTCCGCCGGCCGCTCGCCGTGGCAGTGATCGTGGTGCTCGCACAGCCGGCACTGCCATGAGGCCGGATCCTCGGAGATCTTTGCCGGCGGCCGGGGTGCGTCGATCACGCGTTTGGCTTTGGCGAGGAGGCGCTGCCCGGCTGCCGGATCGCCGCGCAGGCGTTCGATGTGGATCTCGTCGGTGTCCTTGCACACGGCGACGTACATGGCGCGGGTGATGCCGGCGAGATGCATGTAGACCTGCATCTGCGCGGCGTGCTGCGGCTTGGCGCGACAGACGCCCTCGCGCGCGAGCGCGGCGAACGATTTGCGGTTGTGCGTCTTGAACTCGATGACGTGCCAGGTTTTCGGCGCCTCGAGGAGGCCGATGGCGACGGCGTCCATCGAGCCGCCGAAGTGGCCGCCGAGCGCGGTGAGCTGCCACTGCCGCCCCGTTTCCGGATCGGTATCGAGGACGGTGGCGCCGGTGCGGCGCAGATCGCGCACAAGGCGGTCCTCCTCACGCATGCCGGTCTCGAACAAGCGCAGCATGCGGCCGGAGAAAGCGCGACGGGTCACCCAGCGGAAGTCGTACCACAGGGCGCGCGTGCAATCCTTGCCGATGATCGAAGCGCCGAGATGGTCACGCAAGCCGTCACCGGCCCTTGCCACGTACGCGGCATGGATCGCGTCCAGGGTCGGCGTCGGTGGCGGGGGCAGCGGCGCCATCACCCCTCCCCGCCTCGGCGTGCTTGATCCACCGCCGCCTGCCAGGCGGCTTCGTCATAGTCGGCCCGCAGCACGGCGATCAGCCGATCCTTGAAGACATCCCGCTGTGTCGGCAGGGTTGCCATGTGCCGGGTGAGCCGCTCGATCTCCCGCTGCTTGCCCCGCAGCGCCGCTCGCCATGCCTGAAACTGCTGCAGATCGACCTTGCCGCGCCGGCGCTGCCGTTCGAGATCGGCGGCGGCGATCTGCGTCTTGATCGCCGCCACGCCGTCGGCAAGTCCAGCCAGCCGCACGCGGCACGCTTGCCGTGTCGACGGCAGGTCAGCCGCATGATCCGGCATGCTCATCGATCAGCTGCTGCGCCGCCAGGGCGCGGTGCCGGTTTTTGCGACGGGCGCAGCCGAGGTCACCGGCGCGGCCGCGGGCCGCGCAGCCGGTGCCGCGGGCCGCGCAGGCTGCGAGTCCAGCGGCAGGTATCGCAGCGTGTTCTTGGCGTCGTAGCCATTCTTCGGCGGCTGCACCTTGACGTCGGCGATCATCGGGATGAGATGCAGCTGCTCACTGTCGTCGACCTGCATCTTGCCAACGGCATGGCAGATCGCCGAGAGCGTCCGCTGCGCGATCTCGACCGTGGTCGGGTTGGCATTGACCAGGTTGAGGCGGTCGAACACCTTGCGGCCGGCATGCTCGCCCTCCAGCACGTCGAACTCCAGCCACAGGAGCTGGCCCATCCCGTCCTTGGTCGGCCGCATCTCGGAATTGACAATTTGCACGACGTACCGGCCGGGCGGCAGCGGCTCCAGCGGCTTGTTCGGCGCGATGGTGGTGGCGTCAAAGGTTTCGCCCAGTCTGGCCATGATCAGGTGTCCTTTTGTCCGGTGGAGAAATGCGGCATCGCCTCGGCGAACGCGGCCCATGAAAGGGCCAAGCTGTCCGGCAGGTCGTAGCGGTTCTTGGCGAGGAAGGCCGGGCGCTCGGCGGTGTAGAGCACGCGCTCGCCGGAGCCGAGGGCGCGGGTCACCTTCTTGTTGAAGCCGACGTCGGACTTGACCGTGCTGATCCGGTAATTGGCGAACAGCACGACGTCGGAGTGCTCCTGCAA
>CAZFBS010000096.1:0-4955 GCA_964517265.1 uncultured Rhodospirillaceae bacterium | reverse complement strand
ACCCGCGGCCTCCGGCGTGACAGGCCGGCGCTCTAACCAACTGAGCTACACCCCCATCCATACCCTTGGGGCTTGGTTGACGGGGCTGGTTTACCCCCCGCTCCGAAACGTGTCAAGAACGCCGCCGAACGGCTACCGATTCATGGTCAGAGTGACCAGGCAGACAGTGGACGCGGGCATCGCTTGATCGGCTTTGTCATCATCGCCATATCTCTGCGCGCAGGGACCAAAAGCAAACAGGATCACGCAGAGGCGAGATGGATACGACCGAACGCCAAGTCATCGACGAACTTTTCGCAAAGCTTCGGCAGGTGGAAGATCAGACCGGTCCGCGCGATCGGGAGGCAGAAGCCCACATCCTCCGCCAGGTCGCCCGCCAGCCGGCCGCTCCTTACTACATGGCTCAGACCATCGTGATGCAGGAGCAGGCGCTGGCCGCGGCGACGGCGCGGCTCGAGGAGATGGAGCAGGAACGCCAATCGCGTCCGGCGGGCGGCGGGTTCCTTGGCGGGCTGTTCGGTGGCGGCCAAGCGCCGGCGACGAGTAGGCGCTCGCATGCCGCTGCCGGCGATCCACGCCTCGCGGCCTATACCCGCCGTGGTCAGGGAGCCGGGCCCTGGAGTGCGGGCGGCAACGGCTTCCTTGCCGGGGCCATGCAGACGGCGGTCGGTGTCGCCGGCGGCATGATGCTTGCCAGCGCCCTCGGCAGCATGTTCGGGGCCGACGATGCGGCCGCGGCCGAACCCGCGCCGGATGAAGCTGTTGACGAGGGGGACTTCGGGGCCGACGAGGGCGGCTTCAGCTCTTTCGAAGAATTTTAGAAATCCCGCAGCGCGGCGGGAGTACACGCGCCGCAGCATTCAGCCGATAATCGATAGCCAAGGAGACGCAAGCATGGCACTTGACAAGCGTGACCGCGAGCATGTCCATCGCGAGGAGATCGACTTCAGGACAACGATGCGGCGCAACAAGCTGCTGGGGTTGTGGGCCGCGGGCGCCTTGGGTCTGGAGGGCGATGCAGCAGACGCTTATGCCAAGTCCGTGGTCTCCGCCGAACTCGATCGGCCGGGCGGATTGGCTCGCAAGGTGATGGCCGATTTCGAGGCGCAGGGCAAGTCGATCACGCCTGACGAGATTCAAAAGCATCTGGATGAGTGCATGATCGAGGCGCGGCGGCAGATCGGGCCCTCTTGAGACGGACCCTTTTGCATTCCTACTCCCAATTCCAATCCTCGTTCACACACCTGAACCGGCTCGCAGGCGCCTTCAACAAGGCGCTTGCCCAGGCGGCTGTTGCAATGCCGGGAAATATGGCAGAAACCGCCACTGGAATATTCAGAGACCGTCAATCTCTTCCTGACAGGGAAGATCTGCCATGCCTCCTGCCGCTGACGCACCTCCCTCACACGCTCTCGATGCACCGCAGCCGTCTTTGAGCGCCGGTTCACGGAAAGCAGCGGGCGAAGCCGAACCATGGCATGCCATGACGGCGGAACAAGCTCTCGCGCGCCTCCATACCAGCCCGGAGGGTCTCGGCGATGAGGAGGCGGACACCCGCTTGCGGGAGTTCGGAGCCAACGCCCTGCCCGCCGCCCGCGGCGGTGAGGGCTGGAGAATCTTTTTCCGCCAGTTCCGCGATCCGCTCATTTACGTGCTGCTCGGCTCCACCCTGATGGCGATTTTGACCGGCAAGGTCACCGACGGCCTTGTCATCAGCGCGGTGGTCCTCCTCAACGCGATCATCGGTTTCGTTCAGGAATATCGCGCCAGCAAAGCGATCAAGGCCCTGAGCGAAATGGTGCCGTTCGAAGCGACCGTGCTGCGGGCGGGACAAAAACAACGTCTGGCCTCGATCGATCTTGTTCCCGGCGACGTCGTCCTGCTGGAAGCGGGGGACAAGGTTCCCGCCGACATGCGCCTGATGGAAACCCGCGGGTTGACGATCGAAGAGGCCGCTTTGACCGGGGAGTCGGTGCCCACGGAGAAACGGGTTGCTCCGGTGCCCGAAGATGCCGGCATCGGCGACCGGCCGTCCCTTGCCTACAGCGGCACCCTTGTGACCAGTGGAACCGGCACCGGAGTTGTGGTGGCGAGCGGTGCGCAAACGGAGTTGGGCCGGATCTCGCGCATGCTGGATCAGGCAAAAGCGCTGGAGACCCCGCTGACGCGCCAACTCGGTTCCATCGGCAAGCTGATCGCCGTCGCCGTCGTCATCATTTCGTTGCTGCTGTTCGGCATCGGCCTCGCGCGCGGCTACCCGGTTGCCGACGCCATTCTTGCCGCGGTGGCGATGGCCGTTGCCGCCATTCCGGAAGGTCTGCCGGCGATCGTCACCATCGCCCTTGCCATTGGGGTGCGGCGGATGGCGCGGCGGCGGGCCATCATCCGCAAGCTACCGGCGGTCGAAACCCTGGGCGCAACAACGGTGATCTGCTCGGACAAGACCGGGACGCTCACCCGCAACGAGATGACCGTGCAGGAATTGTGGACGCCGAGCGGCGCATACCGATTGAGCGGCATCGGCTATAGCCCCAAGGGGGATCTGCGCGATGCGCGCGGCAAGCCGGTTCCCTCGCTACCGGAACCAATTGAGGCACTGATCATTGCCGGCGCGCTTTGCAATGATGCCGTTTTGCGCCGCAGCGACGAGGGCTGGCGGGTGGCGGGTGATCCGACAGAAGGGGCGCTGGTGGTCGCCGCTGAAAAGCTGGGGCGCCGGGTCGCAGATCTTCGCGAGCAATGGCGACGCCTGGATGCGGTGCCGTTTCAATCGGAACAACAGTACATGGCAACGCTCCATGAAAACCCCGACGGCGCGCAGACGATCTTCCTCAAGGGGGCGCCTGAAGTAATTCTGCAACGCTGCCGCATTCCATCGCCCGAGAATGGGAATGCGCCATTGCAGGAGCGAGTGATGGAAGCGGTGGAGGCAATCGCCGCGGAGGGAATGCGCGTTCTTGCCTGCGCCGCGCGAACGCCCGCTGCACCGCTGGAACGGCTGGCGGAGGAAGAGACCGCTGGCGGCTTCGTCTTCCTCGGCCTGCAGGGGATGATCGATCCGCCGCGGGACGAGGCTATCGCGGCGGTTCGCGCCTGCGAGGAGGCCGGGATCACCGTCAAGATGATCACCGGCGACCACAAGGCGACCGCCCGCGCGGTGGGCCGGGCGCTCGGACTCGTGCGCGGGGACGCACCGGCGGTGGCCGGCCACGAACTTGCCGATCTTTCCCCTGAAGACCTGCGAAGCATCGCTTCGAAGCACCATGTATTCGCGCGGGTGGCACCGGAGCACAAGCTGCACCTCGTTCAGGCACTTCAGGACACCGGCCACGTGGTCGCCATGACCGGCGACGGCGTCAACGATGCACCGGCGCTGAAGCAGGCCGATATCGGCGTCGCAATGGGCATCACCGGCACCTCGGTCTCCAAGGAAGCCGCCGACATGGTGCTGACCGACGACAACTTTGCCACCATCGAGGCGGCGGTGGAGGAAGGCCGGCGGGTCTACGACAACCTGATCAAGGCGTTTGCGTTCGTGCTGCCGACCAATCTCGGCTTGGCATTGATTCTGATTGTCGCGGTCGCGTTTTTCCCAATCGTCGACGGGATGCCGCTGTTGCCGATCACCGCGGTGCAGGTCCTGTGGATCAATCTGATAGCAGCGGTGGCGCTCGCGCTGCCGCTCGGCTTCGAAGCGATGGAGCCCAACCTGATGGGCCGCCCGCCGCGCCGGCCGGACGCCCCCATTCTCAGTCCGTTTGTGATTACCCGCACCGTGGGGGTGGCGGTGCTGATGGCGGCGGCCGCCATCGGCCTGTTCCTGGCGCAGACCGCGATATCGTGGGGGGACGAGCCTCGAGTGGTCTCTGCTTCCGCTCATGCCCAGGCGCAGACACAGGCGGTGACGACGGTAATTCTGTTCCAGATCTTTTATCTGTTGAACTGCCGCTCGCTGACCGATTCGATTTTCACGCTGGGACTGGGGAGCAACCCGTGGATCTATGTCGGGATTGCGGTGGTGCTGACCTTGCATCTCGGGTTTATCTACCTGCCGTTCATGAACGCCCTGTTTGGATCCGCTCCCCTGGACCTGCGCTCGTTGGCAGCGGCGGCGGCGCTTGGGTTCCTGATCATGCCGGTGATCTCGGCCGAGAAGTGGTTGCGGAGGCGGCGTTGGCTGGCGGCGCCGGTTTAGAGGAGAACTTCCTCGTCTTCTCGGCAGCGACCCCAAACCGCCTTTCGGGGTACTCAATTGTGGGTACCATATTTGGGGAATTGGCCGTATTTGTGCCATAATCTCAACATCGTGTCGTGCAACTGCCGCGTGCGGGTGTGGCGGCACCCTATGCAGCGGTTTTTTTCCGCGTGGGAAATAAACCCTTTTGGTATAGTCTGGCGATGAATCGGCCGAGCATTGAGGCGGGCCTATCGGTTTTGCAAGAAGTCGATGGAGATCGCGACCCGGAAACAAGGGATAGCAGAAACCGACCACGTCGATGAGGTCGTTTCAAGAAAAGCTTTGTTGGTAGGGGGCGAATGCAATGCGTGATCAACAAGCACGGCGGCAACCCGATTTGTCAAATGGCCCTGCAACCCATCTCTCTGGGGACAACACAACCGAGCCGATCCCCGGCGCCGTCTGGGCACTGATCGAGCCGCGCCCGCTGATGCGCGAGGCGCTCGTCGGCATGATCGGCACGACCGGCGGCCAGCCGGTGATCGGGGTCGGTTCGGCCGAGGATCTGCTGGCCCGCGTCGGTGAGGCCGATCCGCGGGTGACCCTGGTGATCTTCCATCTCAGCAGCGAGCCGCTCCACGCCGAGCCGTTCCGGCGCGCGTGCGGCCTGCTGAAGGCGCACTTTGGGGCGGTGCCGGTGGTCGTCCTCAGCGACCGCGTCGATCTGAACGAGGTCAGCAGTGCGTTCCGCGCCGGCGCGCGCGGCTACATTCCGACC
>CAZFBS010000095.1:0-4973 GCA_964517265.1 uncultured Rhodospirillaceae bacterium | reverse complement strand
AAACACCAAGCGGAGGCCGCCGTCGATCGCGGCGGCATTGGGAGCCGCCGTAAGCCGTGATCGCCGCGGATGCCGGACAGGGTGCAACTGGGGCTGGCGGCGTCCCGCGCGTTGGGGAGAATGAAGAAGCCGCCGTCGTGCATCCGCCGGAAGGCGGCCCGTTTGTTCCCCTTTGTTGCCGCCATCGTCAGCTCCGGCATTCTTCCAGCCTCCGCACTTGCCGACCTGCCGCATCGAAGTTCGATGGATCGAGCCAGGCGATAAATGCCGCCGAGAGCCTGAGCCACTCAGGCCGGGTGATCGAAAACCAGGCGGTGTCGCGGTTCTCCCCCCTGATGACCATGTGGTCGCGGAACACGCCCTCGAACGTGAAGCCAAACCGCCTCGCTGCATTCTTCGACGGCAGGTTCCGATTGTCGCATTTCCATTCATACCGCCGATAGCCAAGAGTGTCGAAGATGTAAGAGGCGGCGAGGTAGAGCGCCTCCGTCGCGACACGCGTCCGGGCGATAGCTGGTCCCCAGAGGATGCTACCGATCTCGATCACGCCGTGCTTCGGATCGATCCGCATCAGCGACTGCCGCCCTTCTGCACGCCCCGTCGCCTTATCGATCACGGCGAAGACCAGCGGATCATCCGATGCGGCGGCGCCCTCCGCCCACCGTTTGAAGGTTGCTTCGTCGGGCGGCACCGCATCCAATAAATAGCGGTGTCGCTCCTCGGCACCTTCCGCTCGCGCGACGTGGAAGAGCTCGCGCGCATGTCGAGCCGGATCGAGTGGCTCCAGACGCGCATAGAGGCCGTCGAGCACGATGCGCTGTGGTTTGGGAGCGCCGCTCCAGCTCGAAAGGTCCGTTCCGCCCTCGTCGATGCTCATCCAGTTACCTGCTCTGTCTCACGGCGGGGTTTTCGTCACTGCTGCCGAATTTATGTCTATAACCGCATGTTCGCCGCGATCGATACGAGGTTTGATGGTGGTGGTATGGAGCAGCCCACGCAGGGCGGAATAGCCGCAAGGCGTATTCCGCCACATGGAGAAGGGCCATTATAACCGCCAGATGGAGGGAGCACGCAGGAGGGCGCATGGGCATAGCGAGTGCGCCGGATGCTCGGTGAACACATCCGTCGGAACACGCCTTGCGGCTGTTCCGACCTTGTAATAGCGAATGCGGTTATGATTGGCGTGTTCCGAAAGGAATGCTCGGCCGCGGATGGCCATCCGCGCGGTAGCGCGGTAGGGCGGAATAGCCGAAGGCGTATTCCGCCGAATGACGACGTCCGGGATTGTAGCAGAGTGCGGCCCGACGCAGACTCGATTGGGTTTGGCCGGCGAGATTATCAATGATAACTCCGCGAGCGGCCGCGATCCATCAAACATGCGGCGGAATACGCCTAAAGGCTATTCCGGCCTTGTAATAGCGAATGCGGTTATGATCGGCGTGTTCCGAAAGGAATGCTCGGCCGCGGATGGCCATCCGCGGCGACCGCGCCGCCACACTCGCGACAACGAAGGAGAGTCGAGCATGAAGACGCTGTTTATCCTCAATGACCCGCCCTATGGCACCGAGAGCGTTTACAACGCCCTGCGGCTTGCCCATGCGCTCCTGAAAAGAGACCCGGAGAGCGGGATAACGGTTTTCCTGATGGCGGACGCTGTGCTCGCGGCGCGGGCCGGTCAGAAAACGCCGGAAGGCTATTACAACGTCGAGCGGATGCTAAAACGTATCGTGTCGGCCAAGGGCCAAGTCCTGCTCTGTGGCACCTGCATGGACGCTCGCGGCCTGCCAGACGATCAGATGATGAAGGGCGCGAGCCGCAGCACAATGGCTGCGCTGGCCGAGGCGACGGCCACGGCCGACAAGGTGCTGGTGTTCTGAGCCATGCGGCGCGTCTATCTCGACCACAACGCCAGCACGCCGATCGCGCCAGAGGTCGCCTCAGTGATGCAAGAGGCTTTGGGTACGGCGTACGGCAACCCATCGAGCGGGCACTGGGCCGGCAGCCCTGCTCGGCACATCGTCGAGAGCGCCCGTGAACAGGTGGCGGAGCTTTTGGGCTGCGCGGCGGGCGAGGTGATTTTTACCAGCGGCGGCAGCGAGGCCAACAACTTTGCCCTGAAGGGTATGTTTTTTAAAAGCAAGCGACCGCGCGCGCACTTCATCACGACCCGCGTCGAACATCCGGCGATCGTGGGGCCGCTGCGTTTCCTCGAAGGCCTTGGGGCCACGGTAACGTGGCTGCCAGTCGATGGAACAGGACGCATCGATGCCGACGACCTGCGTCGGGCGATCACGCCCGACACCGTTCTGGTCAGCGTGATGCATGCCAACAACGAGGTCGGCACCATACAGCCCATCAAGGAATGCTCCGCAATCTTACGCCAACACGGAATCCCGTTCCATTCCGACGCAGCGCAGTCGGTCGGCAAGATTCCGACACGCGTGAACGATCTTGGCGTCGACCTCCTGACCATCGCCGGACACAAGCTCTATGCGCCGAAAGGGATTGGCGCGCTGTACATCCGGAACAGTGTCGATCTCGAACCGCTGATTCACGGTGGGGGCCACGAGGGCGGGCGGCGGGCCGGGACCGAGAGCGCGCTGCTCGCAGCTGCGCTCGGGCAAGCCTGCCTTATCGCCCGTGATCTGGCCCCCATGCGGGAAACCCAGGCACTCCGCGATCGATTTTGGACGAAACTGAAGGCATGTTTCGGCGATCGCATCGTGCTCAACGGTCATCCCGAACATCGGCTCCCGAACACCCTCAACGTCGCCTTCGTGGGGAGAGTGGGGGCGGAGATACTTGCCGCCGTTCCCGAGATCGCCGCCTCTACGGGTTCGGCCTGCCACTCCGGGCGGATCGAGCTTTCGCCCGTCCTGGAAGCGATGGGCGTGGCGCCTGACGTTGGCATGGGCGCGATCCGCTTCAGCCTCGGGCGGAGCACAGCGGAAGCAGATGTGGATTTGGCCGTTTCAGGCCTTACCAACTCGCTCGCCTCAACCGGCACCGGGGCCGCCTCGTGACAGCGGCAGAACGGGGTAGCCGCCAGGATTTTGAGGCGCTGCCGGCAGCGTACGCGGCCTGGCGGCGAAGCGTGCTTGGGCGGATAACCGACGCTGTTGAACAAGACCTCATCCTCGATCTCGTTGGACCGCCGGCGGGCCTCCGCATCCTCGACGTCGGGTGCGGCGACGGCATTCTCACAATCGAGCTTTCCAAGCGAGGCGCACAAGCCGTCGGCGTCGATTTTTCCGAACGCATGATCGCGGCAGCCCGAAAGCGCACGAAAGAACATGGGAATGATATCACCTTCGATATTGCGCAGGCTGAGAACCTGCCTTTCGAGCCCGGTAGTTTCGACGTCGTGACCGCGGTCACGGTGCTCTGCTTCGTCGAGGACGCCGCGGTCGCCCTGAAGGAAATGGCCCGCGTTCTGAAGCCTGGAGGCCGGTTGATTGTCGGTGAACTCGGCCGGCACAGCACCTGGGCGGTGCTCCGTCGCATCAAGGGCTGGCTCGGCTCGCCGGTCTGGAGCCATGCCCACTTTCGCAGCCCGTCCGAACTCGGGCAACTCGCGAACGAGGCGAGCTTCATGAAGATTTCCGTCACTGGCGCTATCTTTTATCCGCCGTTTGGCATCGCGGCGCGACTGCTCGGCCGGTTCGATCGGAAGATTGGCACATGCACGACGATCGGCGCCGCATTCCTGGCGCTTGCCGCGACCAAACCTCAACCGCAGAGGCACATCAATGACGGATTGCAAAGACCCGCCGCCGATTCTGGCGCACAAGCACTACCGATCGCCCTCGGCCTTCACGCCGGAAAGCCTGCTGCGCGAAGCCCGGCGCCAGAAAGGCGCGTCCGCTGCGACCGTTCCGAAGGTCTGCCTGCTCGATCCCGACGGCGACATCGTCCGCCAGCTCAAGGCGGACGGCCGGGCACGGCCTCATGACGGCTGGGTCTGCTACCACACGGAGCTGTTCGCTTTCGATGAGGGCGATCTGACAATCGGAGTCGTCGGCTGTGCGGTCGGTGCGTCGTTTGCTGTCCTCGTCGCCGAGGAGCTCTTCGCGTCGGGCTGCGAGCTTCTCATCAGCGTCACCTCATCGGGACAAATCACGCCGGTGCAAGCGCCGCCCTATTTCATCCTGATCGACCGCGCCCTGCGCGATGAAGGGACCAGTTATCACTACCTGCCGCCCGCCGACTGGAGCGAGGCTCCTGCGCACCTGCTCGATCGGCTGGAGGGAGCCCTTAAGACCACCGGCCTCGACGTTCTGCGCGGGGCGACCTGGACGACTGATGCTCCATTCCGAGAGACGGAAGAAGCGATTGCGAGCATGAGGGAGCGTGATATCCTCGCGGTGGAGATGGAAGCAGCTGCCCTTTATGCATTCGCCAAGACGCGCCAAAAGCCCGTCGTCTGCTTCGCACACGTGACGAACCAAATGGGCCAAGTAGAAGGAGATTTTGAGAAAGGCAAGGAGAACGGCACATCTGATTCCCTGAGGCTCGTCTGTCGAACAGCAGAACAACTACTCTATTGTGAACGTCGATGACTAACTTCCGAGCCGTGAGACACTTAACGTAAGATAGATAGCGTGTTGGAACCCTGCCTTGAAGCTCTGGATAAGGGGTGAGGCATGGCTGAGGTTCACTGCAAGCGCTGCGGCAGCAAGGTAGGGCGGAATAGCCGCAAGGCGTATTCCGCCGAATGACGACGTCCGGGATTGTAGCAGAGTGCAGCCCGACGCAGACTCGATTGGGTTTGGCCGGGGAAACCGTCAATGATACCGCCTGCGGGCGGCCGCGACCCAATAAACATGCGGCGGAATACGCCTAAAGGCTATTCCGCCCTACGCTGGATTGCCGCGCCCGCTTCTCGCGGGCTCGCAATGACAACATGGGTTGATTTTAGAAGCATCGGCCTTCATGCAACGCACAACAGCCCGCGTAGGGCGGAACAGCCGCAA
>CAZFBS010000094.1:0-5164 GCA_964517265.1 uncultured Rhodospirillaceae bacterium | reverse complement strand
CCTCATCCGCTCCAACTCATTCGCCAGCAGTATCTTTTCCGGGGGAAGATCAGTCGAGCCAGACCGCGATCCCGCGCGTATGCAAGGCTTCGGCAAGGGCCTCGACCGCCGGCTTGTCCTTCGAGGAGTGACTGATGAATACCTGCATCTTCGCTCCCCGCCACCGATGCGACCTGCACGCGACCCGAACCGAGGCGGCGCAAGCGAGGCCCCGCTCGTCAACCGGGGGCGATCGGGGCCGGCGCCCCTTGGCACTCCGAAATCGCCTATGAGTTTAGGCGGGAAAGGCGCGCGCAAACAACCTTGAGATCCGGGTCGCAAGGATCACACCGAGCGAGCAGTCACGCGAGCGGTGATATCGGGCGACCCCACGCCCTTGCTAAACGGACTGTGCGCGCCGAGGCGCGAGCCGTTACTTTCGGACCGGCACGGGGTGAGGGTCTTGTCAGCGACCCCGGCCGTGCAGGCAGGCTATTTCTTGCGCAGGCGCTTGGCGTTGGCGACGACGGCGCGGTGCCAGGGGGCGATCGCCTTGGTCACGGTGGCCTTGCGCTTGGTCGCGCCCGGCTGGGCCAGAACGGCGGCGGTTTCCATCGCCGCCTTCGCCTTCTCCGCGACCATCCGTTGATATTCCGCCGCCGAACAGCGGCCGGTCGCAATCATCCCGGTGCGGCGGGCGATCGTCTCGGCCGAGGCCGTCGCCATCTGGAAAACCATCATCGGCAGCGAGGTCGCGGTCCGGGGTTTCGGCGTGCGCCGCTTTTTCATGGTCTTCCCTATCGTCTTTGTGATGGTAGCGGAGGAGGGACTCGAACCCCCGACACGCGGATTATGATTCCGCTGCTCTAACCAACTGAGCTACTCCGCCGCGCGACTCGTTCGGCCCGAATATGGACCAATGCGGCAAGGTGTCAAGCGCTTGCCCGCTCTTGGCGGGCCTGCATCAGGCGCGCACGTCGATCACAGTGCGCCCGGTGATCTGCCCTTTCAAGATCCGGCCGGCAACGCTGGGAACGTCCGCGAGCGGAACCACGCTCGCCATTGCGTCCAGCTTGTCCATCGGCAGCTCACGGGCGAGACGCGGCCAGGCGATCAGGCGCCGCTGCTTGGGGCAGGTCGCGGAGTCGATGCCGAGCAGGTTGACGCCGCGGAGCAGAAACGGCAGCACCGAGGTGGTGAATTCGATGCCCGAGGCGTTGCCGACGGAGGCACAGCTGCCCCAGTAGCAGATCGAGGGGATCACGTTGCCGAGGATCTTGCCGCCGACGTTGTCGATGACGCCGGACCAGCGCTCCGGCCCGAGCGGTCCCCTCGCGTTCTCCAGGTCTTCCCGGCCGACGATGCTGGCCGCGCCCAATTCCTTTAGATAGGCGGCGGCTTCGGCGCTGCCGGTGGCGGCGGCGACGCGGTAGCCGAGGTTGGCGAGAAGGGCGACGGCAATGCTGCCGACGCCGCCGGAGGCGCCGGTCACCAGCACCTCGCCCTTGTTCTCCGGTTTCAGGCCATGATCCTCCAGCGCCATCACCGCCAGCATCGCGGTGAAGCCGGCGGTGCCGATCGCCATCGCCTGCTTCAGCGACATCCCTTCCGGCAGCGGCACCAGCCAATCGGATTTGACCCGGGCCTTGGTCGCATAGCCGCCCCAGTGAACCTCGCCGACCCGCCAGCCGGTCAGGATCACCTGATCGCCGGGCTTGTAGTCCGGAGACTCGGAGGATTCGACGACGCCGGAGAAATCGATGCCGGGGACGTGCGGATAGTTGCGGACCAGCTTGCCGATCCCGTTGACGACCATGCCGTCCTTGTAGTTGAGGTCGGAATAATGGACCGCGACGACGACATCGCCGGCCGGCAGCGCGGAGTCCTCAAGGGTGGCGATCCGCGATGAGACCTTCCCTTCCGCTTGATCCAGGACAAGAGCTTTGAAATCGGCGCCTGCAGCCATGTCGATCCTCCCGGTTTGCTTTTCCTTTGTTTAGAAACGCTGTCTCGTCTCCGGCGTTCCCCCACGTCGAGGCCCGCCGGGCGGCATTGTCGACGCCTTGCGGCCGGCGGTCAACGCCGACGCCGCCCTGGAACCACTCAATACCGCCTAAAGGCACTCCAGAAACCGGACCGCGTCGCCGCCGGCATCGCCGATCAGGGTGCCCTCGCGCATGACCATGCGGCCCCTGACAAGGGTCATGATCGGCCAGCCGGTGACGGTCATGCCGTCGAACGGCGTCCATCCGCAGCGGCTGGCGATCCATTGGTTGGTGATCATTCTGCGCTGCTTGAGGTCGACGACGGTGATGCTGGCATCGAACCCGACGACAAGGCGCCCGCGCGCGGCGATGCCGAACACCCGCGCCGGCCCGGCACTGGTCAGATCGACGAAGCGCTCGAGGCTGAGCCGCCCCTTGGCGATGTGGTCCAGCATGACGGGAACCAGCGTCTGCACCCCGGGCATGCCCGACGGGCTCTGCGGATAGGGCCGATTCTTCTCCTCGCGGGTGTGGGGGGCATGGTCGGAGCCGATGCAGTCGACGAGGCCGCCTTGAAGCGCGCGCCACAGCGCCTCGCGATGGCGCGCCTCGCGGATCGGCGGATTCATCTGGGCATAGGTCTCCAACTCCTCATAGCAGCCGGGCGCCGCGAGGGTCAGATGCTGGGGCGTGACTTCCACTGTCGCGATATCGCGATGCGCCTGCAACAAGGGCAGTTCATCCGCGGTGCTGACGTGGAGGACGTGGACCCGGCGCTTGGCCCCCTTGGCCAGCGCGAGCAGGCGCCGGGTGGCGAGCACCGCCGTCTCCACATCGCGCCAGTCGGGGTGGAGAGCGGGCTCGGCCCCGCCCGCGACGATGGCGAAGCGCTCCTTCAGCCGGCGCTCGTCCTCGCTGTGAACCGCGATCCGCCGTTCCCCGCCGGCCAGCACGTTGGCGACCTCGGCGTCTTCGGAAACCAGCAGATCGCCAGTCGAGCTGCCCATGAACAGCTTGATCCCGGCGCACCCGGGCAGCCGCTCGAGGCGGGCGAGTTCGGGGATGTTGGCAGGCGTCGCGCCGATGAAGAAGGCGATGTCGACCCACGCGCGGTTTTTCGCGCGGCGGCACTTGTCCGCCAGGAGCGGCGCCGAGGTGGTGGCCGGTTTGGTGTTCGGCATCTCGAACACGGCGGTAACGCCGCCCAGCGCGGCGGCGGCGGTGCCGGTGCCGATGTCCTCCTTGTGCTCAAGGCCGGGCTCGCGGAAATGGACCTGGGTGTCGATCACGCCGGGCAAGACATGCAGCCCCCGGCAATCGATGGTCTCGCCGGCATCGATGGTACCCGGCGCGCCGATCGCCGCGATCCTGCCGGCGGCGATGCCGATATCGGCGGCGATGACGCCGTCCGGGGTCACGCACGTTCCGCCGCTGAGGAGGAGTTCCACTGTCTTCGCCATCGGCCCCTCGCCTCCCCGTCTGTTGTTTCCATCAGGCGCAGGATCGGACCTGCTGCCGGTCGGCTTATAGCCTTTGGATCGCCGCGCTTACAATCACGCCGACAAGGAACGTCGTCTCTTGCGCGCCGATCGGGCACCGGCTGCGCCCGCGCCGCTCCGCCCCGTGCCGCGCGCCCCTGCCTTGACAAACAGGGGGGGCACCGCTAAACGACGCCGATCGTTATTGGGACATTCTGAAGCGTTTCTTCGTCCCAAGAGATCTCACGAGTCCTGCGTTTGCTGGTGATCTGGTCGTGGCCTTCACAACCCATGGCGGCAAGACGTGGGGCGGCCACGATGAGGCCACGGAAAAGGATGTGCATTCCGCGTTGGGTGACCGACCGGATCGGCCCATCGGCATCGGGCTTGGCCGTTCGGACCCGCTCAGGGGTCCTTCGGAGACGGGATCTTCATTAGGAAGAACAATTTCAAGAGGAGGATGAGATGGCACGAGTGGCATTGGTGACCGGAGGCACCCGGGGCATCGGGGCAGCGATCGCGAAGCGCTTGAAGGAGGACGGCCATACCGTGGTGGTGTGCGACGTCGTCGAAGAGCAGCTGCAGACCTTCACCAAGGAGACCGGCATTCCCGCCTACAAGATCGACGTTTCGGACTACGAGTCGGTTCAGGCCGGGGTCAAGAAAATCGAGGAAGAAGTCGGTCCGATCGATATCCTGGTCAACAATGCCGGGATCACCCGCGACGGCCGCATGGTCAAGATGACGCGGGAGAAGAACTGGGATCCGGTGATCGCGGTCAACCTCACCTCCGCCTTCAATACCTGCAACATCGTTGCTCCGGGGATGACCGAGCGCGGGTGGGGCCGCATCGTGCAGATCAGCTCGATGAACGGCCAACGCGGCCAATTCGGCCAATCGAACTATTCGGCGACCAAGGCCGGCGTAATCGGTTTCAATCGCTCGATCGCCGCCGAGCTGGCGCGCAACGGGGTGACCTGCAACGTCGTCTGCCCCGGTTTCATCCTGACCGAGATGACCGCCGCGATGCCGAAGGAAATCCTCGATGGCGAGGTCAAGAAGATCCCATGTGCGCGGATCGGGCAGCCGGAGGACATCGCCAACGCCGTCGCCTTCCTTGTCGACGAGAAAAGCGGCTGGATCACCGGCGAGACGTTGTCGGTCAACGGCGGTCAGCTGATGGAGTAAGGGCGCCGTACGGACGGACGCCCTGAGAAGTCTGGGAAAAAGGGCCATCGGCATTCCCCGGTGGCCCTTCTTTGATGGCGGATGCCGATGCCGAAGCCGCTGACGGCCCCCACCATCGCGGACATTGACGCGCTGGCGCAAGCGGCCCTGATGGCAATCCCGGAGCCGCTGCGCCGCTACACGGACGGTATCGTCATCCGAGTCGAAGAGTTTCCCGACGAGGAAACACAAGATGCGATGGAGCTGGAGAGCCCGTTCGATCTGCTCGGTCTCTACAGCGGTATTTCCCTCGACCTCAAGAGCGGAGCCGACGTACCCGGCGACCTCGATCTGATCTTCCTCTACCGTCGCCCGATCCTCGATTACTGGTGTGAAACGGGCGAGGATCTCGGCCACATCGTCCGGCACGTTCTCGTCCACGAGATCGGCCACCACTTCGGATTCAGCGACGAGGCGATGCACCGGCTCGAAGAGGACGAAGAATAACCGGCCAATCGAGCGGATGCCGGCGAGCGGATGCCGGCTTGGCCTCGC
>CAZFBS010000093.1:0-5170 GCA_964517265.1 uncultured Rhodospirillaceae bacterium | reverse complement strand
GCCGAAGTGATGAGGAGGGTAACAGCGGAAAGGTGATGATGAGAACTTGGTGGAGCCGAGGGGGATCGAACCCCTGACCTTCGCATTGCGAACGCGACGCTCTCCCAGCTGAGCTACGGCCCCGAAGCGTTTCCCCGGGATCCGGGAAACGCGGGGGAATATGTGAGCGGGAACGGGTTGCTGTCAAGCGTCGGCCAGTCGCCGCTGGGCATCAAGAGGGACGCGCTCCAGCGCTTCGTCGGCGCCGCCTCCTCGCAAAGACGGATTCGATCACGTTGTTGTCGCGAGGGTGCCGCAAAGCGCCCGCAGCAAGTCGGCAACCGGCCAAGGCCCGGCCAGGGCGCGGCTGTTCAAGCGCTTGCGCGGGCCCGGCAGGGCCGTTAGGGTACCGGCTCCTTTCCCGACTGACGAGTTGATCACAGCAATGGCCGTCCTTATCGATTCCCTCTACTGGCTGATCGATACGCTGCTTGGACTCTACATCTGGGTGATCATCATCGGCGCGATCTTGAGCTGGCTCGTCGCGTTCGACGTCGTCAACACCCGCAACCGGGTCGTCCATGTGATCGGGGACTTCACCTACCGGCTGACCGAGCCCGCGCTGAGACCGATCCGGCGATTCGTGCCCGACCTCGGCGGGGTCGACATCTCTCCGTTGCTGCTGATCTTGTTGCTGTTCTTTGTTCGCAGGGTGCTGGCGGGATTTTATGCCTCCATCGCCTTCTAACCCGGATCCCGGCGAGACCCCGTTTTCTCCCTGTTCCGATGGCCTTCGAGTCCGCGTGCGGGTCGCGCCCAGAGCCTCGCGTGACGGTATCCAGGGCACGTGCCGGGAGATCGGCGGCGGCCTCGCCCTGAAGGTGTCGCTGACGACGCCGGCGGAAGCCGGCAAGGCCAACGCGGAGTTGCTCCGGATGCTTGCCAAGCAATGGCGGCTGCCGCAATCACGCGTTGCGATCACCGCGGGTCGGCGGGATCGGCGCAAGACGGTTCGTATAGCCGGCGATCCCACGGAACTGCTGGGGCGTCTTTCGCAATGGTACCGTGACGTCCTCTGATTCACCGCGACTCCACACGTCACCCAAGGAACCACCCAGATGAGCAAAGCCCACATCATCGACGGACGCGCATTGGCCACGCAATTGCGTCAGAAGGTCCGCGCAGAGGTTTCCCATTTGAAGACGGCCTATCATGTGACGCCCGGGCTTGCGGTGGTGCTGGTGGGAGAAGATCCTGCCAGCCAGATCTATGTGCGCAACAAGGCCGAGCAATGCGAAGAGGCGGGAATGAAGTCGTTCGTTCACCGGCTTCCTGCCGATGTGCGCGAGGCGGATGTGCTGACCCTCGTTCACGGCCTCAACAAGGACTACCGAGTTCACGGCATTCTCGTCCAGCTGCCGTTGCCGCCGCAGATCAACACCGAAAACGTGCTGCAAGCCGTCAACGTCGACAAGGATGTCGACGGGTTCCATATCGAGAACGCCGGCCGTTTGCTGGTGGGCGCGCGAAGGGCGATGGTGCCGTGCACACCGGCCGGGTGCCTGACCATGATCAAGAGCGAGGCGGCAGATCTTTCCGGCCGGCGCGCCGTCGTCATCGGACGCTCCAACATCGTCGGCAAGCCGATGGCGCTGCTGCTGCTGAACGAGAACTGCACGGTCACCATCGCCCACTCGAGAACCCGCGATCTGGCCGAGGAATGCCGCAATGCCGATATTCTGGTCGCGGCGGTCGGCAAGCCTCAGTTCATCCGCGGCGCGTGGATCAAGCCGGGCGCGATCGTGATTGACGTGGGAGTGAATCGGATCGAGACCGGTGACGGCAAGACACGCACCGTGGGCGATGTCGAGTTCCAGCGGGCGCTCGACGTGGCCGGCGCGATCAGTCCGGTTCCGGGCGGGGTCGGACCGATGACCGTCGCCGGGCTGTTGCGAAACACGGTGATCGCCGCCTGCCGGCAGCACGACATCGAGCCGTCCGCCTTTTGATCCCGGGCCAGGCGATCGGCCGATCTTGCTCCCCCCGCAAAACGGTGCCGAGCGCCGGGTGCCGGGCGGTCACCAGGAGCGTGCTTCACCACTCTTGCCAACGACGACGCGGATGAAAGAGCTGTCATCATCATGGACCTGAACCACATCAGGAATTTTGCGATCATCGCCCATATCGACCACGGCAAGTCGACGCTGGCGGATCGGCTGATCCAGCAATGCGGCGCCTTGACCGAGCGTGAGATGCGGGCGCAGGTGCTGGACACCCTGGACATCGAGCGCGAGCGGGGGATCACGATCAAAGCGCAGACCGCCCGCCTTTATTATCCGGCCAAGGACGGCACCACCTATCAGCTCAACCTCGTCGACACCCCCGGTCATGTCGATTTCTCCTACGAGGTCTCCCGCAGCCTTGCCGCGTGCGAAGGCTCGCTGCTGGTGGTCGACGTCACCCAAGGGGTAGAGGCACAGACGCTGGCGAATGCCTACCTCGCCATCGAGGGCGATCATGAGATCATTCCCGTCCTCAACAAGATCGACCTCCCGGCCGCCGAGCCGGAGCGGATCCGCAGCCAGATCGAGGACGTCATCGGGCTTGACGCCTCTCACGCCCTGATGATTTCCGCGAAGACGGGCGCCGGCATCAAGGAGGTGCTGGAAGCGCTGGTGCAGCGGGTCCCGCCGCCACGCGGGGATCGTGAAGCGCCGTTGAAGGCCCTGCTGGTCGACAGCTGGTACGATCCCTACCTCGGCGTGATGATTCTGGTTCGGATCAAGGACGGGATTTTGCGGCGCGGAATGCGGATCCGGATGATGGCGGGCGAGCGCGTGCATGTGGTCGATCGGGTGGGCGCGCTGACGCCGAAGGCGGTCCCGGTCGACGAGCTGGGCCCGGGCGAAATCGGTTTCATCACCGCCGGCATCAAGACCGTCGCCGATACCGATGTCGGCGATACCATCACCGAGGACAAGCGTCCGGCGGCAACTCCCCTGCCCGGCTTCAAGCCATCGGTCCCGGTCGTCTTCTGCGGCCTCTATCCGGCCGATGCGGCCGACTTCGAGGACCTGCGGGAGTCGCTGGCGCGGCTGCGCCTGAACGATTCGAGCTTCCACTTCGAGCCGGAAACCTCGGCGGCGCTCGGGTCGGGATTTCGGTGCGGCTTTCTCGGCATGCTCCACCTCGAAGTCGTGTTCGAGAGGCTGGAGCGCGAATTCGACCTCGACCTGATCGCAACGGCGCCCAGTGTCGTCTACAAGGTGCACATGACCGATGGCACGGTGGAGGAGCTGCACAATCCCGCCGACATGCCCGACCCGGTCAAGATCGCCCGGATGGAGGAGCCATGGATCCGGGCAACGATCCTGGTGCCGACCGACTACCTCGGTGCGATCCTGCAGCTGTGCACCGAGCGCCGCGGCCAGCAGGTCGAGATGACCTATGCCGGCAACCGCTCGATGGTCGTCTACCGGCTGCCGCTCAACGAGGTGGTGTTCGATTTCTATGATCGGCTGAAGTCGATCTCGCGCGGCTATGCCAGCTTCGACTATGAAATGGATGGATTTGCGGACGGCGATCTTGTTCGGGTGACGATTCTGGTCAACGGCGAGCCGGTCGATGCCCTCTCCTTCGTCTGCCATCGTGCCCACGCCGAGGCGAGAGGCCGGGCGATCTGCAACCGGCTGAAGGATCTGATCCCGCGCCAGCTTTTCAAGATCCCGCTGCAGGCGAGCATCGGCGGCAACGTCGTGGCCCGCGAGACGATCAGCGCCCTGCGCAAGGACGTCACCGCCAAGTGCTATGGCGGCGACATCACCCGCAAGCGCAAGCTTCTGGAGAAGCAGAAGGCGGGCAAGAAGCGAATGCGGCAGTTCGGCAAGGTCGAGATCCCGCAGTCCGCCTTTATCGAGGCCCTCAAGATGGACAGCGGCTGAGCGGCTGCCGCGCCCAAACACTGTGCCCGGTCTGTTTAAGGGTGGTGGGCGGCCGGCGCGGCGGCTCCCTGCTTGTCCGTGATCAGACCGCGCGCCCGCAAAGCGGTGACGATCAGATCAACGACGTCGGCATCATGGCGAAAACCGTCGGTGTTGATAATCAGATCGAACGCCGTCGAGTCGTCGTAACGGGTATGGAAGACCTCCCACATGAACTTCTCGCGGTGCGCGATGCTCTCCTGGATCCGGCTCTTGGCTTCGGTGTAGCTGATGCCCTGCTCCTCGGAAAGCCGAGAGGCGCAGACCTCGACGGAGCCGACGATTCTGATCCTCAGGATGTCGCGGCCGGCAAGGATGATATGACCGCCGCGCCCGACGATGACGCCGCCGGTGTGATACAATCCGCGGATCATCGAGGTGACGAACTTGAGGTACTCCGTGCGGGTAACACGCTTGCCGAACACCGCGGAATAGACCCAAGAATCGACGGCATCGAGACTTTCCGTAAGCTTCTCGAGGAGCGAGCTGCTGACACCGGCCTCGGTAGCAATCCCTTCGAGAATCTCCCGGTCATAGCAGTCGATACCCAGGCGCTCCGCGAGAGCGCGTGCGATCGAGTCACCGCGCGAGGCCTTGGTCCGGGAGATCGTGATCACTGGTCGGTGCAGACGGCTCTTTTCGTGCGGCGGCTCTTCCAGCGCGCGGATCATCGCAGCGACGACAGCTTGAGCGTTAACAGCCATGGACAGCCCTCCCCCACGTTCAATCCTTTCCATACCATCCACCGGCATGTTGGGGAAGGGTGCGGCAGAGGATTTCTGCCTTGTCCTGTTGCCGGCGGCGACTTTCTCGACGAGTGGGCCGGCAAAGTCGTTGCAGCCGGTTTTGGGGTCGGTTACCGTCGCCACTGGCATGGAAGCAGTCGCGAGCTGCGTGGAAGCAATTGTCTTCGCCGGAGGGATGGCCGAGCGGCTTAAGGCGCACGCCTGGAGAGCGTGTTCACCGAAAGGTGTCGTGGGTTCAAATCCCACTCCCTCCGCCAGTCTGCCCAGCCTAGAATTTCTCTCGGCAGATCGGGCCGCCAGAAAAACGCGTTGTTTCAAAAGGGTTTACCGGAACGACCGGAGACCGCCCTTCCCGCCCGACAGCCGATTTCGTTGTCTCTTCGGCCCGTTTCTCTGGAGGATGGGGACTATGATCTTCCCCCGGAAAAGTGGACACCGGGTTATGCGGCCTGGAGCTCTGCCTGT
>CAZFBS010000092.1:0-5353 GCA_964517265.1 uncultured Rhodospirillaceae bacterium | reverse complement strand
ACTTTCTCAGATTCCCGGGGCCGATGCACCTACCTTGGTGAGATATCCGGGCTAACGATCCATCTCAGCCGTCCAGGCATCGAAACGTTTTTGATCGAGCACTGTGGCAAGGATGCACGCGGTCGGCAGTTTCAGAGCGGCGTGCTGACCTTATCGATCGAGAGCCTCAACGCTTCCATCTGTCTGCCGGAATACTGTCCAGACTCGTTGCTGCTCCGCCGTACCGCGGCGATGACCCAAACCAGCATTTACGTCACGGTGGAGCCGGACGCGGCCCGCCGCGTGCTTCAAGACACCGGCATCGGCCATGTAACGTTCATTCAGATCCTGACCCGCGAGGTCGATCTCTGCACCCTTTTGCGCGACCGCATACGAAATGGAGCAGCGGCATTCTCCAACATCGATGTTCCCGTGTACGGGTTCGGTGTCACGGCGATCGGCCCCCCAGTTCAATCAGTCCCTCCTCCAAGGCGGTTCACAGTGAAACTGAACGCCGAGGGCTTCTGGGTCGACGATGTGCTCATGGTGAAGGCCGAGCGAGAGACCCCTTTTCTGATCCTACGGGCGCTCATCCAGCGTTTCGCCAAGAACGTCAGCGCCGGAGATCAAGTCGGAGCGATGTCGATTTACGATATTGCCGACGCGGTCGAAGCGGCCGGTGACCCGGAAACCGACGAAAAACGCGACGTCGAGACTATTCGCCGGACAATCGATCGTCTCCGCGATGAGATTTCAAGGTTTATTCGGAGGACAACCGGCAAGCCGATCGGCGAGTACGACGTCATTGAAAACGTCTCGCGGAGCGGTGCCGGAAAAGGAGTCAAGGGATACCGTTTAAATCCGCAGATCGTCACACTGGCCGCCTCGACATTCTGAGCGGGACCTTGTCCGAAAAATCTTCCCACTGTCCGATCACACTTCGTAGTCCAGTTGGCAGCTTAATACTTTCAATAGGTTAACGTTGGCTCGAAGACGATGGCTGTCCGATTGCACCGGCCGGCTGTCCTGCAAGTTTGCTTGCTAAGTCGGCATCCTCCTTCGCGACGACAACGTGGAGGAGCAGATGGCTTCGGCAAACCGCTACCCCGGTATCGATCCGCAAATCGTGCGCTGCGTGCGGCATCACGCCCGCCGGGTCCGAACGGCCCTGCCCGGGATGGAGATCGAGGACATCGAGCAGGAGTTGATGTTGCATGTGCATCGGCGTCTCTCGCGGTTCGATGCGACGCGCGGGTCGCTTCGCACGTTCGTCGACAGGATCGCCAGGAACTGCGCCGCCAACCTCCTCCAGTCGCTGCGGTCGGAAAAGCGAGGGTTCGGCGTCGAGTTCCTCTCTCTCGATGCGATTGCTGGCGGATCCGCCGATAGCGGTCCTGCGCTTCCCGGTTCAGACGAAGGTGCATGCGCTAGTGGGGCATACGTCGGCTATGCGCCGGAAGATCTGCTCAACCTCCGCATCGAGCTCTGGCGCACCTTTGATCGGCTTCCTTCGCCCTTGCGCAGCTGCCTTCTCGGACTGTTCGGCAACACCGTGACGGATGCCGCGCGCCGAACCGGCGTGTCGCGAAGCACGCTCCATGAGCGGATTGCCAAAATAAGGGAAGGTTTCCGGGCAGCCGACCTGAAACTGCACATCGGCGTCTCCGACACTTTCGAGGTGTTTCCGGTAAATGAGCAGTAGAGACACGAACGACATGCCGGGCCCTCGCGTGAATACAACACCTTCCTCGGAAATAGCGCGACGGCATCGCTCCTTGGGCCGCGTCAAGCCCGGCAGTTCCTCTTACGACGACACCAGGAGCGTGACGTGGAAAGGAGCGGAAAGATGAAATCGACGGCGATGCCTGTTGCGGCGCTTGAAGGCCGGTGATGAACGCCTTCGAGCGCCACAACATCGACCACCTCTCGCCCTCGGCCATCAACCTCTACGTCGCGGAACCGGCGCTGTGGGTGATGGAGCGGCTGCTGGGTCACCGCTCGCCGTCCAGCGGCGCGGCGGTGCGAGGTCGGGCGGTGGAATACGGCATCCACCTGGGTCTCATGGAGCCGCACCGGTCGGTCGAGGGCTGCGTCGCCGACGCGGAGAAGGTCTTCGATCGGGACATGGCTCTTAATCCCGATCCCCAGCGGGACCATGAGCGCGCCAACATCGCCGGTTACGTCCGCCATGGACTGGCCGAACTACGCCAATACGGCGTTCCAACGGCCGCTCAGGATCGGGTCGAGATTCGCCTCGACGACGTGCCGGTGCCGGTGGAAGGCTACATCGACTGGCGGTTTGATCAGTACGGCCTCGTCGTCGACCTCAAGACCGCCGAGCGGCTGCCGTTGACCATCTCCGATCCCCATGGCCGCCAGGGCGCCGTCTACGGAGCGGCCCACCACAACTACGGCATGCGCTTCGCCTATACGAAGCCCACGGCAGGCAAGAAGGATGGCCGTACTGTCGCCGTCTACGAGATGTCGGCCGACGACATCCGCCGCCACCTTGCCGCGCTCCGCCAGATCGCCATTCGGCTTGGCCGCTTCCTCGCCCTCTCCACCGATCCTCACGAACTGGCCGGCCTCCTGGTGCCGGACTTCGAAACGTTCTGGTGGCGCAATCCCATCGCCCGGTCCCACGGCCGCAATGTTTACGGCTTCTGACTTCTCAACCATGGCACAGGAGTACATGCCAAATGCCTCTCAATATCGGCGCTTCCGGCGCACTCAAGCCCTACGCCAAGTACAACTCCAAGGCCGACAAGTGGTCCGCCCGCGGTGACGCCGGCGAAGTCGAGACCGGCCGGCCGACCTTCGTCCCCGACTTCGCCAACATCGCCACCGGCTGGTTCCGGTTCCGCGAGGGTGAGGCCCCGGAGCGGCGGATCGATCCATCCCTGGAGCGCCTCGCGCCCAGCCCCGGCGAGGGCTTCAAGCGCGGCTTCGTCGTGATGGTGTTCTCGCAGACCTTCTTCGGCGGCGCCGTCGAGCTGGCGAGCGCCTCCATCCACATGGGCAACGCCATGCGGGAGGTCTACCAGGCCTACGAGGAGCAACGCGACCACCATCCCGGCCAGCTGCCGGTGATCGCCTGCACCGGCTCCGAGCCGATGAAGGACAAGTACGGCACCAACTACAAGCCGAAGCTGGAGATCGTCAAATGGATCGCCCGGCCGGCGGAGCTGCCGGACCAAAGCCCGGTCGAGGCCGTCGACATCTGGCAGGGCGCACCGGCATCCACAGCCCGGCCGCAGGCCGTGCACGTGCCACCGCCCGCGGCAAAGCCGGCCGCTGATCCCCTGCTCGAAGCCGAATTCTAGCCCGAGTCAGCGGGAGGTGGCGCCGTCGCCTCCCGCCCTTCATGAGAGCCGCCTGCGATGCCCGATGCCACCATTCAGCCGATGATCGAGCCCGATCCCGAACAGATGCTGCGCCACCTCGACCACCTGTTCGGCGGCGATCTCGACGGCTGCCATGAGGGGAAGATCGAGCTCGCCTGGTGTGACGGCAAGGACGGCAGGCTCCGCCATGCCGCCACCTTCGGCACCGACGAGATCGACGAGCTGATCGAGCGGGCGGTCCGCGAGAACCGGTTGCCGGGCCAGAACGTCTACATCGGCCAGGCCCTGCGCAAGCCCGACATCGCGCCGTTCGGCCGCTGCACCGATGCCGATTTCCTCGCCCTCTCGGCATACTATCTCGATCTCGACGACGACGTGCTCGGCATTGCCCGCGAGCGCTACCGACAGGCCAGGTGCCCGCCGACCGCCGTGGTCGTCACCGGTCGGCAGCCGCACACCCGGGCGCAGCTGCTGTGGCGGCTGGAGACCCCGGAGCGCGACGCCGATCTCTGCCGGCAGCAGAACCTCGCGCTCGCCGACGCGCTCGGCGGCGATCGCAGCGTGGTCAACCCCAGCCGGGTGCTGCGCCTGGGCGGCTCCATCGCCTGGCCGGCCAAGCCCGGGCGTGTCCTCGAGCGCACCGAGTTTCATCTGTTCCATGACAACCGCCCGAAGGTCTACCTCCCCGGCCAGCTGGCCAAGGCGTTTCCACCGCGCCCGGCGGCGACGTCGACGGCAGCGGAGGAAATGGCGAAACCAGCCACAGGATCGAAGCCCGACCTCAAAATCGGCTCGGAGTTCGACGGCGTCCCGGTCGAGGAGTGCCTCACCGCCATCCGCGACGGCAAGCACTGGCACGACAACCTCGTGCGCCTCACCGGCCACTGGATCGCCCGCGGCTGGTCGGATGCGGAGATCGTCACCGCCGCCGAGGCGCTGACGCTCAAGGGCTACAGCGTCGAGCAGACCCGCCACGACGTGGCGCCGATGATCACCGGCGGCCGGGCGAAGTGGAACATTCCCAATCCGGAACATGCCCTCGACGATGCACCTGCAGCCGTGCCGCTGGCGCCCGCCTTCGTCAAGGATCTCCACATCGTCATGCTGCCGCGGCGGCGGTGGGTGTTGGGTCGCGCGCTCCTCCGCGGCAACCTGACCGTCAAGGTCGCGCCTCCCGGTGTCGGCAAGTCGACGCTGTCCCTGGAGCGCGCCGTCGCCGTGGTTACCGGACAGCCGATCACCGGCGAGGCGGTGCACGAGCAGACCAAGGTGTGGGTCTACAACAACGAGGACGACAGTGATGAGCTCAAGCGCCGGCTGGCCGCCGTCCTCCAGCACGCGAGCGTTCCTGTCGATGCGATCCGCGGACGTCTCGCCCTCAACAGCGGCGCCGATCGTCCGCTGCTCATCGCCAAGGCCGACCGCGCCGGAACCGTGATCCGGCTTCCGGACGTCGATGCCTGCATCGCGCACATTCGCGATCACGGCATCGGCCTGTTCATCGTCGACCCGTTCGTCGAGACCCACGAGGTCAACGAGAACGCCAACGACCAGATCAAGGCGGTGGCGGCGATGTTCCGCGCGATCGCCCGCCGCGGCGACTGCGCGGTCCTGCTCGTGCATCACACCGCCAAGCCGCCGCAGGGCACCAGCGACGGGCATGCCGGCAACCTCAATACCGCCCGCGGCGCCAGCGCGCTCGCCGGCATTGCGCGGGTGGTGCAGACGTTGTTCTCGATGAGCGAGCGGGATGCCGCGCACTATGGCGTTAGCGAGGAGAATCGCCGGCTCTACGTGAGGCTCGATGACGCCAAGGCCAACCTCGGCCTGATCAGCGGTGAGGCATCCTGGTTCCGGCGGGTCGGCGTCACCATCGCCAATGGCGATGAGGTCGGCGTGCTGGCGCCGGAGGACCTGAAGCCGGCCGGGCACGATGATGGTGCCGACGACCTGCATCGCACCATCATCGCGTGCTTGCTCGCCCTGGTGCCGGAGCCGGAAATCAGCCTCAATGCCGCCGCAAAGCAGCT
>CAZFBS010000091.1:0-5399 GCA_964517265.1 uncultured Rhodospirillaceae bacterium | reverse complement strand
AGCCGTTGCACTGGAGCACCACGCCGACGATGTTCTTGCCGATGTCGTGGACGTCGCCCTTGACGGTCGCCATCACGATCCGGCCCTTGCCCTTGGCGCCTTCCTCCTTCTCGGCCTCGATGAAGGGCAGCAGGTGCGCGACCGCCTTCTTCATCACGCGCGCCGATTTCACGACCTGCGGCAGGAACATCTTGCCCGATCCGAACAGGTCGCCGACCACGTTCATGCCGTCCATCAGCGGACCCTCGATGACGTCGAGCGGCCGCGCGGCCTGCTGACGCGCCTCCTCCACGTCCGCCTCGACGAATTCGGTAATCCCGTTCACGAGCGCGTGGGTGAGGCGCTCCGTAACACCCTTCTCCCGCCAGCGAAGATCCACTTCGCGAGCCTTGCCGGCACCGCGAAAGCGCTCGGCAATTTCCAGCAGGCGTTCGGTCGCGTCGGGGCGGCGGTTGAGAATGACGTCCTCGACCCGCTCCTTCAGTTCCTTCGGGATCTCCTCGTAAACCGTGATCTGGCCCGCGTTGACGATCCCCATATCCATGCCGGCGGCGATCGCATGGTAGAGGAATACCGAGTGCATCGCCTCGCGCACGGTGTTGTTGCCGCGAAACGAGAACGAGACATTGGAGACGCCGCCGGAAACGAGGCAGTAAGGCAGATTCTTCTTGATTCGCCGCGTCGCCTCGAAAAAGGCGACGGCGTAATCGTTGTGCTCCTCGATGCCGGTCGCGATCGCGAAAATGTTGGGATCGAAGATGATGTCCTCCGGCGCAAAGCCGATCTTGTCGACCAGCAGCCGGTAGGCCCGCTCACAGATCTTGAACTTGCGCTCGGCGGTTTCCGCTTGACCCTTTTCGTCGAAGGCCATGACGACCGCGGCCGCACCGTACCGTTTGATCTTGAGGGCATGATGAAGAAACTCTTCCTCGCCCTCCTTCAGGCTGATCGAGTTGACGATGCCCTTGCCCTGGACACATTTCAATCCGGCTTCGATCACTGACCATTTCGAGGAGTCGATCATGATCGGCACTCGCGAGATGTCGGGCTCCGAAGCGATCAAGTTGAGAAAGGTGACCATCGCCGCCTCGGAATCGAGCATGCCCTCATCCATGTTGACGTCGATGATCTGGGCGCCGTTCTCGACCTGCTCGCGGGCGATATCGATGGCCGCCGCAGCATTCCCTTCCAGGATGAGCTTGCGAAACTTGGCGGAGCCGGTGACGTTGGTCCGCTCGCCAATATTGACGAAAATGCCGCTCACGATGCGATTTCGAAGGCTTCCAGCCCGGACAACCGCAGTCGCCTGGGTCGTTCCGGAGGCGTACGTGGGGCAACGCCGGCAACCGCCTCGGCGATCGCGTGGATATGCTCGGGGGTGGTCCCGCAGCAGCCGCCGACCAAATTGACCAGCCCCGAGCGCGCCCACTCTCGGATGTGGCGGGCCGTATCTTCCGGCAGCTCGTCGTATTCGCCGAACTCATTCGGCAGACCAGCGTTGGGGTAGGCCGAAATGCGGGTGTCCGCGACCCGCGACAGCTCCGCCACATAGGGCCGCAACTGCGCCGCCCCGAGCGCGCAGTTGAGCCCAACGGAAAACGGCCGCGCGTGCCGAATCGAGTTCCAAAAGGCTTCAGGCGTTTGTCCCGAAAGATTGCGTCCGGACAGATCGGTGATGGTCCCGGACACCATCACCGGCAGACGGATGCCAAGATCGTCGAACACTTCCTCGATCGCGAACAGCGCCGCCTTGGCATTCAGGGTATCGAACACCGTTTCGATCAGCAGAACGTCAACGTCGCCCGCAATCAGAGCAGCCGCCGCCTCCCGGTACGCTTCACGCAGATCGTCGAAGGTAATATTGCGGAAGGTCGGATCATTGACGTCGGGCGACAGCGAGGCGGTCCGGTTGGTCGGGCCGATGGCGCCGGCGACAAACCGGGGCCGCGCGGGATCGCGCTCGCTCCACGCGTCGGCGGCCTCCCGCGCGACCCGTGCGCCAGCGCTGTTGATCTCGCCGGCCAACTCCTCCATGCCGTAATCGGCCATCGAAATGCGGTTGGCATTGAAGGTATTGGTCGAGGCGAAATCCGCACCGGCTTCGAAGTAGGCTTCGTGAATCGCGCCGATCGCGGACGGCTGAGTGAGATTCAAAAGGTCGTTGTTACCCTTGACGTCGCGTCGCCAATCGGCGAACCGCGCGCCGCGAAAATCCGCTTCCTCCAGCTTCAGGCGCTGGATCATGGTGCCCATTGCCCCATCGAGCAGAAGAATTCGGCTCGCGGCCGCCTCGTGCAGTGCTGCCAGTCTCGCTTCCCGCGACTGCCGGCTCATTTCCCCGCCTCCGCCGACAGCGCCGCCGCCCGCGGCTGGCCAGGAGGCCGCAGGCGCGGTCGGACCCCGAGGATCTGACAGATGGCATAGGTCAGATCAGCGCGATTGAGCGTGTAAAAGTGGAACTGCTTGATCCCGCCGGCGTAGAGAGCCCGGCACTGCTCGGCGGCAACCGACGCCGCTACCAAGCGCCGCGTTTCCGGATCGTCATCAAGGCCGTCGAACAGCTCGGCCATCCAGTCCGGCACCGTTGCGCCGCACTGCGCGGCAAACTCCGTCACCCGCGCAAAGTTGGTTACCGGGAGAATACCCGGAATAATGGGCACCGAGATACCGGCCGCCGCGGCCCGATCGAGAAAGCGAAAGAAGACGCTGGTATCGAAAAAGAACTGGGTGATGGCACGGCTGGCGCCAGCGTCGATCTTGCGTTTGAGGTTGTCGAGGTCGGCCTGCGTGCTGACCGCCTCGGGATGGGTCTCCGGATAGGCAGCAACGCTGATCTCGAAGTCCGCAACCCGCTTCAGCCCGGCAACCAGATCAGCGGCATAGGCATAGCCGCCCGGGTAGGGCTCATAGTGCATGCCGCCATCAGAGGGATCGCCGCGCAACGCAACGATATGACGGATGCCCGCGTCCCAATATTGCGCGGCAATGGCATCAATGGCTTCACGGGTGTCACCGACACAGGTGAGATGCGCCGCCGGCTCAAGACCGGTTTCCCGCCGGATGCGCACCACCGTCGCATGCGTGCGCTCCCGGGTCGACCCGCCGGCCCCGTATGTCACCGAGACATAAGCCGGCTTCAACGTTGCCAGCCTTTCGATGCAGGCCCACAGGGTCTGATCCATCTTTTCGGTCTTCGGCGGGAAAAACTCGAAGGAAACCTGCACGTCCCGCGGCAACAGCGTATGCGGGCCGCGAAGGATTCCCGCTCCACTGTCTTTGCAGCCAGGGAAGGTTTCGATTTTATTCGTTTCACTCATCACAGGATTATGCCGTTGCAGCCCCTCGTGCGTGGTACCTGCCCCGCTTTCAAGACTTCATAGAGGCCTGCCCCGGCCAGCCGGAACCGAAAGTGCTCAAAAATCATGGCTCGTTTGTGTGGTCTGATGATGCCTAAGTCAACGCCGATCTATCGAGCGCCGTGAGGAATGGAACGGCAACTGCCGCCGGACCGCCGAGATTGTTGCCGCAGAGTCACATGCGATAGGCCCACTATCACCAATATGCCAAGCCAAGCCTTTTTGATCAACAACGGCGGATTGTCAGGTATACTCCGCGGCACCTGCTGAGCATCGGCATTCACGTATGGCAGCGGATCGGCGTTGATGTGAACAAGCATCGGCCTTTTCTGCCAAGGTGGATCGGCGACATCACGCGTACATTCAAGTTCGATCATTAGATCCCGGGAAAGTCGACAATGTTCCTTCGTTCGATCCGCATGTTTTCCAGGTTTCCAGCGGCGTTCATAGCCCTTGCGATTGCGATCCTCGTTGCCGGCGGCTGTGCGAGCCGTCCGGATCCGCAGACGGAGCCGGAAGAATACGCCTATTATGTGGAGACCAATGATCCGTTCGAGCCGTTCAATCGCGCGGTCTTTCAGTTCAACGAAGCCCTCGACGCGATGCTGCTGACGCCGCTGGCGATCCTCTATCGCGATGTGCTGCCGCCGATTGTGCAAGAGCACACCCATAATGTGTTGGTCAACTTGAACGAGCCGGTGGTCGCCGCCAACAGCCTGCTGCAGGGCAAACCGCGCCAAGCCGCATCGACGTTCGCGCGCTTCACCTTCAACACGACGGCAGGAGTGGGCGGTCTGTTCGACGTTGCCGATGGCATGGGCCTGCCTCAGGAAAGAGCCGATTTCGGGCAGACGCTGGCGGTGTGGGGCGCGCCCGCCGGTCCCTATCTGGTCCTGCCGGTGCTGGGCCCTTCCAATCCGCGCGACGCGGTTGGCCGGGGCGTGGACGGAGTCGTTCTCGACCCCTTCGGTCTGTTGAACACGATTGTTTTTGATGAAAGCGACTTTTTCGAAATCCTCAGCTACACCCGGACTGGATTGACCGCCGTCGATGCGCGTGCACGCTCGCTGGAGGCGACGGATGAATTGCGGCGCACGGCCCTCGATTATTACGCCGCAATCCGCAGCGCGTTCCGCCAGAACCGCGAATATCAGATTCGCTCCGGTGTCGAGGAAGGAGAGATTGGGACCTTTCTGCGTCCTTGAAACGATCGGCATTCTGCCTTCATTTTCGCGATAGGGGTCCCTACATCAGCCGGTACCGATCCCAGCCGGAATACGGATCAGACGGGACAGGGATTATCGCTGCGTCCACTCCGCGAAGGGGGATCGCCCCCCACGGCACGGGCAGCGAGCGTCCGACAAAAAACAGAAACAAAAAGCGAGTTTGATGATGATGCGCGTTGCCCGACCTTTTCTTGCCATGCTTGCCGTCGCACTTGCGCTGGCGATCGCGGCTGTTCCTGTTGCCGCGCCGGCGCAGGCGCTGAGCGAGCAGGCCCAGCAGCATATCAAGTCGGCTGCCGACCGGACGACCTCCATCCTTGCCCGCAAGGACATGACGGCTGCCGAGCAGGCCGAGGCGATGCGCGAATTGCTACAGGAATATTTCGGTGTCGAGGAGATCGGCCAGTTTGTTTTGGGCCGCTATTGGCGCGGCGCTTCGGAAGCGGACCGGCAGGAGTTCCTCAGGTTGTTCGAGGACTTTATCGTCTATGCCTATGCCAAGCAGTTCGAACAGTATTCAGGTGAGCAACTGCGGGTGCAGAACACCACGGCGGTTTCTGATGACACGACTTTGGTGGAATCCATTGTCGTTCGCCCCGGTGCGGAAACCAATCCCGTAGTCACTTGGCGGGTCACTCGTGCGGGCGGCAAGCTCCAGATCCGCGACGTTGCGGTCGAAGGCGTCTCGATGGCGCAGACCCAGCGCTCCGACTTCACCGCGACGATCCAGCAGCGCGGCGGTACCCTTGCCGGCCTCAACGACGCCCTTCGCACCAAGGTCGCCCAACTGAAAGCGGAAGTCGGCGCGACGAATTGA
>CAZFBS010000090.1:0-6035 GCA_964517265.1 uncultured Rhodospirillaceae bacterium | reverse complement strand
CCGAGCATTCCTTTCAGAATACGCCAATCATAACTGCATTCGTTATTACAAGGGCGGAATAGCCGCAAGGCGTATTCCGCCGCATGTTTGATGGATCGCGGCCGCCCGCAGGAGTATCATTGACGGTTTCCCCGGCCAAACCCAATCAATTCTGGGTAAGGCCGTACTCCATTACAATACCGGATGGCGTCATTCGGCGGAATACGCCTTCGGCTATTTCGCCCTACCGCGCTGACTGACGAGGAAGTCAATCGATGTATTTGCTCAAATCATCATTTTGTCCAGACACCTTTCCACTTAAAAGCTGTGCGAGTTCTAACAATGACTCTATCAACTTCGGGTCAAACTGCGACGTATCCAGCGATGTGAAGGTCGATGCACGGTTGATATTCGAGTGTTGGAACGCGTCCTTCAGCTCCGGCCATTTCGCCTTGGCACCAAAGACCCGAATGAAAAACTTACCAAATGAGATCGCGTGAATACGATCAGCACTCTTCAGTGACTCGCTCACGTAGGACTTACCCAGCGTGAAGCCATACTTGGCACAGGCGCTAAGAAGGCCGATAATGACGACAGTCTTGAGTGTGAGGATTGCGAAGTCAATCCAACTCCGGTCCGGAGTGCCTCCAAGTGTAGCAACTCCGTAGAACGCAAACACAATTCCGCTTACGAGCGCGGAAAACCTACAACATACTGGCATACCGCCCGTGTTGACCGGGTGGTTCGCCGTCGGTTGTGGCTTTAATCGCTGGCGCCTCTAACCGCTGGCGCCTCTCGTCTTGACAGCAGATCCTCCGCGAGTTCAGTCCGCAGCAGACTACACTTGGCGCGAATCGCTTTGTAGTCCTCATCAGAGACTTGGCCTGTCTGATTTTTTTCGAGGATGGCATTGATGCATTTTTGAACTTCAAAATAAGCGTCGCGGGCACTTCCAGATAAAAATATTCCACCTTGCTTGAAATACCAGTCCCGAAAGTCACTGGTGAGCTCATGTAGTTCCTGGTATGTAAGCTCCGTGTTCCAAGGCCACATCGGCAACAGGCCCGTTTTCTCCCAAAGCTCGGCATACACTGGAATTCGTTTTTCTCGAAGATCAATGTCAACTGAACTCGTAAAAGCCACCAATGACTTATGTAATTCCTCAGCGCGTTTCAGCCTTTCCTCCACTAGCTTAGTCGCTGCGTCAGCAATCTTCTCAGTTGCCACTTTTCCCAGAAATAGCGCAACCACCACAACGACAGCCAGCCCACCAGTGGCCCCTCCTAGGATCTCTGTCCAAGGCATATCCATCTCGTTCTCTTGACTGCTAATCTTACTATGTCAGAAACATGCCCTATATGAAAGGGCATGAGCAATCTGACGAACACGACCAGCGAACACCGCCTGCAGGAATACCTCGCCCAGTTGACGGCGGTACTCGGCCATGCCGACCGTAAGCAGCGGCTCGTCGGCTATTGCACGGGCCTGCTGCTGCCCGGCGCGCGCAAGAGCGTCGAGCCGATGGCGGCACGTCTCGATCCAGCCCAGGTGCCCAGCCTGCACCAGGCGCTGCACCACTTCGTCGCCACCGCAGCGTGGAGCGATGCGGCCGTGCTCACCGCCGTTCGCGAGCAGGTGCTGCCGGCCCTCATGCGGCATGGGCCGATCACCGCCTGGATCATCGACGACACCGGTTTTCCTAAGAAGGGCAAGCACTCGGTGGGTGTAACGCGCCAATATTGCGGCCAATTGGGCAAGCAGGAGAACTGCCAAGTGGCCGTGTCGTTGTCGATCGCGAATGACCTGGGCAGCCTGCCGATCGCGTTCGAGCTTTACCTGCCCGCGGACTGGGCCGGTGATCCCGCCCGCCAGGCCAAGGCGGGCGTGCCACCGGAACTCGGCTTCCGCACTATGCCGCAGATCGCCCTGGCGCAGATCCGTCGCGCGCTGGCGGACGGCGTGCCGCCTGGGGTGATCCTGGGCGACGCGGGCTACGGCATCGACACCGACTTCCGCCTCGCCTTGAGCGACCTGGCCCTGGTCTATGTCCTGGGGGTGCAGTCCAGCCTCGGCGTCTGGCCCCCGGGCTGTGGTCCGCTGCCGCCCAAGCCGTGGTCCGGCAAGGGGCGGCCGCCCACGTTGTGGCGCCGGGATGCCGCGCACCAGCCGCTCACCGCCAAGGATCTCGCCTTGGCCCTGCCGCCGAGCGCCTGGCAGACGGTGAACTGGCGGGAAGGCAGTCATGGCGCGCTCGAGGGACGCTTTGCCGCCGTGCGGGTGCGGCCGTCGCACCGCGATTACTGGCTTACTGAACCCCATGCTGAGGAATGGCTGCTGATCGAGTGGCCGGAAGGGAAGAAGGAGCCGAGCAAGTACTGGCTGTCGACCCTGCCGGCGGCGACCGCCCTGGTCGACCTGGTCGGCACCGCCAAGCTGCGTTGGCGGATCGAGCGGGATTACCAGGAGCTCAAGCAGGAGCTGGGCCTCGATCACTTCGAGGGGCGGGGTTGGCGGGGCTTTCATCATCATGCCACGTTGTGCGTGGCGGCTTACGGCTTCCTCGTGCGCGAGCGAAGTCTTCTTCCCCCTGACGCCCGGTTCCTCGGCCAAGCGCCTGCGCTACCCCCCGGTTGGCGGCCGCGCGGGTATCCCGCTGCGAGCGGAGCGCCATAACCCGTCCTCGATCGCCTCGGTGCGTCACAGCCTCACGGTCGCCCTCGCTCGCCGTCTACCCCGCTGCCCGTGTTGCCAGCAGCGATACGCCAGCACCGCTCAACCAAATCCATCCACTCTACACTTATGACACAGTAAGATTAAGGAATGATCGCCTGCTCAATCCATGGGGTGCCGCGGGCGAGGAGAGTATTGACGAAAATGAGGAGCTTGCGGGCGCAGGCAATGAGCGCCACCGTGTGGGGACCTTGCCGCGTTCGACGAGACGACGGTAGAGAGCGTCGAGGGCAGAATAGCCGCAAGGCGTATTCTGCCGAATGAAACGCCACCGAATGGAGCGCCATTCAAGCCGCGCTTCGCGGATGCGGATCTGGTCATTGCGAGGCCGCGGGAGCGGCCGCGGCAATCCAGCAAACCCGCCACCCTTGCCGCCACATCGTCGTCGACTTCAGCCGCGATCGGCGTTCTGGTAATTCGGCGCCTCGCGGGTGATGGTGACATCGTGGACGTGGCTTTCCCGGACCCCGGCGGCCGTGGTCCGGCGGAACCGGCAGTTGCGCTGCATCTCGCCGATCGTACGGTTGCCGGTGTAGCCCATCGCTGCGCTGAGGCCGCCGACGAGTTGATGGATCACGTTGGCGGCCGGACCCTTGTGAGGCACCCTGCCCTCGACACCTTCCGGCACCATTTTCAGGCTGTCGGACACCTCCTGCTGGAAGTAGCGATCGGCCGAGCCGCGCGCCATCGCTCCGATCGAGCCCATTCCGCGATACGCCTTGTACGATCGGCCCTGGTAAAGGAACACCTCGCCCGGACTCTCGTCGGTTCCGGCAAACAGCGAGCCGATCATCGCGCAGTCGGCGCCGGCGGCGATCGCCTTGGCGAGATCGCCCGAATACCGCAGTCCGCCGTCGGCGATCAGCGGCACATTGCCTGCCCGACACGCGTTCGCCGTTTCGACGATCGCGGCGAACTGCGGCACGCCGACGCCGGCGACCATGCGCGTGGTGCAGATCGAGCCCGGGCCGATACCGACCTTGACCGCATCGGCACCGGCGTCGATCAGGGCGCTGGCTCCATCGGCAGTGGCGACGTTGCCGGCGACGACCTGGGCAGAGTTGCTGATTCGCTTGATCTGCTGTACCGCCTCGAGCACCCCACGCGAATGACCGTGCGCGGTGTCGACAACGATCACATCGACTTCCACCGCCAGCAGTGCCTCCGCCCGAACTAGGCCCTCGGGCCCGACACCGACCGCGGCACCGGCCCGGAGGCGGCCTTGCCCGTCCTTGCAGGCGTTGGGGAACCGCTCCGACTTCTCGATATCCTTGACCGTGATCAGCCCGATGCAGCGGTAGGCATCGTCGACGACCAGCAGCTTCTCGATCCGGTGCTTATGCAGGATCCGCTTCGCCTCTTCGCGGCTGACGCCGTCACGGACCGTCACCAGCGGCCTGTCCGGCGTGTCGCGCGTCATCAGCTCGAACACCGGCTGCCGCGGATCGTCAGCAAACCGGACATCCCGATTGGTGAGGACGCCGACGAGACGCCCGCTGCCCTTCTCGACCACCGGCACCCCGGAGATCTTCTGCGCGCTCATCAGGTTGAGGGCATCGGCCAGGGTCGCCTCCGGATGAATCGTCATCGGATCGACGACCATCCCGGATTCGAACTTCTTGACCTTGCGGACTTCGGCCGCCTGCGCCGCCGGCTCCATGTTCTTGTGAATGATGCCCATGCCACCGGCGACCGCCATCGCGATCGCCAGTCCGCTCTCGGTGACGGTATCCATCGCCGAGGAAATCAGCGGAATACCGAGTTCGACCCCGCGGGTGATCCGGGTGCTCGTCTCCACTTCCGATGGAAGGACGTTCGATGCCGCCGGAACAAGAAGAACGTCATCGAAAGCCAGAGCCTCGGGAATATCCATGCCGTCTCCGCTTTGCGAGGGGCCGGTATCATACACAACGACCCCTCGTTGCCAAGCGCTTAAGCGGCCGTGTGCCTGGGGCGGGAGCTCGTGTTCCCTGCTCCGAAAGGAGCGCGGCCACGATGCGGTTGCCGCTCCCGGTCACCCGCCGGAGATGGAGACGGGACCGCGAGCCGCCCCTTGAGGCCGAACCCGCAACCGCCGAGGAAATGCGGGCAACGCCAGGAGATAAACGTAAAACTAGAAAAAGATTCGCAGCCCGGTGACGAAGAAGAGGTTATCGACACTCTCTCCCTCATCGCGTGCGAAATCGGCTGTTTCTCCCAGCTTTCGCTCCCAATGTACGCCCACATAAGGCGCGAACTCCCGTGCAAACTCATACCGCAGCCGGACACCAAGCTCGACATCGTTGACGCCGCTGCCGATTCCGAGTTCGGCGACCTCTTGAGCGGCGACATTGACCTCCGCGCGAGGCTGCAGAATCAGGCGCTGGGTCATCAGCAGCTCATACTCGGCCTCGATGCGTGCCGAGACGTCGCCGTCATCCGAGACGAACGCCGCGGCATCAACCTCAAACAGGTACGGCATCAGTCCCTGCACTCCCGCCACCAGATGACCGCGTGTCGGCTCGGGCCGAAAATCATACCTGAGGCCTGATTGCACATCGAACCAGGGCGTAATGGCACGGCTCCAGAGCGCCTGCACCTCGGCGTCTTCCGTTTCCTCACCAAAGCCGCCCTCGCCTTCCGTCGTGATCCACAGCTTGTTGATGTCGCCGCCATACCAGCCCTGGGCGTCCCAGCGATAGCCGTCCTCACCGTTGCCGATCCGCACTTCGAGCTGATCGATCTGGACGCTGTATGCCGTAAGCGCCCCTTGTTCGGCACGTAGCTCCTCGCGAGCGCCGCCCATCTCGGAGGGATCGAACACGGTATCGGCGGCGTGCCCGGGGCCGCTGAAGGCCGCAGGCGGTGGTGGTGCCTCGGGTGGAATCGAAGCCGCGCCGTCTTCCCGCTCCATGCTGTGGCCGGCATGCGGATCGGCCGCAGCAGGAGGAGAATCCGGGGTGGCGGTTCCCGCCTCATGGTCCGCATGGGCCCCGGGTTGCATCGCGGGGGTGGGCGTGGTTCCTCCCTGATGGCCCGCATGCGAATCGCCGGCCGGTGCAGGCATCGGCGCCTCATGGCCGGCGTGCTGGGCAAAGGCCGGCATTCCGATCGCCGCGGCCAGCAGCGCGATCACGAGCGCCTTCATGCCGTATCTCCATCCAGCGGGCGCACAGTCACCACGTTGAACATGCCGGCATGCATGTGGAACAGGAGGTGGCAGTGGAACGCCCAGTCGCCCGGGTTGTCCGCGGTTAAGTCGAAGGCGATCTTGCTTCCCGGAAGCACGTTGACGGTGTGCTTCCTCGGATGATCGCCCGGGTGCCCGTTCACCACCTCGAAGAAGT
>CAZFBS010000089.1:0-6140 GCA_964517265.1 uncultured Rhodospirillaceae bacterium | reverse complement strand
CTCGCTACGTCGCCTTACAGCTAAGCACGCAACTTAATTGCTGAGCAGGCTCTAAAGTGTGGAGCCACTGAGAATCCCGGCGCAGTTGATGGGCTCGCCTGACGCCAGAGACCAGCCAGCCTCGTCGCGGGACCCCGGCGATATCGAGCATGACCACGCGGATCAGCGTATCCTCCATCATCATGACCAGCCACGACATATCGTATGCAAATTCCCCTACTATCACAAAAGTGCAAGAGCATTGCTTCAGTTGCGATTGTCCCAAGATTGGAGCATCGTGCTTCTGGCAGGTGTGCGCTGGGCAGACTGGCTGACGGACCGGACACATCCACCAGCATTGAACGCCGAACAGATGTGCTAGGCAGATGTGAAAGTGCGCCGAGGGAGGAACGAGTATGGAAAACTCCATGACCTTCGCAACGTGGTTTTGGCTGCTCGTTCCGATGCTGACCTGCATCGTGCTCTCGGTCGTCACCTACGTGCTGAAAAAGTGAGGCGCGCGCAGATGCGTTAACGGCCAAAGCACCCGATGCATCTGCTACGGCGTCCGTATTCGTGATGACTTAGCCACTTGCGAGGGAGGCGAAGGCATGGACGCGGGATCGATCAGTGCATTCATCATCTATCTGGTGGGAATGCTTGTCATTGGCTTGGTCTGCTACAAGCTGACCAAAAATTTTACCGACTATATGCTGGGCGGCAGAAGCCTCAACCCGGCCGTGGCCGCACTCTCTGCCGGAGCTTCGGACATGAGCGGATGGCTACTGCTCGGTCTGCCCGGAGCGGTTTACGCAGCGGGGATGAATCAGATCTGGATCGGCATCGGTCTTGTGATCGGCGCCTACCTCAATTGGCAGTTCGTGGCCAAGCGTCTCCGCGCCTACACCGAAATCGCTGGGGACGCGATCACCATCCCAGATTATTTAAATAATCGTTTTCAGGATTCGTCGAGAATCCTGCGGCTGATTTCCGCGGTCGTTATTCTGGTGTTCTTTACGTTCTACGTCTCGGCGGGTCTGGTTGCCGGTGGCTTGCTGTTCGAGCAGACCTTCGGCCTGGACTATCAAGTTGCGCTTTGGGTAGGCAGCGCCGTCATTGTGTCCTACACCTTTCTCGGCGGGTTCCTTGCCGTCTCATGGACCGACTTCTTTCAAGGATTGATGATGTTCTTCGCCCTCATCATCGTGCCGGTCATCGCCGTCAGCGCGATTGGCAGCTGGGGCGAAACCACCGCCCGGGTGGGCGAAATCGATTCCGCCTACAACGATGTCTTCAGCGACATGACGACGTTCGGCATCATCTCGCTCATGGCCTGGGGGCTCGGCTACTTTGGCCAGCCGCACATCCTGGTCCGCTTCATGGCGGTGCGGTCCCTGAACGACGTGCCGACGGCTCGGCTCATCAACATGGTGTGGATGGTTTTCGCGCTCTATGGCGCGGTCTTTGTCGGCTACTCAGGCATTGCCTACTTTGCCGACCAGCCGCTCGAGAACCCGGAGACGGTGTTCATCCAGTTTTGCCAAGTGCTGTTCAACCCCTGGGTCTCGGGGTTCCTGTTGGCCGCAATCCTGGCAGCGGTCATGAGCACGATCGACTCACAGCTCTTGGTGTGCTCAAGCGCGCTGACGGAGGATCTGTACAGGTCGTTCTTTCGCAAGGAGGCAAGCCAGAACGAACTGGTGAGCGTGGGCCGTCTCAGCGTGGTGGGGGTGGCGCTGGTGGCAACCTTGCTGGCGACCGATCCCCAGGTTGGGGTGCTCGATCTGGTCGCCTACGCCTGGGCGGGATTCGGGGCCGCTTTCGGGCCCGTCATCCTCTTGTCCTTGTTCTGGCGACGGATGACACGGAATAGTGCGGCGGCCGGCCTAATCGTCGGTGCGGCCACCGTCGTCGTCTGGAAGCAGCTCGAGGGCGGCATTTTCGACCTCTATGAGATCCTGCCCGGCTTTGTCCTTTGTACCATTGCGGTGGTTGCGGTCGGCCTGCTGGACTCGCAGCCCCGCGGCCGCGTCGCCGCCGACTTCGACCGCGTACTCGGGGCTGCGCGCTCAGGCCTCATGCCCCGCCCGGCGGAATAGGCGCATGCATGGGAACTGACACCATGATCTTCGAGCAACCCCCCCCTGATCGCGACCCGTTGAGGTCGGCCATCGACGCGTACTACCGCGCCGATGAGGCTGCCTGCGTGCACGAGCTCTTGCACAAACTCCAGCTCTCGGACGACGCTCGCGCGCGAATCGAAAAGCGGGCGCGTCATCTGGTCGGGTCTGTCCGCTCCTCAAGGCACGGCAAGGGCGGGCTCGATGCTTTCCTCAACGAATACGGTCTCTCGACGCAGGAGGGCGTGCTTTTGATGTGCATCGCGGAGGCCCTCCTCCGCGTGCCCGACAAGGAGACACAGGAACGCCTGATCCGCGACAAGATCTCGTCAGCCGACTGGGATCGGCACGTAGGCCGTAGTGAATCCCTGTTCGTCAACGCCTCGACCTGGGCGCTGATGCTGACCGGGCGGATCGTACGTATGCACGACTACGCCGGACAGTCGGTCGGCGCCACCGTGCGGCGCCTCGTCGCGCGACTGAGCGAGCCGGTGGTGCGTGAGGCGGTCAATCAGGCGATGCGCATCATGGGACGACAATTCGTCATGGGCCGGAACATCGGCTCGGCTCTCGAACGGGCCCGCCCGCTCGAGAGCCGGGGCTACCGTTATTCCTACGATATGCTAGGTGAGGCGGCCCGCACCATGGCGGACGCCGATCGATACTTCGATACCTACCGCAGTGCCATCGCGGCTATCGGCAAGGCTGCCGGCAGCCGGGGTGCTGAACAAGAACCCGGCATCTCGGTAAAACTCTCCGCCCTGCATCCGCGCTTGGAGGTGGCGAAGGCCGGACGCGTGATGGACGAGCTGGTGCCGCGGCTGCGATCGCTCGCCGAGGACGCAGCGGCCGCCAACATCGGCATGACCGTCGACATGGAAGAGGCCGACCGGCTGGACATCTCTCTCGACGTCGTCGAGGCGGTCTCGGGCGACACAGCGCTCGCTGGCTGGGACGGTTTCGGCCTCGTCGTTCAGGCCTATCAGAAGCGCGCGCCGTACGTGCTCGACTGGCTCGCCGACATGGCCAGCCGGCACAAGCGACGCCTGATGCTGCGGCTGTGCAAGGGAGCGTATTGGGACACCGAGATCAAGCGCAGCCAAGAGTTGGGACTCGACGGCTATCCGGTTTTCACGCGCAAGGCGTCGACCGACGTCTCCTATCTTGCCTGTGCTCAGCAACTGTTCAAGAATCAAAAGTTCTTCTATCCTCAGTTCGCGACCCACAACGCCCACACGATTGCTTCCGTCCTGGAATTTGCCGGCAATAGTCGCGACTTCGAGTTCCAGCGCCTGCACGGCATGGGTGAGCTCTTGTACGAGCAGGTGATCGAGAAGGACAAAGTGGGCGTAGGCTGCCGGATTTATGCTCCTGTCGGTGAGCATGAAGATCTGCTCGCTTATCTGGTCCGCCGGCTCCTGGAGAACGGAGCCAACTCCTCCTTTGTCAACCGCATCCAGGATAACAAGCTTCCGATAGAGGAGATCATCGCCGATCCCGTGACCACCGTGCGCGCCCTCGCCTATGTGCCGCACCCCCACATCCCGCAGCCAATGGACCTCTACGGTACGGAGCGACGCAACGCGAAAGGTGTCGATCTCAGCGACCGGGCACGCCTGTTACCTCTGGCGCGGGAGATGGAGGAGGCCGCCAGCCGGATTTGGACGGCTGCTCCCATCGTCGCGGGGAAGGAGCGCGCGACCAACCCCCGCGACGTCGTCTCGCCTGCAGACCACGGACGGCTCATCGGTCAGGTTGCCGAGGCAACGGCAGACGACATAGAGGACGCGCTCGCCACCGCGACGCGCGCTGCACCCGAGTGGGCGCGCCGGCCCGTCGAGGACCGCGCCGCCTGCCTGGATCGCGCCGCCGACTTGATGGAGGCGGAGATAGCCGAGATCATGACGCTATGCGTCCACGAGGCGGGCAAGACGTTGAATGATGCGGTCGCGGAGGTGCGCGAGGCCGTTGACTTCTGTCGGTATTACGCCCTACGCGCGCGCGCTGACTTCGGCAAACCCTTTCATTTACATGTTCCGGTCAACAGCTCTGCGCAGGCGAAGCTCCAGGGCGGCGGCGTCTTTTGCAGCATCAGTCCGTGGAACTTCCCCTTGGCCATCTTCAGCGGGCAGGTCGCCGCCGCGTTGGCTGCCGGTAATGCCGTAATCGCCAAGCCTGCCGAGCAGACCCCCCTGATCGCCGCCTATGCTGTGCGCCTGCTGCACCGCGCCGGCATTCCAGAGCAGGTCCTGCATCTGCTGCCGGGGGACGGGGCCAGGGTCGGCGGTGCTCTGGTCGCCGATGCGCGCGTCACAGGCGTCGCCTTTACCGGGTCAACCGAGGTCGCCCACCTCATCAACCGCATGCTTGCCAAGCGCGGCGGCGCGATCGCTCCCCTGGTCGCCGAGACCGGCGGACAGAACGTGATGATCGTCGATTCCACGGCGCTGCCCGAGCAGGTCACGCGCGACGTGCTCGCCTCCGCCTTCCAGAGCGCTGGGCAGCGCTGCTCGGCGCTGCGTATCCTGTGTTTACAGAACGACGTCGCCGACCGGATGCTGGAGATGCTGACCGGCGCCATGGAGGAGTTGTCGGTCGGCGATCCCTCATTGCTTTTCACCGACATCGGCCCCGTCATCGACGAGGACTCCCAGTCGATGCTCCAGGGCCACCTCAAGCGGATGATGAGGGAAGCCAAACTCCTGAAGCGCACGCCTCTTGGCGCCGGCACTGAGCAGGGAACCTTTGTTGCACCGGCTGCCTTTGAGATTGACCGCATTGCGCTCCTGCAGCGTGAGGTCTTCGGCCCAATCCTGCACGTGGTCCGCTATCACGCCAACCGGCTCAACAAGCTGATCGAGGACGTGAATAACACGGGCTATGGCCTGACGCTCGGCATCCATAGCCGGATCGACGAGACGTCGCGGTACATCCATAGCCGGACCCACATCGGCAATACCTACGTCAACCGCAACCAGATCGGCGCCATCGTGGGTGTGCAGCCCTTCGGTGGCCAAGGGCTCTCAGGCACTGGACCAAAGGCGGGCGGGCCGCACTATCTGCATCGCTTTGCCGCAGAGGTGCCGAACAATGGCAGCGGAGAACCCGCCAAGCCGGTTGCCGAGGATGCCGACGATCCCGACCAGATCGGCTTGGCCGGTGATTCCCTTGAGGCGGCGCTGCGGACCGCGGCGGCGGCCGGGCCGGAATGGTCAGCAACGGAGGTACAGCGACGCGCAGCCATTCTCGAGCGAACAGCTGACGCTTGCAACCGGATGGCAGACGCGTTGTGCGCGCTGGACAGCAAAGGCGCCGACAGTGTTAATCACGCTGTTGCCTACCTCAACTTCTACGCTGCCCAGGTCCGCTCCGAGTTCGCCGACCCGGAACGTCTCCCCGGGCCGACGGGCGAGCGAAACGAGCTCAGCCTGTATCCCCGCGGCGTTTTCGCCTGCCTGTGCCACGGTGGGCCCGGGTTAGCTGCTCTCGTTGCCCAGATCGCCGCGGCGCTGGTGACCGGCAACACCGCCGTTGCTTGGCATCCCGACGTCGATCTGGCAATACAGGTGGCAAAAGTGTTCGAAGAGGCGGGCCTGCCTGAGGGGGCGCTTGCGATCCTTCGCCCGGGGCAGGACGCCCGCCTGACCGACCTGATCGCCGATGCGCGCGTCGCCGGCGTTGCCTGCGCTGGACCCCGGGGGCTTGTGAGCGCCACGAATCGCTGGCTCGCCAAGAGCGATGGGCCTATTCGTCCGCTGGTCCTGTTTGCCGAGACGGCGGGCAAGCGCGCCGACATCGGCAGCCCGCTCGCCGCCGGACCACGCTACCTTTACCGCTTCGTGCACGAGCGCACGCTCTCCGTCGACACGACAGCCTCAGGTGGTAACGCTTTGTTGCTGTCCTTGGAATAGATACGATCGCCCAAGTTCGCTCGAAACGGCCTCTGCGCAGCACGGATCTCGTTGGTGCCCGAGGGGATACTGTAGCAACCCGTTGACGATGTGCCTGTTGTGATCATGTTGGCGCGGCGGTGATGGCGAT
>CAZFBS010000088.1:0-6199 GCA_964517265.1 uncultured Rhodospirillaceae bacterium | reverse complement strand
CGGTTCTGCGGGATCTTGAGACAGCTTGAGACATTTCCCGCCCGGTCCGAGCGCATGCGTACCCCACCTTCTCTGATCGCATCCACCCTCGAGGGCTGGAGCGGGGCCATCATCCCTGACCGGACAACGCCGCCGCCCCCGCCGCTCCATCACCCTGGAGGACGATATGAACCTGAAGCCTGTCCGCTGCTCTCGAAATGGTGCTGAACCGGCGATGATGTCCGCCGAGGACATGGTCGCGGGCGCGCCGATATCGCACGAGCCGCTGGAAGCGTGCCTTGAAACGATCATCGGACGGGCCGGCGAGGCTGGACTGACCAAGGCTGAGGTCGGTCGGCGAACGCAGTTTGTCAATCACAGGCGCCGGAATGCGGCGCTGGCGGAACTGATCCGGGTCGGCAAGATCGTTGCGGTGAGGCAGCCGACGGCGACCAAACCGTCGATTATCCTGCGCTTGGCAAACACTGGCACCACGGCTACGGATCTGAAGACGGACACGCCACCCGCAGTTGCCGTCCCTCCACCGCAGGTCCCGGTCATCCTCGCCCTCGATCTGGGCCAGCGCACCGGCTGGGCCGTGCGCAACCACGACGGCGCCATCGCCAGCGGCGTGCACGAGTTCCGGCCCGGCCGGTTCGAGGGCGGCGGGATGATCTGGCTGCGCTTTCGCGCCTGGCTGCAGGAGATCGACCAGGCGGCGGGCAAAGTGGGCGTGGTGGTGTTTGAGGAAGTACGGCGTCACGCCGGAACGGCGGCGAGCCATGCTTACGGAGGCTACCTCGCCCACCTCACCGCCTGGTGCGTGCATCACGACATCGCGTACGAGGGCGTTCCTGTCGGCACGATCAAGCGGCACATCGCCGGCAAGGGCAATGCCGACAAGGCGGCGGTGATCGCCGCCGTGAAGGCGCTCGGCTTTGATCCGCAGGACGACAACGAAGCCGACGCGCTGGCGCTGCTCAGCTGGGCGATCGCGCAGGGGATCGGAGGTGCGCGATGACAGACCGCATGGTGCTCCGGCTGTCCGCGACCTGGGCGGTTCTCGCCGACGACCGGCAGTGGATGCTGTGCCGGCGGCGGAAGAACCGCAAGAGTTGGGATGCTGTCAGCTTTGTCGCGTCGACGAAAGCGGTGCTGATGCGCTGCATTCACGAGAAGGACGCCGTCGTCGATCCAGAAGGACAGGCGGCATTGGACGCTTTGCCGGAGAGCTTCCAGGCTTGGAAGCGGCAAGCGGCAGACGGTTCGGCGGCGATCGCGACGTCACGGCTCCACACAGAGCGGTACGCTCGCAACTCCCTGCCGGAGAGCCTGCATGTGCCGACGACGCCAACGTCGCGCCGTACCGCCCAGATTTCGCCCCTGACGGCACTTGCAGACACCACCGATGGGGAGACTGCACGATGAACGGCGCCATGCTGCTGCAGCACGCCGCCGGCGTGATCGAGCACCGCGAGCAGACGTACGGGTCGGCGGAAGAGAGCTTTGCCGCCATCGCCGCGCGCTGGTCGCTGGTGCTGGGGGTCGCCGTGACCCCGGCGCAGGTGGCATTGTGCCTGATCGACCTCAAGCTCGCCCGGCTCACCCACGATCCTTCGCACCTCGACAGCATCGTCGATGTCGCCGGCTACGCGGCATGCCTGCGGGAGGTGACCCGTGGATAGCAGGATACGCGGCTCGCTCGAACGCCACCTGCCGCGGACGCCGCCTGGCGAGGAGGAACTGTTTGTCATGCGCCGGGCGGCGTGGCGCAAGCAGGGGATCGTGGTGATCAACCCCGCCGACGTGCGCGATGCCATCATCCGCCAGGCGCTGATCAACGAGGCGATCCGCCTCTACGGACAAAGGGAGTGTGCGTGATGGCGCGTCGGAAGAAGAAAACCTTGGCGGCACGCGGCGTGGCCGGCCTGCCGGTGATCCGGCGGCCGGACGCCGTGCTGGAGCCGGTGTACGAAGCCGATCCCGAGGGGCGGCCGGTGGTCCACCACCGCACCGTCGACACCCTCGGCATCATGCTGCGCGCCGGCACCATCAGCCAGGAGATGCACGATGCGGCGCGCGACTTCCAGGCGCAGTTTACCATCGCCTGTTTCGATGTCGTCCGCTGCATGTCGCTGATGCGGCTGCCGGGCGGCAGCGACCCCGGCGATCTCACCGAAGCGCAGCTCGATGCACGGCGGCGCGTCGGCAAGGCGCTCGATGCGCTCGGCGGGCTCGGCAGCCCCGCCGGCAGCTGCGCTTGGCACGTTGTCGGCCTGCAGCGCAGTCTCAGAGAATGGGCGATGCGCCAGGGTTGGGGCGGCAGGCCGGTGCGGGTCGAGCAGGCGCAGGGGATCCTGGTGGCGGCGCTGGGGGTGTTGATGAGGTATTACGGGTATGGGCGGCGGTGATGTGGGCGGCGGTGATGGCGGAATTAGTTCGGGAGGGCGTCGCACGAAGCGGCGCACTCCTCGGCTGGGGAGCCCTGGTAGGCCGGCTTTACTCCCAAGGGCAACTGCCGACAGCGGTCGCCCCAATTCGACGCGAATAGCCATAAGCTGCCTTCCGCGGCGCCCCCGCGTGCGAATGCGTTACCATGGCCGCGCACGCGCTTGGCGCGTCACGTCTTGTCCAATGAGCAATTTCGGGAGGAAGCTGTGTCAACCACCGGAGCACAGGCCTGGATCGCAGACCTTTATGACGTCTATGTCACCACAACGGCCGACATTCCTTTCTTCCTGGAGGAGCTGACGATGACGTCCGGTCCAGTGCTGGAGCTGATGGCCGGCACCGGGCGGCTCTCCCTTCCCCTGGCGAAGGCCGGGGCGAAGCTGACCTGCGTGGACATTTCGGGTTCCATGCTGGCGCGGCTCCGTACAAAGCTGGCGGATGGGGGGCTCGAGGCCGAGGTCGTCGAGGCGGACGTCTGCCAATTGGCGCTACCTGGACGCTCTTACGGCCTTGCTTTGCTGCCGTTCCAGTCCTTCGGCGAGTTGATCACGCTTGAAGCCCAGCAAGCGGCGCTAGAGCGGGTCATGGCCCACCTGCAGCCCGGCGGTCGCTTCGTTTGCACGATGCACAACCCTTCGGTCCGTCGTGCTATGGTGGATGGACAACTCCGGCTGCTGGGGACATTCACGCTACCAGAAGGAAGAGGCACGCTCCTGTTGTGGTCGTTACAGCAGTTCCTCCCTGATACATCGCTGGTGCGGGCGTCGCAATTCTACGAGCAGTACGATCTGGAGGGGTGCTTAAAGAACAAGCATTGGCTTGATGTCCACTTCAGCCTTGTGAACCGGAGCGGATTCGAGGTCTTGGCTGAGGCCAGCGGCTTCCGGGTGGCTGCCCTCTACGGCTCCTATGACCGCTCGCCTTTCCACGACGAAACGAGCCCATTCATGATCTGGGTTCTTGAACGCTGACGCGTGGTTCGTGCCGGAACGTGACAGGAGGCGGAAACCTATTGCTATTGTCGAACGTCGGCTTTGGGTCAAAACTCTCCGTTCAGCAGTCGTAGATGGAATGTCCGAGTTGCCCCAGACACCGGACCTCGACATCAGCGGCCGGAGAAGCAACTGGCGGCTTACTATGGCTACCACCGAGACCGCTCTCTTCATGCTCAGGAAAATAATGAATGTCTGAGGTGAAACCGACCGACCATGCTCTTGCGGGTCACGCTGTCTACACGAAGACGGTGTTGACCATCTATGATGCCTGGGTGCACGGGATCTCCAATCCGCTGATTTGGAGATGCCCCACAACGCACCTGCGCGCGCTCTACGATCGTCAGGTCAGCCGGAACCACATGGATGTGGGCGTTGGCACGGGCTACTTCCTGGACCGCTGCACGTTTCCCTCGCCGAAGCCCCGTCTGATCCTGGTCGACGCCAACCACAACAGCCTTGAGGTTGCGGCGCGAAGGCTACACCGGTATCGGCCCATGCTCTACCGCAGGGACGTGCTCCGACCTCTGGATATCGACGCGCCGGCATTTGACTCCATTGGTTTGATGTATGTGCTGCATTGCCTGCCGGGAGATCTCGCAGCAAAAGCGGTGGTGTTCGGTAACCTCAACGCTTTCCTCGGCCCCGCTGGGGTGCTCTTTGGTGCGACCATCCTCAGCGGTGGGGTGTACGTGAACCGGGCGGCCCGGAAGCTGATGGCGATTTACAACGCCAAGGGCATCTTCTCGAATGCCGATGATCATCTCGATGCTCTGCGTACCGTGCTCGCAAAAACCTATGCAGAGGTATGGATTGATGTCTTCGGCTGCGTCGCGCTGTTCTCGGCTCGCCGGCCAAAGCGCTTTTGTCTTCCTACCATCTGAACGGTGCGTCCGATCTGCCTTGAGCTGTTGCCGGCTTTCAAGGCTCGCCCGCCAATGGGGATAGCCTGCGCCTGCCTCATGGGGATATGACGGCGTCAACGCTGGCCAACGGCAGCCATGAAAACGATCAACGGGATGGCGGATACCAGGGCGCGCGCACGCCGAGGACTCCCACGCCCGCTCAGCCGCGGCGAGCGGATTGCCGACGCATGGGTGCACGGGCTCGCCATCGCCGCGGGCCTTATCGGTGTCATCTTTCTGATGGCAGCCGCTGTCCCGCAGGACAGCCTCACTCTGACCGTCAGCCTGCTCGTCTATAGCTGCGGGCTGCTGGCGATGCTGATCTGCTCGGCACTCTACAACGCCAGCCGCAGCCCAAAGCACCGCGATCTGCTCCGCCGGTTTGACCATGCCGCCATCTTCGTGATGATCGCCGGCACCTACACCCCCTTTCTTGCGATGAAGATCGACGGCATCTGGGGCCAGTGGCTGCTCGTCTACGTCTGGATCGTGGCGAGCGTGGGCGTGGTGCTGAAGCTGATCTGGGTGAACCATTTCGCCCGTCTGTCGATCGCGCTCTACCTGTTTCTCGGCTGGACCATCATCGTGGCGATCGAGCCGCTGCTCGCGTCGGTGTCGCCGCCAGCAATCATGCTGCTGGTGATCGGCGGCGTTCTCTACACGATCGGCGTGCTGTTTCACCTCTGGGAGCGGCTGCCCTATCAGCAGGCGATCTGGCATGGCTTCGTCGCCGCCGCCGCTGTATGTCATTACACAGCGATTATGAGCGAAGTGGCGCTGCCGGGCAGCCTCACCTGATGAACGAGGCCGTGATGAGTTTTCGTGTCATGTGATCCCAAAGGGGCACGTTCGGACCATCGGCATCTGTGATCGGCGTGCAGGTTCGGGATGGCCAATACACGGGAAGCTGAAGGTAATCGACCATGACGGATGAGCTGGTCTTCTACACCCACCCGATGTCGCGGGGCCGCATTGTGCGCTGGATGCTGGAGGAAATCGGGCAGCCGTACCGCACCCAGCTTCTTGAATTCGGGACGACGATGAAGGCGCCCCAGTATCTCGCCATCAACCCGATGGGCAAGGTGCCGGCCCTCTGTCATGGGGACATTGTGGTGACGGAGGGGGCCGCAATCTGCGCCTATCTCGCCGATGCGTTTCCGGATGCCGGACTGGCGCCCCCGGCAGATGACCGGCTGCGAGGGCCCTACTACCGCTGGATGTTCTTCGGCGCCGGTCCCCTGGACGCAGCCGTGAGCAACCAGGCGCTCGGTGTCGAAGTGCCAGCCGAGCGCCGGGGCATGGTGGGCTATGGCAGCCTTGCCGAAGTCGTGTCAGCTCTTGAGGCTGCGCTGTCCGGGCAGGACTATCTCGTTGGCGATCGCTTCAGCGCAGCCGACGTCTATGTCGGCTCGCAGATCAGCTGGGGGATGACCTTCGGCACTATCGAGAAACGAGCGGTGTTCGAGCCTTACGTGAAGCGGATCACCTCGCGGCCGGCTGCGGTGCGCGCGCGGGAAATTGATGACGCGCTCATGGCGGAGGGCAAGCAGCCGCCGAGCGGATAAGGTCAGGAGCGGAAGGTGAATTGTCCACACCGCGGCGTCGGCAAGGCACTCGCTGCGCTGGGCGGGGCCGGCAGCTGCGCTTGGCACGTCGTTGGCCTGCAGCGCAGTCTCAGAGAATGGGCGCTGCGGCAGGGACGGAACGACCATCCGGTGCGCGTCGAGCAAGCGCAGGAGATCCTGGTGGCGGCGCTGGGGATGCTGGTAAAGCATGACAGTTATACCTGAAGCCGAGAAGATGAGACCATGGTTGATCCAGGGCAATCGGGTGAAAGAGAGGGTGACAAAGGGGCAGAGGTTGTGAATCGAT
>CAZFBS010000087.1:0-6254 GCA_964517265.1 uncultured Rhodospirillaceae bacterium | reverse complement strand
GAGCGCCACGTTTACACCGTGGATGTCGGCGGTTCGATCCCGTCACCGCCCACCATCTTGCCCTCCTTGGAAGACGGCCTGCCGCGCGGTCGTCCGTTCCGAATGTATCGTCATATGTTGGTTGCGCTTGGTGGTGCGCGTGGTAGCGTGCCGCCTCTGCCGACATCGAACGAGGGATTGGAATGGGCATGCAGCGTCTTCACAAGATGCCGTTTGGCGCCGAGATCGGCCCGGAAGGCACCTGCTTTCGGCTCTGGGCACCGGATGCCCGCACCGTGAGCTTGAAGCTCGGCGGGACCGGGGGCGAGCGCGAGATCCCGTTGCAAAGGACCGAGGAAGGCTGGTGCGTCGCCACCGTCGATGGCGCCGGCGCCGGCACCCGTTACCAGTTCCGTATCGATGGCGATTTGTTGGTCCCGGATCCTGCATCGCGGTTCCAGCCCGAGGACGTTCATCGCGCCAGTGAAGTGATCGATCCCGCCGGCTATCAATGGAAAGACGGCGACTGGCGCGGGTGTCCCTGGGAAACCGTTGTCCTTTACGAAGTGCACGTCGGCACCTTCACGCCGGAAGGCACCTTTGCCGGCGCGATCGAACGTCTCGACTACCTGCGCGATCTGGGGGTGACCGCCATCGAGCTGATGCCGGTCGCCGACTTTGTCGGCACCCGCGGCTGGGGATACGACGGCGTCTATCTCTATGCGCCCGATGCCCGCTACGGCCGCCCGGAGGACCTCAAGCGGCTGGTCGATGAGGCGCATGCCCGCGGCCTGATGGTCTTTCTCGACGTCGTCTACAATCACTTCGGCCCCGCCGGCAATTACCTTCACGTCTACGCCCGGGAACATTTCTTCAACTGGGACCGGGAGACGCCGTGGGGAGCAGCCATCAATTTCGAGCGCAGCCGCGTCGTGCGCGATTTCTACATCCACAATGTTCTCTACTGGCTCGATGAATATCACTTCGACGGTCTTCGTTTCGATGCCGTTCACGCCATCGAGGATCCGTCCGAACCCGATATTCTGGATGAGATTGCCGATGCGGTGCACGCCCGGATGGGCGATGAACGGCATGTCCATCTGGTCCTGGAGAACGAGGAGAACGAGGCGCATCGCCTGCGCCGCGATGCCGATCACCGGCCCATCACGTTCACCGCGCAATGGAACGACGACATCCATCACGCCTTCCACACCCTGCTGACGGGGGAGAGCAAGGGCTACTATCAGGATTACGCAGATGCGCCGATGGATCATCTGCTGCGCTGCCTGACCACCGGATTCTCCTATCAGGGGCAGCCCTCGAAGGTCCGCAAGGGCGAAGGTCGTGGCGAGCCGAGTGGCGCGTTGCCGCCGCTCGGTTTTGTCGCCCACCTGCAGAATCACGATCAGATCGGCAACCGCGCGTTCGGCGATCGTATCTCCACCCTCGCGCCCGCCGAAGGCATTGCTGCGGTAACCGCGATCCTGTTGCTGGCCCCGCAGGTCCCGATGCTGTTCATGGGTCAGGAGTGGGGCACCAAGCGGCCGTTCCAGTTCTTCTGCGATCTCGGCCCGGAGCTGGAGGACGCGGTCCGTGACGGCCGGCGCAAAGAGTTCGCCGCGTTTCCCGAATTCGCCGATCCCAAGGCGCGTGAGCGGATACCGGACCCCACCGCCGAGAGCACCTATCGCGCGTCGATGCTGGACTGGTCGGAGCGGGACGAGCCCGAATATCAACCGATGCTGAAGCTGCACAAGGATCTGCTCGACCTGCGGGCCCGGGAGATCGTCCCGCGGCTGGCGAACATGCCGGGCGCGGCCGCGACGATCGACTGGCACGAGGGCGCCGCCTTCGCCGTAAGCTGGCGACTGGGAGACGGCAGTACGCTCGGCCTGCTCGCCAACCTCGCGCCCGAGCCGTCGGCTCGGGTCCGGCAGCGGCCGACCGGCCGGCTTGTCTTTGCCAATGCCGAGATGCCGGGCGAGGACGTCGGCGCCCTGCCGCCATGGGCGGTCGCGTGGTTTGTCGACGGGACGAAAGGAACGGGGCGATGAGCATGCCAGCCTTCGCTCCGGTTCCGCGTGCGACCTACCGGCTGCAGATGGGGGCCGCTTTCACCTTCGTCGATGCGACCGCAATCGTGCCGTACCTGGAGAGGCTCGGCATCAGCCATCTTTATTGCTCGCCGTACCTGAAGGCGCGGCCGGGCAGTTCCCATGGCTACGACATCGTCGATCACAATGCCCTCAATCCCGAGATCGGTGACGAGACGAGCTTCGATGCGCTGTGCGAGGCCCTGCAGCGGGCGGAGATGGGGCACATCCTCGATTTCGTTCCCAACCACATGGGAATCGGCCTGTCCGACAACGTGTGGTGGCTGGACGTGCTCGAATGGGGACGCGATTCGCCTTATGGCGATTACTTCGATATCGACTGGAGCCCGGCAAAACCGGAGCTGCGCGGCAAGGTGCTGATCCCGTTCCTCGGGGATCACTACGGCAAGGTTCTTGAGAACGGCGAGCTTCAGCTCAAGTTCAGCGCCGAGGAAGGCAAGTTCAGCGTCTGGTACTACGAACATCGCTTTCCGATCGATCCGGCGCAGTATGCGTCCCTGCTCGGCAGCGTTCTGGAGCGGCTTCAGCATCGCGAGGACGTCCCGGAATCGCAACTGGTCGAGTTCGAACTGATCCTGGCCGGCTACCGGGATCTGCGACGACCCGCCCGCTCGGCGCGGCAGCGGACCTTTCGCCGCAGCAAGGCCGACAAGCTGGCTTCTCAGCTGGCGGCACTGGCACAGCAGCACGAGGTTTTTGCCGCGTGCATCGAGGACGCGCTCGCCGTGATCAACGGCGAGAGCGGCAAGCCACGCTCGTTCGATCGCCTCCACCGGCTGCTCGAGGCCCAGCACTACCGCCTCGCCTTCTGGCGAGTGGCGGCCGAGGAGATCAACTACCGGCGCTTCTTTCAGATCAACGATCTTGCCGGCGTCCGGGTCGAGATTCCCGAGGTGTTCGACACGATGCACCGTCTGGTGCTGAAACTGATCGCCGAGCATCGCCTGCACGGTCTCAGGATCGACCACATCGACGGTCTGTTCGATCCACGAGGCTACCTTGAGCGGCTTCAAGACAAGGCGCAGGCGGCGCGCGACGGCGCCCGTCCCGTGCAAGACAACGCGGCCGATCCACAGACCGACGCACCCCAAGATGCGCCCCAATTCTACGTGATCGTGGAGAAGATTCTCGCCCATCACGAGAAGCTTCGCGAGGAATGGCCGATTGCCGGCACCACCGGCTACGAATTCCTCAACCGCCTCAATGGGCTGTTCGTCGATCCGGGTGGCGCCGAGCCGCTCGCACGAACCTATTACCGCTTCATCGGCCACGAGGCGGACTTCGAAGCGATCTGCGACAGCGCCAAGCGCCAGGCGATGGACCAGGAACTGGCGAGCGAACTGCGGGTGCTGGCGAACGAATTCAACCGCGTGACGGAAAGAAGCTGGCTCACCCGTGACTATACCCTGGTCGGCCTGCGCCAGGCCTTGCGCGAAATCGTCGCCTGCTTTCCCGTCTACCGCACCTACGTCGATCGTCGCGGCCCGTCCAGCGAAGACGTGCGCGACATCGAATGGGCGATCGGCCGCGCCCGCAAGCGCAGCACCCGGGCGGACAAGTCGGTGTTCGATTTCATTCGCGACGTTTTGCTGCTGTCGCCGCCCGCCACGCGCAAGAAGGGGGCGAAAGACAACACCCCGATGCGCCGCGAGATCCGGCGCCTGGCGATGAAATTCCAGCAGTACACCGGGCCGGTGATGGCCAAGGGGGTGGAAGATACCGCCTTTTACCGCTATGCCTGCCTCGCCTCCCTGAACGAGGTGGGCGGCGAGCCGACCCGCTTCGGCGTGCTGCCGGTGACCTTCCACCAGCGCAACCAGGAACAGGCGCGGCGGTGGCCGGGATCGATGGTGAGCACCGCGACCCACGATACCAAGCGCGGCGAGGATGTCCGCGCGCGGATCAATGTGCTCTCGGAGATCCCGCACGAGTGGGCGCGCAAGGTGCGTCGCTGGTCGACCATCAACGAGCGCCGCAAGACCCCGATCGAGGACGGAAGTGCACCCAGCGAAAACGATGAATATTTGTTCTACCAGACGCTGATCGGCGCGTGGCCTCTGGAGTTCCATCGCGCGGGCAGTCTCGACGGCGACAGCCTCGCCGATTTCCGCGAGCGGATGACGAACTACATGCTGAAGGCGGTGCGGGAGGCAAAGAGCCACACCAGCTGGATCAATACCGACACCGCCTACGAGACCGGTCTCAGCAGCTTTGTTGAGCGGGTGCTCGATGGCGAGCGCCGCAATCCGTTCCTGATCGATTTTGAGGAGTTCCACCAGCGCATCGCCGAACTCGGCATGCTGAACGGGCTGGCGCAGACGGTCCTCAAATTGACGGTACCCGGAGTGCCGGATCTCTATCAGGGAACCGAGCTGTGGGATCTCAGCTTGGTCGATCCCGACAACCGCCGCCCGGTCGATTTCGATCAGCGCCGGCGGATGATCGAACAGTTGTCCGAGATGATGGAGAGCGGCGCCGAGGCCGCCTGCGCTCGGCTGCTCGAACACTGGCCGGACGGCATGGTCAAGCTGTACATCGTCTGGCGGCTGCTGTCGCTGCGCCGGAGCCGTGACGAGGTGTTCCAGCGGGGCGAGTATCTGCCGATCGAGGCGGCCGGCACCCGGGCGAACCACCTCGTCTCGTTCGCCCGCACCGAGGCCGACGCGGCGCTGCTGGTCTGCGTTCCACGCCTTCTCGCGCGTCTGGCGACGTCATCGGCGCCCTACGCCACCGGCGAGAGTGTGTGGGCCGACACCGTCCTGACCCTCCCCGAAGAGCTGGCAGGGCGTCGCTGGCGCAATGTCTTGACCGGCCAGCCGGTGGAGGCCACGGGTGGCGAGGACGGCCGGCAGCTTTCGGTAGCGTTGCTGCTCAGCACGTTCCCCGTCGCCGTCCTCGAGCCCGGCTGAGCGAGCTGCCGCCATCGCGCGGTCGATGATATCGCGCTGGAGATAAGGAGGTTGGATATGAGCAAGCGTGCCGTTCTCGTCGTCGACATCCAGAACGAATACTTCTCCTCGGGCAAGCTGCCGTTGGTCGGTATCGAGGAAGCCGCCGCCAATGCGGCGAAAGTCATTGCGGCGGCCCGTGCCAGCGGTGACATGGTGGTGAATATCCGCCACGAGATGACGATGCCCGGCACGCCGATCTTTGTCCCCGGTAGCGAGGGTGTGCAGTTCAACGCCGCCGTCCGTCCCGCCGAAGGCGAGGCGGTCATCGTCAAGAACTTCCCGAACTCGTTCCGCGAGACTGGGCTGAAGGAGATGCTGGACGCCAAAGGGATCGAGGACGTCGTGGTCGTGGGGGCGATGAGCCATATGTGCGTGGATGCGACCGTCCGCGCCGCCAACGACTTCGGCTACCGCACCACCACCATCACCGATGCCTGCGCGACCCGCGATCTCGAGTTCGGCGCGATGACTGTACCTGCCGCTCAGGTCCATGCCGCGATGATGGCGGCGCTGGCCTTCGCCTATGGCGATGTAATCGATACCGCGACCTGGATCGGGCGCTGAGCCCTTCAGAGTCAGGCGAAGATAGCCTCAGCCGACTCGCGTTCAGCCCGCGTAGCCTGCGTAGCAACCATTAAGTCGCGGCGGTTTTTTCGGTCCAGGGCGTTTGGCGCTGGACGACGGTGTTGGCGTAGATGAGGAGCTTTCGCGCGCAGGCGATGAGCGCGGCTTTGTGGGGCTTTCCGCGGCCGGTGAGGCGGGCGTAGAGGGCGATCAGCGCCTTGTTCCAGCGGAAGGCGGCGGGCAGGGCGGCGGCGAACAGGGAGCGGCGCAACCGCCCGCGTCCGCCGGCGATGTGGCGCTGGCCCTTGTGGGTTCCGCTGTCGTTATCGAATGGCGCCAGGCCGGCCAGGGCGGCGGCTTGCTCGCGGCTGACGTGCCCCAGCTCCGGCATGCGGACGATGAGGGCGATGGCGGTGCGCTCGCCGATGCCGGGGACGCTGAGGACGAGATCGAGGCGCGCGGCAAGATCGGCGTGGGCGCGCAGCCGCCCGGCGATTCGCCGCAACTCGGCCGCCCGCCGCGCCTTCAGCCGGGCAATGTCGTTGATGACGAGACGGCGCAGCCGCCGGTCGTCGATGTGTTCGAGCCGGATCTTGAAACGGGCCATATCCTCTTCGATCTGCTCGACGAAGGTCAGATGCCCGGC
>CAZFBS010000086.1:0-6344 GCA_964517265.1 uncultured Rhodospirillaceae bacterium | reverse complement strand
GAAGGTGGGTCTCAAACTACCGCCGCTACTGCCCGTGGAAGTCGGGCATCAGCATTAAGGGTGACTAGTAGTGCGCGTAGCGACGGCAAGGAAGCCGAAATCTTTACCGGCGAAAAAGGATGGCGGGTCGAGTGCTCCGGAAACGCGAGGACAGACTTTGAACTCGTAATCCTCAACGACTCAAGCGAGGTTCGTTCGACCCGCCATCCATCAGCCCAAACCGGGACCGAAGAGGGCGTGGGATGCGTTATTATTGCATGCTGGGATCCACGAACTGATAGCCAAGAGCAAGCATCCCCTCTACCAAATTCCTGAAGTCTTGGAAGCCAGGAACGCCCAGTTCCGGCTCCAACCAGAACGGATGGAAGAAGAAGGACCCGTATCCGTCACGGACAACCAGGGCGTATTTCGCGTTCAGCAAGAGATCTTCCCACGTGTAGTTGATATAGGACGTGGGATCAATGTCACGAATGTCGTACTCGATGTTGCCGAGGCTCTCCGGAAGGATCCGCTGGCCGTAGTAATCTTTCTCGATGATGTACGGAAAAAACTGACCCGCGCTCCGGCCACTGACAGAGTCCTCGGCGGTGTAGTACATCATCCGATGATAAGTTGTATCGAACCGCTGCGGAAACGCTCGGTTGGCAACGGCCGAGGCATGATAATGGGGCGTCTCCCAAGCAAAGCACTGATAGCCGAAGTTGAGCCACTCGTTGAGACCATAGTCCACCCGCGCCAAGACCTTTTCAATTGTGTTGAGCTCTGGCGGCACCTGTCCCGTGACAATGTTGATGAATTCAAAGTCATTGCCGGTAACGCCGTTGTAGGGATTGGGCTGGTTGCCGAGCTGGTGGGTAGTGCCGTGACAGACGAGTGAGGCCCCGCGGCCGCCCTTATCCTGAAGAGCGTAGTCGAGAGATTGCCTCAGAGGCCCGGCCTCCGCGTCCCCAAGACGGATTTCATTCGGCTGGCCGTTGTTGTAGATCCCAAGAGGATCGCGGTAAATGGGAACACCGGCGATGGAGAACGGAATCCCCTTTGGATAGAGGTAATCGGTGATCTGCTTCATGGCATTGAAGCTGACATAGGCCGCGACATCCTCAAGACGGATCATCGCTGTCGGCGCCGTGGCTTGGGTGCTACCGACCATGTCGTGAAGAATGTCGGCGAACACGAGGTAGCGGTCACGCGGACCGATAAACGAAAAGGGAATGTCGGCCATGTACCAGAAGTTGCCAGCGCGCACGGCATAGGGGATGACTTGGCCGGTGGCACTGTTGGCAATCGCCACGGCTTCGCTGGCCTTCTCGGGATTCTCGATGCCGATGTACCCGATGTCCGGGTCCGCAAAAATCAAGTTCGTCTCAGGGTCGTAGTCGTAGTACTTGGAGAACTCTAAATTCTCATAGAGCACCGTGTCGTAGAACCCGGGCGTGGGATTAGCACTCGAGGGAGCTGCGTTGAGGCCGACCAAGCCGTAAAAGCCAAGCCCAGTGTTCGCAGTGAAATTGTAGGAAGGCTCCCACGCCAGCTTCCAGAGGTTGTTCTTGAACCAGACCACCGTGGCTCCAGGCGCCTGCCCCGCCTGAACCTTGGCTACGTCTGCAAGGAACGCCGCCGGCAGCGGATGATCATAGTATGAGCCGATGTAGAAGGTCGCCCCGTATGTCTCGATCTGGCCCGCCTCGTAGGAGCCCACGGGCAACAGGTCGACTTCCATTCCGGCAAAATGCCCCAGCAGATTGCGCAGCATGATCGCGTAGATGTGCCCCAAGTCACCATACTGCTGGCTCGGCTGATAGTCATAAAGAATAAGGGCCGACGTAACCGAGGATGTGGCACCAACAGGGGCGACGGATGTGGCACCAACCGCGGCAACGGATGTGGCACCAACCGCGGCAAGATCAAAATTTTCCTGCAATTTGAGGAATTTCTTCATCTCTGCATCGAGCAGCCGGTTTTGCAGCCGGTTGCTCTCGTAAGGAGAAAGCTGAAGATCGGCTAACTTCTTACCTTCTCTCCTTTCCTGATCGATATCGTTATCCGCTTTCTTAGCTTTCTTACCGGCTTGCGGCTTCCCTACATGGCCGATCTGGCATCCAACGAAGTTAGCGCCATACTTCTTGAGTTGCTTATTGGCTCTCTGGGCCCTCTTGTCCCTCTCCTTCTTGTTCAGCCCCTTGCTCGCCTGCTTGTCCAGCCCCTTGCCTGGCGGAACCTTCCCAAGAACCTTTTCCGGCGTCACGCATGTATCGCCCGGCACTACAATCGCCTCGACAGGAGGCTTTGGCGGCGGTGCCACTTCCGCCTGTACCGGAGGGGCCTGCCCCACCAGCATCAGGGCGCATGCCATCAGCGGGACAGCCCACAGGACCTTCAGCAAGCGGCGCTTGCTTGTGACACGGTTAACCTGCATTACAACCTCCTACTTGCGAATTTTTGTATTGACGATTTGCCTCACTTGGCTCCCACTCCCCGAACTCCTGGACTTTACCTTGGCCTACTATGTTTTTCAATTGGCTGCCGAATTCAGAACGTGGGCCAACTGGGTTTCCTGGAGCGCTCCCATGTCGATGAGGATCGCCCCGAGCAGCCGGCGTTCGCTCCGCTGCCGAGCGAGTGCCTCTTGCAACTGGTTTATCGTCACGAGCTGATGTTCGAGGAGCAGATCGCCCAGGCGGCGACGGAACCCGCCCAACTCCGCTTCCGATGGGTAGACATGCTGCGTCTTGTCCCAGGCGATCAGCTTCCCGGTCCTCAAGTAGCGGGCATAAAGCCGGATGGCTCGATACGTCGCCCCGAAGTTGATGACGTTTCCCCAGACCATGCGTGGAATGGACAGCAAAGCCTGCCGCCATCCATAAACCCTATAAACACAATAGGCACGGAGCAAAACTCGTTCAAGCAAAAGCACGCCATTCGCAATGACAACGTACCAAAGGAGTGACCCCTCTTCAATCAGAGGCGGATAACGATAAGAACTTGGATCCATCCACAAGATAATCCAGACAAATACTACAACCAAAACCACGAAATAGCCCATAAGATTGACGAGATTGGTAATAATTGCCTTCCGATCCCGAAACAGAATGTACCGGGTTAACAAGCCGCCTCGCCAACCGAGGTGCGCCCAGCCTTGGAAGGCGATCCCGACGACCCATCGTGACTTCTGCCGCACCGAGGCCCTGAAGTTGGCAGGAAAAAACTCTCGGATGCCGACGATTTCCTCTACTCTTACCGGGCGTGGAGTCCGACGCCACCAACTGCCCTGCAACTCCGTTCGCACAACAGTGAACTTTACAAAGATCTGCTTGAGGCCAAACTCCTTGAGCCGGAAACCGAAATCGTAGTCTTCCGTCAGAGAGTCGATACTGAAGACTTGGTTGTTGTTGTTCGCAGCAATAGTTTCAAACGCGCATCGACTAAATGCACACCCAACTCCTGCCGCTGGAATACTTCCCGTCAGCACTTCTCGAACGACGAGATCCTTGTGGTGAAGCTGGGCGAACTCGTCCTTGTAGTGCGCTCCCGTGAACTCGTACCACTTGCGTTTCAACGAGTGGACCGGGAGTTGCACCATGTCGAAGCGTGGCATGAGATAGTTGAACAGTTTATAGCACAGCGGATGGATAACATCCTCGCAATCCTGCATGATAAAGATCTGAAAACGGATGTTGCTTTCCTTTTCGAAAAGCCTGATTCCCTGATAGATCCAGTTCAAGCAGTCGGCCTTGTTCGTGGGGCCGTCATGCGGTGTCGTCACGCGGTGAATGTTGCGGTAGCTTTCCCGAACTTTTTGTACTTCACGCTCGGTCGCTGAGTCATTGGGGTATGTCCCGACGAAAATATGAACATTCGAATAGTTCAGACTCCGCGCAGCGTTCTCCAACATCGGACGAATAACGGCCGACTCGTCCCACGCCGGTATCATGACGGCAATCGGCTGCTCCTCCTTGGCCACGATGTCATTCTCGGTCATCCGCCGATAGCGCGTGTACACGAAGAGTTTCCGGTAGATCGTGCGAATGCCGTAGCATACATCGATAAACAGATCGTCCAGACCACTTACCAAAAAGACAACGCAGACAAAAATCGTTAGCAATTTGATTACGATCAGGATGTAGGCTATAAGATCGGTAAAACTGACGATACCTGTTAACCCGCTGTCGAAAATCATCCTTCAGCTCCCAGCCGCGCTGTACGTTGTTATATTATGTAGCCACTTCCACCTGTCGTGAGGACCGATGGGCATGGCTCAACGGCTGGAACATGCGGTCCGGCTGCAGAAGCGGGTTCCGCCCGTGCCACCAGTTTTGAAGCGTTTCTGCTATGCGCTTTGCTGCCTTTCCATCGCCATAGGGGTTGGCGCCCGATGACATGCCTCGGTATACACTCTCATCCGCAAGCAAGCAGCTCGCCTCGCTGAAGATCACGTCGCGGGATGTCCCGATCACCTTTGAAAGCCCCGCTTGAAAGGCTTCCGGTCGCTCCGTGACGTTGCGGAGGACCAGCAGCGGCTTGCGGAACGTCGGCGCCTCCTCCTGTACTCCACCTGAATCCGTCAAAATGACGTACGCTTTTTGCATCAGGCCAATGAAGTTCATGTAGTCCAAAGGCTCTATCAGAAAGATCCGGTCGGCATCCTGCAGTGCCGCCATGACCGTGCGTCTCACGTTCGGATTCATGTGCACGGGATACACGACAATGACGTCCGGAAACGCCTTCACCAAGTCCTTCAGAGCTAAACAGATGTTCTGCAGGTCGCTCCCCCACGACTCTCGCCGATGCGACGTCACAAGAACCATACGATGCCCGTCGAAGGGGATCTTGGACAGAGACCCAGATTCTTGGTTCAGCGCTACATTGCCCAAAGTCATGAGGGCATCGACAACCGTGTTGCCGGTCACGACGATGCGGTCCTCTTGCACTCCTTCGTTGCGCAAATTCTGTCTAGCGAGAGGGGTGGGTGCGAGATGAATGTTCGTGATAATCGACGTAAGGCGGCGATTGGCTTCTTCTGGAAAAGGATTTTGATAATCGTAACTACGCAACCCCGCCTCGACATGTGCCACCGGGACACTATTGTTAAATGCTGCCATTGCGGCAGCAAACGCTGTCGTCGTATCACCCTGAACAAGCAAAAGATCAGGACGTGTCTCTCTGAGCATCACGTCCATCGACATCAGAACCCGTGCTTTCAACTCGTTCAGCGACTGATTTTCTCGCATCAAGTTCATGTCAAAATCTGGATTTATGGAAAATGCCGACAGAACCTGATCAAGCATTTGCCGATGTTGTGCCGTCAATACAACAACAGGATCAAAAACATTCGCTCTCCCTTTCAATTCTTGGATTATTGAGATCATCTTGATTGCTTCTGGCCGCGTACCCATGACCACAGCCACACGGGCACGTTCATGCGTGCCGTTAGTATTCTTCATTTTGGAGGTGCCCCAACCCATTACCAAAATTTTGCGTTTGCACTAATCTTGATCTGGTACGGCAACATAGAGCAAGTAATCATAAGATGCAATACCCACAAATGGGGTATATGTTTATGTCATACTCAAAACGGGGTGGCGTTGCCAGCACATGGCGGGACACGTGACGATACACAGAAAAGAAATCATATTGCTCCCTTTACCTAAACGGGATGGACCCCATTTGGGGATGACCATTGCGGCATCTAATCGGACCACAAAATCTGAGTGTCTTTCCGGGGGCTTTCTGAATCGACAAAAGCGGTTGACGGATTTTGGCTTGCGGAGTTGGAAGCGGCTGTGATTCCGTGTTTGGCGCTGAGTCGAGAAGGAAGGCGCCGATGTGGACGGTTGAGAACCGCACCCGCTATAGCCGCGATCACTTGCGCTATCCGAGCGACCTGAGCAATGAGGAATGATCGGTGATCGAGCCGCTGATCCCGCCGGGCAAGTCGGGGCTGGAATCACATTTCAAGTGCGACACCGAGGTTGGCGGCGAAAGCCTCGTTCGGGGTTCGGTAGCCGAGGCACTTTCGGAATGTCGCATTCAGGCTCCAGATCACGTCGTCGATGTCGGCATCGGTGTATTCTCCGAGGCTGATCTTGCGGGGAAGGTCGCGCCGGATGCGGCCGTTGGTGTTCTCGATCGACCCGCGCTGCCATGGAATGTGCGGATCGCAGAAGTAGGCGCTGAGGGCGATTGCGTCTTTGACGGCTTCGTGTCGCGCGAACTCGCCGCCGTTGTCGTTCCGTGATGGTGCGTCGCGCGCTGGCGGGGAGCCTGCCCAATTCTGCGGCGATGGCGCTGGTGATCTTCCCCCGGAAAAGATACTGCTGGCGAATGAGTTGGAGCGGATGAGGCGG
>CAZFBS010000085.1:0-6365 GCA_964517265.1 uncultured Rhodospirillaceae bacterium | reverse complement strand
CACGGTTGGTCCCGCCCCTTCTCTGGCCCGCCACTTTTTCTGGATTGCGTCGTCCCCTTCGCCTCCTCGCAAAGACGACTCGCGGGGTCCTGCCGCCATTGCCACAGCCCGTCATTGCGACGACCCCCAGCCCCCCCCTCGTCATTGCGACGACGCCCAGTCCCCCCCCTCGTCATTGCGAGCCCGCCAAGGGCGGGCGCGGCAATCCAGGAAACCCCGGCGTCCACCGCCCGGCGCGCCGTTACGAGCATCCTTCCGGTCAATCAGATCGCGGATGCCCCCTACCTGTGCGCCAGACCCTGGTGCTGATCGGCTAAGGTGGCAGCGTGCCTTCCGCCATTCCGGCAAGCGCCACGTCGATTTTGCTGAGGAGGCCTTCGAAATCAGCCCGGCGATGCTCCTGCCCGTCCTGCATGTACACCTCGAACGCGCCGCTGACGGCTTCCCGCGCCACTTCCAGCATGGCGCAATCCTTAGTCCGCTCACCAAGTGCAAAGAGAGTCTTGCCAAGATTGGTCTGGATCTGCGCCCACCGCAGCGGCACCCATTCGCGAGTGTATACTTCGAGCGCTGCTCGATAGGCACGAACTCCCTCCTTCATATGCACCGTGCCGCTCTCCCTCTCCCCCAGCACCCTCAGGGCGTCGCCCAAGCCAAAGTGACTATAAGCGCGCAGCAATAGCGCCTCTTTACCTGAGTACCCCCTCCACACCTCCAACATTTCTTTAAAAATAGCCACCGCCTCCTCCAGCCGCCCCGTTCCTCTCTCATGCTCCCCAAGACTAACCAGCGCGAAGCCGAGGTCGGTCCGTACTACCGTCCACAGTATCAGTACTTGCTCGTCAGTAAGTTCGTCCAAATCAGCGCGATACGCGGCAATAGCCCCTTTCAGAACCGTTATGCCACTCTCGCGCTCCCTCAGCCTCAAGAATGTGAGGGCCAAGTTGTGCTGGATGCTAGCACAGATAAATAGCTCGCGTTCCCGAGCACATTCTTCCAGCGCGCCGCGGTAAACCTCAACCGCCTCGGTCAGGCGGATAGTGCTGTCTTCCCGCTCACCCAGGGCTTGAAGAGCTACACCAAGCCCGTTCTGGACCTCCAACCAACCAAGATACATTTGCGCATGAGATCGTATATCCAACACCGCCTGGAATGTTTCTACGGCTTTCTGGAGGCGCGCCCTGCCTCTGGGCCCTGTCTCTCGATGCCCGAGTATAGAAAAGGCAGAGGCCCGAGCAACTTGCGCAACAGCCCACTGCAAAGGCACCTGCTCGCTGGACCATAACTTAAGCACCGCATCGAAGCTCTCAAGCGCCTGTTCCAATCGTCTTGTCCCGCTCTCCACAGTTCCCAGAATCAAGCGCGCGAAGCCAAGTACAAGCTGCACGTTGTCCCACTCGAACCAAACCCTCTCATCACTCCACTCTCTGAGCAACTTCTCATACGTCTCAACCGCCTGTTCGAGAAATTCGATTTGTCCGCTTAAGCCAAGCGTCAGTAACGCATTAGCCAGCAAGTATTGAGTGGACGCACGCTGGCGAGGGCCCCAGCCGGGACGTCCGGTACTCATTTTCAGCAGCGTGCGGACCCGGGCGATGAACGGTTGCAGCCGGTCGGCCACATAATGACCCTCGTCGAACTGGGCAGCTTGCGTTCCAATCACGAGGCGAAGAACATCCGCCAAGTCCTCCCAGAACACATTGGGAAGGGAGAATTCCGTACCGGCATCGAGAGTATACTGTCTCGATCTTCCGTCTTGTCCGGCTGCCGCTGTCAGGTAGAGATCGGGTTTGCTTTGGTCTCCGTACTCAAGCACACGCCCCCAGATCAGGACGGAAGCGTTGCTTTCTTCGAGATACTGACGGGCTTTCTCGTGACCCTTGCGCTCCTGCTCCTCCGGCAGGGAGCCGTGCACGGGAATGGTGCGATCCAAGGCCAATACCTGAACCCCTTCGAACTCATGCAACAGCCTGACGATGAGCTTTTCGTGGGTGCGATTGGCGTCATCGTCCTCAAGATGAGCGATGGCGACGGAGAAGCGGTGCGGGTCTGCTTGGGGAAGGGGATCGCGGCTGACATAAGCAACGAAGGACGAGATGCCGGGCCAGCGGGAAACTGTGCTCCACTGGGTCCAGACAAAGAACGCCCCTGCGAGAAGCGCAAGCCCGAGGATGCCGCGGATTCCATACCTTTCAAAAACACGTTGCCGAACCCAATCCCCCAGTTCGGGGACCTTGTGCTCGCCCGACATCCGCCCGGTCCCGCTTACAAATCACGCCCTGGTTATCGAGAAGCGAACAGTATAGCAGCCCGTTGACAAAGTCGCTGCTGTCTGACTCGCTGTCCCGGAGCCAAGACGTGGAGGTTGGCGATGGCGCTGGGTCGGCAAGGGGAACGACAGAGTGATCTGCTGGTGACGTGGCGGGAGATGCCGCGCTCGCCGGGGCACGTTTTCTACGACCGGCTGCAGGCGGTGCTGATCGAGGCCGGCTTCGACGTCTTCGCCGAGGAGACTTGCAAGCCGTATTACGCGGCGAAGATGGGAGCACCGTCGATCCCGCCGGGGCGGTACTTCCGGATGCACATGGTCGGCTACTTCGAAGGCATCGATTCCGAGCGCGGGATCGAGTGGCGGTGCAGCGATAGTCTGTCGTTGCGGGACTTTTTGCGTCTGGAGACGACCGCGCGGGTGCCGGACCACTCGTGGCTGTCGAAAACACGTGCGCGCCTGCCGCACGAGGTTCACGAGGCGGTTTTTGGCTGGGTTCTGGCGCGAATTGCCGAGCACGGCCTGGTGAAAGGCGAGCAGATCGGCGTCGATGCGTCGACCATGGAAGCGAACGCCGCGCTGAAGGCCATTGTGCGCCGCGCGACGGGCGAGACCTACCGGCAGATGCTGCAGCGCATGGCCGAGGAGAGCGGCATCGAGACGCCCTCGGCCGAGGATCTCGTTCGCATCGATCGCGCCCACAACGGGCCGCCGCTCAGCCCACCCGCCAGCGGGAGCAGTTCGCCGATAAACCCATCATGTGCTTTGGTACCCGATACCATCATTTTTGGTCATAGCGCTGCCCCGTCCCAACGCTTCGTGAAAAGTTGATTTAAAATGGCTTCATGCAATGTGGAGTTATCCTACATGCTTTCCCGTTATCCTTCCAATAAGTTGGCGATTCCAAGAAGAAACCATTCCAGGAATTAAGAATATATCTATAAAAACCCACGTAAAAACAATTAAAAATCCGAAAACACCTATAAATACAAACGATAAAAAGAAAGAAACTATAGAAAGCGCCAACATAGCTGCCGCACTTCCTGCCTTTTGCAAATAAAATCTATGTGCACCCATATATCCTAGGAAAAATAGCAATAAGTATGAGACTATCATTGATTTTTTGTCAGCATCATACATCATTTGTGCTTGCGCATCAAGAGATATATGTTGGGATGGAACAGCAATACTCTGTGCTGGTGACACGTTTAGACTTCTTTCCATATCAGAATTTCCTTTTTTGGTTACGTAGTTGTTGATTCATAACGGAATTATTCCAATTTAGCATGACCAATCAGCTACGTTTTAATCTTTTGCTAATACTTAAACATACAGCCTTTGCTTGTATGGTGCAACCAAATTTGGGCCGTTACCCCACCTGACTCGAGGACTAAACCTCAGCTGCCAGCTGTCTGCCCCCCACCCTGCCCGCCGTGCCCCTTCAGGCGCATGACGTAGCCGATGACCTGGGCGACGGCCTGGTAGTGTTCCGGCGGGACTTCGGCGTCGAGGTCGACGGTGGCGTGGAGGGCGCGGGCGAGCGGCGGGTTCTCGACGATCGGCACGTCGTGCTCGGCGGCGACCTCGCGGATGCGGCGGGCGAGATGATCGACGCCTTTCGCCACCACCTTCGGCGCCGCCATCGCCTCCATCTTGTATTCGAGGGCGACGGCGTAGTGAGTCGGGTTGGTGATGACGACGTCGGCTTTCGGCACCGCCGCCATCATCCGCCGCTGCGCCCGCTCGGACCGCAGCTTGCGGATCCGCGCCTTGATGTGCGGATCGCCCTCCGAGTCCTTGTACTCGTCGCGGACCTCCTGGCGGGTCATCCGCATCTGTACGTTGAACGCGTGCCGCTGGTAGAGATAGTCGGCGATGGCGATCACGCTCATCAGCGCAACGGTGCCGCCGGCCATTCGCACGGAGACGACGCCGATGCGCTGCATTAGGTCCCCCGCATCCATCCACAGCAGAAGCTCAAGGTCGCCCAGCAGCGGCAGCGACAGCGCGAAGGCGAGCGCGCCAACCGCCACCAGCTTGGCGATCCCCTTGGCGAACTCGACAAGGGACTTCAGCGAGACCATCCGCTGGGCGCCCTTGATCACGGAGATCTTGGAGACCTCCGGCTTGATCTTCGACGGCGCCCACAACAGGCCGATCTGGCCAATGCCGGCGAACGCCGCGACGATCGTGACGAGGGCGAACAAGAGCGCGAGATCCCAACCGACCGCCAGCACCAGGGTGCCGAGGCCACGCTGCGCCGAGGTTCGGTCGAGCGCGATCGCATCGGCCGATTCCAGAAAGAAGCGGCCGGTGGCGGCCAGACTGCGCAAAGCATCGGGCACCAGCACCACCAATCCGAGGGTGCCGGCGGCGAGAATGGCCCAGCTCTTGACCTCCTGCGAGACCGCAACCTGGCCGCGCTCGCGGCTCTTCTGCAGGCGCCGCGGTGTCGCGTCCTCCGTCTTCGACGATCGTTCCTGTTCCTCCGCCATTCAGCAGTTTCCCATCGGGGCTCAGGCCTTCAGCGGCCGGCCAGCGGCGCGAGGAGATCGCCGAAGCGGGTGAGGAATACCAGCATGATCCCGGAGAGGGTCAGCATCAGCGCCCATAGCTGCAACGAGATCTGCACCGGCAGCCCGAAAAAGAAAACGGGGAGCTGCGGCATCAGCCGGCCGAGCAGGCCGAGACCAAAGTTGTAGATGAAGCCGACCAGCACGAACGGCGCCGCCAGCTGCAGGCCGAGCGCCATGCTCTGGCCAAGGATGCGGGTGCCGGCGTCGGCGAAATCCCCCGCCGGCAGCGGCAGGCCGACCGGGAACACGGTGTAGCTGTGGACGATCGCCTCCAGCATCAGGTGATGAAGGTCGGTAACGAAGATCAGCACGAGGCCGACGGTTCCGAACAGGCCGGCAATCGTCGAGGTCTGTTGATCGGCCACCGGGTCCTGGACCAGCGCGTTGGCCAGCGATACCGACAGCGCGGTGAACGTGCCGGCCATGTGCAACGCGGCGACGATGGCGCGGGGGATGAAGCCGATGAACAGGCCGATGACGATCTCCGGCAGCACGATCAGCGCCAGGGCAACGGCGGTTGCCGGCAGTGCAGGTAGCTGCGGGCCCAGCAGCGGCAGCAGCAACAAGCTGAGGGCAAGCGCGATGATCAGCCGAATGCGGATGCTGACGAACACGGCGCTGAGGCCCGGCAGTGCGGTGACGACGGCGCCGACGCGGGCAAAGATCAGCAAAAAGGCGAACCCGCTGCCGGCCAGCCATGCGTCGAGCCCGCCGCCCATCCCGATTGCGCCGGGCGCCAGCAGTGCGGTCACCGCCATCAACCGCCGGCGACGATGCGGTCGAACAGGGTGTGCGAAAACTCGATCAGCGTCGTCAGCATGAACGGCAGGAACAGGATGATGGTGACGAAAATCACCATGATCTTCGGCACGAACGTCAACGTCATTTCCTGAATGGTGGTCAGTGCCTGGAACAGGGCGATGATAAGGCCGATCACGGTACCGGCGATCATGATCGGGGCCGAGATCTTGAGAATGACCATCATGGCCGCTTGACCGATTTCGATAACGGCGACGTCGTTCATGGCGGAATGCTGCCTGCTTTTTCTCGGCTGGAAATGCCCGGTGCCCGAAGACCCGTCAGATCGGCATCCGGATGATGTCGTGGTAGGCGTCGAGCGCCTTGTCGCGGACGGCGATCACCGTTTGCAGGGTCAGTTCGGCCTCGGCCACCGCGGTGACCACCTCGCTGATGTCGGCGCGGCCCTGCAGCGCGGCGATCGAGGCCGCCTCGCCGGCCGTCGCCGTTTCCATCGCGCTTCCCGCTGCGGTCTTGACCAGGTCGGCGAAGGTGCTGCCGCCGGCTGAAGCGCCGGTGCTCTCGGCCTCACCGCCGCTGGCCGCGCGCTGATAGGCGGCGACGGCGCCGGCATAACTGGTGACGGGAATACTCATTTCCGGCTCCCCTGTTGCGCGCGTTGCGCCTCGTTCAGCGCAGGATGTTGATGGCGTCGCGCGCCATCTCTTTGGACGTGCGCACCATGTTGAGGTTGGCCTCGTAGCTTCGCTGCGCCTCGCGCA
>CAZFBS010000084.1:0-6546 GCA_964517265.1 uncultured Rhodospirillaceae bacterium | reverse complement strand
CTCCATCGTGCCCACTGAAAGACCCATGCAGCAACTTAATTGCTGAGCAGGCTCTGACGGCCGCCGGCGTCAGGTTCGCGCGATCACGACTTCCAGGTATTCGCTGGGCACAACCATCGTGCTGTCCGCCGAGCGGTTGAAACGGCGGATCAGCGACAGCAGATCCCGCTCCAGCGCCAATTGCGCGGCCGGATCGAGCAGAGCGAAGGTTTTGAGCAGCGGCCCATAATAGGTTCGGAACACCTCCAGCCAGTGCTCCGGCGAGCGATAGCGGAACACGAACGTGCGCTCGGTGGTCTCGATCGCACCCGCGTGCGAACCGAACAGCTCTGCGATCCGCGCTCGCGTTCCCCACAATGCCGGCGAGGGAACGCCCGGCGGTGGCGAGACGTACCGGCCAAGGGTCTTGAAGAGCTGACCGATAAATCCCTCGGGCGTCCAGTTGGCGAGACCGATCTTGCCGCCGCGCCGGCAGACACGAGTGAGCTCGGCGGCGGCGCGGCTCTGGTCGGGGGTGAACATGACGCCGAACGTCGAGACCACCGCATCAAAGCTGCCGGTCGGGAACGGCAGCGCTTCCGCATCGGCTATCCGGAGCGCGATAGCAAGCCGATCGGCAACGGCGCGCTCGCGGGCGCGATCGAGCAAAGCCGGCACATAGTCGGTGGCGGTGACCTCGCACCCGCGGCGGGCGGCGGCAAGCGAGACGTTGCCGTTGCCGGCAGCGACGTCGAGGACCCTGTCCCCCGCACGGATGTCGAGTGCCTCGCACAGCTCTTCACCGACGATCTGCAGCGTCGTGCCGATGATGGCATAATCGCCGGCCGACCATGCGCTCTGTTGGCGAGCCTTCAAAGCTTCCAGGTCAACCACGGCGGGTGGCTGGGTGAGTGTGGCAGCGGAAGTGTTCATCGGTTTCCTCCATCGGAATGGATGTTCGTGCTATGCTGTCGCGTGCGGACGGGCAGAGACGTCGACCCAATCTGGCCCGCCCTTGGCGCAGCAGCGCTGATTGCCCCACCGTATCGGTCACCCGTGGAGGTGAGCGTGGGAGATGGCGTGGAATCGCCCGTGGAATCGGAGGCGATACGCGAAGGCGACGGCGCCTCGCTGCAGGTCACGCTGCTGGGCCCGTTCGCGATCCGCCGCCATGGCGTTCCGCTGAGACTACCGTCCTCGCGCAAGGTCCGCGCGCTGCTCGCCTATCTCGTGCTGGCGCCCCATCCGATGGGCCGCAGCCATTTGTGCGAATTGCTGTGGGATGTTCCCAATGATCCCCGCGGCGAGCTTCGCTGGTGCCTCAGCAAGATCAGGCAGGCGGTGGATGAGCCGGGCCGACGCAGGGTCGAGGCCCATGCGGATACGATCCGGCTTGACGTCTCGGATTGCCGTGTCGACGCCGTCGAGGTCGCTCGCGCGATCAACAAGGGAATCGAGACGCTTGCGGCAGAGCGGGTGCGCGCGCTCTCGGACCTCTTCGCCGGCGACTTCCTCGAAGGGCTCCAGATCGAACGCAGTCCGATGTTCACCGGCTGGCTCACCGCGCAGCGCCGCCAGTTCCGCGGCAGCCAGGCGGCGTTGCTCAATCATCTGGTGCGACACATCGAGGGCGATGCGATCTTCGCTGTCCTGGAGCCGTGGCTGCGGCTTGCCCCGTTCGAGTGCCGGGCGCATCAAGCCCTTCTTGACGCCCTTGCGCGGCGCGGGCGCATTCGCGACGGCGAGGAGCATCTGGCGGCAACTGTCCGCCTGTTTGAGGCCGAGGGGCTCGATCCCGCACCCATCCGCGAGGCGTGGCGCACGGCCCGGCTGCAAACGGCCCGGGGCATGCAAGGCGGCGTGATCGTTGCCGAGCCGATCCCCGCGCCCAACAAAAGACCGGAAGATACGGCGGCGGGCGCAGCGAGGCGCGCCTCCGTTGCGATCATGCCCTTCATCGATTCGTCAGCCGAAGCCGATACCTCTGGTGGACCGGCCGGCGGTCTCGTTCATGACGTCATCACCCGGCTGGCCAAGCTGCGAAGCCTGTTCGTCATCGCGCAGGGAACCGTGTTCGCCCTTCGCGAGCGCGGCATCCCGGCGGAGGCGGCCGGCCGGATGCTGGATGTCGATTACGTCGTCAGCGGCTGGCTGCAGCGCCATGACCGCCGCCTGACGGTGGCGGTCGAGCTTGCCGAAACGCGCACCGCCCGGATCGTCTGGGTGGAGGTATTCGATCAACCGGCGGACGATACGTTCCTCGTCCTGGATGAGATCGGCAACAGGATCGTCGCCTCAATCGCCCACGAGATTGAAGCCCATGAATCCAACCGGGCGATCCTGCGGCCGCCGAACTCGCTCGACGCATGGGAGGCCCATCATCGTGGCTTGTGGCACATGTACCGGTTCAACCGGGCCGACAACGAGCGTGCCCGGCAGTTCTTCGCGACCGCGGTGCAGCTCGATCCTACGTTCTCCCGCGCCTATGCCGGGCTCTCCTTCACCCACTTCCAGAACGCGTTCCAGGGCTGGGCGGAGCGCTCCTCGGAGGTCGATCGGGCGTTCGCCACCGCCGGCCAGAGCCTGATGGCCGACGATCGCGATCCGGCGGCGCATTGGGCGATGGGCCGGGCGCATTGGCTGCGGGGAAGCCTCGGCCGCTCTGTGGTCGAGTTGGAGGAGGCGGTCGACCTCAGCCCCAACTTTGCGCTCGGCCACTACACGCTCGCCTTCGTCCAGGCGCAACTGGGCGATCCCGAGGCCGCCATCACCTGCTCCCACCACTCGCAGCGCCTCAGCCCGTTCGATCCGCTGTTGTTCGGCATGCTCGGGGCCCGGGCGATGGCACTGCTGCGGCTCGGCCGGTTCGAGGAGGCCGCCGCATGCGGGATCAAGGCCGCCGCGCGGCCGAACGCGCATGTGCATATCTTCGCGATCGCCGCCTACAGCCTGGCGCTGGCTGGCCGCCTCGCCGAGGCGCGGAATTACCGCACCGCCGTCGCCGAGACCGATCCACACTACAGCGTCGAGGATTTTCTCGCCGCGATGCGGTTTTCCCCGGAGGACGCGGAGCTGTTCCGCTCGGCGGCGAGACGGATCGGATAGAATAGATCAAACCAGGATGTCGTCGCTGCGTCCTTCTTCGTATCCCGCCACGATGTAGTGAACGACGGCTGCCTGCTCGTCGCTGCCGAAGGCATTGCGCAGATCGGGATAGCGGTTCACGTACTGCGCGACATCGAAGGTGTCCTTGCTTCGGCCTTCGTCGGCACCGAACGTGATATAATGCAGGCTGCCGGCGTCCCGGTCCGGCCCATAGGCCTCGATCAGGTCCGGGTACGACGCGATGTACTCGAGCCCATCGAAGGTCACGCCGCGGCCCTCATGGTATCCATACTCAGCGAAATGCCGGAACGCGGCGTCGCTGTCGGCCCCGAACACCTCAATCAGGTCGGGGTAGGATGCGGTATAGGCGAGCGCATCGAAGTTCTCGCCCGGCGGCGTCACCGGCCCGTCGGCAAACCCGATGCTTTCGATGTTGGCGAGCAGATCCGTCCCATCCAGGTCCGTTCCATCAGGCGCGGTCTCCGGCACCCGGGGAATCGCCGCTGTCCAACCGTCCGAGGTGAACAGCGCATAATCCATCGACTCGGCCGCAAACAAGGCCACGTCGAAGCCGGCCCCACCGTCGACAGTGTCGTTGTCCGGCCCGCCCATCACGATATCATCACCCGCTGCGGCGGCGATGACATCGTTCCCGGCCCCGCCGTCGATCAGGTCGCGATGCTCGCTTCCGATCAGCCGGTCGTCGCCGGCAAGGCCGAGAACTAGCCGATTGGCGCTGCCAATCGCATAGACATCATTGCTCGCCGCCCCGTTCGCCGCATCGAGGACGACCGCCCTCGTCTCGCTGTCGGCCAATGCGGAGAGATCCGACTGCGCGAGCGCATCCACACTGAGCCGATAGCGCAGGATGTCGTGCTCGGTGACGAGCGCGGGATCGCGCTCCTGCGCCTGCTTCTGCCGCGCCAACTCAAACAAGGTGTCCGCATCCTTCACGTTCGGCAGCTCGAGGGTTGCGAAAGGCCCATGCTGCTGGAGACTCGAGAGGATGCGGCCATCCGGAACCGGGTCCCCCGCATGGGCAAGATTGAGCACGGTTCGGCTGAATGGCGTCGTGTTATCGACATCGGTGCCGGGCGAGCCGAACGCCGCCATCTGCCAGTCGGCGCCATCGGGAACCGTGAAGCGGTCGATCAACGCTGCCGTTCGCTGCACCATCGCGCCGCCAAGGCTGTGGCCGGTCAGCACGATCTCCCGCGCCCCGATCGCGCCGGCGTAGGTCAGCGACGCCTCGATCAACGGCTGAAGATTATTGAAATAATCCTTCTGCGCAAACCCGGTTCGGACCAGATCCCGCGCGGAGTCGCTGCCACGGAACACGATGGCGAGACGCTCGCCTTCAAGCGCCGCGTAGCCCGCCGCGTCATTGCGTTGGTAATAGCCACCCGCGGTGAAGAGCCCGGGGTCCAATCCCAGCTCCTCAGGTCCGAGCGGCTTCCAGGCCGGCGCATACTCATTCAGCTGCTGGTCAAGAGCCCCACTGCCGTTGCCGTAGGCGGCATAGGACAGCGCGGCCATCTCCGCGACGGCCTGCGGTTGATAAAGACCAAACAGCGACATTCATGCCTCTCCCGATAGCGGTTGCACGCCGGCGCTCACACCAATCGCACCGGTGCGATCGATAACCTTCCCAGATAACCGGCTTTTACCCGAAAAAAAGACGCGGCCGCCCGAGCGCGTGGATCAGTGGCGGGAGAAGACCGACTCCCCGTCCTCGCCGAACAGGATCACGGCATACGGATCGCGCCGGTCCCCCTGCTCCATCCCTGGCGAGCCGATCGGCATGCCGGGAACGGCGAGTCCCGCCGCATCGGGCCGCTCCGCCAAAAGCCGCGCGATGTCGGAGGCGGGAACGTGCCCTTCGATGGTGTAACCGTCGACGACTGCGGTATGGCACGATTGCAAAGCCGTCGGCACGCTCTGCTGCGCCTTGAGGGAGGCGAGATCGTCGATCTCCGTGACCGTGACGGAAAAGCCGCTCTCGCGGAGGTGATCGGCCCAGGCCTCGCAGCAGCCGCACCAGGGCGCCTTGTAGACCGCGATCTCCTCGGCAAACGATTTCGGCACCAGGGCTACCGATGCCGCGGCGGTGGTCGCGAGCACAACAGCGATCGTTGCTATCCGTCTGATCATGACAACTCCTCCAAACCCGGTGTACGATTTGGGCAAGCGACGCCCGAATTTCCAGAGACCTGCCGCGGCAATCGCGCCGCCGAGTGGTTCCCGCACCGGCAAGGCCCGCTTCGAGAAGGAGAGTTGCCGACATGAACGCCGAAGACCTCCGCGACCTGCAGGCGCCCCTCAAGGCGCAGTACAAGAGCGCGCCGGAGAGCGCCCTCTACACCCTCAAGGCCGAAGGCAACCTGGGCGACGCGGCGATCGCCTGCAAGGTGGAAACCGGCCAGGCCCTCATCACCGCCGGCCTCCATCCCGCCACCGGTGGCGACGGCAGCCTCGCCTGTTCCGGCGACATGCTGCTGGAGGCGCTGGTCGCCTGCGCCGGTGTGACGGTGCGGGCGGTTGCAACGGCGCTCGGCATCACGCTGAAAGGGGGCGTGATCTCCGCCGAGGGCGATCTCGACTTCCGCGGCACGCTGGGTGTGGCCAAGGACGCCCCTGTCGGCTTCCAGGCAATCCGGCTTCGCTTCCAACTCGACGCCGACGCGGCGCCCGAGCAGATCGACACGCTGATCCGCCTGACCGAGCGCTACTGCGTGGTGCTGCAAAGCCTGCGCAACCCCGTCCCCGTCACCCCCACGGTCGAGACAGCGCGTAGCACGTCGCCGGGATAGCCTGTCGGTTGGAATAGCCGAAGGCGTATTCCGACGAATGTCTTTGTTGATCGAGAATCATCCTGCGGGTCATCCTGGGCGTTTGACCCGCCCGACAACTGCGGTTGCCTTCAGCGATGGTAAGCTCCCGACGGCTACGGAGGCCACACATGCGGTAAAATACCCCTTCGGCTATTCTACCCCACGCGCGGATCAAGTACCTTCGCAAATAAAAGGGAGAAACTGGCAATGACCTATTCGATCAATCGAATGATTTCCGGCGCGGGCATCGATGACGTCGAGTCTCGTACGCGCGAAGCGCTCGCGAACCATGGCTTCGGCGTACTGACCGAGATCGACGTCCAGGCCACGATGAAGAAGAAGCTCGATGTCGAGATGCCGGCGTATCGCATTCTCGGCGCCTGCAATCCGAAGATGGCGCATCAGGCGATCGGGATCGAGCCTCGGGTTGGTGCGATGCTGCCCTGCAACGTCATCCTGCGCGAAGTCGAGGGCGGTGTGGAAGTCAGCGCGATCGACCCGGTGGCGTCTATGCAGGCGATCGAGAACGCCGAATTGACGGCCGTCGCAGGCCAGGTGCGCGACCTTCTGGCGAAGGCCGTCGAAGCGATCTGAGATGATCCTGTCCTTCGTGTCCTTCGACATGATCAGC
>CAZFBS010000083.1:0-6669 GCA_964517265.1 uncultured Rhodospirillaceae bacterium | reverse complement strand
TGGCACAAGCCCGCCTGACTGCGAGACCGACGGGTCGAGCAGAGACGAAAGTCGGCCATAGTGATCCGGTGGTCCCGAGTGGAAGGGCCATCGCTCAACGGATAAAAGGTACGCCGGGGATAACAGGCTAATCTCTCCCAAGAGTCCACATCGACGGGGAGGTTTGGCACCTCGATGTCGGCTCATCACATCCTGGGGCTGGAGCAGGTCCCAAGGGTTCGGCTGTTCGCCGATTAAAGTGGTACGTGAGCTGGGTTTAGAACGTCGTGAGACAGTTCGGTCCCTATCTGCCGTGGGTGAAGGAGACTTGAGAGGCGCCACCCCTAGTACGAGAGGACCGGGGTGGACGGACCTCTGGTGGACCTGTTGTCGCGCCAGCGGCACAGCAGGGTAGCTAAGTCCGGACAGGATAACCGCTGAAGGCATCTAAGCGGGAAACCTTCCTCAAAACGAGGTCTCCCATGAGAGCCGTGGAAGACCACCACGTCGATAGGCCGGGTGTGGAAGCGTGGCAACACGTGCAGCTAACCGGTCCTAATCGCTCGAACGGCTTGAGACATGACAAAGACAACCCCTGACGCAGCGGCAACCCCGTCGCGCCAGTGACCCTGAGCAAGTGACCATAAGCAATCGTGACGATCACGGATTTTGGAGGATCCAGCCCCGCCGGCCCGTACGAAAACGGACAAGCCCCGACAACCCCTTCTGCTTGAAGAACCTGGTGGTCATGGCGAGGGTGTCCCACCCGATCCCATCCCGAACTCGGCCGTGAAACCCCTCAGCGCCGATGGTACTGCGTCTTAAGGCGTGGGAGAGTAGGTCGCCGCCAGGTCCTCCAAGCAGAGCGGGACACAAAAAAGACGACAAAAGCGACACAAGTGTCGACAAAAGCCGACAAATACACACAGATGATGACAACAACGCCAAAGCCACTTTGCAATTGAAGCCCGTGCCGTTGCAGCACTGCGCCAGCTTCCTTTTTGGGAGGCTCGCGCCGACCGGCAGCGACGGCCACACAACACCCCCGCGGGGTGGAGCAGCCCGGTAGCTCGTCAGGCTCATAACCTGAAGGTCGCAGGTTCAAATCCTGCCCCCGCAACCACAACTTCCAGAAACATATCAAAGACTTAAGGCTGCCCCGGGCGGCCTGTTTGCCGTCTGAAATGCTACAAGACAGAATCAAGCATTACTAAAAGATTCCAAAGCGTTACCGATTGCGACGGCGGTTCCGTGCAACACGAACGCAACACGGACAGCGCCATGAACGCTCGTCCGACGTTCACGCCGTGGGCTCCACAACCGACCTGGATGGCGCGGGGAAGGCTTTCTCCCGGGGCGTGGTGCCCCAAGGGCGAGAGCGCAGCACCTGCCATTTGTAAAAATCCCCCGCCGGCGTCGCGCCATTGAGCAAGCTGAAAAAAATCAGCAGACGCTCATCTCCGTCGATTTTGGCAAGGTTGATGCACTCCGGCACGTGCTGCTGAATCTCGCCGATGAAGTGGGCGAGGAACTCCCCAGCCTACGTCTTATCCGCCGCGGCGGCATTCGGATCGCTCAAGGTGCCGCGGTGGATGCCAATGGCGCTGATCATGCAGCCCGGCTTTGGCGGGCAGTCGCGGGCAAGATCAATGCCGCCAGCGTCTTTTGGCACGTTGATGTAGTGGTGCGGGCGCGCCCAGTCATAGGCGGGATGGCTCCGGATCGTGTCGGCCCAGACGCGAGCCTCCGGAAAGCTTGCCGCCGGATCGTCCTCAAGCAGGCGGGCACGGGCAATACGCGCCTCGGTGCTTAATTCTTTCCAGGCGATCGCGCAAACAATGCGGTGACCGTCTTCGGACCATGAGGCGGGGGGTGACGCTGGCCAAGAACAGTGCGGCTGCCACAGCCATCCGCTTCATCAGTCCATCCTTCATCGCACGGACCCCTCATTGTGGTTCAGAACACCTTCCTGACGGTACCGCTTTTCGTTATGCACGACAGCGCTCGGGCTGCATCCATCAGCAGCTGCTCGCGGAGTCGATGCGGGGAAGCCTGACGATGGCGGACGTCTCTGTGACCAAATGCTGGCGGGTCTCGGCCGGTGGCTGCGCATCGCCGGCTACGACACTGCGATCGCCGCGTCGGGCTGCCGCGATCGTAATCTCGTCGAACAGGCGCATGTGGAACAGCGCATCCTTCTGACCCGCGACCGCCGTCTCGTCGAGATCTGCCGGGCGAACGAGTGGACGATCGTCCTTCAAGGCAACGGCATCGATGCCTGCGCCCGGGAACTGGCCCAGCGGCTTTCCTTGGACTGGAGCCTTGATCCGCTCAGCCGCTGCACCCTGTGCAACACGCCGCTGGATCTCGCCGATCATCGGCTTCTCGGGTCCCTTCCGCCGTGCATCCGGGCGATTGGCACGGCGGTGCGTGTCTGTCCTCACTGTGGCCACTTCTACTGGGAAGGCAGCCACGTCCGCCGCATCCGCCGGCGGCTTGAAAGCTTTGCACACGGAGGCGACGAGGATGATGCAAAGTGAAGACAAGCGTGATGTCGCGGGATCGCGCCTCCACATGATGATGATGCGCATGGATCGCCGCAGGTTTATCCTGGCGCCGGTGTTGGTTGCCGCTGCTTGCTGTATCGAGGGCATGGCCCTGGCGCGAGGTGACGCCGTGCTTGTTGTGGATGACTTCCGCCGCGATGATCTGATCTCCGCCCTCGGCACGCCCTGGCGCGGCTTCAGCGATCGGGTGATGGGCGGGATGTCCGAGGAAACGATCGCCCTTGCCGTGATCGACGGCCGCCGGGCCTTGAGGGTCAGCGGCGATGTGCGACTGGAGAACGGCGGCGGCTTCATCCAGGCCGCTCTGGATATGGCGCCTCCAGGGCAGACGCGCGATGCCTCGGCCTTTACCGGCGTGCTCCTCGTCGTGCGCGGCAACGGCGAGCGCTATGGCGTTCATCTGCGCACACCCGCGTGCCTTCGGCCGTGGCAGTCGTACAGGGCGGATTTTGTCGCCGAGGCGGATTGGCGGGAGATCCGGCTGCCGTTCGCATCGTTCCAGCCTTACCGGCTGACCGAGCCGCTGGATGTCCGTCACCTGCGCCGGATCGGCCTGGTCGCCATCGGCCGGGCCTTCCACGCCGATCTAGCCGTCAGCGAAATCAGTTTCTATCGCTGATCCGGATGCCATGAATGCCGCAACAAACGCCCGCACCCGACCGCGAGAATCTCGCCGGCCTCGTCGAGCGGGTGACCTTTCATAACGAGGACAGCGGCTTTTGCGTGCTGCGGGTCAAGGCGCGCGGCCAGCGCGATTTGATCACCATCCTCGGCCACGCCGCCACCATTGGCGCCGGCGAGATCGTCCAGGCGAGCGGGCGGTGGATCAACGATCGGACGCACGGCGTGCAGTTCCGCGCCGATTTCCTCAAAGCCGCCCCACCCACCACCGCCGAGGGCATCGAGAAGTACCTCGCCTCCGGCATGATCAAGGGCATCGGCCCGATCTACGCCAAAAAGCTGGTCAAGGCGTTCCGCGAGGCGGTGTTCGATGTCATCGAGCAGCAGCCGCGGCGGCTGCAGGAGGTGGATGGCATTGGCCCGAAGCGCGCCGAGAGCATCGTTGCCGCCTGGGCCGATCAGAAAGCGATCCGCGAGATCATGATCTTCCTGCACAGCCACGGCGTCGGCACCTCGCGGGCGGTGCGGATCTTCAAGACCTACGGCGCCGATGCGATCCGGCTGATTTCGGAGAACCCGTACCGCCTGGCGCGCGACATCCGCGGCATCGGCTTTAAGAGCGCCGATCTCATCGCCTCGAAACTTGGCATCGAGAAGACGGCGACGATCCGGGCCCGCGCCGGCATCGGCTATGCGCTGAGCGGAGCGATGGACGAGGGTCACTGCGGCCTTCCGCTCTCTGAGTTGGTGGCGATGGCGGCAACGCTGCTGGAGGTGCCAGCCAACATCATCGAGACCGCGCTCGATCTTGAGCTGCAGGATGGCGAGGTTGTTGCCGACAGCGTCGAGGGCGAGCGCTGCGTCTTCCTGGCCGGCCTGCATCGGGCCGAGCGGGCGAGTGCGGAACGCCTCAAGGCACTGAGCGGCGGCGCGCAGCCGTGGCCCACGATCGATGCCGCGAAGGCCATTCCGTGGGTCGAGACCAAGGCCGGCATTGCTCTTGCCGAGAGCCAGAGCCAAGCCGTGCACCTGGCGCTGACGACGAAGGTGTTGGTCATCACCGGCGGCCCCGGTGTCGGCAAGACGACGCTGGTGAATTCGATCCTGAAGATCCTTGGCGTCAAGGGCGTGCGCATCGCGCTGGCGGCACCGACCGGCCGCGCCGCCAAGCGCCTCTCCGAGAGCACCGGCCTGGAAGCCAAGACGATCCACCGGCTGCTCGAGGTCGATCCGATGCACGGCGGCTTTCGTCGCAAGGAAGATCACACGCTGGAGTGCGATCTGCTGGTCGTCGACGAGACCTCGATGATCGACGTGCCGCTGATGCACGCGCTCCTGAAGGCGGTGCCGGATCGCTCGGCGCTGATCCTCGTCGGCGATGTCGATCAGCTGCCGTCGGTGGGCCCGGGGCAGGTCCTCGCCGATATCATCGCGTCCGGCGCCGTGCCGGTAGTGCGGCTGACCGAGGTGTTCCGCCAGGCGGCCGAGAGCCGGATCATCGTGAATGCCCACCGCATCAACCAGGGCCTGATGCCGGAATGGGTGCAGGATCCGGCCAGCGACTTTCATTTCATCGAATGCACCGATGCCGAGGACGGCATCGCCAAGATCCTCCAGATCGTCCGCGAGCGCATCCCGGCGCGCTATGGCTTGGATCCCATTGCCGACATCCAGGTGTTGTGCCCGATGAACCGCGGCGGTCTCGGCGCGCGCTCGCTCAACATCGATTTGCAGAAGGCGCTCAATCCGCCCGGCGAGATCCGCGTCGAGCGCTTCGGCTCGACCTACGGCATCGGCGACAAGGTGATGCAGATCGAGAACGACTACGATCGGGAGGTCTACAACGGCGATCTCGGCGTCGTCGTCAGCATCAGTCCCGAAACCTCCGAGATGGTGATCGCCTTCGACGGCCGGCTGGTGACCTATGGCTTCGGCGAGTTGGATGACGTCGTCCTCGCCTACGCCACTACCATCCACAAGAGCCAGGGCTCGGAGTACCCGGCCGTGGTCATCCCGCTCACCACCCAGCACTACCCGATGCTGCAGCGAAATCTCATCTACACCGCCGTCACCCGCGGCCGGCGGCTCGTTGTCATCGTCGGGCAGAAGAAGGCGATGGCGATTGCGGTCAAGGGCAAGCAGACGCGGCGGCGGTGGTCGAAGCTGAAAGAGTGGCTGGAGGCGGCTCGATAGTCATCCGGCGCCGCTGCGCCGTTCGGCGCTCAGCGTCGGCGCCGGCTTCTTGCTGGTGACCACGACGCCGCCTTTCCGGCGCGACAGCGCCGCCAGCCCGATCAGCGACATCACCAACGGCGGCAGGCATATCGCGACGACCTTGGTGGCGTGGGTGAGTTTGTCGATCGTCTGCATTCCAACCTCCATCCTCAGCGGATGGCGCCGGTTCGATCAAACATGGTGAGTTCCCATCGGCCGGCCGGCACGTCGTTGCGCAGGATGTAGTAGGCCCCATCGTCGCCGCGGACCTTGAAGTAGCGATGATCAGGCGCCAGCCAAGCGTCGAGAACTTCGACGACCTCGACGTTTCGGTCGGCGAACGAAAATCGCCGCGGAGTCTCCTCGCCACGATGGCCAGCGTAGCAATCAACCTGGAGTTCGAGAGAGGGTCCAGCGGGGCTCTGCATTTTCGCTCAACGGTTGAACAGCCACAGGATGAGCGAGAGGACGACGCTGAGGATCACCGAAGGTGACGATCGGGAAGTACAAGCGAAAGTTTTCGTGCTCAATGACGATGCCGCCGGGCAGACGGCCGAGACCGATCTTCTGCAGGAGCGGTCACCTTGAGGACGGCGCGGCTTGGAAAGACGAAGACGTCGGCGTCGATGACGCCGCCGCCCTCGTGCAGGCGCGAGGCCGCAGGGCTGTCGTAGACGACGAGCAGCCGGCGCCACCCACCGCGATCAGGGCGATCCCCTCGGCGTGATCGCATCCTTCGCCATACGGCACATCGAGCAGAAGCTCGATCCGGTCATGGGGAACGACCGCGGGCGCGCCGGCTCCGAGAGCGCCCCGCCAGCGATAGATCCGGCTCGGGCCGTCGAGATCCATCGTCGGCCCGGCGAGGATGATAAGGTCGTCGCCATCGAGAAGGAGATCGCGGATCCTCAGCCCGTCCAGGTCGAGGAAATGCAGCCGGTAGGGCTCGTCCTGCGGGCCGATCGCGCCGAGGTCCAGGATCCCCGGGTCCTCGCTGCGGACCTTGAGCGCGATGATCATCGCCCAGCCGCGAAGAACCGGCCCGCGCAGGCCGAGGAAGACGCGATCGCCGCGCACCGCGATGCCCTCGATGTCAAGGCCGTTCTCCTTGCACGGGATGTGCGTGAACCGGCCGAGCAGGGGATCGGCGGCAAGGGCTTCGGCCAACGCGTTGGTGCCGGAGGCCATCGGAAGGCAGGCGGCGGTGGCGTTGGCGGGGCCGGAGCGGGCGAGCTTATCAACCCGTTGACGATGTGCCTGTTGTGATCATGTTGGCGCGGCGGTGATG
>CAZFBS010000082.1:0-7333 GCA_964517265.1 uncultured Rhodospirillaceae bacterium | reverse complement strand
CCGGTGGTGATCTGGAACCTGATCCGGCGTTGCAATCTGAAGTGCAAGCACTGCTACTCGATCTCTGGAGACGTCGATTTTCCCGGCGAACTCAGCACCGAAGAGGTGTTTGCCGTGATGGACGATCTGAAGGCGTTCGGCATCTCGGTACTGATCCTGTCGGGCGGTGAGCCGCTTCTGCGTCCGGACATCTTCGCCATCTCCCGGCGTGCGAAGGAGCAGGGCTTCTTCGTCGGCCTGTCCTCCAACGGCACGCTGATCGACGAGCGGATGGCAGATGCGATTATCGACATCGGCTACGACTATGTCGGTGTCAGCCTCGACGGGATCGGCGGGACCCACGATGCCTTCCGCGGCAAAGCAGGTGCGTTCGACGCCTCGCTGGCCGGCATCCGGCGCTGCCGGGATCGTGGCCTCAAGGTGGGCCTGCGCTTTACGCTGACGCTCGACAACGCGGATACGCTGCCCGAACTGATGGAACTGATGGAGCGTGAGCGGCTTGGCAAGTTCTACCTTTCCCATCTCAATTACGCTGGCCGGGGAAATAAGAATCGCGGTCGCGATGCGGCGTCGGCCGTAACCCGCTGGGCGCTTGATCGGGTGTTCCAGGCAAGCTGGCAGGCGATCGCAGATGGCGAGGATCGCGAGTTCGTCACTGGCAACAACGATGCGGACGGCGTCTATCTGTGGTTCTGGCTGAAAGAACGGTTCCCAGAGCACGCCGATCGGGTCCGCCGCGCCTTGGTGCGGTGGGGCGGCAATTCCTCGGGCGTTGGAGTCGCAAACATCGACAATCTCGGCAACGTTCATCCCGATACGTTCTGGTGGCATTACACCCTCGGCAACGTGCGCGACCGCCCGTTTTCGGACATCTGGCGGGATACTGCCGATCCGGTTCTGGCTGGCCTGCGGCAGCGGCCGCGGCCGGTGCATGGGCGATGCGGGCGTTGTGCTCATCTCGACATCTGCAACGGTAATACCCGGGTACGCGCGCTGCAGCTCACCGGCGATCCGTGGGCGGAAGATCCCGGCTGCTTCCTTAGCGATGGCGAGATCGGGATCAGCGAGACAGGTAATGGAGGGCAGCCGCACCTGGAGGCGAGCAGTGCGCCGATTTAAGATCACCGCGATCGCCGCGCTGGCTGCCGTGTTGAGCATGATAACGTCAGCGCAGGTGATCGCGCAGTCTCCGGCGGGTGCCGATCCGCTCGTCCCCCTGCAGCACGCCGAGCAACTCTATACCGAACACTGCCTGGCCTGTCACGGCGACGGACGGCTTGGTGGCAGCGGCCCGGCGCTGCTGCCGGAGAACCTCGGCCGTCTCAAGCCGGCCGAGGCCGCGACCGTAATCGCGGAAGGGCGCCCTGCCACCCAGATGCCTGCATTCGCCGAGGTCTTGACCGGGAAGCAGATTGCCGTGCTGGTTGACCTGATTTTCACGCCGCTGGCGGAAATTCCATCGTGGGAGATTGCGGAGATCGAAGCCAGCCGCGTCGTTCACACGCCCGCCGGCCGGCTCCCCGACAGACCGATTCACAGCGCCGATCCCCTCAATCTGTTCACCGTCGTCGAGACCGGGGATCAGCACGTCACCATTCTTGACGGCGATCGCTTTCAGCCGATCTGGCGGTTTCCTTCTCGCTACGCCCTGCATGGCGGCGCTAAGTACTCCCCGGATGGCCGCTTCGTTTATCTTGGCTCGCGCGACGGCTGGGTCAGCAAATACGATCTGTTCGGCCTCGTCCCTGTGGTCGAAATTCGGGCCGGAATTAATCTGCGCAATATCGCCGTGTCCGCTGATGGTCGCTGGGTGATGGCGGGAAATTATCTTCCTCATTCGCTGGTCATTCTCGACGCCGAAGACTTGCGCCCCGTTAAGTATATTCCCGTGGAGTCTCAGGGCCGCTCGTCCCGAGTCAGCGCCGTCTACACCGCACCCCCGCGGCAGAGCTTCGTCGCTGCGCTCAAGGACATCCCCGAGATGTGGGAGATTTCCTATCAAAGCGATCCGGAGCCGGTGGCGACAGGAACCGTGCACAGTTATCAGGCGGATATGCGGGAGGGAGCGTTCGACTTCGGGCCGTTCCCGGTCCGGCGGATCGCGCTCGACGATTATCTGGATGACTTCTTTTTCGATCCCTCCTATCACCACGCGATCGGTGCTGCGCGCGACGGCGAAGCGGGGCAGGTGATCAACCTCAACGTCGGCCGCAAGATCGCCGAAGTGGCCCTTGCCGGGATGCCACATCTGGGGTCCGGCATCGTCTTCGAGAACGGCGGCAGGCAAGTGCTGGCGACGCCCCATCTCAAAGATGCCGCCGTCAGTGTCATCGACATGGACCGTTGGGAGACGATCGCCCGGATCGACACCCTCGGCCCCGGCTTTTTCATGCGCAGCCACGAAAATTCGCCTTATGCCTGGGTCGATGTGTTCTTCGGCACCGATCGGGATGCCCTCCACGTCATTGACAAACGCACGCTTTCGATTGTTCGTACCTTGCGACCTTCGCCGGGCCGGACGGCGGCGCACGTGGAATTCACCCGTGATGGCCGCTTTGCGTTGGTCAGCATCTGGGAGAACGACGGGGCGATTGTGGTCTATGACGCCGCAACCCTTGCCGAAGTCACCCGCATTCCGATGCGTAAACCCTCGGGCAAATACAATGTCTATAACAAGATCACCTATTCAGCAGGCACCAGCCACTGAACCGTACGAGCATCCGGCGTCCGTGGCCGAACCCACGGCGGGATCCCGCAATGTGGGCGTGCTTCTGGTCGGTCAGGGGTCAACCCGATGTTCCCGCCCGGATGATCTGGTTGCCCGCCATGCAGCGGCATTGAACCGGCGCGGCCGCTTTGCCGAGGTGGGGGCGGCAACGATTGCCGGCCGGCCGAACCCGCGAGAGGCGCTCGCGCGAATGCGCTCGCGAGAAATCGTTGTCGTCCCGTTTCTGATGTGCGACGGAACCCTTTATCATGAGGCGCTTCCGCCTGCGCTTGCCGGCGCCGGTGAGCCGGATGGGCGTCGCATCAACCTTTGCCGACCGCTCGGTCTCCATCCGCTGGTGGCCGATCTGGTCCTGCAACGGGCGGTGCAGGGGCTGAGGGATCACGAGTTGGCCGCCGCGGCCACTGCGCTGGTGTTGATCGGACATGGCTCCTCGCGCGATCCGGCATCGGCGGCCGCCCTTGCTTTGCAGGCGGAGAGGCTGCGGACGGCCTCGACGTTCCACAGCGTGGAGATGGCGTTCATCGGCCAACCGCCGTTTCTGCAGGATGTTCTCGCATCCGCACATCATCCTTTGATGGCGATAGCGCTGTTTGCCGCCCGCGGCAATCATGTGGTCGAGGATATCGAAAAGCTGTTTGTAAGGAGTGCGCGTCGGGACAGAATAGCATCGTTTCTTGGTACGCTTGGAGAAGACGATCAGATCGTCGCAATAATCGAGCAAATGGCGACTGAAAAACTGCGCTCGGAGGAGGCGCCCTCTTTGGTGTAATTTTGGCCACTCTATAGGTTAAATTGATACTGTTGCCGGAGGTCGATACGGCGGCGATCATCGCCTGCAAACGCATGCCCTTGGCGCAGTGTCGGCTTCTTTCTGCCGTGCCGCTCTCAACACTCGAAAAATGTTTCGGCAAGCCGGCTTGGCGCGTCTAACCCATTGATATTTTCCCTGCTGTCCTGCTATCATGTTGCGTTGCAGCAAGGCGGGCACTGTCTCCGGCAGCTGTTTTTGCATTGCAGCAGATGGGGTATAAACAATGACCGGCCTGAGTGAGCTCGGTAAGCTTCTGCATGAGGAACATTTTCGTATCATTATGCTGCTGTGCGATCTGGAGCACCGCATCACCGGAGAAGCTGCCCGCCGCCCGTTCGATCCGCAGAACGAGAGCGATGGTGAGTGGCTGCGGGACTTGCTGTTCTGCCTTGATCAGATTGTCGATCATAACGCCTTTGAGGAGGCGGAGCTTTTCCCTCTTATCTGTGCCAAGGGTGAAGGAGAATTGGCTGCTCTGTTGATTGACGAGCACGATGCAATCGGGCCGCGTGCGCGATGCCTGCATGCGATCACCGCCGAGATTATCGAGAACGGGATCACCCCGCAGCGTTGGAACGACTTCAAGAGCGTCGGGGCCGAGTTGATCTCCGAGATGATGTTCCACCTGCAAAAGGAGGAGATGACCGTTGTCCAAAGATTGACGGTTTTTCTCGATGCGGGCGCGGATCATCAACTGGCACGAAAACACCTCGCCCAACGGCCCCCAATTCGCCCTCTTGAGTCCAACCGCGTGCTTGACGAGTGTTTGGCTTTTCGATAAAATCGCGTGGAGCGAAGGCGAGCCTCCAGCCACCGTCGACAGCGAATAATCGGGCCGAGATCCCGGTCAGGGCCGCCGAAGAGAAGGCGGCCGATCTTTTGGCAGGTGCGGTCCCCTATCGTCAGCCTGGGCTGTAGCCCCGGCCCCGCATGCAGGTGACGAGAGCCCGGTTGTAGCTGTCGCGTTGCTGCCTGAGATGCGCATCGTATTACTGCTGCTCCTGCCGCTGACCGGACACCTCACCTGATCGTACTCCACCGTTGCACGGGCAGGAGGCCGGCGCTGAGGTCGATCTTGATGTCAGCATTTGGGACAGGCCCAGCCAAAGAAAGACTGGCAACCTTGGACATACCCGATCCGGATCCCAGCGCAAGTGCTTGGAGCTGCGGTTAGCGTACGCCGACCCGGTTGACCGGCCCACCGACATTGGGGCCGACGCCGGCCTGGCCGGCTCCCGCACCGGGGAGAACGCCAACTCCCGATGCCGGCCCGCCGACGCCACCTGCCCCGACTCCCGGCGCGACACCGACGCCGGGCGCACCAGCGCCAACCGTCGATCGCCGGGCGACGCCGGCGTAGCTGACCGGCGTTGCCGGCCGGCCGACGCGCGCATCGGCGGTGGTTATGAAACCTTCCTGTGAGGTCGGCACGATTTCGCCATTCCACAACAATCCCGCCAATACCAAAGCTAAACCAAGCACGTACCGGAGCGTCGCAGATATCATTGGTTTTCTCCATTCGCCGCGGGGTGCGGCAGTTCATCAAGATCGATGAGCGCATCAGGGCTCAGCTTCTCGGCCCCCGGGGGGGGTGCGAATGCGAAAGCATCAGGACCCGGTTCCATGTCTGTCCGCCACTCCTTGACGCGCAGCGTGTATTGGGGAGCGTTGTTGATGGTCTTGCTGGTTATCACCATCTTGCGCGGGATTGGCCGATCGCCAACCTCGACCCAAAGTTGCCAATCGGTGTCGAAGTTGCGGAAGGCAAGGTGCTCGCATTCTCTGCCGTCAATTATTCCCCGGCCGATATGCTTGGCCTCCAGCACATCGGCGATGAGGACGTCATAGGCATTTGTCAGGAGAAGGTCCGCGCTTGGCAAGGCAATTCCATGACCTTCCCTGAGAGACCCGATGAGCTGATCGACGGTGCTCGGCGCCTCGATCTGCGCATAGCCGTTGATGCTTCTGCCGAGGATGCTGATCGTCTCTCCGTCGAAGACGAGCTCCGCATCGGAATAACCGCCGACGCGGCGCGCGCGCAGCTTGTCGGGACGGCTCAGCAGCGCCTCGCCGGAGTTGGTGAACTGGATCTTCTCCATCTGCGGTGTGATCACTTCAATGTCGCTGTCGAACGTTAGCGAGATTGTCTTCTGTGCGCTCAGGTAGTCCGCCATCGCCTTCAGGATGGCTGTCGCGTCTTCGCCAGCGGCCCCTACTGTGGTGCCAGTAGCAAAGAAGAGGACAATTACCATGGCGACGGCCCGAAACGCCGGAGCGATCTTGCCCAGTAAACCGATTGCAGATCTCTTCGTCATGGTATCATGGCCTCCTTGCCAATCCCGATACGCGTTTCGGTCGGACACCCCGTCCGTCAGCTGGCGCTGTAACCCCGCCCCTGCATGCAGGCGGCGAGAGCCCGGTTGTAGCTGTCGCGTTGCTGCTTCAGTTGCGCATCATACTGCTGTTGTGCGGCCGTCTGCTGCTGCGCCTGGCCCCGCTGCTGATCGGCGCGCCGGAAGGTCCCGACGAGGGCGCCGGCCCCGGCTCCCATCGCGGCCCCCTTGCCGGCATCACCGGCAATGGCACCGCCCACAGCGCCGATTGCGGCGCCCCGGGCCGCGCCCCTCAGCGCGCCGCCCTGAGGGGCCGGGGCGGGCAGCGTGGTGGCATGCGCGGGTGGATTGGCCGGATCGAAGCCCGACTGCTGCACCGCCCAGACGTGGCATTCGCCCCTGTCCGTGTTCTGCCGCTCCGGACTCTGCCCCTGGCTCGGGTAGAAGAACAGTTGCTGCGCGGCCAGGGGCCGCGCACTCATTGGCAGCGCGATCAGTAGCGCGAAGCCCGTCATCATCGCAATCGTGGTCGTCTTCATCTCAAGGCCCCTTCATCATGCCGCCCGGCCCATGCCACGGCGTCCGGGCGCTCAAAAACGGAACGTCGCGCCGACGATGGGCCCGCTGAGGTCCACGTCCCAGACGAAGCCGTCATTCTCGTAGTCGACCGCGAGGTGCCGGTAGCCGGCGCGAACCGAAAACCAGTCGTTGAACCGATAGTCGACCGTACCGAGAAGCTGCCAGGTGAGATCCGACGCCAAGCCAAAGCCCCCGACGTCGCCGGCAGCAGCGAATGAGAAGTCCCGCCCCAGCTCTATATTCAAGCGCACCCCGATGATCGGGTCCGCCCAGACCTCATCGGCCTCCAAGCTGCGCCCGGGCAGGAGACCGCTGCTGAAATTGATCTCCGTGTCGACGTACCAGATCCGGGTTCCGGCGCCGACGTCGACGTCGATCATATCTGTGTTCACCACCCTGTACAGCCCGGCAACGGTGCCGAAGAATGTACGGGTGTCGACGCCGGCACCGCCAAACAGGGGACCCGGAACATCGCCATCCGCCGAAACCGAGAGGTAACTGAGGTCGGCAACGATGCCGAACCGGCCTTTCCGCGCCTCGGCCGCAAGCATCAGCGCGAAATCCGTGTTCTCGATGATGTCGTCAAAGCCGGCATCGACGGAGGCGGGGGGCAGGCGGGGGAAGGTCCCGACGTCGCCCTTGAGGCCGGCCAACCAGACGTAGGGGGTGACGCCGAAGCGCCAGCCGTCGGTGTACGCCGACCCCTCGTCCTGCGCCTCAGCCGGGGTGCCGAGCCCGAGCAGAAGCGCACCAATCCCCAGCCCCGCCGTGGCATTTCGAAGCAAAGAGAGTGTTTCCATTCACTTCACCCTCTGCCTCGTGGCCGCATGCGTTACGTTATTCGCCTTGAGCATGAACCGGAGCAGACCATGTCCTAGC
>CAZFBS010000081.1:0-7530 GCA_964517265.1 uncultured Rhodospirillaceae bacterium | reverse complement strand
CTCCTCGCTCCGCCACAGCGAGTCAGACAGCAGCGACTTTGTCAACGGGCTGCTAGAGCTGTCGATGCTGGTGCTGCTGGCGGCAACCTACACAGAAACCATGGGACTGGCATCGAACCAGTACCTTTGTGATCTGCCCGGCGCTGGCGGTCTCTTCTGCATGATTGATGAGGACATGACCGTCTCGCACTTGCTGGCCTTCTTGCTGGCCATGTTTTCGGTCGCCGTCCCGATCATGATCTGGAGCGCCGTACTGGACGAGCGCATCCACGAAGACCCGAGAGTCTGGCTAGCCAGCCCGATGAACCGCGTCAAGGCGGGCATGGCGGGGCTGGTCTATGGGGCGGTCGTCGCGCTGGAGGTGGTCAACCTCTACACGCTGATCGCGCAGGAAAGCGCACCCAATCCCTTCGGCACAGCGCAGGACGCTTCTCCGATGATGGATTTCCTCGCCCAGAACCGGGGCTTGGGCATCTTCGTGGCTCTTCTGATTGCCTTGGTGAACACCGTGCTGGCGCTGCTCACCGTGCGCGCCTCCCGCTCCCTTATGCAGAAAGGCTGACCCATGCCTATGAAGTATCTTTCATCCACAATCCTCGCCGGGCTGCTCGCCCTACAATCCGTATCTCCAGCCCATGCCTGGGGTGATGCGGACGAAAGCCCTACCTTCTTCATCGTCATCGAAAATGGCGGCGTGATCACCGACCCCGAAGGCCAGATGACCACGGCCCGCCAGTTGCTGGGCGAGCTTACGGAACTTCGCCGCAGACGGGCAACGAAAGACTCCACGGTCCACATTATCACCTCCGCGAACCCGACCGAAATCACCTGGTCGGGCACGCCGGAACAGCTCTTCGAGCAAGGGGCGCACGTGCTGGAGGCCATCCAGTTTCGCCCGACTTGCTCGGACCTTAGCCTCGCCTGGCAGGAGGTTCGCAACAATGTGCGCATCACAAGGCCGGACGATCTGCGCCTGGTGCAGATCGGGCCGTTCATCCATGCAGGCTACCCCTGTGATGAAGGCGACGGGCTGATCACATTGCCCCAAGCCGTGCCTGTGGAGGTCCAGCTCGGAAGCCTTGCTGCTGAGGCCAGCTTCCTGCGGCTTCTGAACGTCCACGCCGATCAGGACGAGATGGTGCTGGAGCATCTGGAAGCGGCGGGCGCGCTGGAGCGCGTCTCTGCCGGGGCGCTCGATTTCGACCTCATGGATAGGGCGCGCACCACCAGCAACCTTGGCCGTCTTCTGGGGAGGGACTGAGCGATGACTATGAAATCTTTCCTTCTGTCGTCGGCGCTGGCCGTAGTCCTCGGCGGCGCGGCGCTCGCCGATAATCCAGTGCGGATCGATGATCCGCGCCCCAGCGGCCTGCCTGTCACTATCGGCATTCAGGATCAGAGCGCAGGCGGCACCGTCGCCTTTAGGCTCGCCCCTCGCGTCGATCAGAATGCGACGGCTGATCTCAGCGTGGAGCGCTGGCTGGATTTCAAGGGCGATGTGCTACTGAATATCCGCACCGATCCGGCGCTGGTGCCAACGCCCCGCGTGCTGGAAATGGTGGCCTCCATCCGCATGGTCGATGGCTTCGGCGCAGTCATTGAGGGAGGCTACGATATCGATGCGCAGCACGATATCGTGCTGGCCTTCTCGGGCGGCTCGGCGGAAATTACCCATATCGCCAGAGATGACCAAGGCCTCATCATCACGGCGCTGATCCGTGATGAAGCCGGGAACGTGATCGATCCGCCGCAAGGCGCGCTCGCGCTTTATACCACCGGCGGTGAAAAGCTCTGCTTCACAGAAGAGGTGATCAATGCGCGCGAAGAAGTCGTGGAGGATGTTTTTGCGCGAGGCAGCGCCTCCAGCATCCCCATGACTCTTGCGGTGCTGATGGACCGCTCGGGCTCCATGGCGGGGCACATGGACGAGATGCGCCATGCTGCCAGCGGCTTCATCGATGCACTGCCGGATCGCGCAGGCTGCCTCGTCGGGGCGTTCTCGGAAGGCGCTGCCAGCTTCGATCCGAAGGAAGGGTTCGGCTATTTCCACTGTCAATCGCGGTTCTTCTCGATGGACGGGCTGCAAGCGGGAGGCGGCACCGATCTGTTCAGCTCATTGGAAGCCCTCTACGGCTGGATGAACCAGAACGCGCTCCAAGACCGCCAGCGCGCCGTCATCATCATCACCGATGGGGCGGTCAACCGGAACCTGGAGCGCGAGGCGGAAGTGATCGCCGCCAAAGGCGATGTTGTCACCTTCGTCTATTTCCTCGGCGGCGATGAAGAGCGCTTCCTCCAATCCCTGGCCGATAGCTATCTCGGCCATGAGGGAGCTTTGAGGGACGAGCTGCCCCGGTTCTTCAACGTGGTGCGAGAGGTCTATACCAGCCAGACCGTGCTGCGGCAGAGCCAGTGCACGATAGCAGAAGAAGGCGCGGGGCAATGATGCCCCGCGATCTCAAGAAAGAGCAGGCGCAGCGGCGGCTCTGGAGCTTTGATCCGGACGCCCACGGCTCTGCGAGATGGGCGGACACCGCCCATCTCCATGCCCGAGGCTACGGCCCCGCCGGTCGTCATACGCTGGGCTATTTGCCAGCAAAGGACGCCAAGAGCGGCGCGGTGCGGGTCTCTTACGGCGGAGACCGGCACGAGTTGATCGTGGCTCCGACGCGCGGCGGCAAGGGGGTTTCGGGCGCGATCCCCCGCCTGCTGGAGCATCCGGGCAGTGTCATCGTCCTCGACATCAAGGACGGCGAGCTGGCGCTCATCACGGCACTTTATCGCCGCGATGTGCTCGGCCAGAACCTCATCGTCATCGATCCGTTCGATGTGGTGGCAAGCAGGCTGGGCGTGCCCCGCGCGTCCTTTAACCCTTGCGCCCATATCCAGCCCTTCGGCGATGATGCCTTTGATGATGCCATGCTGGCCGCTGATAGCCTGGTCATCCCCGATGGCGGATCGGATAGCCACTGGTCGGGCGAAGCGGCCAGCTTGATCGCAGGCTTCCTGCTCTACGCCGCCGAGCACGGTACGGCGAGCTTGCGGTCCGTGCGCCAAGCACTGAATTCCAGCCGCGACGAATTCCGCGCCATCATCGATCAAATGCTGGCCTCGCCCTTTGATCTGGTCAGGGCTGCTGGTGGGCGGATAGACAACAAGGAAGAGCGCGAGCTTTCCGGCGTCCTCTCGACCGCGCATCGCAATACGCATTTCCTAGAAAGCCGCCGATTGGCGGATGCGCTTTCCGAGCAGAGCTTTGATCTTAAGGATATTGGCGAGAACACCAGCATCTACATCGTCCTGCCCGCGCGGCGGATCGGCACTGCGCGGCGCTTCCTGCGCGTTGTGATCGGCGCGCTGATCGCCGCCATCACCACGCTGCCGCAGAAACCGTCCTCGCCGGTCATGTTCCTGCTCGAAGAAATGGCCACGCTGGAGCGCATGGCGATCATCGAGCAAGCGGTTGGCTTGATGGCTGGCTTTGGCATGCAATTCGTCATGGTCGTGCAGGATTTCACGCAGCTCAAGGAGCTCTACAAGAACCGCTGGGAGAGCTTTCTCGCCAACAGCGCCTCCATCCAGTGCTTCGGCACCAATGACCGCTTTACGGCGGATTACCTCTCAGCGCTGTGCGGGCAAACCAGCCTGCACCAGCTCAGCCTTGATAGCGCCATGGAGCGCGGACGGCTGCTCGGTGATCCGAGTTTCCGCTCGGCCTCGGATGCCAGCCAGCCGCGCCGGTTGATCACGCCGGATGAACTGATGAGCCTGCACCCTGCCGTGCAAGTTATTGCTCTGGCTGCGGCACGCCCGGTGATCGGCTACCGCCCCGTCTATTTCCTGGAGAAGCGTTTCAGGGGCCGTCAGGGGCAGCCTCTTTATGGCATCCACCCGAGCCGTGCAGGTCTGCCGATCAGCCGCGCCGTGGAGTTCACCGCCCCCGGCCTCGCGCTCGGCGCGCTGCTTGGCGACTATCTGAACGTCGGGTGAGGTCATGGGTAAGTTCCTCATCCTTACCGCCGCCAACGTCATCTTCGGCTATGCCGCGCTGTGCATCCTGCTGCGCGGGACGATCAACCTGCCGCTCTTCCATCCGTATTTCGCGCAAGTCATCGGCTTGGCCGGGCCTATCCCGCTGCTGGTCTCGGCGCTGTGGAGTGCGCTCGCGCTCTGGCAGGTGCGGAAGGTGTCCGGCATGCGCACGGTCGATCTGCCGGATGTCTCAGGCGCGCTAGCACGGGGGCAGCACGATCCAAACCGTTTCGCCATGACAGGTCCAAAGCGGCCCTGAGAGACTGGCGCGCGGACTGGTCTGGCTGGCGATTTTCGCCCTGCCGGTCTGGCTCGCCTGGCCGCTGCCCTTCCTCTGGCCAGCCATGCTCTATGGTCTGTGGGCGCTACTGCGGTGGATGCTGTAGCCAGTTCCGCGCACTTTCCGAAATGGCAAGTTCACGCCCTCAAAAAGAAAGCCCCGAAGCGCGCGGCGGCGCTTCGGGGCTTGTTCGCGTTCTTGGGGGCAAATGTTCAGGCCTGGGTGCCCTGAACCGTTCCATACAGGCGGCAGTAGAGTTCAATCACCCTTACCCGGTTGTAGGTGATCGGGCTGGCGTAGCGCCTAGGCGCGGTGCCGCACGGGGCGGCTTCAAGGAAGAGCCCCATCCAGCGGTTGCCGATATCGGAGAACATCTCCAGAATTTCGGGGTGCCGGAACGGACGCTGATCGGGGAAGAACAGACGGCCATCGTAGTCCTCGATCTCGACCAGAACGCGCCGCCAGGCGGCGTAGGAACCAACTTCTTCGTGCATGGCGCGGGCGGGCAGCCAGATGCGCTCTCTGTAGAGGCGACGGTTGGCGATGTGGTGATCGGCCAGAACGGTGATCTTCTCGTCCTTTGTGCTGGTGGTATCAAACATGTGCGGGCTTTCTCATGGTTATGGTGTCATGGGTTTGCTTCCTTGAGGTGCTGGTGTCGGCATGCGTGTTCATCGGTCTCCTTCTCTTCCGGCAGGGGCCTCTTGCCCGTGCTGGAGGGGATGTGGGAAGCTTCTGAGAAATTTCAGATTCGGGTATGGAATACGGGGATCAAAGACAGGGCTAGTTGAAGTTTAAAAAATTTATGAATTTGAGGTATTTAGTCGGCACTTTTTTTGGTTATTGATGGTCATGAAGAACCGCTACTGCATAGGCTCGAAGCTGCCCGAGGCGACGTTCCGCGCGCTCATGCGAGCGTACTTCGTAGGCGAGAAGACCGAAGAGGCGGCGCGAAAGCTCAAGCTCTCGCCGGCCACGGTCAAAAACCTCTACCGGCGCATCACCTACCGGCTGATTGATGACTACCAGCTCTTTGAGTTCCACCGCGAGCTGCTTACGGACTGCTTCGAGACGGGCGGGCGGCGGGTCGAGACTCTCAAGCGCTGCCTGTGGCAGTGCCCCGGTGACAAGGGGTATGCTGGGCTTCCCGACCGAGAGGCCTGCGCGGCGTGCCCCTTTGCATCGGCGTTTCGGGAAGAGATGCAGTACGACCACGCGGCGCTGACGATGTTCTTCGCGCGGCGTTCGCTCGCCCCTCTGACCTCGTTCAGCTTCGTAAACCGCGCTGCCTATATCTTTGCTCAGAAGCGCTTCCTGTACGGCCCTGTTACAGAGCGGCGTAGCGAGGCGGCCAAGTTCATCACGGTGCTGAAAAAGGAGCCGCTGGGTTCAACAGGAACGAAAGAACAGATCGCAGACCGCTATGTGAACCTCAAAGGTGTCCGGCCTCTCTGGTATCTCGCCACGCATAGCAAGGCGTACTACCTCCCAGACCACGACATGATGTGATGGCGTCCTTCGCATCCGTTTCCGACTATGCGCAGGCAGCCTTCTCGGGCAGTGTCAAACCTTCAAGGCATGGATGGCCAGATTTCCATCATCGGTCAACGATGATGGGAAACCCGATGCCAAGGAGAAGAACCAGAACCGGAAAGCAAGCGCAGCCGCAAATTTGCGGCGCGCGCATAAATTATGCTAAACTGAAAGTAGATGGAGGAAGTCAGACTTCCGAAAACGCGGCTGAGCCAAATGAAGCTCTGCGCGGCCATCGAAAATCCAAGGCCAACGATACTGAAAACCAAGGGAACGGTTTAACCGGCGCACTTGCGCCCCAAAGCGCGGCATCGCGCAGATGGGCAGGTATTGTCATGGGTGGAAATGGTTTTGAAAATGCACCTGATCTAGGCGATGCGCTTAGCATTGCCATTGATGAAACGGGCAAATCGAAATGCCGGATTGATTATAGCCGGTATGAGGATTTCTTCGATGATCTGGATGTCAGCGATACGCAGAAACACCAGATGATCGAGATGCTGTTTATCATTGGTCATGCGTTCTACGATGCTGGCTTCGCTTACGAATTCGTGGGCAGCCCCTGTGGAAAACTTGAAGATAATGACGATGACTCTGCCGCTGCGCACCAAGATGTGGTAGGCTCATCGTCAATCACCTTAAGAGAAACGTTCAACCTGTGCGCGGCTGAGTAGCTTCGCGCGAAGTCAAGGAGGAGTCATGAATCATGCAGTAAAAAATGTGGAGGCCGGGGCGAGCGCGCTGATCTATTGCCGCGTCTCGGACAAGAAGCAGAAAACGCAAGGCCACGGCCTGGAGAGCCAAGAACACCGCTGCCGCCAGTTCGCCGAGGAGCGCGGCTATGATGTCGAGATGGTGTTCCCTGACGATATTACCGGGGGCGTCGATTTTATGGAGACACTTAACGTAAGATAGATAGCGTGTTGGAACCCTGCCTTGAAGCTCTGGATAAGGGGTGAGGCATGGCTGAGGTTCACTGCAAGCGCTGCGGCAGCACGGCATTTGTCAAGAACGGCATCGTGCGCGGCCACCAACGCTACCGCTGTCGCGATTGCGGCTGCAATTTCACCGACACGCCGAGGCGTGGCAAGCCCGCGGCGATGAAGGCCCTGGCGGTGCTGCTCTACGCCATGGGGAATGCCAGCTACGGCATGATCGCACGGCTGTTCGGCGTCAGCGAAGTGGCCGTTTTGAAATGGATTCGCAAGGAGGCCGCAGCCCTGCCCGAGCCGACCGTGCCGGCCGAGGTGGAGATCGTGCAGCTCGACGAGATGTGGCACTTCGTCGATGGAAAAAAAACAAATGCTGGCTCTGGAGAGCCTTCGATCCGGTCGGCCGGCGAACCCTGGCCTGGGTTCTGGGTCAGCGTGACGATCCGACCTGCAAGCATCTCCTCGAGAAAATCGGCATCGAAGGACGGGTCTTTTTGACCGACGATTGGGACGGCTACCACCGCTGCATCCCCGAGGCCCAGCTCTTCACCGGCAAGGACTTGACCTTCGGGATCGAGCAAGACAACAGCAATATCCGACACTATCTCGGCCGGTTTCGTCGCCGATCGAAAGTCAGCTCGCGCAGCCGGGAAATGGTCGATCTGTCCCTGCGCCTCCTCCACCATCTTCGCGAACCGACAAACTTCCTGCGCTACCAACAAGTTGTGCTACCTATCTTTGGTTAAATGTCTC
>CAZFBS010000080.1:0-7929 GCA_964517265.1 uncultured Rhodospirillaceae bacterium | reverse complement strand
GTTGCAAGGATACCACGGCTGATGGGCTTGCAGCGAGGGGTCAGGTCCTTCCCCTTAGAATTCGCAAGGTTGCCGTCGACGCTCCGGCACAACATCAAAAATTTTGGTGGGCGCGCGTGGGATTGAACCACGGACCCCTGCCGTGTGAAGGCAGTGCTCTCCCGCTGAGCTACGCGCCCGGGACCATCATGACTGCGCCGGATGCCTTCCTATAAAGGTTGCACAAGATTTTGTCAAGAAGGTCATCCGGTTGTGTCGAGCCATGCCGAAGCTATTCCACGGTGACGCTTTTGGCGAGGTTACGGGGCTGGTCGACGTCGGTTCCCTTGGCGACCGCGACGTGGTAGGCGAGCAGCTGTACCGGGATCGTGTAGAGGATCGGGGCGACAAACGGGTCGACCTGCGGCAACTCTACAGTGGCGGCAGCGAGATCACCGAGACGCTCAATACCGGCCTTATCGGAGAGAAAAATGACCCGCCCACCGCGGGCGATCACCTCCTGCATGTTCGACGCGGTCTTGTCGAACAAACTGTCTGACGGCGCAATCACGATGATCGGCATGTTCTCGTCGATCAACGCGATCGGCCCGTGCTTCATTTCGCCGGCGGCGTACCCTTCCGCATGGATGTAGCTGATTTCCTTCAATTTCAGCGCACCCTCCAGGGCGATCGGATAGCCGGTGCCGCGACCGAGATAAAGAACGTCGCGGGCCTCGGCCACCTCACGCGCGATCTCCGCCAGCCTGTCGTTGTTGTTCAACACATCGTTGGTCCGCCCCGGCACCTCGGTGAGAGCCTGGCACAACGTCTTCTCCATCTCCCGGTCGATGGCGCCGCGTTTGGCGGCGATGAAAATGACCAGACAAGCAAGCACGGTCAGCTGCGTCGTGAACGCCTTGGTCGATGCGACACCGATCTCGGGGCCGGCCTGGGTCAGGAGAACCGTATCCGAATGACGCGCCATTGAGCTTTCGGCGACATTGACGATGCTGAGAATGTGCTGACCCTGCTCTCTGGCATAGCGTATTGCGGCAAGCGTGTCGGCAGTCTCACCCGACTGCGAGATGAACACGGCGAGGCCGCCCTGGGGAAGGTCGGCGGCCCGGTAGCGAAACTCCGAAGCGATATCGACATCGACCGGGATACGGGCGATGCGCTCGAACCAGTATTTGGCCACCAACGCAGCATGATAGGAGGTGCCGCAGGCAATCATGGTGATCCGGCTAACCCGGGTTGGATCGATCGCCATTAAGGGCATCTTGACGAGGCTGTTCCAAGGATTGAGAAACGAATGCAGCGTGTCGCCCATCACCGCCGGCTGCTCGTAGATCTCCTTGAGCATGAAATGGGGATAATTCCCCTTGCCGATCATCGCTCCTGAAGTCGCCGTCAGCCGGATCTCGCGCTCCACCACGGTCCCGCTGGCGTCATGGATGGTGGCGCCTGTCGCCGTGACCTCGGCCCAGTCGCCCTCCTCCAAATAACAGATGCGGCTGGTCAGCGGCGCCAATGCCAAGCTATCGGAGCCAAGGTACATCTCGCCGTCGCCATAGCCGATGGCGAGCGGGCTGCCACGGCGGGCGCCGATCATCATTTCGCGGTGGCCGGCGAAGAGGATGGCAAGAGCGAAGGCGCCTTCAAGACGATTCAGCGAAGCCTGGACCGCCTCCTGCGGTGTTGCCCCTTCCGCAAGATAGCTGCTGATCAGGTGAACCACGACCTCGGTATCGGTATCGGTGGTAAACACGCGACCTTTGGCCATCAGCTCGCGACGCAGGCTCTGGAAGTTCTCGATGATCCCGTTGTGAACCAGCGCAACCCGATCGTCGGCATGGGGATGAGCATTGTTTTCAGTCGGTGCTCCGTGCGTCGCCCAGCGAGTGTGCGCGATCCCGATCTCGCCTTCGACCGGCTGGGCCTGAAGCACCGACTCCAGATTGACAATCTTGCCCTCGGCCCGGCGCCGTTCGATCCGACCGTTGACCAGCGTAGCGATCCCGGCGGAGTCATAGCCCCGGTACTCCAGCCGCTTCAATCCATCGAGCAGCAGCGGGCCGACCTTCGCCGTGCCAATGATTCCAATAATTCCACACATATCTCGTTAACTTTCCTGTTTGGCCCGCGATGCCGCCGCCTTCTCGCTCGCCCGGCGCTCCCGGAAGCCCCGCGCCCATTCTTCACGAACGATGAAGGGGCCACGCGTGACGGCAAGGGCGTCGGCCGGAACATCCTTGCCGATGGCACTGCCGGCGCCGACGATGGCACCGTCGCCGATCGTGACCGGAGCAACGAGACAGGTGTTGGAGCCGATGAAGGCGCCAGCGCCGATATCGGTATGGCTTTTGAAGAAGCCGTCGTAATTGCAGGTGATCGTACCGGCACCAATGTTGGCCTTGGCCCCGACACGAGCATCCCCGATATAACTGAGATGGTTGACCTTGGCGCCTTGCTCGACGGCGGCGTTCTTGATCTCGACAAAATTGCCGACATGGGCGTCCGGCCCGATGACGACACCGGGCCTCAGCCTGGCAAACGGCCCGAGCACCGCGCCATCCTCAACGACGGCACCCTCGAAATGGCAGAACCCGGCAATTTTCACATGATTGCCGATGCGAACCCCAGGCCCGAAAACCACCGAGGGGCCGATGCTCACATCGCGACCGACCTCGGTGTCCCAGCTGAACCAGACGGTGCGGGGGTCGATCAACGTCGCACCGCCTGCCATTGCCCGTTCCCGCAACCGGTCCTGCACAATCGCTTCGGCCGCCGCCAGATCGGCCCGGCAATTGATCCCGATCAGCTCGTCAGCGCCGCCCTCGACAAAGCCGCAGGCAAGACCGTCGCTGCGTGCGAGGTGGACAATATCCGTCAGATAATACTCGCCTTTCGCGTTGTCATTGCCCACCCGATCCAGCAACCCGAACAGACGCTTGCTGTCGATCGCCATCACACCCGAATTGCAAAGCCCAAGGGCACGTTGTTCTGGGCTCGCGTCGTTGGCTTCGACGATGGCATCGAGGCTGCCATCCGGTCCAAGGATCAGCCGACCGTAGGCCGCGGGATCGTCTGGATGAAAGCCAAGCACCACCACCGCTGGATCGGCTTGCGCGCGCCGGGCCGCCAACATGCGCTGCAGCGTCGGCAGGGTGATCAGCGGGGTGTCGCCATAAACGACGAGAACATCGCCGTGAAAATCGGCGAGAGCCGCGCGGGCAGCCATCAACGCGTGCCCTGTTCCCGCACGCGGGCTTTGCACAACCGTGGGGTGGGGAGCGACGGCTCGGGCAACAGCATCCATTTCTTCGCCGATCACCACGATCACGCGCTCGGGAGCCAGTGCGGCAAGCGTGTCGAGAAGATGCGCGACCATCGCTCGACCAGCCAGCGGATGCAGAACCTTAGGGACATCGGACTTCATCCGAGTACCAAGACCTGCGGCGAGCATGACGACGGCCGTTTTCCTGTTGGTCATCAAGGGTCCTTTGCGTAGAACCTGCTGTCGAACGGTTATGGGGGAATGCAGCGCAAGGTGCCATAGGCCCCCGCCTTCCGCCAAGGGAAACATCATGATTGGAAAGTCCCAAAAAAAGGGTTACCTGCCGATGAGCAAGGCTGTTGTCTTCGACCTCGACGGAACGTTGGTCGACAGCGCCCCCGATCTTCGTGTCGCCGTCAACAAACTGCTGGAAGAGAAAGGACGCCGATCACTTGCGCTCGACGAGGTGATCGGGATGATCGGGGATGGTGCCGCCAAGTTGGTGGAACGGGCATTTGCCGCGGCCGGCGGCGGCAACAGCACAGACTCGGTAGAGTCTCTAACGGCGCGTTTTCTTGCCTTTTATGAAGGACACGCCACTGATTTGACGCGCCCTTATCCCGGAGTCCCTGAAGCCCTGGCACTTCTGCGGGAGCGGGATTGGGTTCTCGGTGTCTGTACCAACAAACCGGAGCGGGCCACACGGGAGGTTCTGCGCAACCTTGATCTTGATCGACACTTCGGCGCGGTGGCCGGTGGCGACAGCATGCCCGGAGTCCGCAAACCGGATCCAAGGCTGTTGCTCGCGGTGATCGAGCAACTCGGCACGGTACCGGCTTCAACGGTCATGGTCGGTGACAACGCCAATGACGTTCAGGCCGCCCGCGCCGCGGACGTGCCGGTGGTCATTCGCGCTGGCGGCTATACCCGGGTGCCGCTGGCGGACCTAAGAGCCGACGCCATTATTGAAAGCTTCGCGGAACTGCCGGCGGTTTTGGATCAGGTCTCCCAGCGCTATACGCGAACCGGAGCGTAATGGCACTCGCTCATCCCGAGCCGATTTCGGTCAGGCCAGGTAGACACGCTCCAAGCTGGTTCGCGCGATGTTGCCCGAACCATCCTCGGCTTCAATGAAATAGCGAAGGTCACCAGCCCCGACCGGCAGCGCGCCGGTGTAGTAGTCGGCGGTGATGGCGGCTCCGGTCTGCGAGGGGTAAGGACCGTGGTTGTCCATCGCAATTCGCTTCTCCCCCTCGCGGCTGCGCAAGATCAGCGTGACGCGGACAACACCGGAGATGTCGGAGACGAACGTGTGAACCACGCCTTCCCTTGAAGCGTCCACGAAGCTATTCTGGCCCCAGGTCTCTCCTCCCGGATTTTCCGGAATCACCCATGGTGCGAAAATGGTCGGCGGTGTGCAATCCCTGCCCTTGACGCCGGCGATCGCGTCGATCGTGTCCCGCACCATCGCATAGCTCTTGTTTGCCGCATTGGTGACCTGCTGATCCCATTCGTGCTGGCCGGTCCAGTACCAGTAGCAGCTGGTCTCAGCGGTGAGCATCAGCCGGATCGCCTCGGCCAATGCCGGGTGCTGCGGCTCATTGTCCTCCAGCGCATGAACCACGTTCTGGAACGCCGTCAGTACCGCCCAGGAATTGAGGTCCGGCGAATAGGGTTCATTGTAGCGGCTGAACCATTTCATGAATTGGGGGTCACCATTATCCGCGCCGCTCCAGGAGCCCGGCTCGATATGAATCGCCTCTTCCGGATCGGGCGGAAAGCGCTCAAGATAGTCTTCGATGCCCGTCAATTCGAACCGGGGGTCTTCGCTCAGCCACTGCACCAACCTGCTCGTGTTGTGGTGGTAATAGCTGTCGGCGCCGCCGCCATGGTTGTCGCCATCGGAATGCAGGACAAAGAAAGGCGGATGTTTCGGATCGAAGCCGCCGGTGGCGACAATCTGTTCATAGACCTGCCCCAAAACGTCCGGATACTGCAAGGCGCCAAAGCCCCCGCGCGCGTCCTCGTTGCCGATGTAGCGTTCCGCAGGTATCGCGATGATCTTGTGGACGACTCCCTCGGCATCCGCATAGGCGACGTACTGAGGACGCAGCGTACCGGGCGAAATCATCGAGCCGGCCCAGATGTTGTGCAGTTGCAACCAGTCGTCCATTGCCGGATTGACCTGCTCAGCTGGGTTCGGCGGCAGCATTCCCTCGCTCATGCCGGCGTAAGGATAGCCCTTGCAAGCCCGGTAACGGTGGATCGAGTCATAGATGACCGCCTCGATGCCGGCGGCGCGAAGGGCGGGAATCATGCGGACATGGAACGCGGTTTCCGGAGGGAACAGAACACGCGAGGGCTCGGCGCCGAATGCCTCCCTGACGATGTTGCGGTGCCATTCGATCTGCTTGACGATGTTGCGCGCGGGGATCAAGGCCATCAGCGGGTGATAGAACCCGAAGGCGGTGAAAGCGACGCGCGGGTGCCCCAGCGCCGTTTTGGCTTTCGCAGTGCCGCGCAGCGACTTGTTCCAGTTATGAAAGCGGCCGCCACAGAGGTTGTCACGGGCGCACCGGTTGAGCTGTTCGATCAGCGAGCCGCTCCAACTGGTGGAAAGACCGGCATGGGGCAGGCCAGCTGCAATATATTGCTGGGCGGCCGCCGGAATGAAGGTGGTATAGTTGCCGACCCGCGAGCCGAAAATGCCGTCCTTTTCTCCGTCCCAGTAGTTCAGGTCGGTCGTGTTGTAGTACGGCTGGTGCATGTGCTTGTGGATCCCGAAATAGATGATCGGGCTCGTAGCATCGCGCGGAACGCCATATCTACTGGCGGCTTCACGCCGGGGGGCCGCGACCATCATCGTGCGGAATTCCTTGATCCATTCCCCTCCGCCGGCCGAACGCCAATCGGCTTTGCGGCACCCTTCTACCTGAACCCGAACCTCGCCCGGCCCGAACAGTCCGCAGGGAACCGCAGCGATATAGGTTATCTCTCCGTCACCGCCGGGTGTTTGTTCGATTCCCTCTTCTTTGAGCAGGTGCTGCCGGCCAACCGCGTGCAGGATCAGTTGCGGAAACGGAATTTCACCATCGGCGTCGAAGGTGATATCGAACGCCAAGTTCCTGCCGCTGGCGTCAGTCTCGATCGTCTCCGGTAGGTGAATGCGAAGAAACCTAGTGAACACCGGCATGATCACCCCCTCGTTGGAAGCCAACGCATTCTATACGGCAGGAGCACCTAACACACGCGATCGGTAGAGAGCGGAAAATGCTTTCCGCGACACCCTCATCAAGGCGCCACGGTTACGATCGAAAGTTCGACTGAATCTCATAAGGACCGCTATACGGGTCCCGCAGGCGCTGCGTGCAGCGCCGCTCTACCGGACTTCGCTGATGCCGACAGGCGGAGAGAATGAAGGGCCCGGATGGCCGCGGACCCCTCTTCCCATCTGGTTTGATCGCTGCGAACGTAAAGCTTCAGCAGTCAGTGGTTTGAGTGGTTAATAACTCGGCACATCCGGAAGCGAACAGCCGTCGGTCGTCCAGGCGTTCCGTACTGCGCAACTTGGGGCCATGTCTATGACCAGCCAGCCTTCCTCGCACTGCGGCGGCCGTATCCACGCATTGACGCCCACCTGCCTGTCTTCCTCCGGTGCAACACGGAAGAACTCGGCCTCGTCCTTGACGTCATCCCAATTGATGTTGAGCTCCTTCAGGTGGGCCTGCACTTCCTCGACACACGGCATCGGATCCAGCCGTGAGCTCTGCTGGACGGTTTGGGCCGGCACCGGGATGCTGATGAGCGACAACGCGAAAGCGGGAACAGCAATGGCGAACATACGAGAGAAGTTCATAACGTTCTCTCCTTTCCTGTCTGGCGTTACAACTGTTGCGCGGAACCTTGCAGGTTCAGCGTGTGGTTTTTATTGCCGAGTCCGATCGCTGCCGCATTAGCTTGGGATAAGCATAAAGAGAATCACACAGCAGATCCCCAACCCATCTGTGCGTTCCTGCGTCGTTGCGCGGCACGGTTTGCCAGCAACTGTCGAACGGTGAATCTCGTGAAAAGCGGTCAACTTCTGCATCCTTTCGGCTGCGTTGAGGAAAGGGAAAACGCCGCCGGCGTCGGGCAAGCACCGAGAACCCCCCGGCGGTAAAGACGCAGAACCGGAAAGATCATCCGGATCAAGGGTGGCCTTGAGGTTGGATCCCTTGTAGATGAGTATTCGCACCGCTCATATCTCGCGCTGGCAACGGAATGCCGGGATCATCGATGCGACACCCTCAACCAAGATAGTGTGCTGAACAATGCTCTCGCTGCTGCTCTCCTGGCTGGTGCTCAGCCTCTCTGTCTACGTGGTCTCCATCGTTCTGCCGGGGATAACGCTGCGCAAACCGTCCGATGCCCTTATCGTCGCGGTCATGCTGGGCGTCGTGAACCTGCTGATTGGCTGGTTGCTTTACGTCGTCATCGGCATTGTAACACTTGGCATTGGATTTTTGCTGGCGTTCATCACCCGCTGGATCGTCAATGCCATTATCCTGATGCTGGTTGCATCGTTCACCCATCGCCTCGAGGTGCGGGGTTTCGGCACGGCGTTGTTGGGCGCGCTTCTCATGAGCTTGGTGGGGACAATCGCCGAGACAGCCATCCGCGCACTCAACCTCCCC
>CAZFBS010000079.1:0-7940 GCA_964517265.1 uncultured Rhodospirillaceae bacterium | reverse complement strand
TCGTCCCAACATTGCAGTGCGGCTTCTTCCGCTCAAATTTCGCCTTCGCCATAACTGTCGCTGCTCCGTCTTGTCGTTTGTTTCGTATCAGCCGGCCAGCCGATGCCGGACCTCCTCCGAGATCTGCTGCGGAACTTCTACGTAACTGTCGAACTGCATCGTGTACTGGGCACGTCCCTGGCTCATGGAACGCAGCGTGTTGACATATCCGAACATGGTCGCCAGCGGCACCATCGCCTCGATCACGCGGGCGTTGCCGCGCTGATCCATCCCGGTGATCTGCCCACGCCGGCTGTTCAAGTCGCCGATGATGTCGCCCATGTACTCTTCCGGCGTCACCACCTCGACGCGCATGACCGGCTCAAGCAGCTTCGGCCCGGCTTTCTGCATTCCTTCACGAAACGCCGCCCGTGCCGCGATCTCAAAGGCAAGAACGCTCGAGTCGACATCGTGCGAAGCCCCATCGACCAGCGTCGCCTTGAAGTCGATCACCGGAAAACCGGTGAGAACCCCCGATTCCCGCGCGATCGTCAGCCCCTTCTGCACGCCGGGGACGTATTCCTTCGGCACCGACCCTCCAACCACCGCGCTCGCGAACTCGAACCCCGATCCTGGCGGCAGCGGCTCGAAGCGGACGATCACGCGGGCAAACTGCCCGGCACCGCCCGTCTGCTTCTTGTGGGTGTAGTCAATCTCCGCCTGCCGGGAAATGGTCTCGCGATACGCCACCTGCGGTGCGCCTACGTTCGCGTCGACCTTGAATTCGCGCCGCATGCGATCGACGATGATCTCCAGGTGCAACTCACCCATCCCCTTGATCACCGTTTGCCCGCTTTCCACGTCCGAAGTCACCCGGAACGAGGGATCCTCGCTCGCCAGGCGAGCCAACGCGACCCCCATCTTCTCCTGGTCGCCCTTCGTCTTCGGCTCCACCGCCACCTCGATCACCGGATCGGGGAACTCCATCCTCTCCAGGACAACCGCGCTTTTCGGATCGCACAGGGTGTCCCCCGTGGTGGTCTGCTTGAGGCCAGCCAGCGCAACGATGTCACCGGCACGCGCCTGCTTGATGTCCTCGCGACTGTTGGCATGCATCAACAGCATCCGGCCCACCCGCTCGGTCTTGTCCTTGATCGTGTTGCGAATCATATCGCCGCTGTTGACGACACCGGAATAGACCCGGATGAACGTGAGGCTGCCGACGAACGGATCGGACATGATCTTGAAGGCCAGCGCCGCGAACGGCTCTTCATCGGAACTGATCCGCTCGATTTCCTCGTCGGTACCGGCCTTCAGGCCGCGGATCGGCGGAACCTCGATCGGTGACGGGAGGTAATAGACGACGGCGTCCAAAAGCGGTTGAACGCCTTTGTTCTTGAACGCGGAGCCACACACGACCGGAACAAAGGTTCCTGCCACGGTCCCCGCACGAATGCACTTGTGCAAGGTGGCCTCATCGGGCTCGTTGCCTTCGAGATAGGCCTCCAGCGCGGCTTCGTCCTGCTCAACCGCCGTCTCCAGCATCTTCATCCGATATTCGGACGCCTGCGCCATCAGCTCGGCGGGAATTTCGCCCTCAACGAACTCCGCCCCCAGCCCTTCATCCTTCCAGATGATCGCCTTCATCCGCACCAGATCGACGACGCCGACGAAGTCGGATTCGGCCCCGATCGGCAACTGCAGCACAAGCGGATGCGCTCCCAGGCGCTGATGAATCATCTCGACGGCACGGAAGAAATTCGCGCCGATCCGGTCCATCTTGTTGACGAAACAGAGCCGCGGGACATGATACTTGTCCGCTTGCCGCCAGACGGTCTCCGACTGCGGCTCGACACCTGCCACGCCATCGAATACGGCAACCGCTCCGTCGAGAACCCGCAAACTCCGCTCGACCTCGATCGTGAAGTCGACGTGGCCGGGTGTATCGATGATGTTGATTCTGTGATCACGCCAACTGCAGGTGGTCGCTGCAGACGTGATGGTGATGCCCCGCTCTTGCTCCTGCTCCATCCAATCCATGGTGGCGGTGCCTTCATGCACCTCACCAATTTTGTACGAACGGCCGGTGTAGAACAGAATGCGTTCTGTCGTGGTCGTCTTGCCGGCATCGATGTGGGCCATGATGCCGATATTTCGATAATCTTTGAGCGGAGTTGTTCGCCCCATGGCTTTACGTCTTTCTGTCGCTACCAGCGGTAATGAGAGAAGGCCTTGTTGGCCTCCGCCATACGATGTGTGTCTTCGCGCTTCTTGATGGCGGTGCCCCGGTTGTTGGCCGCATCAAGAAGTTCCGCAGCAAGCCGCTCCATCATGGTGTTTTCCGAGCGCTTGCGGGAAATGTCCGTCAGCCAGCGGATCGCCAGCGATTGCCGGCGCGATGGCCGCACCTCGACCGGAACCTGATACGTTGCCCCGCCGACGCGGCGAGAGCGCACCTCGATCGCCGGCTTCACATTCTCGATCGCCTCGCGAAAAACCTTGACCGGATCCTGGCGGGTTTTCTTTTCGATCAGGTCGAACGCACCGTAAACGATGTGTTCCGCAACGGATTTCTTTCCATCCTTCATGAGGCCGTTGGTGAACTTCGTCACCACCACGTCCCCATACTTGGGATCAGGGTGAATTTCCCGCTGCTCGGCAGCACGACGACGTGACATCGATCCCGTCCCTTACTTCGGCCGCTTGGCGCCGTACTTCGAGCGCCGTTGACGACGGTTGGAAACGCCCTGCGTATCCAGCGTCCCGCGAATGATGTGATAGCGGACGCCCGGAAGATCCTTAACGCGACCCCCCCGTATCAACACCACCGAATGTTCCTGAAGATTGTGGCCTTCGCCGGGAATATAGCTTGTCACTTCGTAGCCGTTGGTCAAACGGACACGGGCAACTTTTCGCAGCGCAGAGTTCGGCTTCTTCGGCGTCGTGGTGTACACACGCGTGCACACACCGCGCTTCTGCGGACAGCTCTCAAGCGCCGGCACCTTGTTGCGTGACGGAGGCGCGACCCGCGCCTTCCTGACCAATTGGTTTACTGTCGGCATGTCCCCACTTCTTCCGGAACTTAATGTTGGTCCATCCCCATCACCGTGGAGACGGCTTCACTGTTTGAAGAGCCAAGCTTTTCGCCCGGTTCGTCATTTGACAAAAAAACCGCGCACGCCCCCGACCTGATTTGGGACGGCAATGGCTTGATCACACGTTTGGTCTCGAGGCGGCTGCGTCTGGGCCGAGAGACCCACCACCAGCCCCCTCGCGGCGAGAGCGGCATACTATGAACGCCCGCCCCACCAGTCAAGCGACAATCTGGCCGTATCCCCGACTGGCCGCATCCTGGAGCCCGTCGTCATGGCCCCTGCGCTGTGCTGGAGCGGCAGGCAAGGCCCGCTTCCGGGCGGGGCCGAGGGTGCCGACGCCCGCACCGTACGCAAGCTGATAGGTCGTCAGGACATTTTTTCCTCGGCCGGCGCTCCGTGACGCGGCAATCCGCGCCGACCCTCGTCGCCCGGACCAACCTGCGAGATCTGCTTGTCGCGGGCCGCGGCAATCTTCCGCAGCCGGTTCATCACGCTGCCCGTTCCGGCCGGGATCAGCCGCCCGACGATGACGTTTTCCTTCAGTCCGTAAAGCGCATCCACGCGTCCCGAGACCGCCGCCTCGGTCAGCACGCGCGTCGTCTCCTGGAACGATGCCGCAGAAATGAACGATTGCGTCTGAAGGCTGGCCTTGGTGATCCCCTGCAGCACCGGGAGCCCGTCCGCCGGCCGCTCGCCAATGGCGGCCGCCGCGGCATTCGTTTCCTCGAACTCAAGCCGATCGACCTGCTCGCCGACCAGGAAGGTGGTATCGCCCGGATCGGTGATCTCGATCTTCTGCAGCATCTGGCGGACGATCACCTCAATGTGCTTGTCATTGATGCGAACACCCTGCAGGCGATACACGTCCTGGATCTCGTTGGTCAGATAGGCCGCCAGCGCCTCGACTCCGAGCACTCGGAGAATATCGTGGGGAACCGGGTTGCCGTCCATCAAAGGATCGCCCGCCTCCACATAGTCCCCTTCCTGAACGCTGATGTGCTTGCCTTTGGGGATCAGATACTCCTTGGGTTCCTCGCCGTCGTCTTCCGGAACAACGATGATGCGCCTTTTGGCTTTGTAATCCTTGCCGAATTCGACCCGTCCGGCGCTTTCACTGATGATCGCGTAATCCTTCGGTTTACGCGCCTCGAACAACTCGGCGACGCGCGGCAGACCGCCCGTGATGTCACGGGTTTTCGCCGACTCGCGGGGAATTCGCGCAAGCACGTCACCGGCGTGGACGCGCTGACCGGACGCCACCGAGAGAATGGCGTCGACAGGCAGGAAGTAGCGCGCTTCCTGGCCGTTGTCCAAGGTCACCACATCGCCGTTCTCGTCCCGCAATGTGATCCGCGGCTTGAGATCCGCCTTTCTCGGCTGCGCCTTCCAGTCGGTCACGACCTTCGAGGTCATGCCGGTCGCTTCGTCGAGCTGTTCGATCATCGAGGTCCCTTCGACCAGATCGACGTAGTGGGCATAGCCTTCTTTCTCGGTAATGATCGGCAACGTGTAGGGATCCCACTCGGCGATCTTGTCGCCACGGTGGACCACCGACTTGTCCTCGCAAAACAGTTTCGTCCCATAGGCCAGCCGATGCCGCGCCCGCTCGCGACCCTGAACGTCGACCAGAACGGCTTCTGCATTCCGGTTCATCACCACGGGAATGCCTGAGCTGTTTCGCACGGTCGAGCAGTTGCGCAGCGAGATCGTTCCATCGGTCACGGCCTCGATCTTCGACTGCTCGGCCCCGCGCTGAATGGCGCCGCCGATATGGAAGGTCCGCATCGTCAACTGGGTACCCGGTTCCCCGATCGACTGGGCGGCAATAACGCCAACCGCTTCGCCGACGTTGACGCGGGTGCCGCGGGCGAGATCGCGGCCATAGCAGGATCCACAGACACCGTTGCGGGTCTCGCAGGTGAGAGCGGAGCGGATCTTGATTGCTTCAAGATCGGCCGCTTCGATCGCGGCGACCGCGTCCTCGTCGATCATCTGGCCCGCCTTGACAAGCACCTGCTGGGTGGCGGGATCGATGACATCCTCCGCCGCCGAGCGCCCCAGCACCCGCTCTCCCAATGGCGAGACGACTTCGCCGCCTTCCCGCACCGGACGTACGGTAATGCCCTCTGTGGTTCCGCAGTCTTCCTCGGTCACGATCGAGTCCTGGGCGACATCCACCAGCCGGCGGGTCAGGTATCCGGAATTGGCGGTCTTGAGCGCGGTATCCGCCAAGCCCTTACGCGCCCCATGGGTCGAGTTGAAGTATTCCAGAACGGTCAGCCCCTCCTTGAAGTTGGAGATGATCGGTGTCTGGATGATTTCGCCCGACGGCTTCGCCATCAGACCGCGCATGCCGGCCAACTGCTTGATCTGGGCAGCGGAGCCGCGCGCGCCGGAATGGGCCATCATGTAGACGGCGTTGATCGGCTCGCCCGGGGCAGTGGTTGAGATCTGCTTCATCATCTCTTCGGCGACCTGGTCGGTGCAATGCGCCCACGCGTCGACAACCTTGTTGTACTTCTCGCCCTGGGTGATCAGGCCCTCAAGATACTGCTGCTCGTACTCCTTGACTCGTTCCTCGGTCGCGCCCACGAGGGCGGCCTTCGCCTGCGGAATCACGAGATCATCCTTGCCGAAGGAAATTCCAGCCTTGGACGCGGAAGTGAATCCGATACCCATGATGCGGTCGGCAAAGATCACCGTCTCCTTCTGGCCGCAGTTCCGGTAGACGGCATCGATGACCGAAGAGATGTCCTTCTTCGTCAAAAGACGATTGACGAGAGAGAAGGGGACATTCGGATGCCGCGGCAGAAGCTCTGAGAGCAACATCCGGCCCGGCGTGGTTTCGACCAGCTGGGAGAACCGTTTGCCCGTTTCGTCCACCGTCCAATAGCGGCACTTGACCTTGGCGTGCAACGAAACCGCCCGCGCGGCCAGGGCATGCTCGATCTCGCCGACATCGGTGAAGACCATCCCTTCCCCCCGCTCCTGATCCGCCTCCATCGTCAAATAGTAAAGACCGAGAACGATGTCCTGGGAAGGAACGATGATCGGCTTGCCGTTGGAGGGGCTGAGGATGTTGTTGGTCGACATCATCAGAACGCGCGCTTCCAGCTGCGCCTCCAGCGATAACGGCACATGCACCGCCATCTGGTCGCCGTCGAAGTCGGCATTGAAGGCCGCACAGACCAGCGGATGCAGCTGAATCGCCTTGCCCTCGATCAGCACCGGCTCGAAAGCCTGGATGCCCAGCCGGTGCAGAGTCGGCGCCCGGTTGAGCAGAACCGGATGCTCGCGGATGACCTCTTCCAGAACGTCCCACACCTCCGGACGCTCCTTCTCGAGCATCCGCTTGGCGGCCTTGATGGTCGTCGCCATCCCGTAAAGCTCGAGCTTGGAGTAGATGAACGGCTTGAACAACTCCAGCGCCATCTTCTTCGGCAGCCCGCACTCATGCAATTTGAGTTCAGGCCCCACCACGATAACGGAGCGGCCGGAATCATCGACCCGCTTGCCGAGCAGGTTCTGGCGCAATCGGCCCTGCTTGCCCTTCAGCATGTCGCTCAACGACTTCAGCGGCCGCTTGTTGGCCCCCGTGATGGGGCGACCGCGCCGGCTGTTGTCGAACATCGCATCGACCGATTCCTGCAGCATCCGCTTCTCGTTACGGATGATGATCTCCGGTGCCCGCAACTCGATCAGCCGCTTGAGCCGGTTGTTGCGGTTGATCACGCGCCGGTACAGATCATTAAGGTCGGACGTGGCGAAGCGGCCGCCATCGAGCGGAACCAGCGGCCGCAACTCGGGCGGGATCACCGGGATGACTTCCAGGATCATCCATTCCGGCCGCGCCCCCGACTCCAGAAACGCCTCGATCAACTTCAGACGCTTGACCAGCTTCTTGCGCTTGACCTCCGAGGTGGTCTCCTTCAGATCTGCCCGGAGAGTCACCCTCTCGGCGTCGACATCGATTTCCTTGAGCATGTCGCGGACGGCTTCGGCGCCGATGCCGACCGTGAAGGCATCCTCACCGTATTCGTCTATCGCTCTTTGATATTGATCCTCCGTCAGCAGCTCGCGCGGCTGAAAAGGCGTCAACCCCGGCTCGATCACGACGTAGTTCTCGAAGTAGAGAACGCGCTCGAGGTCCTTCAGCGTCATATCAAGAAGAAGGCCGAGCCGGCTCGGCAGCGATTTCATGAACCAGATGTGAGCGACCGGCGAGGCCAGCTCGATATGCCCCATCCGCTCACGCCGCACCTTCTGCAACGTCACCTCGACGCCACACTTCTCGCAGATGATGCCCTTGTATTTCATTCTCTTGTACTTGCCGCACAGGCATTCGTAGTCCTTGATCGGACCGAAAATGCGCGCGCAGAACAGACCGTCCCGCTCCGGCTTGAAAGTCCGGTAGTTGATGGTCTCGGGCTTCTTGATCTCGCCAAAAGACCAAGACCGGATGCGCTCCGGACTGGCGATGGAGATCCGGATCTGGTCGAACCGCTGAGTTCCGCCAACCTGCCCGAATATTTTCATCAACTCGTTCATGCCACCATCTCCTCTTTCGAACCCGCGCGCAGCCTGAAACGGCGCCGACGCGTCAGTTCAACTCGACATTCAGGCCCAGCGACTGGAGTTCCTTGACCAGCACGTTGAACGATTCCGGAACTCCGGCTTCGAAACTGTCGTCACCGCGGACAATCGACTCGTAGACCTTGGTGCGGCCGGTGACGTCGTCGGACTTCACCGTCAGCATCTCCTGAAGCGTGTAGGCGGCGCCGTAGGCCTCCAGCGCCCACACTTCCATTTCCCCGAAACGCTGGCCGCCGAACTGCGCCTTGCCGCCCAGCGGCTGCTGGGTGACGA
>CAZFBS010000078.1:0-8181 GCA_964517265.1 uncultured Rhodospirillaceae bacterium | reverse complement strand
CGCCCGGGAAGACTCGAACTCCCAACCTTCTGATCCGTAGTCAGATGCTCTATCCGTTGAGCTACGGGCGCGGAAACTGTGAGGAGGCGAGAGACCCTAACGCAGGCGCGCGGCGCTCGCAAGACCGAGTCGCACGATGGCCCCAATCCCCGGGCGATCACCCTCTTTACACCCGGCAGCGAGCCCGGCATGGTCCCTCCGGATCGACATCGTGGGTGGATCCGAGGCGGGGGAGCGAAGATGAGCATGGAGCAGGACGGGCCGGACAAGATCCACGCCACCACCTGGCATGAGACGCACCGCGATGCCACCGACCTTGCCGCCCGCCTTGCCCCGCTTGGCCCCTGGCAGGGCCTCGTCATCGTTAGTCGCGGCGGGCTGATCCCGGGCGCCATCGTCGCCCGCGCACTCGGCATTGTGCGGATCGAGACCATCTGTCTGAGCAGCTATAACGGTCGGAGCAAGGGTCCGGTGGAACTGATCAAGGACGTTCCGGCTGCGCTCGGAAACGGCGGCGGCTGGCTGATGATCGACGACCTCGTCGACAGCGGCGCCACCGCCGGTGAGGTCCGGCGGCGGCTGCCAATGGCGCATTTTGCCACCCTTTATGCCAAACCGGCGGGCCGGCCGTTTGTCGACACCTTCGTGCGCGCGCTTGCCCAGGACGTCTGGGTCGACTTTCCCTGGGATCGCGACCCGGCGCCGTGAGGGGCCCCCCGTGCGAGGCAGTCTGGCAAGGCAGTCACGGAAAGGACGTCTGATAGGGCGATCACGCGCTGTCGGCACGCTCCACCACGCTTTCCGGGCGCTCTAGCTTCCTGGCCGCCTCGCGCTGCTTTCGGGCCTTGCGCTCAAGGCGCGCCTTGCGCAGCCCGACGATGAATTTCAGCGACCAGCGGTAGCCGAGCCACGTAAAAACAATGCAGTATGGAATCGAGCCGACAACGATCGGCACCCCATGTCCCGCCGCGATCGCCTTGGCATAGGTCAGCAGCGGCAGGATGTAGCCTTCTGCCTCGAGCGCCGCCTCCCACGCGCGAGCGAACCGGTCGTAAGCGGTAATCGCCTCGTGCTGCCCGAGCAGAAATTTGCCGGTAACGTAATAGAGGTAATAGGTCGGGATCAGGGTGAAGACATTGGTCGCCCAGGTCCACGCCACCCCCACCAGCAGATTGAAATCCCAACCGGGCTTGCGGCGGGCGACAAGCCAGCTCAGAAACACCAGGATCATCTGGATGCCGAACAGCGGCGTCATCGCCCAGAACAGCCCGACCATCACCCCGCGCGCCGTATACTCCGGCGGATGCGGGCTGCGCATCAGCGGGATGACCAGCTTGAAGTGAACCAGCCGGTTCAGCTTCGTCAACCAGGTGTGCTGACGTCGCACCGTTTGCGCCTCATTCCGGCCTCCCATTGCCGGTCGTTATGCGATAACGCGTTTGCCTCTTGAGTTGGCCACTTCCTTCGGCGATGCCACAGCGTGCGGTCGATCACCGGGAAGAAGACTCCGGGAGCCGCAGTTTCCGCGGGCCTCGCCGCACCCTGATTCGAAGACGGTGGGGCCGGTTTCGCGTCCGTGCCGGATCCAACCATAGCCCCCCAGACCCTTCGGCCAATGACACCATCGGTTGCCGATGTCAAGAGGCGTCGGAAGGGCTCTCGACGACCGAAGACACGGCCGAACCGGTCGGTTTCTGCGGCCGGCGCTCTTGCGTCTCCGGGCGAGATCGAAGTAGGCAGGCGCTGCCGCTTCTCGTGACCGTCAACAGGCCGCCCTGATGCTCGCTGTTCGTGTTTTCGTGCCGTTCGCCCTCGGCTACTTCCTGTCTTATCTCTATCGGGTCGTCAATGCCGTGATCGCGCCCGACCTGATCCGTGACGCCGGCCTCGAGGCCGGCAGCCTCGGGCTCGTCACCAGCGCCTACTTCCTGACGTTCGCGGCCTTCCAGTTGCCCCTCGGCGTCCTGCTCGATCGCGTCGGCCCGCGCCGGACCGAGGCGGCGCTTCTAATCTTTGCCGCCCTGGGCGCGGTTGTGTTCGGCCTCGCCGAGAGCATGAGCCATCTCATCCTCGGCCGGGCGTTGATCGGTCTTGGCGTGTCGGCCTGCTTGATGGCCGCATTCAAGGCCTTCGTCATCTGGTTTCCGCGCGAGCGGCTGCCTTTCGTCAACGGCTGTCAGATGGCCGCCGGCGGCCTTGGCGCCATCACAGGGACCATCCCCATCGAGGCAGTTCTCAGCATTGTCGACTGGCGCGGCCTGTTTTTTGCGCTCGCGGGCCTGACCCTGCTCGTCGCCCTGATCATCCTGATCGTCGTTCCCGACCACAGCAGCGGGCAGGCGCGCGAATCGATTCCCGCCCAGCTTCGCGGAATCGGCGCGGTGTTCACGAGCGGTCTGTTCTGGCGGATTGCCCCATTGACGGTGGCCGCCCAGGCCACGTTTCTCTCGATCCAGAGCCTGTGGGCCGGCCCCTGGCTGCGCGATGTGGCAGGCCTCAGCCGGATTGCCGTTGCCGACCATCTGCTGCTGATCGCCGTGGCGATGGTCGCCGGCTTCCTCAGCATCGGCTGGGCGGCGCAACAGCTCAGCCGCTTCGGTCTGCCGCCGCTCCGGTTCGCCGTCGGCGCGATCACCGTGTTCATTGCCGTCCAAGCCGCTCTGGTGCTGCTGCCATCCGGCCCGGTCACGATCCTGTGGATGGCCTTCGGATTCTTCGGCACCAGCGGCATCGTCCCTTATGCCGCACTCTCCCAACAGTTTCCGCCCCATCTGGCCGGCCGCGTCAACTCCGGAATGAATCTGATGGTGTTCACGACCGCGTTCGCTGCGCAGTGGGGCATCGGCACGGTGATCGGCTTATGGGCCGGCAACGGCGGCGAGGGATATGCCCCCGAAGGCTACCGCGCCGCGTTCGCGATCATGCTTACGCTGCAGCTGTTGGCCCTGCTCTGGTTCCTCGGTTTTCGCCGCAAAGACGTTCCTCAAGATCGAACACCGCAGTGACCGGCTGCGCGCCTTCCCACCCCTGGACCAGAAGCTGCGGACGGTCGGCATTGGCAATGATAGAGGCATGCGTCCTGGTATTGAGAATCGGCGGAACCACCCACGAAAAATCGTCCGGGGCCGTGTCGCGACAAGCCTCCATCAACGCGCGCCGACCGACGGAATCGGTGCCGCGGTCGTGATAGCCGCTGATCGGCAGGCTGAGCCAGTGATTGCTGATGCTCATCGGCGCCTCGTGCACCGCCGCCCGCGTTTCTTGCCGTTCGATTACGCAACCCTCGCCGTCCGCGCCGGCGAGGGTGAAAAAAGCGGGAATGCAGAGGGGCGTTTCGATCAGCCGAGCCTTCGCTTCGGCATAGGTGCGGCATTCGTCGAACACCGCACGGAGCAGATGCGAGGGCGGCAGCGCGGACTGCCGCCAGACACCTCGGCGGTGGATCGCCCAGTCGAACCAGCAGCGCCCACTGATCCGCCGCGCCGGCGGCTGGTTGATCGCGGCGCAGAAGCGGCCCGGCGCCATTGCGGTGAGCACGCCGACGAAGCCGGGCCACGTCGCGCTGTAGTAGTCCCCGGCCTCGGTTTCGTAGCGGGCGACGACGAGGCTGGCGCCGAGCCCCTTCAGCGGCCAGTCGAGGGTGCGCAGCATCCGCATCCCGTGCCCGGCGGGATCGGGCCCCACCCCCGCCGTGCAACTCCATTCATAGGACAGGTTCAGCACGATGGCGCCCGGCATCGGGAACCGCGCGGCAATCGCTGCAATCTCGTGCCGATAGGGATTGCCGTTGCGAAGCAGCCACTGATGGGTGGCGCGATCTCCCAGTCGCAGCGTCACGTTGCCATAGTGCCGGCGCGCCCCGGCGACCAGCAACGCGAGCCGCTCGGCGGCGCTCTCGGCCAGAGCAATCGGGCCCTCGCGGCCGATGTCCAGCAACGGGATCTCCATCAGAACAAGATCCCGTCCCGCACGCCCAACCGATCCGGTGATATCCGTAACTCTCGCCAAAATCCTATCCTCCTTCACAATGACAGGCCATAAGATAGGGGCGTGCGTTCGCGCATCCCACCGTTCCATCCGACATGTGAGGTTTCATGATTCCCCGCTACAGCCGGCCGGAGATGACCGCCCTTTGGGAGCCATCGACCCGGTTTCGCATCTGGTTCGAGATCGAGGCCCATGCCTGCGACGCACAGGCACGGCTCGGCGTCATCCCGAAGGAGGCGGCCGAAGCCGTCTGGGCGAAGGGTGCATTCGATGTCGCGCGAATCGATGAGATCGAGCGCGAGACGCGGCATGACGTGATCGCGTTCCTGACCAACCTTGCCGAGCACGTCGGCCCCGAGGCGCGATTCGTTCATCAGGGGATGACCTCATCGGATGTACTCGACACCTGCCTCGCCGTTCAGATGACGCGGGCTGCGGACATTCTGCTTGCCGATATCGATGCCCTGCTTGCCGTTCTGAAGCGGCGGGCGTTCGAGCACAAGGATACGGTGTGCATCGGCCGCAGCCACGGCATCCACGCCGAGCCGACCACCTTCGGCCTCAAGCTGGCCGGCTTTCATGCCGAATGGCAGCGCAACCGGCAGCGATTGCAAGCGGCGCGAGCGGAGGTTGCCACCTGCGCCATTTCCGGCGCCGTCGGCACCTACGCCGATGTCGACCCGGAGGTCGAGCGTCATGTCGCCGCCCAGTTGGGGCTGGAAGTCGAGCCAGTGTCGACCCAGGTCATTCCGCGCGACCGGCACGCGGTGTTTTTCGCCACTCTGGCCGTTCTCGCCAGCTCGGTCGAGCGGCTGGCAACCGAAATCCGGCACCTCCAGCGCACCGAGGTGCGGGAAGCGGAAGAATACTTCGCGCCGGGCCAGAAGGGCTCCTCGGCGATGCCGCATAAGCGCAATCCGATCCTGACCGAAAATCTTACCGGCCTTGCCCGCATCGTCCGCGCAGCGGCGATGCCGGCGCTGGAAAACGTCGCCCTGTGGCACGAGCGGGACATCTCGCATTCGTCCGTCGAGAGGATGATCGCGCCCGATGCGACGATCACGCTCGATTTCGCCATCGCCCGGCTGACCGAGGTGGTCGATCGTCTGCTCGTTTATCCGGATGCGATGCGGGCCAATCTCGAGAAGCTCGGGGGTCTCGTCTTCTCCCAGCGGGTTCTGCTCGCCCTCACCCAGGCCGGAGTCAGCCGCGAGGATGCCTACCGGCTGGTGCAGCGCAACGCCATGAACGTATGGCAGGCGGAAGGTCGCACCCGCTTTCTCGATCTGCTCAAGGCGGACCCGGAGGTGACCGCCAGACTTGGCGAGAGTGACCTCGCGGCGCTGTTCGATCCCGGCTATCACACCCGCCACGTCGCGACGATCTTCCGCCGGGTGTTCGCCGATGCCGTCGCGCCGGTACCGGATCGATGATCCGGGTTGGCTCGGGCGAGGCAAACATCCTCTTCAACGGGTCCGGATTATGACCGCCAGAACGGCTTTCCCGCCTCGGCAGCGGCGGTTGCTCGATCGATGCCGATATCGCTCAGCATTCGGTTGTCGAAGGCGGCGAGGCGCCGCCGCTGCGCCGACCGCTCCTGCCACTCGCTCAGCGCATCCAGGATTCGGATGAGAAATTCTTGGCCTTTTCTGATGCCGCCGCCATCCGGCTGCAGCGGAGCTGGAATACCCAAACTTGCAAGATCCCGGGCAGTCAGAGTTTTACGCATTGCGTCTCTCCTGACAGGGAGGCACACTCGCATGCTGGCGGTTGCGCCTCTCGACATCCAGCCCACACGCTAACGCCGCGCAGTTGCAGTCACAAACGACGATTCTTGCTGCACCGGATTAGAAAATCTAATAGCATAGCTGTTGATGGCGCGATCCTTGCCTTCACTGAATGGCCTCCGTGCGTTCGAGGCCGCCGCGCGGCACCTCAGCTTCACCCGGGCGGCCGAAGAACTGCATGTGACCCAGGCAGCCGTCAGCCACCAGATCAAGGGGCTGGAAGAGCGTCTCGGCATGCGTCTATTCCGCCGGCTCAATCGCGCGCTCATGCTGACCGATGAAGGACAGCGGCTGTTCCCGGCGGTGCGTGATGCCTTCGAGCGACTGGCCGAGGCAGTGGAGGGATTGCGGGCGCGCGATACCGCCGGGCCGCTGACCGTGAGCGTCCTGCCTTCGTTCGCTGCGAAATGGCTGGTTCCACGGCTGAGCCGGTTTCAGGAGCGTTTTCCCGATATCGACCTGCGCATCACCGCACTGGAGCGGCTTGTCGATCTGGCTCGTGATGATGTCGACGTCGCCATCCGGTTCGGCTCCGGGAGATGGCGCGGCGTCCACGCCGAGATGATCCTCGCGGATCGGGTCACGCCGGTCTGCAGTCCGGCCTTGGCGCAGCGGCTGCGCGATCCGGCCGACTTGGCGCACGTCACGTTGCTGCACGAGACGATGGAGCCGATGCGCAATTTTCCGGATTGGGCCGCATGGCTGCAGGCGGCCGGCGTCAACGGCGTCGATGTCTCACGCGGGCTGCGGTTCAGCCACACCCATATTCTGCTGCAGGCTGCGATCGACGGGCGCGGCGTCGCCCTTGGTCAGGCTCCGCTGGCGGCGGACGATCTCGCCGCCGGACGGCTAATCGCCCCTTTCGCCCTCAGCCTGCCGGTCGGGTATGCCTACTACCTGGTCTACCTGCCGGAGGCGGCCGAGCGGCCCAAGATCAAGGCCTTTCGTGAATGGGTGTTGGCCGAGATGGCCGAGCGCCGCTCCACGTCGCTGTGAGGGGAACCCGAGGGGACAGACGGTGTTGCCTCAGCCGCCGATCTGGACGTGATCGCGGTCCAGAGCGCGCGGATAATCGTCTGCGAGGCTTGCCAGCGCCTCGGCATAGAATCTGTCGATGGCCGCAACCACCTCCGTTTCGTTCGCCGCAACACCCGCTTCCTCCAGATCGGCCATTACCTTGGCGGCGATGTGGGTGGTGCCCGGCCGTTCCAGATTCAAGGCGACCAGGCGCTTGGCATAGGCATCGGCTTCCGCGCGGGCCATCTTCATGCGCTCGCCGGCCCAAAGACCGAGCAGCCGGGTGCGCCGACACTGCGCCTTGAAACGCAGCTCTTCATCCAGCTTATATTTCGCCTCGTGGCCGCGTTCGATTTCCCGAAAGGTATCCTTCATGCCCAACCTCAGCGCTAAATCTCTGAACGTACCTAAGGAAGATGTAGGCGAATGTGTGCCGTGGCGCAAACGATCGACGGCTCTGGCCGGGTCATCCAGCAAACGTTCTCTCTGCCGGCGGGCGCTCTCATGTGCACCCTTGTGATCCTGCGCCGGCCCGGGCACCGATGGCCATTGCTGCTGGCGGCGAATCGCGACGAGATGGAGGGCCGGCCATGGCAACCGCCGGGGCGCCACTGGCCGGATCGTGACGAGGTTATCGCAGGGCGCGATGTGCTTGCCGGCGGCACCTGGCTCGGCCTCAGCGACGACGGTGTCGTTGCCGCCGTCCTCAACCGAATCAATACGCTGGGTCCGGCACCGGGAATGCGCAGCCGAGGAGAACTGCCGCTTGAGGCCCTCGACTTCGGCGATGCGCGAAGCGCGGCAGAGGCCCTCGCGCACCTCAACCCTGCCGCCTGGCGTCCCTTCAACATGATTGTGGCCGACCGCACCCATGGATTCTGGATCCGCGCCGTCCATAATGGCGGCACCGGCGCCGGCGGTAACGGTGCCGGCAGCAACAGGGCCGGCGGCAACGGGCGCATTGCGGTCGCCGAGTTGCCGGCTGGCCTGTCGATGCTCACCGCGTATGATTTGAACGATACGACCTCGCCGCGCATGCGGCATTACCTGCCGCGCTTTGCCGAAGCGGCGACGCCGGACCCGGAGAGGGGCGATTGGGCAGCCTGGATCGACCTGCTCGCCGATGTGCGTCATGAAGCCGATGCCGGCCCGGGCGGGGCGATGCGGGTTGTCACCGACACCGGCTTCGGCACGGTCTGCTCAAGCCTTCTCGCCCTGCCGGCCGAAGGGCGCGATGTGCGAGCGATCTGGCTGTTTGCAGCGGGCCCTCCGGGTGTTGCTCCCTTCGCCCCTGTCCCTTTGGAGATTTAGCCACCCGCAGCGCGATTGAGTTGGCGGCCGGGACTTGCTATATGACAGGGGCAAGTTGATTGAAGAGCGCGGGTCCCGT
>CAZFBS010000077.1:5882-8430 GCA_964517265.1 uncultured Rhodospirillaceae bacterium | reverse complement strand
CGGGAAGAAAAATAAAACTCCAAAGTAGTAAAAGTAGTGGTAGAAAAACGACGAATGATATGGCGGCCGCTGTGCAAGCAATGACGACACCAAACATTATGAGGTAAGGAAAGAAGGTATAGGGAAATGGAATAGAATATGTAGATGTATATGAAAGAAACATTATATATGTAATCCCCGTTATCATTATAGAAAGAAAAGGTAGCATCTTTAACAGTTGTATCAATAAAGCGGCAAGATCTTCCGGGTCTTTGTTAGAATCATTAGGAACTAGTGAATTATCACTATTTTTATTCATTGCTTTACATGCTGCTTAATTGTGTTTAAGTTGCTGAAATAGAGAGAAGCTTGTCCGGTCGAATCGGGCAAAAGGTGCGTCGCGAGCGCGGCGGCGATAGAAGTACCTCCTGATGAGGGTACGTATCAACCCTCCTTCCAAAGCTTCTTCCCCGCGCGCCTCCTGCTCGTAGAGCCTATCGCAGCAGGTCGCGCCGTTCACATTTTAGAGATGGTCGCGAATTTTTCCTCAGTGTCGCAGATCATCAGTTCGTAGTAGCGCGATAGCAGGACTATCATGAGAGTCCTCCGCTCCAGTCCGCCCCAACCTCGTCGGACCAACGGGAGCCCCACAACGATCCGCATCGCCGCTAACCCGGATGGGAGGCCGCCGCTACTTTGCGTACGGATTGCGGCCCTGGCGGGTGAGGAGGCGGATGGGAACCCCCATGAGGCCGAAGGCGTCGCGCAGGCTTGAAATCAAATACCGGCGATAGCTGTCGGGGAGTTCGTCCGCCTGGCTCGCGAACAGGACGAACGTTGGCGGCCGGGTCTTGGCCTGGGTGATGTAGCGCAGCTTGATCCGCCGGCCCTGCACCATCGGCGGCGCATGCTGCTGGATGACCTCGGCGAGCCAGCGGTTGAGCGGCCCGGTCGCAATCCGGGCATTCCAGACATCGTAGGCTTCGACCACCGTAGGCAGGAGGCGGTCGAGACCTTGGCCGGTCAGCGCCGACACCGGCACCAGACGAACCCCGCGAACCTGGCCGAAGGACGTCTCCAGGCGTTCGGCGATCCGCGCGAGGGCCTGCCGTCGATCCGCGATCAGATCCCACTTGTTGACGGCGATGACGAGCGCGCGGCCCTCGTCGATCACCGTTCCGGCAATCCCGAGATCCTGTTTCTCGATGCCGGTGGTGGCGTCGAGGACGAGCACCGCGACATGGGCGAAGCGGATCGCCCGCAGCGAATCGGCCGCCGCAAGACCTTCCAGCCGCTCGGTCACCTTCGCTCTTCGCCGCAAGCCCGCCGTGTCGATGATACGGAACGTTCGTCCACCATGAGTCCACGCCAGCGCAACCGCATCGCGGGTGATGCCGGGCTCGGGGCCGGTCAGCAGCCGCTCCTCGCCGAGAAGCCGGTTGATCAAAGTCGATTTGCCGACGTTGGGGCGGCCGACCACGGCCATCTGTAGCGGCGCGCCCGGCTCCGGTTCGCCGGCGGCATCCGGTTCGCCGGCGGCATCCGCAAACGGGATCTCATCTTCCGTCGGCGCCGCATCCTTTTCCTCAAAGGGCAGCAGCGCGGAAAACAGCTCCGAGAATCCCTGCCCATGCTCGGCAGAAATCGCGACCGGCTCGCCAAGGCCGAGCGAAAAGGCTTCCAGCAGCCCGGCCTCGGCGCCGCGCCCCTCGCACTTGTTGGCGATGAGGATTACCGGGGTTGGCCCACGCCGCACCGCCTCGGCGAAATGGGTATCCAACGGCGTTATGCCGGCCCGCGCGTCGATCACCAGCAAGGCGACGTCCGCCTCGGCGATCGCCTGCTCCGTCTGCGCCTGCATGCGGGCTTCGAGGCCGGTGCCGGTCGCCTTGTCGAGACCGGCCGTGTCGATCACCGTGAAATGGAGATCGCCGATCCGCCCCTCGCCCTCGCGGCGATCGCGCGTCACCCCCGGCAGGTCATGCACGAGGGCCACGCGCCGGCCGACGAGGCGGTTGAACAGGGTCGACTTGCCGACATTGGGCCGCCCGATGATGGCCACGGTGAACGACATCAGCGCTCCAGTCTGTCTTTTTGGTTCGGCATTGCCGCATGGCCAGGGGAGCGAAAGGGGCCGCTGCCCACCTTTCCCCGCCGTTCGGGACCTCTACCGATAGGCCAACAGGTCGGCGTTCTTGTTGAGGAAATAGAGGGTGCCGTCGGCAACCACGGGAGCCACGGTCACGTCGCTCGAAAGGCCGATCTTGCCGAGCACCTCTCCGGTGTAGGGAGAGACGGCGAGAACCTCTCCGCTGGAGCCGGTGACGACGAGGCGGTCGCTCGCGAGCACCGGCCCCGACCAGAAAATCGGTCCTTTGCGTTTGTCGGGATTCTTGTAGGTCGGCAAGCGCGTGGCCCAGTAGATCCGTCCGCTGTCGCGGTCGAGCGCGATCAGGTCGCGCTCCGCGGTCATGACATAGACCATGTCGCCGGCGACCCATGGCCGCTCCAGACCGCCGATGCTGGCGTCCCACAGACGGCGGCCGTTGCGCAGGTCGACCGCGACCAT
>CAZFBS010000077.1:0-5782 GCA_964517265.1 uncultured Rhodospirillaceae bacterium | reverse complement strand
GGAAGGGCTTCGAACGTCCACAACTCGCGCCCGTCGCCGGTATCGAGGGCGTAAAGGGTGTTGTTGAGCGTGACCGCGAACACCCGCCCGTCGCGCACCGTGGGCGGCGCGTGCACCGGCGCATCGACCTTGCTGCGCCACATCTCTTCGCCGGTTTGGGCATCGAGTGCGATGACCTGGGCAAACCCGGTCGTCGCGAACAGCCGCCCGTTTTCATAGGCGATCCCGCCGGGGGTATGATTGCCTTCCTTGCGAGGGGCGAGAGCGGCGCGCCAGATCGACTCGCCGCTGTTGGCGGTAAAGGCACCGACTTGGCTCTTCGAGTCCATCGCGAACACCTTGCCGTCGCCGATCACCGGAGGCGGCAATCGTGGCCGTTCGCTGCGAATGCCGCTGCCGATGTTGGTCCGCCATTGCATCTGCGGTACCTCGGCAATCTGAAGATGGTGCATCGCGTGGTTGGCGTAGCCGTCCGCCTGAGGCCAGTCCGGATTGCTCACCGGCGGAGGCAAAACAATCGCTACACTTTGCAGTTCGGGGTCGACCTCGATCTCGCTCGGATTGAGCAAGACGGGGCGGCGCTCCCCCGGCAGTGGCGGGTCTTCGTCGCCGAACCAGGAGTTGCATCCGGCGAGCGGAATGGCGATCAGCAGGATGGCAGCAATCAGTCGCAAAGGCACGTCCTCCTCATGGCAGCTCCAACCGGCCCGCCCGTTCGCTTCGGCATCCTTGCGGCGGCTGGCCAAAGCCGGCGCGCCCCTCTCTTTTCCGATGACTGTCGCGGCTGCCGGAGGCGTACGCGACGCCGCAACGCCATCAGGCGCGGCCGATCTCCGCCAGGATGCTTGCGGCCCGAGTGCGGATGCCCTCGGGTGCCTGCGCATCGGCGGCGAGTTCGGTCAAAAGTTCGCGCGCCCGCTCCGTCTCGCCGGTGCGCAAGGCGAGATGAGCGGAGATTTCCCGCGCCGTGTAGTGCCAGGGCCGGTCCGGCGCCATCAGCGGCGAGAGCGTTTCCGCCAGCGCTGCGGCGGTCGCAGGCGTCACCGCCGTCTGCATTTCCGCCATCGTCTTCAGGATCAGCGCCAGGTCGCTGTAAAGGACATCCTCGGCTTTGCCCGCCAGGGTCTCATAGACCGGCACCGCGGCTGCGGGATCTTTCTGCTCGAGGTAGAGCGCCGCTTCGCGAAGCCGCGCCAGAATGCGATAGCCGTGCGGGGCATCTTCGGCAAGTTGTCGGAACGCGCCCGCTGCGCTCGCCGGGTCGACCTCGGCCAGGGTCGCTGCCGCAGAAAACCGCTCACCGCTTTGCGTGTACAGCCGTTGCTGGTACCCGCGCCACGCTTCGTACCCGGCCACCCCCAATACCACCGCCACCACCAAAGTGATGACCACCCAGCCATAGCGCTTCCATAACAGCGCGTACCGTTCGCGGCGAAGATCTTCATCGATCTCCCGCAGCAGGCCGTCCTCAACCGGTTTCGCCACCGGGCGTTCTCCTTATGTTGATCTTCCTTCGGGACACGGTTCAGGGTTCAGAGCGCTTTCCACTTGATCGAGCAGCCCATGCTGGGGCTTTGCTGCGACGGGCCGGCCCCTGTCTCGGCGACCTTGCGCATCGCCTCGAGAAGCTCGCGCGGCGCGTCCGGCGGCACCGGATCCAGCCGCCCGGCATCGAGCCGGCCGCGGTACTGCAGGGCCAAGTCGGCATTGAAGCCGAAGAAATCGGGGGTGCATACCGCACCATAGGCCCGCGCCATGTCTTGCGTCTCGTCGATCACGTAAGGAAACGTGAAGCCGTGCGCGGCAGCGAACTGTTTCATCTTCGGCGGCGCGTCGTCGGGATAATGGACATAGTCGTTGGCCATGATCGCGATGACCCCGATCCCGATCTGCTGAAGCTCGCGGACGTCGTCGACCAGGCGATCGATCACCGCCCGTACGTAAGGGCAGTGATTGCAGATGAACATGACAAGCAGACCCTTCGGCCCCTTCACGCTGTCCAGGGTGTGGATGGTCCCATCGGCATCTGGAAGGCGGAAAGACGGCGCCTTCCAGCCGAAATCGCATACGGGTTGCTGCATCGCCGCCATCTCGTCCTCCACGTCTTGTCGCGTCAGCCGGCCGAGCCCATGGTTACGCGAGAGGAGCCGCGCCGGGCAAGATGAGATTGCCGCACCGCCGTTGCCCTGCACCTGCCGTGGCCAGCGAGCCAGCCCTCCGTTGCCCAATGAATTAGCGCGGGCGGCGATGGGGGACAAGCCCGTGCCTGCCGGTGGCCCGTGCGCCCGCACGCGAAGAGCCTGTGTTCATGGAGTGCGGGTTCAAAAGATCCCACTGGCGCGCACGCCATCAAAGATGAACTGGACCGCGAACGCGGAAAGCAGCACGCCGACCACCCGGGTGATCACGTTCTGCGCCGTCACGCCGATGAAGCGCTGAAGCTGCCCGGCGATGAGAAGCAGGCTCAGCGTGATCGCCATGACGATCAGCAACGCCAGGACGACGACCGTCAGCTGAAGGAGCCGAGCTTCGCTCTCCGAGCCGAGCAGAACGGCGGCACTCATCGCACCGGGACCGGCGATCAGCGGCGTTGCCAGCGGGAACACCGAAATATCGGCCTTGGCCTCTGCTTCCGCCGTTTCTGCAACGGTGGTGCTGCTCATGCCCGAGTGGCGGGCGAGAACCATGTCGATCCCCAGCAGCAACAGGAGAATGCCGCCGGCCGTCCGCAGCGCTGGCAGCGAAACGCCGATCCAATGGAGAAGGTCTTTGCCGAAGAAGATGAACAAAAGCAGGATTGCGGTGGCAATCAAGGTGCCCTTGATCGCCATGTGCCGGCGTTGCTCGGCGGTGGCGGAGGCAGTAATGGCCGCGAACAGCGCCGCGACATCGATCGGGCTGACCGTGGCGAAAAAGGTCGTGAAGGCGCGCAGGGCCGTCTCGATCATGCAAGCATGGCTCCTCGGGTGCATGAGGCATCTTCAGCGTGACAGGGATCGCTGCGCGGGATGGCGATCCGGCCTCTCCTCTCGTGATGACGGCGGCGGGCGGCCAGCGTGCCAGTCGGCAAGGGCCGCGGCAAGCCGGTCCCACGCGCTCTCGCTGCCCGGCAGGCCGAGACGCAGCCACTCGGGATCAGCGGCAAAACGGCGCACGAGAATCCCGGCGCATGCCAGCCGCTCGAACAGATCCTGCGCCTCGGGGTGAGCCAGCAGCCGGAACAACGGCGTCCCTCCGATGATCGCGAGCCGGTTACTCGCGGCGAGAGTGTCCAGCCGCGACGCCGCGATTGCCAGATCCATCCGCGTTGCGGCGACCCATGCGTGATCGGCAAGGGCAACGGCGCCGATGGCCGCGGCCGGCCCGCTTACCGGCCATGGGCCGAGCGCTGCCTCCAGGGCCAAGGCGCGCCGCTGTTCGGTCAGCGCAAAGCCGAGGCGGAGACCGGCAAGGCCGAAGAATTTTCCGAACGAGCGCAGGACCACCAGGTTCGGCCGATCCGCCCACCGGGCGACGCTGATATCGGGGACGAGGTCGGCGAAAGCCTCGTCGACCACGACCAGCCGGCGTCGGGTCAACTCCAGCAGGTGCCGGGGATCGGTCACCCGGCCATCCGGATTGTTGGGATTGACGATGACGACGATGCCGGCCTCATCGGGGATCGCCTCAATCCCCCTGACCTCCTCGACGGCATGGCCCGCGGCCGCCCATGCCGGAGCATGTTCGTTGTAGGTCGGGCCGACGACCGCCACCCGGGAGGCCTCTTCGATCCGGGGCAGCCACTGAATCAGCGCCTGCGAGCCGGGGCCCGGCACCACCCGGGCCTGCTCGGGAACGCCATAGCAGGATGCCGCCGCGGCGCGCAGGCGATCGAGGAGGGCGGCATCCGGCAGCAACTGCCACAGCGCCGGCGGCAGAACGGGCAGCGGATACGCCGCCGGATTGATGCCGGTCGAGAGGTCGACCCACCGCTCGCGCGCGATGCCGTAATGCGCGGCCGCACGATCCAGCCCGCCGCCATGTTCACGCTCCGCCGCCAGCGGATGTCGATCCGATCGTATCGCCGCCAGCGGGCTAGGAGCTGGGCTCATCCTGACTTTCCTTCTGAATGCTACAGAACCGGAGCGCTGGCGCCGCTCAAGGCGGGCAAGACGCCAGGAGCCGCCAGCGGAACTGTAGCATCCCGCCGCGCGTCATGCATTGTCGCTCGGAAGATCCTACATAGCAAAGGACTGCAGATGCGATGGGAGCATCCGGCGATCCCATGAGGACGATCCTTTTCAGCTGGCAACGGCGGGCGGTGTTGCTTGCGGCGGCGATGATCCTGAGCGTGATCGCTGCCTGTGCGGGTCCCCGCACCGTGGTCGACTATAACCAGGGGATCGACTTCTCCCGATACAAGACCTACCAATGGGCGCCGTTGGAGGCGCTCGGTGTGGCCGGTCCAGAAGATCCACGGATCAGCCCGCTCTTGCGCGAGCGCATCCGCGCGAGCGTCGATCAGGTTTTGCTGGCCAAGGGTTATGTCCAGGCAAGCCCCGCCGACTTCCTCGTCACCCTGAGGACCGGCTTGATCGATCGCCAGTTCGTCGATCACTGGGGGCCGCGCGCCGATCCATGGTGGTGGCGGCATAGCTGGCGCCATCGGCCGTTCGGACCGTTCGCCTACGATCCGTTCTTCGATCCGTTCTTCGGGCGCCCACTCGTTCGTACCGTCACCGAGGGAACGATCGCCATCGACATGTTCGACGCCGAGACCAAGCAGCCGATCTGGCATGGTCACGCCAGCAGCATGGTCGCGCGCGATGACATCAGTCCGGCGGATGTTCAAGGCATGGTGGACGCCGTGCTGGCCGATTTTCCGCCGCGTGGAGCGGGTGAGGCGAGCCGCTGAGCCGGGGCGCCCGCTCGCTTCAGAGGTTGTTAACCATAAGGGGCCATACTCGCTTTCGCGCGACGACGAGGAGCGATTGCGGTATGGAATTCGAGAAGATTCCGCTGATTGCGCTGGCAAAAACGCGGCTTGGATGGCTTGGCCAGCGTCAGGAGGTCCTCGCCGAGAACATCGCCAACGCCGACACTCCTCGTTTTCGTGCCCGCGATCTGAAGCCGCTTCGCTTTCGTGAGATGGTTGCAACGGCGCCGGCCGCGGTCCGGCTGGAGAAGACCACTCCCGGCCATATGGAAGGTCTCACCACCGCCTCGGGCCCGTTCAACGTCAGCGTGCAGCGCAACGCGTACGAGGTCGCTCCCGACGGCAACGCGGTGGTCCTGGAGGAGGAGATGGCCAAGGTCAGCGAGACGGCGCTGTCGTATTCGTTGGCCAACGAGCTCTACCGCAAGCAGCTCGGCATGTTCCGCATCGCGCTGGGTCAGAAGTAGCGGCCACGGGCAGGGAGGTCACGGCCATGGATACCATGCTGGCGAGCATGCGCGTGTCGGCGGCGGGAATGAAGGCGCAAGGGACCCGCCTGCGCGTCATTGCCGAGAACCTCGCCAACGCCGACTCGTTGCCGACCGAGCCGGGCGGTCTGCCCTACCGGCGCAAGGTGGTCTCGTTCCGCAACGAGCTGGAGCGCACGAGCGGCCTCTCGAAGGTGCGAATCGATGGGATCGAGCCGGATCTCTCGCAACTGGCCAAGAAATACATGCCCGATCATCCTGCCGCGGACGATCAGGGTTATGTGCTGGCACCGAACGTCAACAGCCTGATCGAGATGATGGACATGCGCGAGGCGCAGCGAAGCTACGAGGCCAACCTCAACATGGTGCGCACGTCCAA
>CAZFBS010000076.1:0-8637 GCA_964517265.1 uncultured Rhodospirillaceae bacterium | reverse complement strand
GCACCGGCAGCACCGTCATGACCATCCACTCCGGCTTGTTGCCGGACTCGATGAAGGATTCGAGCAGCTTGAGGCGCTTCGAGAGGCGCTTGATCTTGGTCTCGGAGCTCGTGCCGCTCATTTCCTCGCGGACCTTGACCACCTCGGCCTGCAGGTCCAGCGTGCGCAGCATCTGGTGGATCGCCTCGGCGCCCATGCGCGCGTCGAAGTCGTCACCGTGCTCCTCGATGGCCTCGAGGTACTGCTCGTCGGTCATCAGCTGGCCGCGCTCGAGCGGCGTGAGGCCGGGCTCGACCACCACGAAGGCCTCGAAATACAACACGCGCTCGATCTCGCGCAGCGTCATGTCGAGCATCAGGCCGATGCGCGAGGGCAGCGACTTCAGGAACCAGATGTGCGCCACCGGGCTGGCCAGCTCGATGTGGCCCATGCGCTCGCGACGCACCTTCGCCTGGGTGACTTCCACGCCGCACTTCTCGCAGACCACGCCGCGGTGCTTGAGGCGCTTGTACTTGCCGCACAGGCACTCGTAGTCCTTGATGGGGCCAAAGATCTTGGCGCAGAACAGCCCGTCCCGCTCCGGCTTGAAGGTCCGGTAGTTGATCGTTTCCGGCTTCTTGACCTCGCCGAACGACCAAGAACGGATCATTTCCGGCGATGCGAGGGCGATGCGAATCGCATCGAAATCCTCGACCGGCACATTCTGCTTGAAGAGCTTCAGAAGATCCTTCATCGCTTCACCTTCCCCCTGTGGGGGCTAAATCCTGTCCTGCACGTGCACGCGTCGGCCTGCGGCCCCGCTCACTCCTGCTCCAGCTCGATGTTGATGGCCAGCGAGCGGATCTCCTTCACCAGTACGTTGAAGGACTCGGGCATTCCGGCCACCATCTGGTGAGTGCCGTCGACGATGTTCTTGTACATGCGGGTGCGGCCCTGCACGTCGTCCGACTTAACCGTCAGCATTTCCTGCAGTGTGTAGGCAGCGCCGTAGGCCTCGAGTGCCCAGACCTCCATCTCCCCGAAACGCTGGCCGCCGAACTGCGCCTTGCCGCCCAGCGGCTGCTGGGTCACCAGGCTGTAGGGGCCAATGGATCGCGCGTGGATTTTGTCATCGACCAAGTGATGGAGCTTCAGCATGTAGATGTAGCCGACCGTCACCTTGCGATCGAACGGCTCACCGGTCCGCCCGTCATGCAGGGTCGCCTGTCCGGAGCTGTCGAGGCCTGCCTTCTGCAGCATGTCAATGATGTCGCTCTCGCGTGCACCGTCAAACACTGGCGAGGCCATCGGAATGCCCCCGCACAGGTTGCCCGCCATCTCCAACAGTTCCTCGTCACCCAGGTGCGCAATCTCGCTGCCGAAGGCCTCGTCTCCGTAAACCTCGCGGAGGTAACGCCGCAGGGCGTCCAGATGATTGCTACGCCGGGCGATGTCGACCAGTTCGGAGACTTGGCGCCCGAAGCCGGCGCATGCCCAGCCCAGGTGAGTTTCCAGAATCTGTCCGACGTTCATGCGCGAGGGCACGCCCAGAGGGTTAAGCACGATATCGACGGGAGTGCCGTCTTCGAGATAGGGCAGGTCCTCGACCGGCACGATCCGGGAGATGACCCCCTTGTTGCCGTGACGCCCAGCCATCTTGTCGCCCGGCTGCATCTTTCGCTTCACCGCGACGAACACCTTCACCATCTTCATCACGCCGGGCGGCAGGTCGTCACCACGTTGCAGCTTGTCGACCTTGCTCTCGAAGCGCTCTTCGAGGCGCGCGATGCTGTCTTCGAAATGGCTTTTCAGCGCTTCCACATCACTCATCAGCCTGTCATCGTCGACGATGATCTGAGTCCACTGGCCGGTGGTGAAAGCGCCAAGCAGGCTCTCGTCGATGACGGAACCGACGGCAATTCCTTTCGGGCCACCCACCACCGTGCGACCGAGCAGCAGCGCCCGCAAACGGCTGTGAAAGCTGCGCTCCAGGATCGCCCGCTCGTCGTCCCGGTCCTTGGCCAGCCGCTCGATCTCGGCCTGCTCGATCGCGAGCGCGCGGGCGTCCTTCTCGACGCCGCGGCGGGAGAAGACCCGGACCTCCAGAACCGTCCCGGTGACCCCCGGCGGCACCTTCAGCGAGGTATCGCGAACATCGGCGGCCTTTTCGCCAAAGATCGCCCGCAGCAGCTTTTCTTCGGGAGTCATCGGCGATTCCCCCTTCGGGGTAACCTTTCCGACCAGGATGTCACCCGGCTTGACTTCCGCGCCGATGTAGACGATTCCCGCCTCGTCCAGGTTCTTCAGGGCCTCTTCACCGACGTTGGGAATATCCCGGGTGATTTCTTCCTGACCGAGCTTGGTGTCGCGGGCCATGACCTCGAATTCCTCGATATGAATCGAGGTAAAGACGTCATCACGGACGATCCGTTCCGAGATCAGGATCGAATCCTCGAAGTTGTAGCCTTGCCAAGGCATGAACGCCGCAAGGACGTTGCGCCCGAGCGCAAGCTCGCCGAGATCCGTGGAGGGACCATCGCCAATGGTGTCCCCAGCCTGGACAAGATCGCCCACCTTCACCAGAGGCTTTTGGTGGATCGTCGTGTTCTGGTTGGAGCGCTGGAACTTGAGCAGATTGTAAATGTCGACCCCGGGCGCGGAGTGCGAAGTCTCCTCCGTCGCCCGGACCACGATCCTTGTCGCGTCAATCTGATCGACCACGCCCGAGCGCCGCGCAACGATGGTCGCTCCGGAATCGCGGGCAACCGTCCCTTCCATGCCGGTCCCGACCAACGGCGCCTCGGCACGGATCAGCGGCACCGCCTGCCGCTGCATGTTGGATCCCATCAGCGCGCGGTTGGCATCATCGTTTTCCAGGAACGGAATAAGCGCCGTTGCCACCGATACCAACTGTTTGGGCGAAACGTCGATGTAGTCGATGTCCTCCGGCCGGACCAGCGAGAAGTCATTGCCGCGGCGGCAACTGACCAACTCCTCGACAAAGCGTCCTTCCTCGTCCAACTCCGCATTGGCCTGCGCGATGGTGTAGCGGCCCTCGTCCATCGCCGACATATAAATAACGTCCTCGGACACGCGGCCGTTCTCCACCCGCCGGTAGGGTGTCTCGATAAAGCCGTACTTGTTGACCCGGGCAAACGTCGCCAGGGAGTTGATCAGCCCGATGTTCGGGCCTTCCGGAGTCTCGATCGGGCAGATTCTGCCGTAATGAGTCGGATGAACGTCTCGCACCTCGAATCCGGCCCGCTCGCGCGTCAATCCCCCCGGCCCCAGCGCCGACAGACGGCGCTTGTGCGTCACCTCCGACAAGGGATTGGTCTGGTCCATGAACTGACTGAGCTGCGAGGAGCCGAAAAACTCTCTCACCGCCGCCGAAGCCGGCTTGGCGTTGATCAGGTCCTGCGGCATCACGGTGTCGATGTCGACCGAGCTCATCCGCTCGCGAACTGCCCGCTCCATCCGCAACAGGCCGACCCGGTATTGGTTTTCCATCAACTCGCCGACCGAACGCACCCGCCGGTTGCCGAGATGATCGATGTCGTCGATCTCCCCACGGCCGTCCTTCAGATCGACCAGAAGCTTGACGACCGCGAGAATGTCCTCCTTGCGCAACGTGCGGATGGAGTCGTCGGTGTTGAAGCCAAGACGGGCGTTCATCTTCACTCGGCCGACAGAAGAGAGATCGTAGCGCTCCGAATCGAAGAACAGGCCATGGAACAGGGCGTGCGCCGTCTCCAGCGTCGGCGGCTCGCCGGGACGCATTACCCGATAGATATCAAACAAGGCCTCGTCCCGGCTGGTGTTGCGGTCCACCGCCAGGGTGTTGCGGATGTACGGCCCGACGTTGATGTGATCGATCGCCAGGGTCTTGACTTCTTGAATGCCGGCCTTGTTCAACGCCTGGAGAACGGTTTCGCTAATCTCTTCGCCGGCCTCGACGTAGATCTCGCCGGTCTCCTCGTTGATCAGATCCTCGGCCACGTAGCGGCCAAGCATATCCTCGTCGGGGACCAGCGTTTCCGCCAAGCCGACCTCCTGAAGTTGACGGATCAGCTTGGGCGTCAGCTTGGTGCCCGCCTCCGCCACGCACTCGCCAGTGCGCACGTCAATCAGGTCGTGGCTGATCTTGATGCCGCGCATCCGGTCGGGGCGGAACACGGTCTTCCAGCCGTCGCCCGCGCGCGTGAAAACGACCTTCTCGTAAAAGTAATCAAGGATTTCCTCCGCCGACATGCCCAGGATTTCGGTGGGCTCGACGGTCCTGCCCTCGGTTTCGCGCTCGGCCCGCAACTGCTCGGTGGCGGCGCTCTCCAATCCCATCAGCAGGGTCGATACAGGAAGCTTCCGGCGCCTGTCGATCCGCACATACACCAGGTCCTTGGCATCGAATTCGAAGTCAAGCCAAGAGCCCCGGTAGGGAATCACCCGCGCAGCGAACAAGAACTTGCCGGAGGCGTGGGTCTTGCCTTTGTCATGATCGTAGAAGACGCCAGGCGAGCGGTGCATTTGCGAGACGATCACCCGCTCGGTGCCGTTGACGACGAAGGTGCCGTTGTCGGTCATCAACGGCATGTCACCCATATAGACGTCCTGCTCCTTGATATCGCGAACCGAGCGCGCCCCGGTTTCCTCGTCGATATCCCAGACCACAAGGCGCAACGTCACCTTGAGCGGAGCAGCATAGGTCATTCCCCGTTGCTGGCACTCCTCAACGTCGTATTTCGGCTCCTCGAATTCGTATCGGACAAACTCGAGCGTACCGCGTTGGGAGAAATCATTGATCGGAAATACAGACTTGAACACTTCGTTCAGCCCGGAGTCCGTCCTGTTTTCCGGAGCAACCGTACGCTGGAGGAACTGCTCGTAGGAAGACTTCTGCACCTCGATCAAGTTTGGCATCGAGACAACTGCCGAAATACGGCCGAAATTCTTCCGGACGCGCTTACGCCCGACAAATGTGCTCGCCATTCGTGTTCCTCGCTGCGTTGAGTGACCTCGCCCCGCTCCGTCCTCTGCTCGTGGTCCGCATCACGAGCAGGAACGGCGGAAAACAAAAGATGGTCGCGCGCGCCGTGCGCCGCGGGACCAAACGATCCCGGGCGCACGCGCGTTCGCACCGCATCCACTTTCCCGGCCGCGGCGAGGCCAATACGGGCGGATACGTGTAAGAGGGAAGACTATCAGCTATCACTCCGGCGTCGGCGCCGTTTGCTCACACGCTCATATAGCAAGCCTTCACGCGATTGCCAAGCCGGGCGCAAGAGTTTTTACTTGACTTCGACCGTCGCCCCTGCCTCCTCAAGCTTCTTCTTGATGGTGTCGGCCTCTTCTTTCTTCACGGCTTCCTTGACCGGCTTCGGGGCCGATTCAACCAAATCCTTGGCTTCCTTCAGGCCCAGACTGGTGATCGCCCGTACTTCCTTGATCACGTTGATCTTCTTGTCACCCGCCGAAACCAGGATGACGTCGAACTCGGTCTTCTCTTCCACTTCCTCCGCGGCCGCGGGCGCGGCCCCAGCGGCGGGCATCGCGGCGGCCGGTGCCGCAGCGGAAACACCCCACTTTTCTTCGAGCATCTTGCTCAGCTCGGCAGCTTCCATCACCGTCAGCGCTGAGAGATCGTCCACAATTTGCTGCAGGTTCGCCATTTCACGTCTCCTTGTTGGCAATCAATGAATTCAGATCCGCTGTTCGCACCATCAGGCGGCCTTGTCCTTTTCCGCGTAGGCCGCGAGCACCCGCGCCAGCTGGGCGCCCGGCGCCTGGAGAACGCCTGCAATCCGTGTCGGCGGTGTCCGGATCAGGCCGATGAGAGTGGCGCGAAGAACATCAAGAGAAGGCAGCGTCGCCAATACCTTCAAGCCGTCCACATCGAGCGGCTGAGGGCCGACCGCGCCGCCGAGAAGAACCAGTTTCGGGTTCGCTTTCGCATAGTCGACCGCGACTTTGGCGATTGCCACCACGTCGCTGGCATAAGCAATCGCAGTCGGGCCGTTGAAGAGCGGCTCCAGGGATTGATAAGGCGTTCCGTCCAATGCCCGCTGCACGAGCCGGTTCTTCGTCACCTTGACGTTGCCGCCGACGCCGCGCACGTTGACGCGCAGCGCGTTCAGTTGCGCGACCGTCAAGCCCGAGTAGTGGGTGACGACGACAATCGCGGCATCCTGAAAAACGCGGTGCAGCGTATCGACGAATTCATGCTTTTGAGCGCGATCCACGAGTCAACAACCCTCCCTTCGTCTCTAGCCCCATGCGAAGCGGGCAGGCCCAGTGTCAGTCTGCGACCGCCCGGACCAATCGCCCTCATTCGGCGACCATCAGCACCATGCCTGTGAGCGGAACCCGGCAGACGAGGCCCGCATCACCTGCGTACAACAATACCGGTGTGGAATTTCGCCGTCCCGCGCGTGACTTTGGCGGGAACCTCTGCTGCCAACACCGTCTATGCAGGCAATTTGTTTTAAGCCGCGAACCGAAAGCGAATGTCCGGACCCGGCACCTGCAGTCTTCGACAGAGCGGGACATGGCTCTCGCCGCTCCCGCCGATCCAAGATGGTATCCCCGCTCTACGCGCGGGGCACCGTTGTCAACTCGTAACACTCCCGACATTGAGGCGCAAGCCGGGACCCATCGTCGATGTGATATTGGCGGACCGCAGATACGTGCCCTTGGCGCCAGCCGGCTTTGCTTTCACCAAGGCATCGACGAACGCGCGGATGTTCGCCGCCAGCGCCTCTTCGGCAAAGCTGGCCTTGCCGACACCGCCATGAACGATTCCCGCCTTCTCGACGCGGAACTCGATCTGCCCGGCCTTGGCCGCCCGCACCGCAGCCGCAACATCGGGGGTCACTGTCCCTAGCTTGGGGTTCGGCATCAGACCGCGCGGGCCCAGAATCTTACCCAGGCGACCGACCACCGCCATCATGTCCGGAGCCGCAATGCAGCGATCGAAGTCGATCTCCCCGGCTTGAACCCGTTCGGCCAGATCTTCCGCACCAACCACGTCGGCACCCGCGGCACGGGCTTCCTCGGCCTTGTCGCCCTTGGCAAACACTGCAACGCGAAGCTGTTTGCCAGTGCCGTGCGGCAGCGACACAACCCCACGAACCATCTGATCGGCGTGTCGCGGATCGACGCCGAGGCGGACCGATACTTCGACAGTCTCGTCAAATTTGGCGGTGGCATTCTGTTTGACCAGCCGGATGGCTTCATCAAGCGAATACTGCCGATCGGCCTCGAGCGCCTGATACGCGGAGGTCAGCCTCTTTCCCTTTGTCGTCATCCCGTTATTCCACGACCTGTATGCCCATTGAGCGCGCCGAACCCTTCACCATCTGCATGGCGCCATGCAGGTCTTTCGCATTGAGGTCCGTCATCTTCTGCTCGGCAATCTCACGAACTTGCTGTTCTGTAACCTGACCGGCATTCTGGCGCAGCACATCGGCACTGCCCTTTGCAATCCCCGCCGCCTTCTTCAACAGATAAGCTGTCGGCGGGGTTTTGGTCACGAACGTGAACGTCCGATCAGCGAAGGCGGTGATCACCACCGGGATCGGCATTCCGGCTTCCATGCCCTGGGTCTGGGCGTTGAACGCCTTGCAGAACTCCATGATGTTCAAGCCGCGCTGGCCGAGGGCGGGACCAATCGGCGGTGACGGATTGGCCTGTCCCGCCGCAACCTCAAGTTTTATATATCCAAGTACTTTTTTCGCCATTGTTCATTCAGATCCTTGCTCGTCGCCTGCACGTCCACTGCGGCCATTGCCCGCTCTCGCCGGCCGAGGTCCGCTGCCGTCAGAGCTTCTCTACCTGGGAATATTCCAGTTCCACCGGCGTCGATCGCCCGAAGATCGAGACCGCCACCTTCAGACGAGCCCGCTCTTCATCGACCTCTTCCACGAAGCCGTTGAACGAGGTGAACGGGCCGTCACAGACACGCACCTGCTCGCCGGTCTCGAAAACGACCGACGGCTTCGGCCGGTCCACGCCTTCCTGCACCTGCCGCATGATCCGTTCAGCCTCGGCATCGCTGATCGGTGCGGGACGGCCTCGCCCCCCAAGGAAACCGGTCACCTTTGGCGTGTTCTTGACCAGATGCCAAGTCTCGTCGGACATGTCCATCTTCACCAGCACGTAGCCCGGGAAGAACTTGCGCTCGGAGCTGACCTTGGAGCCCCGGCGCACCTCGACAACCTCTTCGACCGGGACCAGCACCTGCTCGATCGCATCACTCATCCCAAGCTGTCTCGCCTGCTCTTCGATTGACTGGGCGACCTTGCGCTCGAAGCCAGAATAGACATGGATGACATACCATTGGCCCGCCATCGGCATCAGGCTCCAAAGTTCAGGAACAGGCGCACAGCTACAGCCAAAATCTGATCGACGAGGAGAAAAAATATAGCCGCAAGGAAGACCATCAGCAGGACCATGCCGGTGGAGATGGCCGTCTCCTTACGCGTCGGCCACGTGACCTTTTCCGTCTCGTTCCGAACTTCCCTGATGAACTGCGCAAGATTCGTTTTTGCCATCGTCCTAATATCGTCCTGTGACTTCGTCACTCTATGGCAGGGGCAGCAGGATTCGAACCCGCGACCTGCGGTTTTGGAGACCGCCGCTCTACCAGCTGAGCTATACCCCTAT
>CAZFBS010000075.1:0-8901 GCA_964517265.1 uncultured Rhodospirillaceae bacterium | reverse complement strand
CGCTCAAAGCCGATGAAGACCCGGACCGGCTCTCCTTCCTCCACGCCGTCCGCGTGGTCCGTCGCAAGCTTCCCGCCACCGGCGCCGTTCCCCCTTCGGAACAGGGGCCGGTTTCATAAGGCTGTCCTCGACGAAAATCTTCAAGAACGCCGTGCCGCCTGCCGTCACCGCCGAAACTTCCGCGGCGTCAAACGCAAAATGAGCGGTTACCCGCTCCGCCGCAACACCGACAGGCCACGGCATCCAATCGCCCCCGCATCGGCAATCATAACCCTAGAGTGAACACCACTGACCCTAGGCGGCGTCGACCAACGTCCGTTCGATCGCGTGCTCGATCGCCTGGAGCGCCGCCTCGGCCTTGGCGGAGTCGGGCCCACCGGCTTGCGCCATTTCCGGGCGGCCGCCGCCGCCCTTGCCGCCAAGTGCGCTCGATCCGACACGAACAAGGTCAACCGCACTGATCCGGTCGACTAGATCGGCCGTCACTGCAACCACCAGCGATGCCTTGCCTTCGGCAGTGGAGATCACAGCCGCGACGCCGGAGCCGATTTGCTTCTTGAGGTCATCGGCAAGGCCCTTCAGGTCCTTGGCCGGCACGCCGTTGAGCAGCCGCGGGCAGAACTTGATTCCAGCCACGGTCCTGATTGCGGCACTCTGGCCGCCGCCGGTGGCCAGCGCGCGGCGGGTATCGGCCAACTCTCGCTCCAGCTTGCGCCGCTCCTCCAAAAGCGCGGCAATCCGCCCGGGCAAATCCGCCGGCGCCGCCTTCAGCAGCGAGGCCGCCTCGCGCAAGACCGCCTCCTCCTGCACCACGTGTGCCTGGGCTGCAGCACCGGTCACCGCTTCCAGGCGGCGAACGCCGGCTGCGAGCGCACTTTCCGAAACAATCTTGAAGTATCCCATATCTCCCGTGCGTCGAACGTGGGTGCCGCCGCAAAGCTCGACAGAGTAGACATCGTCGTCGAGCCCCATCGAGACCACCCGAACTTCGTCACCATACTTTTCGCCGAACAGCGCCATCGCCCCCGCGGCGACGGCAGCCTCGGGATCCATCAACCGCGTCGTCACATCGGCGTTCCGCCGGATCTGGGCGTTCACGTCGTCTTCCACCGCCACGATCTCCTGCGGAGCAATCGGCTTGGGATGAGAGATGTCAAAGCGAAGTCGATCCGGCGCGACCAACGAGCCCTTCTGGGTGACGTGATTGCCGAGCTGCCGACGCAATGCCGCATGGAGAAGATGGGTCGCCGAATGGTTGGCGCGGATTGCCGCCCGCCGCTCGCCATCGACATCGAGAACCACAGTGTTGCCGATCCGCACACCACCTTCCAGGATGCGGCCGCGATGGACCACCAGATCGCCCACCTTCTTCTGCGTGTCGGTGACCTCGAAACGCAGACCCTCGCCGCCTCGGATCTCGCCGGTATCGCCGATCTGACCGCCCGACTCGCCATAGAACGGGGTCTGGTTGGTGACGATAATGACGTCCTCGCCCGCCGCGGCGCTCTCAACTTGCGCGCCGTCGCGGACAATGGCGACGACCTTGCCCTCGGCGCTTTCGGTGTCGTAGCCGAAAAAGTCGGTAGCACCGACTTCATCGCGAATGGCGAACCACAGCGCTTCGGTGGCCGCCTCGCCCGATCCGGTCCAGCTCTTGCGCGCCTCGGCGCGCTGGCGATCCATCGCCGCTTCGAAGCCGTCGGTGTCGACACCCACTCCCTTGCCGCGCAGCGCATCCTGGGTCAGATCAAGCGGAAATCCGTACGTGTCGTACAGCTTGAATGCGGTCTCACCGTCGAGCACGCCACCATCCGGAAGTGATGCAGTGGCTTCGTCGAGCAGCCGCAGGCCGCGCTCCAGGGTACGTTTGAACCGCGTCTCCTCGAGGCGAAGAGTCTCGGTGATCAGCGGCTGGGCGCGCACCAGCTCCGGATAGGCCCCACCCATCTTCGCCACCAGGGCCGGCACCAACCGCCACATCAGCGGTTCCTGACAGCCGGCCAGCTGCGCGTGCCGCATCGCCCGCCGCATGATCCGGCGCAGAACGTACCCGCGCCCCTCGTTGGCCGGGATCACCCCGTCGGCAATAAGAAAGCTGCAGGCACGAAGATGATCGGCGATCACCCGATGCGAAATCCGATGCTCGCCCTCCGGATCGGTTCCGGAAAATTCGGCTGAGGCATGGATCAGCGCCTGCATCAAGTCGATCTTGTAGTTGTCGTGGGTGCCCTGCAGCACCGCCGCCATCCGCTCCAGGCCCATGCCGGTGTCGATGGAGGGCCTCGGCAGAGGCAGCCGCTGTTCCGGCGTCACCTGCTCATACTGCATGAACACGAGGTTCCAGATCTCGATGAAGCGATCGCCGTCCGCCTCCGGGGTACCCGGCGGCCCGCCCGGAATATCCGGACCGTGATCGTAGAAAATCTCCGAGCAGGGACCGCAAGGCCCGGTCTCGCCCATCGCCCAGAAGTTGTCCGAGCTCGCAATGCGGATGATCCGGCTGTCGGGCAGGCCGGCGATCTTTTTCCACAAATCGAAGGCCTCGTCATCCTCGGCAAAAACCGTGATCAACAGCCGCTCCGGTGGCAAGGCGAATTCTTTCGTCACCAGCGACCATGCCAAGTCGATGGCGACATCCTTGAAATAATCGCCGAACGAGAAGTTGCCGAGCATTTCAAAGAAGGTGTGATGGCGGGCGGTATGGCCGACATTCTCGAGGTCGTTGTGCTTGCCACCAGCGCGTACGCACTTCTGGGATGTCACCGCGCGGTTGTAGTCGCGCTTCTCGACCCCGGTGAACACGTTCTTGAACTGCACCATCCCGGCATTGGTGAACATCAAGGTGGGATCGTTGCGCGGAACGAGCGGGCTCGACTCCACGATGCGATGGCCGTGCCGGGCAAAGAAGCCGAGAAAGGCCTTGCGAATGTCATTGACGGTCTGCATGACCCTTTATTTACGGCATTACGCGCAAAAAGGGAACCACCAGACGCGTGGCGGGGGGCGGAGGGGGCGCGCTCGGCACGGTTGGCGCCCAACAGGATGGACCGGAGGGAAGTGCGCGGCCAGGTTGAGCCGCGCGGTTTTCATACTCAAAAGGCCTCTTGCCGAGGCCGCGCGGCGGCCGTTTGAGAGCCCGTTTGAGAATGTCGTAGGGGATCGTTTTTTGAGGGAGCCTGACTGCCATATGGGTGAGATGTGGACCAAAGAGCACCGCGAGCGCCAAGCCAGCTTTGAGCGGCGGCGCTACCCGAGCGATCTGACCGACGCGGAATGGGAACGCATCCGACCGCTTCTGCCTAAACCTGCCAAGCGCGGGCGCAAGCTTGGCGTGGACTTGCGCGAGATTTTCAATGCTATCCGCTATCTCGCCCGGGCGGGCTGCGGCTGGCGGATGCTGCCCACCAACTTCGGGCCGTGGCAGACGGTCTACTGGTGGTTTCGCCGCTTTGTGCGCCGGCTTTTGTTCCGCACTCTTCACGATGTGGCGCTCATGCTCGATCGCGAGCGCGCGGACCGGCAGGCCAGCCCGAGCGGCGGCGTGATCGACAGCCAGAGCATCAAGGCGCCAGCGGCCCTGGGCGGGGGCGGCTATGATGCCGCCAAAAAGATCAAGGGCCGTAAGCGGCACGTCGTAGTCGATACGGACGGGCGGTTGCTGATGGTCAACCTCACTCCCGCCGACGTGCAGGATGCCGCGGGCGCAGAGCAGATCATCAAGGCAATCCGCAAACGCTGGCCGTGGCTCAAGCACCTGTTTGCGGACGGGGCCTATGAGCGGGGCAAACTGATGCGTCAGGCAGCCTATCGGGACTTCGTGATCGAGATCGTACACAAGCTCAAAGATCAACAGGGCTTCCAGGTGCTGCCGCGCCGATGGGTGGTAGAGAGAAGCTTCGGTTGGATGACGCGCTGGCGACGGCTGGTGCGCGATTACGAGCAGCGCTGCGATGTCTCTGAGGCCATGATCTATGCCAGCATGGGAAGCCTGCTCCTGCGCCGTGTCAGTCATCCATAGACATTCTCAAACGGGCTCTCAGCTCAGCTAGCGCCGTCCTCGGCCTCGTTGTCGGAGGACTCATCCGGGCCGGCAATCATCGCGTCGGCAACGAGGCCAGCGTTCTCGCGCACCTTGGCTTCGATCTGGCTGGCAATGTCCGGGTGCGTGCGCAGGTATGCCTTCGCATTTTCCCGCCCCTGGCCGATGCGCTCCGAGCCATAAGAGAACCATGAGCCGGACTTCTCGACCACGCCCGCCTTGGTGCCGAGATCCAGCAACTCGCCGGTCTTGGAAATGCCCTCACCGTACATGATGTCGAATTCGACCATCCGGAACGGCGGCGCCAGCTTGTTCTTGACCACCTTCACGCGAGTCTGGTTGCCGACAACCTCCTCACGATCCTTGATCGCGCCGATGCGGCGGATTTCCAGACGGATCGAGGAATAGAACTTCAGCGCGTTGCCGCCGGTGGTGGTCTCCGGATTGCCGAACATCACGCCGATCTTCATCCGGATCTGGTTGATAAAAATGATGGTGGTGCGCGAGCGCGACACCGAGGCGGTCAACTTGCGCAACGCCTGGCTCATTAGCCGCGCCTGCAAGCCGACATGGGTGTCTCCCATCTCGCCTTCCAGCTCGGCGCGGGGGACCAATGCGGCGACACTGTCGACCACCAGCACGTCGACGGCTCCCGAGCGCACCAGGGTATCGGCGATCTCCAGCGCCTGCTCGCCGGCGTCCGGCTGGGAAATCAGCAGCGCATCGACATCGACCCCGAGCTTGCGCGAATAGACCGGATCGAGCGCATGTTCGGCATCGACAAAGGCACAGACCCCGCCACGCTTCTGCGCTTCGGCGATGGCGTGAAGCGCAAGCGTCGTCTTGCCCGAGGCTTCCGGGCCGTAAATTTCGATGATCCGGCCGCGCGGCAGCCCGCCGATGCCAAGGGCGATATCGAGCCCAAGCGAGCCGGTGGAAACGACGTCCGCCTCCACCGTTTCGCGCTGGCCCAGGCGCATGATGGAGCCCTTGCCGAAGGCGCGTTCAATTTGACTGATGGCGGCGTCGATAGCGCGATCTTTGTCCATGATTCCGTAATCTACAAGCCTGAGGCGACGATGAAGCATCGGTGAGGGACCCTTTATGTAGCACGCTGGGATCAGATGTCCATGGCCTCACTGTACACGTTTTGTTCGAATAGACAAGGTTTTTATAACCCAAAAGGGGTATAAGAGATTTGGCGGCAGCGTCCGGTTGTCCTGCCCCCGCTCATGACAACCCTCCCTTCCAGGGGGATGCGGTACGGCATCGGGGAACGAGGTCGCCCCCTTTTAGAAAATCAGCCGGCCGCGGCGGCGGAGCGGGCAAGCTCGAGATCGGTGACCAGACGCTGATATTCCGTCGCTCGCGACCGCTCATCGGGAATTCGCAGCAGCGAGGACGGGTGCGCGGTGATAACGCACGAGAGAGGAGGCGCGAGCGCCAGGACATGGCCACGGTTGACGCCGATCTTCATCTCGCGGCCGAACAGCGCCCGCGCCGCGGTGGCCCCGAGGGCCACGATCAGCGCTGGCTGCACCAGCGCGATCTCGCGCTCCAGCCACTGCTGGCAAGCCTTGATCTCGGTTACCGTCGGCTTCTGGTGCAACCGCAACTTGCCCCGGATGACGAACTTGAAATGCTTGACCGCGTTGCTGACATAAATCCCATCGCGGTCGATCCCGGCCTCCTGCAAGGCGCGGTCGAGCAGTTGCCCGGCGGGCCCGACGAACGGGCGACCGGCAAGATCCTCCTTATCCCCCGGCTGTTCGCCGACGAGCATCAGGCGCGCGTCGGGCGGGCCTTCGCCGAACACGACGCGGGTCGCGTTCTCCCACAGCGGGCAGTCGCGACAGGCAGCCGCTTGTTCCCTCAGCTCCGCGATGGCCCCGCTCTCCGCCGTCATCCCGCTCACCAGCCGACCGAGCCGGGGCCGCCCTTGAACGGCCCGACGATGTCGTCGGTAATCCAGCCGCCATAGAACCCACCGGGTTGCGGGCGCGCCTGCTCGTCTCCGACGAAGCAGGCGTCGATCCGATCGGCATAGAACGCGAGGTAATCGGTGATCGGAACAAACACCGGCACCGGCTCCGGGTAGCACCAGGCAGCCCTCTCCGCCCGCCGATCGCCGACAACGACATCAAAATAGCGCGCCCTGCCCTTCCATTCGCAGAACGAGCCGCCGTGCGCGGGTTTGAGGAACTCCATCCGCACATCGGCCGGGGGAAAATAGTAGACCGGCGGATGGCTGGTCTCCAGGACACGCTGGCCGTTGCGCGTGTCCGCCACCGTGATGCCGCCCAGCACCACCCGCAGCCGTTTGGTCACCGGCTCCAGCCGCGGCGGCCTGGGGTAATCCCACACCGATTCCTGTCCGGGGCCGGGGCGATCCGCATTCCGGGGAGCATTGGGATTGGCAGCATGGGGAGGTCGCATTGACATTCCTTTCTTTCCCGCTCACACCAATGTGGGATGTAAGAAATGGCCGGCAAAGAGATCACAGCTGATGGATGCCGCCGGATCGGCGAGCGGCGAGGCGAACGGGTGAAGGAGATCGGATGATGGCGAAGGTTCTGGTGATCGGCGCCAGCAAGGGGATCGGTCTGGAGACGGTCCGGCGGGCCCTGGAGATGGATCACGGGGTGCGCGCGCTGGCGCGGTCCGCGCCGAGCATTGCCGTGAACCATCCCCAGCTTGAAAAAATGGCCGGCGATGCGCTGGATCCGGCCACCGTCAAGCGCGCGCTGGACGGCATCGACGTCGTTATCCAGGCGCTCGGAGTGAGCGGCAGCCCCGACATTCTGTTCAAACCGATCCGGCTGTTTTCCGACGCAACCCGGGTGCTGGTGGCGGCGATGGAGGAGACCGGCGTCAAGCGGCTGATCGCGGTCACCGGCCTCGGTGCCGGCGACAGCCGCGGCAAGGCCGGGTTCCTTTACAATGCATTCATTCAGCTGATCCTGGTGCGTGCGTACGACGACAAGGACCTGCAGGAGCGGATCATCCGCAACTCGGCGCTCGACTGGGTGATCGCCCGCCCGGGCGGCCTCACCAACGGCGCCCGCAGCGATCGCTACAAGGTGCTGACCAGCCCCAAGGACTGGCGCGCCGGATTCATCTCGCGCGCCGATGTCGCCGATTTCCTGGTCAAGCAGATCGACAGCGACGCCTACCTGCGGCAGGCGCCGGTTCTGATCGGCTGACCCGGATCGGCGCGATCCGGCGCCGTCCCCGCCTGCGGTTCAAGCGGCGCTCGCCGGACCCGGGCGCGCGAAGGGGCACGGATGGACCTCCACCGTGACATGCGAGAGCTGCGGCAGCCCGCCCAGCTTGGCCTTGTATTCCTCCGGCGGGCGGGGCCGGTCGGCGACCAGGGAGACGATCACCGCCAGATGGCCGGGCCCGATCCGCCACAGATGCATATCCGCGATCCGGTCCCCACCTTCCTCCAGCCTTTTGCGGATCGTCTCGGCCAGACCGTCGTCGGGTACGCTGTCGAGCAGCACCGCCGCGGTCTCCCAGATCAACCCCCACGACCAGCGGGCGATCACCAGCGCGGCGACGATCCCCATCAGCGGGTCCATCCAAATCCAGCCGTAGGCGCGCCCGAGCACCAGACCGGCAATCGCCAGCACCGAGGTCAGCGCGTCCGCCAGCACATGCAGGTAGGCCGCGCGCAGGTTACGGTCGCGGCGATCCTGCCCATGCTGATGTTCATGCTGATGGGGAGAACCGCTCTCGCCGGGATGATGATGGTGAGAATCGTGGTGATGGCTGCCGTCGTGCAGCAGCCAGGCACAGGCGAGATTGACGGTGAGGCCGACAACGGCAACCGCGATCGCCTCCTCGAAGCGGATGGCAACCGGGCTGAGGATGCGAAGGAATGATTCGTAGCCGATCAGAAGCGCGAACAGCGCCAGAATGATCGCGCTGGCAAAGCCGGCGAGATCGCCCAGCTTGCCGGTCCCAAACGAAAACCGGCCATCGGCGGCATGGCGGCGGGCATAGAGGTAAGCGAGCGCCGAGATGCTCAGCGCGCCGGCGTGGGTCGCCATATGAAAGCCGTCGGCCAGCAGCGCCATCGAGCCGAACGCCGCCCCCGCGACGATCTCGGCCACCATCATCGTCGCCGTCAGCGCGATCACCAGCCATGTCCGCCGCTCGTTGCGAACATGGTCCCTGCCGAGAAAGACGTGATCGTGCCGCCATGACGTGATCGAATGGGTATGCATCGGAGCGCCGTCTCCCCGCTCTTCTTCCTCTCAATCAGGCGGCGTCATTGTGCGGCAAACCGCCCCCCTTCGCTACCGGATGATTGCCTGGCGCATGATTGCCTGGCGGATGATTGCCTGGCGGATGACGGCCCGGCGGATGACTGTTTTCGGGCGACCGCTCGCGATGGAAACCTCCCGCCGTCACCCGCGAGGCCCGTTTATCCCCTTCGTCATTGCGAGGCCGCCAAGGGCGGGCGCGGCAATCCAGCAAATGCATTCACGGATGGTCCCGCCCCTTCTCTGGCCCGCCCCTTCTCTGGATTGCGTCGTCCGCTTCGCCTCCTCGCAAAGACGACTCGCGGGGTCCAGCCGCCATTGCTTTAGCCCGTCATTGCGACGAAACCCAGTCCCTCCCCAGTCATTGCGAGCCCGCCAAAGGCGGGCGTGGCAATCCAGCAAACCACCGCTCCCTCAGTCGCTGCCCCGGCGGCGCCGGACCCTCCCCAGTCATTGCGAGCCCGCCAAGGGCGGGCGCGGCAATCCAGCAATTGCATTCACGGTTGGTCCCGCCCCTTCTCTGGCCCGCCACTTTTTCTGGATTGCGTCGTCCGCTTCGCCTCCTCGCAAAGACGACTCGCGGGGTCCAGC
>CAZFBS010000074.1:1516-8961 GCA_964517265.1 uncultured Rhodospirillaceae bacterium | reverse complement strand
TCTAGACGCGCCCGGTTGCTGTGGATTTGCAAGAGCGTTACGAAGTATTGCCGACCCGGAAGAGGAGGGCGGGCATGGGCAGCGTGACGGTAACCGACAGGCCGCCGCCCTTTCTGTTCGCCAGCCGGATGTCGCCGCCGTGGGCGCGGATGGTCGAGCGCGCAACGGTGAGTCCGAGGCCAGTGCCACCGGTTTCGCGGCTACGGCTGCTCTCCAGCCGATAGAATGGATCGAAAACTCGGTCGAGTTCGGCGGCCGGAATGCCGGGGCCGTCGTCGTCAATGCTGACGATCAACTCGTCCGGCTGCTTCGCGAGCGAGACGCGAGCGCGTGTGCCATATTTCACAGCGTTCTCGACGAGGTTGGAAAACGCCCGTTTGATCGCGAGCGGTCGACACGGGAGCGGCGCGTGAGCGTCTGCGCACAGCACGACATCGTGGCCGCTGTCAACGAGATGATCGCAGACGGTCTCGATGATCGTGCCGATGTCGACCGTCTTCATCTCTTCGCCTGACGCATCCCCGCGCAGGAAATCCAAAGTGGACTGAATCATCGCTTCCATTTCATCGAGATCGCCCTCGATCGTCTGACGGAGCTCGTCGTCCCGGACAAAGTGCGCGCGCAGGCGCAAGCGGGTGATCGGTGTCTTGAGATCATGCGATACCGCCGCCAACGTCTGCGTTCGATCCTCGATGAGTCGCTTGATCCGCGCCTGCATTCGATTGAAGGCTGTCGCTGCAAGGCGCACCTCCCGCGGACCTGCTTGCGGAACATCAGGCGATGCGGCGTCGATGCCGATACGATCGGCGGCGGTCGCCAGCGACCTGAGAGGCGCAGTCACCGAGCGTACCAGAAAAACCGAGACGAGAAGGATGCCGAGCGCCATTGCAGTCAGTGAACCGAGGACGCTGTGATCCGGCGCCAAAGTGGGCCGCAGTGTGGAAACGCTGAAGTTCAGCCAACTGCCGTCCGGCAACTGCACCGATGCAAGCAGAAGGTGGTGGAAGACATCCGTGTTCACTTGCTCTTGCGATCCGCCTTCGTTTGCGAAGGAAAGGCGGACCTGGGCATCAGCGAGTTCAGGCATCAGTTCCCGTAACCGTTGGCGTACGAGGGGGATGCTCGGACTTTCGGGTCCCGTTGGATTGACGAGGCTGCGTGTACTCCAATGGATCTCCATGGTCGCGGTGGAGAGCGCATGCGCCGTTTGTTCGCGCTCGGTATCAGGCAAGGGGGCGACGACGCGCTTGACGGCGACCAGGTGCTCAGCGAGCTGTTCCTCACGGCTCGTGCCGAGCAGGTTCTCGATACCAAGCTGATAGATCCAGATGCTCCACACGTGGAAGAGGCCAAGGCCGAACATCAAGATTACGATGGTTCGTCCGGCCAGCGTGTCCGGGATCAGCCGTTTCAGCACCTCTTCACCACCGGCAGAAAGATGTAGCCGGCGCCCCGCACCGTCTTGATCAGCGGAGGCGACGTCCCACCACCCTCGAGCTTGCGCCGGATACGGCTGATCTGCACGTCGATGCTTCTGTCGAAGGCACTGGAGGTGCGATTGCGTGCCAGTTCCAAAAGCTGCTCCCGCGAGAGGATGCGATTGGGGTGCTCGACAAAGGCGATCAACACGTCGTACTCGCCGCCGCTCAGATCGACGACCACGCCGTCGGCGGACGTCACCTCACGTCGCAGCGTATCCAGGGTCCAATCGCCGAACGCGATTAGCCGGCCGCCAAGTGTTGGCTCTCCGGGTTGCTTCGTTGCAGCCCGTCGCAGGACAGCCCGAATGCGTGCCAGGAGTTCGCGAGGATTGAACGGTTTCGGCAGGTAGTCGTCCGCCCCCACTTCAAGGCCGACGATCCGATCTGTATCTTCGCCCTTGGCCGTCAGCATGATGATCGGGACGGACGAAGTGGCGCGCAGCTCCCGGCAGAGGTCGAGGCCGGAGGTGCCGGGCAGCATGAGGTCGAGGATAATCAGATCGATCGCCGTCGAGGCAAGCGTCTCGCGCATCTCGCGGCCGTCGCGGGCGCCGGTGACGCGGTAGCCGTTCTCACGCAGAAAGCGCCCGATCAGTTGGCGAACCTGACTGTCGTCATCAACAATGAGAATGTGGGGTTCCAAGTCCATGCTACATATGGCTGTTCGTTCGCTCCCGGGCGGATCGGCCAAGGGATCGCCGACCGTCAGCCGAAGGGAGCATAGCGTCCGAGCTGCGGGCGCTGGCCAGGCAGTGTCAGCGATACCACGACCTTCAAGCCCGGCTGCGCCATGAACGCACCGCGGCCACGCATGACGTTGCCCTCGGCCGGCTGCAATGTCACGATTTCCTGCTTGCCTTGGGCCAGCAGGGTCGCCGTCGCGACGACGCCTTGCGCCGGCATCGGCTTGTTTTCGACATCGAACAGATAGACCACGATCTCGTTGTCCTTCGCGACCAGTTCGACGTGGCTGCCGGCGAGATCCTGCATCTCTCCGCCATTTGGACCCTGCTCTGGTCCGTGGGCGTCGGCAGTGCTGCCAATGACGCAGAGGATCAAGACAAAGACGAGGTTGCGAACGATCATGTTCAGTCCCTTTCCTATTTCGTAGTCATGGCCCACCATCAATACGCCGCCGCTGTTTTCAGTTGCGCCTGATAATCGCGCAGCCTCGCCAAAGGTTTCTCCCCCCAGCGGTGGAACAGAAGCGGAGTGAGTAACGTGTCCAGGAGGGTGGCGCTGATCAAGCCACCGAAGATGGTGATAGCGACCGGGTACAGGATTTCCTTGCCGGGTGCATCGGCATTGATCATCAGCGGGAGCAGAGCAAGCCCGGCAGACAGCGCCGTCATCAGCACCGGCGTGAGCCGCTCCTGGCTGCCGCGCATGACCAGCGCCTGGCCGAAAGTCTCGCCTTCGTAGAGGGCGAGATTGATGTAGTGGCTGATCTTCAGGATGCCGTTGCGGGTGCTGATCCCGGCAAGGGTAATGAAACCGATCATCGTGGCGACCGAGAGCGGCTGGCCGGCGATCCACAGGGCGGCGACGCTGCCGATGAGCGCCAGCGGCACGTTGCCCATGATGATCAGAGAGAGAACCGCCGATCGGTAGCGGCTGTAGAGAACGACGAAGATGAGCGACAGCGAGATCAGGGATAGCAAGGCGATGAGGCGGGATGCCTCTTCCTGCGCCTGGAATGTCCCTTCGAGATGCGTGAAGTAGCCGGTCGGGAACTGTGTGTCGGCGATCTGCCGACGAACGGCCGCGACGATCGCCGCCATGTCGGTGCCGTCGGAATTTGCGAGAACGACGATCCGGCGCTGTCCGTTCTCACGCAAGACCTGGTTCGGCCCGTCCGTTTCGACGACATCGGCAACCCTGCGCAAGGGCACATGCCCCAGGGGTGTCTCGATGATGATCCTTTCGAGCCCCGCCCGGGTGCGGTCGGCGTCGCCCAGGCGGATAGTGACGTCGAAACGTCGGTTGCCGTCGAGGACCTGCGAGACGACAAGACCGTTGGACAAGGACTGAACGGCTTCGGTGACCTGTGCCGGCGTCACCCCGTAAAGAGCCGCCCGCTCGTAGTCGACCTTGACCTGCACCTGCGGGATGCGGACCTGTTTCTCGACTTGCAGATCGACCAGACCCGGAATCGTCGTAAGTCGCTGCCGCATCTCCTCCGCCAGCGTCCGCAAGGTGTCGAGGTCATCGCCGTAGATCTTCAGCGCGATTTGCGCACGTACGCCGGATAGAAGGTGGTCGAGGCGGTGGGAGATCGGCTGGCCGACATTGACGATGACCGGCAGCGCGGCGAGGCGGCCGCGGATGTCCGCGAGGATCTCGTTCCGGCCCCGCACCGAGGGGTGCAGATCGACGTCGATCTCGCTGGAATGGACACCTTCGGCATGCTCGTCGAGTTCGGCCCGGCCGGTGCGCCGGCCGATCGTCTTTACTTCCGGCACGTCCAGAAGCAGCCGTTCGGCTACCGAGCCAATGCGGCTCGACTCCACAAGCGAGATTCCCGGATTGAACTGAAGGTTGATCGTCAGCGTGCCTTCGTTGAACGGAGGCAGGAAAGACCTTGGCAGCATCGTTACGGAAGCCGCGGCGACGGCAACGGCGATCGCGGCAGAGAGGTAGACGAACGGCGCGCGCTGGAACGCCCAGGTGAGCAGCCGCTCGTTACCGCGCTTCAGCACGCGGACGAGCAGGCTCTCGCGCTCGCTCAACCGCTTCATTCGTGGCAGGAGGTAGGAGCAGAGAACTGGCGTCAGCGTGATCGCGGTGAGCAGGCTGCCCAGGATCGAGACGATGTAGGCGACGCCCAGCGGTGCGAACAGCCGTCCTTCGATGCCGGAGAGCGCGAACAGCGGAACGAACACCAGAACGATAATGATCGTCGCGTAGATGATGCCAGAGCGCACTTCGGTCGAAGCGGCTGCGATCACCGCCAGCGGTGGCTGCGGGTGTGTGGTTTCCCGGTTCTGCCGCAACCGGCGGAACACATTCTCGACGTCGACGACGGCGTCATCCACCAACTCGCCGATCGCAATGGCTAAACCACCAAGAGTCATTGTATTGATTGATATCCCAAAATACTTGAACACGAGAATGGTCATCAAGATCGAAATTGGGATTGCCGTAATGGAAATGAGTGTCGTTCGCCAGTTTAACAAAAATAGAAATAAGACAATTGAGACCACAATAAGTGCTTCGACCAATACCTTCTCGACATTGTGGATCGAGGTTTCGATGAAGTCGGCCTGCTTGAACATCAGGTCGTTGATGCGGACGCCCGTCGGCACAACGCGCGCCAGATCATCGAGCGCGCGCTCTATCTCGCGTGTGAGCGCGACAGTCTCGGCGCCCGGCTGCTTCTGCACGGACAGGATGACCCCGGCTTGGCCCATGAAGCCGGCGTCGCCGCGTTTAATGCGAGGCGCAAAGTCGACGTCGGCCACGTGCCGCAGCGGGATCGGCTGGCCGTCGCGGACGGCAACCACGAGGTCGCGCAGGTCGTCGAGCCGAGAGGTACGGCCGATGTTGCGGATGAGGTACTCGCGGCCCGCCTGATCAACATAGCCGCCGCCGGTGTTGATGCCAAACTGGCGCAGCGCGTCGACGACCTCCGCATGCTTGACGTCGAGAGTGTCCATCAGTGGGATGTTCGGCGTGACCCGGTACTGCCGGACGTCTCCGCCGATCGGGATCACCTGCGAGACGCCTGGGATGGTCAGCAAGCGTGGCCGCACGACCCAGTCGGCAAGATCACGGAGGTCCATCGCCGATGCTGTCTCGCTGGACATAGCGATCAGCATGATCTCGCCCATGATCGAGGAGATCGGCGCCATTTGTGGCACGATATCCTGGGGCAACTGTTCACGGACGAGCCCCAGCCGTTCGGTGACCTGTTGGCGGTTGAGAAAGATGTCGGTTCCCCAGTCGAACTCAACGAAGACAATCGATAGTCCGACGGTGGAGACGGAGCGCACTCGGGTTACGCCCGGCATGCCGTTCATCGACGTTTCGATCGGGAAGGTCACCAGCTGCTCGACCTCCTCGGCCGCCAGTCCTTCCGCTTCCGTCATCAACGTGATCGTCGGCTTGTTCAGATCGGGAAAGACGTCAACCGGAATCGTGTTCAAGGACACGCTGCCGTAGACGATGAGGACTGCCGCCGCGATCAGGACGAACAGCCGGTTGCGGAGGCTGGCGTTGACGAGTGTGTTGAACACCGGGGGCGCTTTAACGGATCTGGCTCAGCAGTTCGGCACCCTCTGTGACGATACGGGCGCCCTCGCCGATGCCGGACAGGATGACGATGCGCTCCCCGTCGAGCGGCCGAAGCCGCACCGGACGGGCCATGAAGCGTTCTGCCGAAACGTGCTCAAAGACGACGTCTTCACCGTTGGCGGCGCCGACAATACTGCTCGACGGGAGAACGATCCCCGTCTCGGTCCTCGCCTCCTGCAGGATCACGGACACCGGGGTGCCGACCTTCAGCGTTGGCGATACCCTTGTGATGCGCAACTGCACTGGCACGGCCTGCTGCCGCAAGGTGAGGCTGCGACCGACGAGTTCGAGCGGCAGCGTCTCGCCGTCGGCCGTCGAGGCCACTGCCGCGCGGACGTCGACAATGTCCGCCGGATCGTAGGCGAGAGCCTCGATCCACAGCTTCGCCGGGTCAACGATCTCGAACAGGATCTCGCCGCCATCGATGAGTTGACCACTGACGACGTTGGCGACCGAGATCACGCCTGAAGCCGAGGCGCGAACCACTTCCTGCTCGTCGAGGGCAGGCGCCAGCGCCCGCCGCCGCTGCCGCAGTCCATCAAGCTCGCGCCGGGCCTCGTCAATCTCGCGTCGCGACACGCTGCCTTCGAGCTGGGACAGGCGTGCCACCCGCTGCTCGGCGATGGCGATGCTGCTGTCGATCTGCGCGAGCTGTTCGCTCACGCCGCCCCGCTCCAGCGTGGTGATCACCGGAGTGACGGTGGCCAGCACCTGACCTCGGTTCACGCGCTGGCCGATGACCGGAAGGCCATCCTCCGGTGGCTCGATGCGGCCGCCCTGCGCCGCCTGCACGCGTCCGCCAGCAGTCGGATCAGCGATTACCCGGCCGGTGATCGAGGCGATTCGGGATGCTTCCTGGACGCGTGCCGGCTGCGTGCGGACGGTCAACAGGCGTTGCGTCGGCTTTGGCACGAACAGGCTCCCGTCAGTAAGCCGGCGAGGAGTGTCGGCCGCAGTGGCCGGCGAAGTGACGGCAGCGGGAGGTCTGTCAGCCGCTCCATGGTCCTCATCGCCGTGAGCGAGCCCCACGCGGGCAGAGGCGCCAACAGCGAGAACCGCAAGCATGACAACGACATTGACGCAGCGCTTCGCTTTTGCAGGGCTCTCGGGTACTGACGCCGCGAACGGCTTGGCAACGGGCGATTGCTGGGGAGTGACCTCCCCCTGACGCGACCGCGGCGCCAGGCTGCGGCCGAGAACAAGGCCCAGAAGAAGCAGCGCAAGCCCTATGCTCCACAGGACGGGAGAGCGCGCAGGCACCGCCATGACGCTCTCGCCGGCGACTTCGCCGGCCGCACCTTCGCCCGGCAGGTCGAGCGTGCCGATCAAGAGGTCGCTGGTTTCACCGGCCTCGACTGCGAATACCAGGTCAATCCGTCCGGTTTTCGACAGCCATGGCGCCTTGACGAGAAAGCTGCCGTCCGGCTGCGGCGTGGCCTGCACTGTGACGGCGTCTGCCGTAATGTCGATCGTCGCATGGGTAACCGGCTCGTTGCTGGCGAAGTCGTCGATGAAGACGATCATCGCCTCGCCGACCACGATGCCGACAAGCTCGAAGATCTCCGAGTTCGCTTCCACGCGGGGAGCGATACCGGTGAGGGGCGCGATCGGAGGCGCTCCATGATCGTGCCCCTCGTGAGCCCGCGCAGGCGAGGCAGACATGGCCATTTC
>CAZFBS010000074.1:0-1416 GCA_964517265.1 uncultured Rhodospirillaceae bacterium | reverse complement strand
TGGCGGCTCGACTCCTGTCAGGGCCTGGAAGGAAAGACGCGCTTGGGTCGCCGACGCTTCTTCGATGCTGAGGATCGACCGTGCATCCGCGGTTTCGGCGACCGAGAGCAGCAGGTCGTCCCGCGCCACCTGTCCCGCGCGCACTTGACGCTCCAAGTCGCTCTGAAGCGCACGAGCGGCCTCCAGCCGACGGCGCGCGACCTCAATGGCACCCGTAGCGAGTCGGTACCGCCAGTAGGCTTCGCGCACCTCACCGGCAACGGCCAGTCGCGCCACGGCCAGCTCGGCGTCGAGTTGGACGAGTTCGGCGTCGGTCACTCTTCTGATTGCGGTGCCCTCTCCCGGCAGCCACAGCGGTGTGCCGAGTTCGACCTCGTACTCCCGATAGCCGTTGTCGCCGGTGACGTAGTCGTTGAAGTGTCCCACGCCGAGGGCAGGCGGGCCGGGCGTGAGCCTTCCCGCGGCCTGCTTGCGCGCTAGAATCTCCGCCCGCCGCGCCGTCAATGCCGCGATCTCGGCATTCCTCGCCCAGGCACTTTCCAGAACGTGCCTGATGTCTTCAGCATGTGCGAGGCGAGCGGGTCCGCCAATCACCGACAAGGTCAGTGCGCACAACAACAACCGTCGCAAGCGAAACCTCCTGGAAGCTGCGCGGGACCGCTACCCGGACTTATGACAGCTCTTTGATGCTCCTGATTTGCAATTGCGTAACAAAATGTTGCTGCGGGGAACGAGCGCCGCCGAACGTCTAACATCGCGACGGCCAGCTGGCTGATGAGTGGCGATGATCGCCGGCAAAGCTGCGCTCGGGGTTTCTTGACGCATCCACGCCGACAGCTTCTGCCTCGCGACGACCGCAAAACCGGGGAAGGCTCGACCGCACAGGGTTCCGGAAACTCTTTTTTACAAACGGGCAAAACTGCGGAGACGATAGGCAAGTACGCTCTTCTCGTCGCCCGGCCAAGGGCGTTTCCTTTCTAAAGGGGAAGGGAGCAGGCAGTTGGTAGCAGAAGAGCAGACGAGCGGGCCACGCCGTGACCTGCCGCGTTATCTGTTGATCGTTGTGGTCGTCCTGGCGACGAGTTTCGCGCCTCCGGCCCGAGCGAGGTACACGGTTCCGATCGAAAGTTTATGGCACATTCACGGCATCGAGATTTCCTCTGGTACGCCTTGGCGTCTTTATCTGCCGACCCACCAAGGTGTCTTTCGCGTTGGACCGGAAGGGATCGCTGAACAGATCTCGGCAAAATCAGAAGATTTCCGAAGCTTCGCCAAACATCCTCGGTACTCGGAGGTTTTCTACGCCGGCGTCAGCACGCCCTCCGGCATGAGTCGCGCGTTGATGAAGTCAAATGACGGCGCCAAGACTTGGGTTCCGCAATCCGAAGTTGCCGAGCATCCGATTACCTTTGACAG
>CAZFBS010000073.1:7722-8990 GCA_964517265.1 uncultured Rhodospirillaceae bacterium | reverse complement strand
GCCATCACCGCCGCGCCAACATGATCACAACAGGCACATCGTCAACGGGTTGATATAGGCGGCGGGGTCACGCTTCTGAGCAATTAAGTCGTCTCGCAAGGCGGGGGCCGTCCCGCCGAGAACTGAGCGGTGGTGCTGTCGCCTTTCGGCGGTTCGGTCTCCTCGCCACCCCGGGGATAGGGGCGCGGGATGACGAGATTGAGCGCACCGGCGATCGCAGGCCGGGTAAGGTGATCTTGCCGCCCTGTGCTCGCTAATCAGACCTTCCGCAATCCAACCGCTGACCGGCACACCAGAGCCAAGAGCAGTGTCATCAAGACAGGCACATGGTCAGACATGAGGAGCCGCTTGCTAATCCCACGGGTGAGATGGGCCCAACGCGGGCTTATCAAACCCGTTTGGAGTGATAAAAATACCCATTCAGGCCATGAAAATCAAGTAGGATTCTAACAGATCGCTTGTAGACTTCAGACTAGCCGAGTACAAAAATAGACAAAGCAGTGACATTTTATTCGGAAAGCTGGCGATCTTTGCGGACTACGTTCGCTCCGCCGACCCAACCTCTAGCGTAACCGCACTTGTGCAGGCACATCCAACCTTTAATAGAGAAAAATATAGAGAATAACCGTATAGCTTAAAAAAATTGGTTTAGCACCCTCTACAATTGATCTTGAACTCGCTGTTTCTTACTCCTGACGATGGTCACCTATCAGAAGGGTTGCAAGCTTGAACGTGGAATTAGCCTGACGAGATATGTGAGCTATGGAACATTGTTATGAATACCCAAACCAAGCAGGCCCCGAACCAAGAGACACGTGGCGAGCCGATGAAAACAAAGCTCTTCCGGTACGCCGAGGTGGATGGCGTCCGTACATTAAAGGATTCACAGATCGCGGCCCTTTTCGAGAAAGCAAAGCAAGAGAATGTCTTGCAAATCGTGATGTACAGCGATGACATGGAGCAGCTGACCAGCAAAACCTTCATCGCGATTTTCAAGAGCAAAATGCGGGCCTCCTGGCTGGTGTTCTACGATGGCAAGCTGGGGGTTGGATTTGGCTGGACGATTTCGGCCACAGGACGGCCCGCATCCATTTCTGCTTTTTCAAATGGCTCGGCAAGGAAAGGTTAACCGTCCAGGTTGGCAGGGAAATCCTGTGGCAGCTGCTCAACATGAAATTCAGGAACGACATAAAGCTTGCGGCCATCCGCGGTGAAACGCCCTCGTTCAACAAGCTGGCCTTGCGATTCATTCAAAAGGTCGGATTGAG
>CAZFBS010000073.1:0-7622 GCA_964517265.1 uncultured Rhodospirillaceae bacterium | reverse complement strand
GGTCGGATTGAGATGCGGTGCGGGTTCTACAACGAGATGAGCCGGGCCGCGCCGCTGCGGCTGAGCGGCATAGACCCGCAGACGCTGCGCGAGCGGAGTGCACCGGCTCAACGCTGAGGGACCACCCGGCCTGATCCGGCGCCGCTTCGGCATCGACACCATGGGCAGGCGATTGGCAAGCTGCTGACCCCGCTTGCGCTTGCCATCCATCAGCCAGCGCAGGCGAAGTTTGGCCAAGATCCTGAGGAATAGCAGCGTTCGAGAGCACTCCCCGCGGCTGAGCGGAGATCGTCGCCACGCTACTCGCGGGCAAGGCTGGCGATCGAGACCAGCCGTCATCGTCTTGCGCCGTACCCGGTGCCCTCGGAGGCAGCCGAAGTGCGCGCGGCTGCGAAGCCTTCAGTACGCCCTGTCAGCCAGCCAATGCTGACATCCGCGACGGGGTTCAACTGCGGAATATAGGGCTTGATATCGAGCAGCGGTGTGCCGTCGAGAACATCGATCCCGGCGATGTGCAGCACGTTGCCGTCGCGGCGAAGCAATTGCACCAGCGACAATCCAATCGGATTGGGTCGGCAGGGCGCGCGCGTGGCAAAGACGCCGTGTTCCTCGTTGTCCAGATATGGCTTGACGCGTAGGCGCACCTCTTTAATGCAATGGAAAGCATAAATGAGGAAAACGTGGGAGAAACCGTCGATATCCAGCAGCCCCGGGACCAACGGCTCGTTGACAACCACGCTACCGACGATGTCGGCGCCAGCGGTCGGCTGGATGGGCGTGCTCTCCCCTTGCCTGAACGGCGATCGGACAACGCCGATGGTGTTGAAAACGTACTCTGTCAACGTAGGATCCTTTCAAGATGCTTTTATGCTTTCCTGCGTGCGCGAATTTGCCACCCCGTTTTGAAGCGTTATGGCGAAACGGGAACGCCCGCCATTATTCGGTTCCAGCCATCGCTGGGGGCGCGCCGGAAGGTAGAGACGGCGGGTTCATGCTTCTCAGCAATAGGCCCTCCTCACAAGCGGGACCCTAACGCCGGTGGAACGTGACGTTGGAACGCCGAGTTCGTACACGTCGCGAATCCCCATTGGCAAAGCGACCGCCACTCGATTTACGCCGCCGCGCCCAAAGGAGAAGGGCTCGGCAGCAGGACCGGTATCGGCGGCCGGCTAAGCGAGGAAGATAGCCATGATGCCGGCGATGACACCGTAGATCAGCATCGGGATCACGGTTCGGGTGATGATGAAGCCTTCCTTGTTCAGAACGCCGAGGATGGAGCACACGGCGACCACGTTGTTGATGCATACCATGTTGCCCATCGCGCCGCCGACCGATTGCAGCGCCAAAATCACATTGACATTAAGGCCAGCGGATTCGGCGATGGACTGTTGAATGCCGGAAAAGATCAGGTTGGAGACGGTGTTGGAGCCGGAAAAAAACGCACCGATGGCGCCGAGGTAGGAGGCGACATAGGTCCACGAGGTGCCGAACCCCCCGGCAAAATACTGGCCGATGACGATGACCGGCGATTCGGCGCCGCCAGCACGCATCAGACCGACCATCACCAGCGCCGCCAGCAAGGCCTGGATCGGCCGGATCATCCGGCCGTACGTTTCGCTCCAGGCGGCCCAGGCGGTGCCTCCGGAGGCGCGGAACAGGAGAAAAGAGAGGCCGGACACGAGAAAGAATGGAATGAACGCCGGGATATAGAGAGTGGCAAACTGCCAGGACGCGGTGGTGCCGAAAATATCGGTCAACTGGATAATCAGCGCCCTGGTCAGGGCGAAGTCGCCGAGCGAGCCGAGGCTGGCGGAAAACAGCGGCGTCGTTGTGTTCAACAGGCCCTTCAGACCCAATTCCGGGATCCGCGTCAGGATCAGGACAAGAACCGTTCCCCAGATCGGAAACAGGGCTTTCACCAATCCCTTCATCTCCGGTCTCTCGACGATGCCCTCGACCGGCACCAAGCCAATATTCCTGTGCGCCAGGAACGCCGAAGCGACAAGGCCGATCATGCCGCCGAGGAGCGAGGGAAACTCATAATTGACGTAAGCGACGACAAGATAGGGAACGACACAACTGAGGATGCTGAGATAAATGAAAACAATATTGGCGCGGATCTCGCTCCATTTGACGACGAAGGAGAGGGCAATTAACGGAATGATCAGTGCCGCCACGCCATGAATCATCGCCGACTTGAAGCCGATATCGAGGAGTTGCTCGTGCGGCAGGTTGAGTTGGCCCAAGCCGAACCAAGTCGGCGTGCCGACGGCGCCGAAGGTGACAGGAACCGAGTTCATCACCAGGGCGAGACAGGCAACCGGAACCGGAGCGAAGCCAAGGCCGATGAGAATCGGCGCCGCCAGTGCCGCCGGGGTGCCGAAGCCGCTGGCGCCCTCGATGAGGAAGGCAAACGCCCAGCCGATGATCATCAGCTGCGCCACCGGATTGGGACTGATGTTGTTCAGCCAGATACGTACCGTATCCATCGCCCCGGTGTATTCCATGGTCTTGAACAACAGGATCGCGCCCCAGATGATAAAAATCGGCGTGAACGCGGTCAGCAGGCCGGCAATAACAGTCGCGTTGGTCAGATTGGGATCGCTGCCGAAATAGATCAGCTTAACGCCGTAGACGAGCAGCGCCGCAAACGGCAGCGCAACATAGGACGGCCAACTGTTCTTTTTGACCATCAAATAAATGAGAATGACGATCGGCGCGACCGCCATGATGAAATCGAGCGTCGAGGCTTCAGGCATATCTTCCCCCCTTCAGTCGATGTACTTTCAATCGGTGCGATTCAGGGCATACCTTCCTTTTTGCGGCTTCAATTCCGCCGCTTCTGTTCCGGCGCATGGACCGGTGAGATTGACATTTCAAGATTGCCGGCTGGGATCAGCGCGGCGTGGTGCAGCGGTCGACGAGATAGACAATCGATCGGTAGGGAATATCCCCGTGCAGGGTCAGGCCGATTTCGCATGTGCGGCTGTGGGAATAGCCGGCAGTGCAGCCCTCAGGCAACTCGTCCTTCAAACCTCTTAGCGCATGCTCGTTCAATTCCGGCGTCGTCCAGCCCTTGTCACCGGCCCAGCCACAACAGCCGACGCTCTCCGGGATGATGGCCGTTTCGGCGCAGGCTTGGCCGAGCGCCTTCAGCTTGCCCTCAAGGCCCATCTTGCGCCCGCTGCACGTGACATGCAGGGCAACCGTTTCGTTCCGTTTGGTGAAGTCGAGGCGGTCCATCATCCGATCATGGATGAACTCGACGAGGTCCATCGGCCGCAGGTGTTCCGGCAACGCGCTTTTCAGTCGATACGAGCACGGGCTGGTATCGCAGACAATCGGAAGGGCGCCGTCGCGGCTGGCCTCCTTCAGCGCCGCTTCCATTTCGCGGACCTTGGTATCGGCGGCCTCACTCAGACCCTTGCTCTCAAAGGGCTGGCCGCAGCAGAGATTGCCGAGATTCTGCGGATAGACGATACGAAAGCCGGCCTTTCTGAAAAGCCCTTCCACCTTCGACGGCAGCGCCTCCTGCTCGACATCGTCGCGCGGCGGACCCATGGTGCGCGAGACGCAGCTCGGCAGGTAGACTACCTCCGGCGCCCGCGTGTCGGTGAGACCGCCGGTCTTGGCATCGATATGGGTGTCACTCCGCGGTTTGAACGCGGTCGCTGTCGGCATCACCCGCGACCAAGCGGGCATCCGGCCGCCGCTGAAATTACGGAGCCGCTGCGAAATCTCTTCCAGCCGTTCGGCGCCGACAGCGCGCGCAGCGAGATCGCCAAGACGGAACATCGTCTTCGTCGCTCCGGCGGTGACCGCGAAATGGCCGGCGGCAAAACCGGCGAGGCTTTTCGCCACGTTGCCCCGGCCTTCGCCGCGCAGTTTCTTGGTGAGCAGTCCGGTTTCGATGCCGACCGGACACGCGGTGGCACACAGGCCGCAAGTGGCGCAGGTGTCCAGACCCTGGTAGCCGTAGAGATCGAGCATCTCCTTGCGCGTCTCCTCCTCGCCGATGGCACCGAGGCGGGAGATCTCACGCCAGCCGACGATGCGCTGGCGTGGCGTCAGGGTCATTCCTTGCGACGGACACATCCGCTCGCAGAACCCGCATTCCATGCAGGCATCGACCAGCGGATCGGCGGCCGGAAGAGGCTTCAAGTTCTTTAAATGAACACGCGGATCGTCGTTGAGAATGACACCCGGGTTGAGCAGTCCGTCCGGATCGAACAGCGCCTTGATGTTGCGCATCAACTGGTAGGCTTGCGCTCCCCATTCCTGCTCGACGAACGGCGCCATGTTGCGCCCGGTGCCATGTTCTGCCTTGAGCGAGCCTTGATAACGGCCGGCAACCATCTCGGCGACGGCATCCATGAACCGGGCATACCGGTCCAGTTCGGCGGGATTGCCAAAATCAGGGGTGATGACGAAGTGAAGGTTGCCCTCGAGCGCATGGCCGAAGGTGATCGCCTCGGTATAGCCATACGCCTCGAACAAGCCCTGCAGCTCGGCCGTGGCCGCAGCAAGATTTTCGATGGGGAAGGCGATATCCTCGATGATGACGGTGGTGCCGATGTTGCGCATGGCGCCGACGGAAGGAAACAGGCCCTTGCGGATGTTCCAATAGGTGCCGAACACCACCGGATCGATGCTGAACTCCACCGGAAACAGCTTTGGTAGATCGTCCAGCGCAGCGGTGATGGTGGCGATGCGGGCATCAAGCGCGGCCGCGCTTTCGGCGCGGGTTTCGATCAGGAGCGCCGTCGCACCCTCGGCAAGGCCACGGATGAACGCAGGCATGCCGGCCTTGTCCTCGACCGAGCGGATGCTCGCGCGGTCCATCAGCTCGACCGCCTCGACAGGCGTTTGTTTGAGGCGGATCACGGCCTCGCAGGCATCGACCAGCGTAGGGAACAGGGCCAGCGCGCTCGCCTTGTGGGCGTGGTCCGGTACCGTGCGATAGGTAATCTCGGAGATGAAGCCGAGGGTGCCCTCTGAGCCGATCATCAGGTGTTCCATGATCTCGAACGGATCGGTGAAATCGACCAAGGCATTGAGGCTATAGCCGGTGGTGTTCTTGATCTTGAACTTGCGCCGGATGCGTTCGGCCAGCTCGGGATCACGCCGGGTGGACTCAGCCAACGCCTCCAGCCGTCGCAGAAAATCGCCATGCGAAGCCCGAAAAGCGTTGCGGCTGGCGTCATCGCCGGTATCGACGACGGCGCCGTCGGCAAGAACGATCCGCATCGACGCGAGCGTGTTGTAGCTGTTCTGCGCGGTGCCACAGCACATTCCCGAAGCGTTGTTGGCGGCGATACCGCCGATCTTGCACGCGTCAATGGACGCCGGATCGGGGCCGATCTTGCGCCCGAGCGGCGCCAGCCGTCTGTTGGCGACTGCACCCAGAACCCCTGGCTTCAGGCGAATGGTGGCAGCGTCGGCGGCGATCTCGATGCCCTTCCAGCCGTCGCCGAGGACGCACAGTACCGAGTCGGACACGGCCTGCCCGGACAGACTGGTGCCGGCAGCGCGAAAGGTTACGGGCGTGCCGTATCGATCGCACAAGGCGAGCAGGGCGCGCACCTCGTCTTCGGTGTCGGCGATTACCACCACTTCGGGGATCAGCCGATAGAAGCTGGCGTCGGTCCCATAGGCCAGCTTGCGCAAGGAATCGCGGATGATGCGGCTCGTGGGAAGCACGCCCGAGAGATCCTCGATCAAAGCCTCATGGGGTGACAGGGGGGAAAAATCGACGTTCGTCTTCGGCTGCGCGAGTGCCTGCGCCATCAGCGAATCCTCCCTGCCCGGATAGTCCGGGTCGTTGATTTCCGGAACGCTTAATGGCGCTCACGCGGCCGCTGCGTTCATTCTTACTTTTGCGACCGGATCGGAGGGTTCGGCTCCGCTAATAGATCGAATTTACAAGATCATAACGAACGTTACAGACGTCAAGAGCGAATGTGAACGAATGTCGGTTTTGGACGAACCTGGTCCGCGACCGCACAGATCGTGCGATTGCCGACGAGGCTGTACACCTTGCCCCCGATGCCAATGCGAGGATCGGCCGCCGGCTTCAGCGTTTCGGCAAGGCACTTGGCTCGCCCCGCTTCTCGCCTTCCCTCTTCTCGCCCTTTTGTTTGCCTTCCGCACTGTAATGTTCGGCCAGCGCATTGATTTCAGAGCCGAGAAGGATCACGAAACCGGCAATGTACAACCATAGCATCAGAATGATCACCGCGCCGATGCTGCCATAGGTCGCGTCGTACTCACCGAAGTTGCTGGTGTAGAAGGAGAACCCCAGCGAGGCCAGAATTAACAGAACAACGCCGATCACGCTGCCTGGCGTGATGAACTTGAACTTCTGCTCAACGTTGGGAGCGTAGCGATAGATCAGCGCGAATCCCAGCAGCAGCGCCAGCACGATCACCACCCAGCGAAACACGGCAAAGAACGTGAGCAGCGCGGTGCTGAAACCGTAGCGGCTGCCGATCCAGTCCTGCAGCATACCGCCCAGCACGACCAGCGAGAACGCCCCGATCACCAGGAACCCAAACAGCAGACTCAAGGCCAGTGCCGTCGCGCGAGCCCGGACGAAGTTACGGGCCTCCTTGACGTCATAGGTAATGTTGAGGTGCTGCATGATCGCATACATGCCCGCGGAGGCTGCCCAAACGGTCGCCAACAGGCCTAACGACAACAAGCCGCCGCGCTGCTCCCGAGTGACCTCGTTGACCACTCCCTGGACCATGCCGGCGGCCTCAGGCGGCAGCGCCTGCCCAAGCAGGTCCATGATTGCTTGGTCAACCTGCGCGATCGGCAGGTAAGGAATGATGCTCATCAGGACGATGAGCGCCGGGAAGATCGCCAGCGTCAGGTAGAAGCCGAGCGCGGCGGCGCCGTTGAAGAGGTTGTCATCGGTGATCTCCTGGTAAAGATCAACAAGGAACTGCTTTGCCCGTGCGCCGTCCATCATTATAGACTCCCCTGGAACTGCTGGCCCGCCTTCCCACTCCGCCCTCGGTGCTATGGCCTCCCCTTCCGAGTGTCAACAGGCTCCGAAGGAACGTGAGGGGTCTGCTGTTTGCTCGCTGCTCCAGGTCCGCCGCGAAAGGCTGCCCCCTTGACGATGGCGGAGGTCGCGACGGCATATCGCAGCTCCGATCGATACATTCGTCAGATTGCGAGCGCCACCGCGTGATATGGTTCGTCGGGAATTGCAAACGGGTGGGATCCGGAGAGGGACAGTGACAACAGGATGACCTCGACGGCCATTCTCGGTTGGCTCTTCGCGACCTACGCGCTGTTCACGGGCGTCTACATCGTCCTGAAGAACAGGCGCCCCCAGGCAACCTTCGCCTGGATGCTGCTGCTCCTGGGCCTGCCCGGTCTCGGTCTGCTCATCTATGTCCTGTTCGGACGGGACCGCAAGGCGTTCAGCCGCCAGCGTGCGCTCGCGGAGCAGAACCTGCGGCCGAACGCAGCACCACTAATAAAGGCTCTTCTGGAGCGGCAGAATGCCGAGATCGGCAAGCTCGAGGCGGAAGGCCCGGTCCGCCAGCGGCTCATGACAGCCCGTTGACAAAGTCGCTGCTGTCTGACTCGCTGTGGCGGAGCGAGGAGTT
>CAZFBS010000072.1:0-9557 GCA_964517265.1 uncultured Rhodospirillaceae bacterium | reverse complement strand
AACTCCTCGCTCCGCCACAGCGAGTCAGACAGCAGCGACTTTGTCAACGGGCTGTTACGCAAGTCGATGGGAGCCCGGGACGGCCGCCTTCACCTGCATGTAAAACATCGGGCCAAGCGGAATGCTCATCCCGTATGGTCCATGACCACGCTCCAACCGCACCCGCCGTCGGTTCCAACAGACGAAGGGAACGGCCGGCCCAAAAGACAAGGCCGCCGCCCCCCAAGCGAGCCAGACGATCAGGTGACGTTGCGACGTCATCTGTCAGCGTCCCTCCTTAGGGCAACGCCGCTGCACCCACTTGAGCAGCGCGGCCGCAGATTCGAGTTGTTCTAAACTGTGCTGTTTTGCCAGCTTCGAACGTGGAATTGCGGCGAATAGGTTTCAACTTCGGCAGTCGGGTCATCGCAGCCAGCGCAATCCGATCAATCGTATCGTGAGATGGCTAGTCGTAGCGTAGCGGCGTCGCCTTGCCCTTGAAGATCCGGTAGGAGAGCGCCGAGTAGCCGAGGATGACCGGCACCACACAGAGTGTGCCGACGAAAATGATCATCAGACTCTCGGGCGCGCTCGCAGCCTCGAAGATCGTCAGCCTCTCGGGAACCACAAAAGGAAAGAACGAGTAGGCCAGCCCGGCGAACGCCAAGGCGAAGAGGGTGACCGCGCCGAAGAACGGGATCAGCGACCACTGGTCTCTGCGGTTCGGCATGCGTGCGAGCACACGCCACAACAGGGCGATCGTGATCGCGGCACCGATCGGCAAGGGAGCAAGCAGGAACAGTTCAGGCAGCGCAAACCATTTGTCGAAGATCCGCGGACTTACCGCGGGCGAGGCCGAGGATACGGATGCCAGACCGAGGGCGACGAACAAAAGGGCCCCTCTTGCCCAGGTAACGGCACGTTGCTGCAATTCCCCCTCGGTCTTGATGATGAGCCAGCATGCGCCGAGGAATGTGTAACCGGCCGCAAGACACACAGCGGTGAAGGCGGCGAAGGCAAGCGCCAGCGGGCTGAACTGGAGGCCCATGATGTAGATTCCAAGCATGAAGCCCTGCGCCAGCGCGGTGGCCAGCGAACCGGCGAAAAATAATTGGTTCCAAAACGCCTTCTGCTCCGGCCGCACCTTGGCCCGGAACTCGAAAGCCACGCCGCGAAGGATCAGGCCGACCAGCATCACCGCCACCGGCAGGTATAGCGCCGACAGAATGATGCCATGCGCGAGCGGGAACGCGACCAACAACAGCCCAACCGCCAGAACGAGCCACGTCTCGTTCGCGTCCCAGAACGGCCCGATCGATGCGACCATGCTATCCTTGTCATGGTCATTGGCGTCCGCCAGAAGCATGCCAACCCCGAGGTCGTAGCCGTCGAGCACCACGTAGACCAGGATCGACAGCCCCATAAGCCCGGCAAAGGCTACGGGCAGCCATACCTCGGGGTCGCCAAACATCGTCAGCATGGCCTCTACTCCGCCGGAACCATCGCCGGCCGCACGGGGACCTGCGACGGCACCGGCTGTCCTCGATCGGAACCGCCGGCCTGTCGAGCCAGGTAGAAGATGGCGCCGACGTAGGCCAAGAGGAGCGCAGCATAAAGCGCAAGATACGTGGCCAGGGTCGCCGCGATCATCGGACCCGGGACGGAAGACACAGCCTCAGCTGTTTTCAGAATTCCGCTGACCAACCACGGCTGGCGCCCGATTTCGGTGACGTACCAGCCAGCCAGCGTTGCGCCCCAACCGGCGAAGGTCATCACGACGAACGCCCGTGCCGCCCACGGCGTCAGGTCGCCGCGGCGCCACAGCAGCCAGACGCCGGACCACGACAGGACCAGCATTGCAAGGCCAATCCCGACCATGACGCGGAAGGCGAAGAATACGGGTGCTACGGGTGGGTGCTGACCTGCGAAATCGTTCAGACCCGGCACAACCCCATCCGCATCGTGCTTGAGGATGAAGCTGGCGCCTGCGGGGATGGAGATCTCGAACGCGTTCTCGCGCGCAGCTTCGTCCGGGATGGCAAATAGTACCAGCGGCGCGCGCGGCCCTGTTTCCCAATTCGCTTCGATGGCGGCGATCTTCTGCGGCTGGTGCTGCAGCGTATTCAGGCCGTGCATATCGCCGACAACGATCTGCACCGGGATCAGGACAGCGGCCATGATGATCCCGGTACGGAGTGCCGCGCGGACGCCGGGCGCGCGGTCGTTCCGCAGCCACCGGTAGGCTGAAACGCCGGCGATCAGGAACGCCACGGTCAGACCGGAGGCGAGCAGCATGTGCGACAGTCGGTAGGGCATTGACGGATTGAAGACGATCGCCACCCAGTCGGTCGCGTGCGCCACGCCATCGCGCATCTCGAAACCGACCGGCGTATGCATCCACGAGTTCAAAACCAGGATCCAGAACGCTGAAAGCGTGGTGCCAAAGGCAACCAGGAAGGTTGCCAGGGTATGGATCCGGTTGGAAACCTTGCGGAAGCCGAACAGCATGATCCCGAGAAACACGGCCTCGAGGAAGAACGCCGTGAGCACCTCGTAAGCGAGGAGCGGCCCCGCGATGTTGCCGACGCGTTCCATAAAGCCGAGCCAGTTGGTCCCGAACTGAAAGCTCATCGTGATGCCGGAGACGACGCCGAGGGCGAAGGACAGCGCAAACACCTTCACCCAGAACCGATAGGCGTCCATCCATTTCTCGTCGCCGCTGCGGTTGTAGGCGAGCTTGAAAAACAGCAGCACCCAACCGAGCGCGATCGTGATCGTCGGAAAGAGGATGTGAAAAGAGATGTTGGCCGCGAACTGCATGCGGGCGAGCACGGTCGGGTCGAGATCCAGAGACATCATCGCTCGTGACTTTGGCTACCTGTTGTGCAAAGCCCCCTGTCACGCCCACAATGTGTGGGCCAGCCGCTCTCCTGCCAAGGGCGCGTAGCTGGCCCGCGGTGGCCGCGTAAAACTCCAACGCAAATGAGTGCTCGGCCCAGGTTCAGGGGCAATCGAGCCCCGGCCCCTTCCTCATTTCGACGTTCAGCATCGCGAAGCGACACGCGTCCAAAATGAGCGAGAAGACGTATCCTCTTTGTACTTGAGGAGAGCGATATGATATGGCGTGATCGAAAGAGTGAGCCGCTCTCGCCGCGTTCCACGGCTGACCTGGGCGAGATCGCCCGCTTTGCGGCGATGGCAGAGGAGTGGTGGGATTCCGACGGCAAGTTCCACACCCTGCATCAGCTGAACCCCGTTCGGCTGGCGTTCATCCGCGACCGCATTTGCAGGCAGTTCGGCCGCGATCCCAATGATGATATTCCCTTCGGTGGTCTACGGGTGCTTGACATCGGTTGCGGAGGAGGGCTGTTGAGCGAGCCGGTCGCGTTTTACGGTGCGGAGGTCGTTGGCATCGACGCGACGGCCAAGCTGGTTGAAGTCGCGCGCATGCACGCAGCCTGGGTCGGAGCGCCAGCTACATACTGGCATGCGCTCGCGGAAGAGCTCGCCGAGACCGGGGAGCGGTTCGATGTCGTTCTCAGTATGGAGGTTGTCGAACATGTCGCCGATGCCGACCGGTTCCTCGGGAGCTGTTGTCGGATGCTTAAGGCGGGCGGGATCATGATCGTCGCGACGTTGAACCGAACCTTGAGATCCTTGCTCTTCGCCAAGATCGCCGGCGAGCACATTCTCGGCGTCCTGCCCAGGGGAACGCACGACTGGCGCTGCTTCATGAAGCCAAGCGAACTCGCTGCGATAGTCGGAGCCCATGGGGTTCGCGTTGAGGAGGTTGTCGGTGTCGGGTTCAATCCTCTCCTCACCCGCTTTCGCATCACCACTGATTCGAGCGTCAATTACATGGCCGTCGCGGAGCGACCGAAACTCAGGCTGGCCGCGGGCGCCTGATGGACGCCAAGCGTCACTCCCGCCGCGCTTTCGGCCAAGCAGCGGTTCCGCCGAGGGTATGAGCGACTGGTGCGCGCGAAGACGGCTGGCGACAAGAAGGTTGCGGGCGCCGACTTCAGGCAGGCAGCGGAACGTGGCCACCTGCAGACGGCCAACAATCGGGCTGCGCTGCTCGAACGCGGCGACGGCCTCGATCAGGATTTGGCGGAGGCGGCGGGCTGGTACGCCACTGCCGCGAAGGGCGGGGTCGCTGCCGCTCAATTCAATCTTGGTTTTCTTTATGAAACGGGTCGCGGCGTCGTGCAGGATTTTAAGTTGCCTGCGAAGTTGTACGCCCGCGCGGCGGAGCGGAACGAGACGACCGCGCTCGCCAATCTCGGGACTCTTTATGCCCGTGGGGCCGGCGTTACACCCTCGAGCAAACAAGCGGTCCAACTCTGGCGTCAGGCTGCCGAACTGGGGGAACCCAGCGGTGCGTTTAACCTCGGCGTGTTCTACGCCGGCGGCCATGGTGGAACTGTTGATTGCGGGCGGGCGCACTAGTGGTTTGAACGGGCTCGGCGTTTGGGCCACGCGGACGCGGCGCGTCGGAAGCGCGAGATCGAACCTGTTATGACCGAAGATGAACGACCGTTCTCTGAACACCGGCTGGCCACCCTGATCGATATGACGAGGGACGCTTGATGAAGCCTCTTTGCAACGACTCCGGAACTGGCGTAGCTTCCACCTCCGGTGCTGTGGAGATCGTCGGCGCGGCGGCGGCTCCGCTGGGCGGCTCGGAACCCAGCAACGTTACGGTGTTTTACGACGGTGCATGTCCGCTATGCGCGGCGGAGATCGGCTACTACCAGGGGAGGAGAGGCTCCGAAACGGTGAACTGGGTCGACGTCAGCGCCTGCGAGGCGGTCGAGGTCATCCCAGGGCTGAAGCGCGAAGACGCTCTGCGGCGCTTTCACGTTCAAACTTCCGCTGGACAGGTGATCTCCGGCGGTCGTGCATTTGCCGTCTTGTGGTCGGCCCTGCCGGGTTTCCGATGGCTTGGAAAAGTTTTCCGGAGCGGAATTCCGGCGCGTCTGCTCGATTGGCTCTACGATGGCTTCCTGCGCTGGCGTCCCCACTTCCAAGCGCTTGCGCGAAGAAACGCATCGCTGTTTCAGCGAAGGCCTTAGCGGGTGGGATGTGCGGAGCCCGGCTAGGGCGTTAGCCACTGCGCACGCATGCAATCGTCATCGCCCCAGGTCAGAGCAGCCCGCCTGTGACCATGCGCGGCCAGGTACAGCCAGTCCAGTCGGGATATCTGCACGCGCACCACGACAAGGTTCAAGGCACCCCCGTCCGCCTCTGTCTGCAGGGGTTCGCGGTGCTCCATGTCCGCGGGCAGACCGGACGTGGGTTCGCGGGACGGCGTTCCAGGCGGCGCCCCGAGATAGCATCGCCGGCTCCACGCGGAGAGCCACTCCCACCCAGCCTTTGAAACATCATCGCCGGCGTGAACAGCCGCTGTCCCTGCTGCCCGGAGTTGGATTTTTACCTTTGCGTCGTAGAACAAGACGGCAACCCGCGGATCGGCCGAAAGCTCGGCGACTTTCGTCGATCGGCGATCGGTGTGAAAGATCAGGGTGCGTTGCTGTAGATCGAAGCCGCGTAGAACCACGGTGCGTGCGGCAGGAAAGCCGCCAGCGCCGTTGGTCGCGAGCACGGGCGTGTGAAAAGCATGGCTTGGATCAGACACGCCTCGACCGATCATGCTGAACGCCTCGCGCTGAACAGCACCGAGGTCGTGATAGTGTTCTGGCTGCATGGGCACCTGTCCGTCCGCCTGGAATGCGGTATCGATGACGCTCGTCAACCGATGCCCAGCGTTCGGAGTGCGGCCTGAAGCTTTTTCTTAAACGGAAGAAAGCCCCTGGTGGCATGCGGCCACAGGACGTCATCCCAAATCCAGCGCGGAGTGGTTAAGGAAATGCCGGCGCGGTCAAGAGGCGCCTGAAGGCCGTCAAGCCAGTCCCTGGTCGGGCCGACGGGGACGTAGCCGGCCACGATTTCGTCGACCGCAGCCGACCTCGCCCAGTCAATCACGTCTTCGGCACTGGCGTCCGATGAGAGCATCTCGATCGGACAGCCGGACGCATCGCGTGCCCTCTCGAGAGCATCCGCGATGGCACCGGCGGAAAACGCAGCCGATCGTTCTCCTGCCGGCAGAGGAGACCGACCGTGGGTCATGGGGATGCCAGCCGCGGCGCGGACCCGGTCGGTGGGGAGGCCCAGAGCGAGCGGATCGCAATCGTCCTCTGTGATAAGCAGACCAAACGCCTTATTGGTCGGCAATCTGCCCGCCGGAGGGAGCGCGGCGGGCGCGACCGCCCAGTCGTCCGAAAGCGCCGCCGCCTCTGTTGCCAGTCCGCGCGCATTCTTGAACCGTCCGGCGGTGAACCGCGAAATGTTGCTAGCCTGGGCGAGGTAGGTCTTGCCCCTCGTTTGCAGGCCGGCCACCCAGCGCCAGGAAAGCGTATTGGATGCGGGATCGCCGTCGACAAGGTGCCGCAGAAAGAAGTCGGCGCCGAGTTCCCAGGGAAGTTTTAGCGTGAAGATCCAGATGCTGGCGAACCACATGCGTGCATGGTTGTGAAGGTACCCGACGTCGACGAGTTCACGGACCCAGGCATCGAAGCAGCGTATCCCGGTCCGGCCGGATGTTGCATCTTCCCAACGGCATCTCAGGTCATTGGCCTCATCGAGTTCGCGGATGCGCGCGTCGACGGCGTTCCGGTAGTGCGCCCAAACGGACGGCCGCATCTCCAGCCAGCCCTTCCAGTATGTACGCCACACAACCTCCTGAACAAACTTCTCGACTGAGCGAAAGCTGTGCCGATCGAGGACCGATCGCACGATCTCGTCTTCGCGGACGAGACGGTGGCGAACCCACGGTGACAACAGCGATACATTGTCGCGCTGATCAGGACCGAGATCGAAGTTGCGTCGTTCGGCGTAGTGATGCGCCGCGTGGGGCACGAACGCTTCGAGGCGTGCGAGCCCTGCGGCTCTCGTAGGCTCGAAACGGACGCCACTGTGCTCGCTGGACCCTTCAACCGCCGGTGCCACAGTCATCGGAGTCCCCTCCTCGTCATCTTGTACATCGGACACTTAATGGTACGGGCTTCAAAGCTCAGCCGATGACAGCTTCCAGCGAATGGTTGATCTGGCCGGAAGTTTTTGGGGCGGCGTCGCCTTGTCGGAGATCAGTAAAGGAGAAGATCGATGGCAAACGTTCTGGTCATCAGCGCAAGCCGCGGGATCGGCCTCGAGACGGTTAAGCAATCGCTCAAGGCGGGCCACAAAGTCCGCGCCATGGCCAAGGACGGTTATTAAATCGCGCTGGCCGCGCGCCTTCACCCGCAGCACGCAAAAGCCGCTGTCTTCGCCCAAGAAACGTCACCCGCTCGACAAGGCCGGCAAGGTTCTCGCGGTCCGGCGCGACGAGAGGCACAGGGACTTGCGTTTGCACAAGATTACAGCCCGCGCAGGACCTCGGGCCGCATCATCGGCGCGCCGTGACGCGCCAGCGCGATCAGAGCCAGGAGCGCGTCCCGGTCGTTCGGGAGCGTCCCGGCCAGCGGCAGACAGTTCGAGGCGTGGTTGGACCGGAACACCACCGGCGATGGTGGATCGAGCCCGCTCACCAGACGTTCCAACTCCTTAAGAACGCCCTCGTCGTCCTGCCATACGAAGGGAACACCCTCCCGCTCGAAACGGCCGAGAAAGTCTCCGATCCCATCATCTTCGAGCCTTAGCTGCAGCGTCGAGAGGTAAGCAAGCGGCGCCCGGTTGATCACATCAATGGTGCTGTCGATGTGTTCGCGCCAAAGCCTCCGGCCGCCGAGGCCGAGGATGACCGTGGCGGAGATGGCGATGCCGGCGGCATCAACGCGTTCGAGAGCCGCCACGATCGTCGCCGGCGAGGCGCCCTTGCGGATGCGGTTGAGGATGGCGGAGGAACCGGACTCGATGCCGACGTAGGCCAGCGCTATCCCCTTGTCGCGAAGGCGGCGCAACTCCGGGGTCGACTTGCGCGTGAGGTTGATCGGGGTTGCGTAGAGGGAGACACGTTCAAGGCGGGGGAAGGCCGCCCTCAGCTGACCCAGGATCGCAACGAGATCGTCGGTGGGCAGAACCAGGGCATCGCCATCGGCGAGGAACACCCGTGAAGCATCCGGCCACACGCGCGCGGCCGCATCGATGTCGGCAAAGACGTCCGCCAACGGCCGCGCCCGGAAAGCCTTCGTCTTGTACATCGAGCAGAAGGTGCAGTGATTGAACGAACAGCCAATCGTCGCCTGAATGATCAGGTTGCGGCCTTCACTCGGCGGCCGGTAGAGAGGCTGTTCGTATCGCAGGATCGGCTCGGCAAACATCCAAAATTCATCCGTCAACGGCAATGAACCTCTCCATATTCTGCATTGCCAGTCAGCGCACGCAAGTGCGCCCGGCGGGATTTCATCAGCTCACACTCGGGGTGGAGGGTGATGGCGGCAGGCGGGAATCGAGACTCTCGGGTGGTCACAGCAGGAAGTCTGCTCGCTGACGTCCCTCATCGGCTCGAGGCGGAACGCTTCGATCCGTTGCTGACGGCGGCACACGTCAGGATCGAGCGGATCGTCTCGACTGGCCAAACAACGCCCCCTGGCGAATGGTTCGATCAGGCGTGGGATGAATGGGTCGTGGTCATCACTGGCGCTGCGGAGATCCTTTTGGAGGATGAGGACGTCCCGAGATCACTGGGGCCTGGCGACTACCTCTTCCTTCCGGCGCATGTCCGCCACCAGGTGATATGGACGATGTCCGAACAGCCGACCGTCTGGCTCGCCATTCACATCGCGCCTAAGCCAGAGGGCGGTTGAGGCAAGATCGCGCCCTTTGCGCACTGTTTAGGTTCTCGATTGGCGCGGCTGCGCACCATGCGCCGCCCGATCGCGCAGATCCTCAGGGCGCAAGGCCGCATCAAGAACGCTTCGCCGCTTGGCATCCTTCGCGGCAAGGTGGCGCATCATCGCGTGACGTGAGGTCATGCGGGATCGCGGGTACGGGAACTTCCGGCGGTGCCGAACGTTGGCGAGGCGTTCCTCTTCAGCCACCATCGACAGGACTCTCACTTGAGGAGACTCCCCATGGCTCAGCCGGCAGCGCCAGCATCCGTCGTCACTCTCGATTTCCACTCCCGTGCCAGCCGATCCGCCGCCACTCCCAGCGTCCTCCGCGGCGACCTTTCCGCCTGCGAGATGACGGGATCCTGCCTTTGGCTCGGCTGTGACGAAGCGACCACCATCGAGCGGCTGATCACCCGCGACGGCGTTCGCTTTGCCAATCACCAGGGGTTTGACCTCGGCCGCATCTTCCCGCTTCCCGCCGGCGATGACGAAGAGACCGATATCGAAGGCCTCACGCATGACGGCGGCTACCTGTGGATCACCGGCTCACACAGCCTGAAGCGCAAGAAGCCGAAGCGCCACGAGGACGACGAGGGGGAAGCACTGCGCCGGCTCTCCCGCGTCGAGTCCGGCCCCAACCGCTGCTTCCTCGCTCGCGTTCCGCTGGTGCCGACCGCAGAAGACGGTGTCCATAACAGCCCGTTGACAAAGTCGCTGCTGTCTGACTCGCTGTGGCGGAGCGAGGAG
>CAZFBS010000071.1:0-9879 GCA_964517265.1 uncultured Rhodospirillaceae bacterium | reverse complement strand
CTGTGCTTGCGGCGAGTCCCGATACCTCGCTGTCGCTCTCTCTGCAGCAGACGTTCGCCGGCGAGACTTCGGTAAACGGCCGCTCCGTTGCCGGCTCCGACCAAGTCAGTAGCCTTCTCGTGATCGGGGCCGCTTCGGTACTGGGCCGCGGTGTTCTCCTGTCGTTTGACGCGGGCATCGGGTTGACCGATGACGCGCCTGACTACTTTGTCGGCGTCTCGCTACCGATACGCTTCAACGTGCCGGTCCGATAAGGCCGCGACGCTAGCGGCCGTTCTCATCATTGAGGTTGGCGAGGAGTTGGCCGGCGCGGAAGGCGGCTTCGGTGCGGTTGGTGACTTTCAGTTTCTTCATGATTTCGCGGACGTGGACCTTGACCGTGCTCTCCTGCATCTTCAGCTCGTAGGCGATGATCTTGTTCGGCTTGCCTTCGCGCAGGAGGGTGAGGACCTGCAGCTGCCGCGGAGTGAAGGTGCGGCTGGTCGGCGCCGCCGGGCCCGTCATCGTCCGGCTGCCGTGCGAGGCGCTGTTGAGGAAGCTGGAGACGACCTCTTCGGGGACATAGACGTTGCCGGCCTCGACATGGCGCAACGCCCACAGCGCCGCCGGACAGGTGCTGTCGGTCGGAATGTAGCCGCGCGCGCCGGCGCGGAACGCACTGCTGACTTCGTTCAGATCGACGCGGTCGCTGAGGATGACCACCGGCACCGCCCCGAAGCGCGCCTTCAGCAGACCACATGCGCGTCGGAACGGCTCGGCGTGGAGTGGCTCTTGGCAGACATGGAAGATCACCAGGTTGATCGACCGGTCGCTGTCGGTCATGCGGTCCAGCAGATCCTCGGCCGAGGCGGCACCGATCACTGGTTGGCCGCCGGTCGTGCCGATCATGCGGGCGAGCGCCTCGCGCATCAGCGGACGCGGCTCGATCAGTGCCCAGAGCGGACCCGCGGCCTTCTCGGCCTGCCCGCCGCCACCTGTGGGTTTTGGTTCAGCGCCCGCGGGCCGATCCGCCCGCCGTCGTGGTTGTCGATCTTGCATTCCCCCACCCCTTCCCGACAACGCTTCTCTTGAAACGGCATGACTGACGCAGTCGGCTTCTGTTGTCCCTTGTTGGTGGGCGGCTACCCCTTTGATTGTTCGAGCCTTTCATTACCGCTGACCTGTCCAGGGACCGGCGGACTGTACCAGAATCGATCATTTCCGCTCGAATAAAAACCAAGGAGGATCAGGATCAACATGAACACGTCCCATGGTTGTGGCGCAGTCCGTTGAGATTGTGGGATAAAATTCAACTATTCCCCGAACCGGGTACCTAAAAGTGAGTACTCCAAAAGGCGTTCAAGGGTGTGGATCGGGGCCTTGGGGAACCCATTCTCCCGTCATTCGTTGTCAGCCGTGGAACATGAGCCAGCGCTTGCGCACCCCTTGCGAAGGCGTGGCCGGTTGCCCTGTGTTGTGGTGAATACTACGTTTCTCTCGGAATATCAGTCGGTTAGTTTTTGCGTCTCGCTTTTTGAGGGTTGCCACCCGCTTTCATTCGCAATAGGATCGCGCGCAAAGCGCAAGGGCCAGGCATGGCGCACAATGCGGGCGCGCTTCTTTATCGTCGCTCGCCAGGCAGCAGGGAGGATCGATGGTGGACGAAACCGGTGCCGGGTCCGGCAAGCGGACCGGCGGCAAGTCCAAGGACTTGGAGGGGGCGAACGCCCTGCCACAGGAAGAGTTGATCAAGTTCTACCGTGATATGCTGTTGATCCGCCGGTTTGAGGAAAAGGCGGGGCAGTTGTACGGCATGGGCCTGATCGGCGGCTTTTGTCATCTTTATATCGGCCAGGAGGCGGTGGTTGTCGGGTTGCAGTCCGTGGCGCAACCGGGCGACAGCGTCATCACCACCTATCGGGACCATGGCCACATGCTGGCGACCGGGATGGATCCCAAAGGCGTGATGGCGGAACTGACCGGGCGGATCGGGGGCTACTCCAAGGGCAAGGGCGGCTCGATGCATATGTTCAGCCGCGAGAAAGGGTTTTACGGCGGCCATGGCATCGTCGGCGCGTCGGTGCCGCTCGGAACCGGTCTTGCCTTCGCCCACAAGTACCGCGAGGACGGCGGCATCAACTATTGCTACTTTGGTGACGGTGCGGTCAATCAGGGCCAGGTCTATGAGTCGTTCAACATGGCCTCGCTCTGGAAGCTACCGATTATCTACGTCATCGAGAACAACAAGTACGGGATGGGCACCTCGGTCGAGCGGGCCTCGGCAACGACGGAGTTGTATCGCCGCGGCGAGGGCTTCGGCATTCCCGGCGTGCACATCGATGGAATGAACGTGCTGGAGGTGCGGGCGGCGGCGGAAAAGGTGGTCGAGCACGTTCGCGGCGGCAACGGCCCCTATGTGATGGAAATGAAAACCTACCGCTATCGCGGTCACTCGATGTCGGATCCGGCCAAGTACCGGACCAAGGACGAAGTGAGCAAGATGCGAAAGGAGAGCGATCCGATCGACATGTTGCGCAGCCATCTCATCGACAACAAACTGGCGGACGAAGCGCAGCTGAAGGACATCGATCGGGAGATCAAGGCGATCGTCGCGGAAGCGGCGGACTTCGCGCAGCAGAGCCCCGAGCCTGATCCAGCGGAGCTTTACACCGACGTTCTCGTCGAAGTCTGAGCTCTCATAAAAAATTTGTTCGCGGGAGGACTTGATGCCCATCCAAATACTGATGCCGGCGCTGTCGCCGACCATGACCGAGGGCAAGCTAGCCAAGTGGCTGAAACAAGAGGGTGATTCCGTCTCCTCCGGCGAGGTCCTCGCCGAGATCGAGACGGACAAGGCGACGATGGAAGTGGAAGCGGTCGACGAGGGCACGATCGGCAAGATCCTAGTTCCGGAAGGCACCGAAAACGTAGCGGTGAACGCCCCGATCGCGATCCTGCTCAGTGAAGGAGAGGATGCGTCCGCGATCGAGGCGGCGGCGGAAGCCGGGCCCGGCCAAGGGGAGCAGCCGCCAAGCCAGAAGCTGGGCGAGGGACAGCGGGGACCCACCGACTTGGCGCAACTGTCCGCCCAAACGCCGTCCCCAAAGGACCAGCCGGTCGCTTCGGCGATCCCTGCGGAAGCCGAATACAGCGGGCCGACCGCGACGATGACCGTGCGCGAAGCGCTGCGGGACGCGATGGCCGAGGAGATGCGCCGGGATCCGGAAGTGTTTCTGATGGGCGAGGAGGTGGCCGAGTATCAGGGCGCCTATAAGGTGAGCCAGGGCCTGCTCCAGGAATTTGGCGCCAAGCGCGTGATCGATACGCCGATCACCGAGATGGGCTTTGCCGGTGTTGGCGTCGGCGCTTCCTTTGCCGGAATGAAGCCGATCGTCGAGTTCATGACCTTCAACTTCGCGATGCAGGCGATCGACCAGATCATCAACTCTGCGGCCAAGACCCTTTACATGGCCGGTGGCAAGATGGGCTCACCGATCGTCTTTCGCGGTCCGAACGGAGCGGCCGCCCGCGTCGCCGCGCAGCATTCGCAATGCTATGCCTCGTGGTATGCTCATTGTCCCGGCCTGAAGGTCGTTGCGCCTTATTCCGGGGCGGATGCGAAGGGCCTGTTGAAGGCGGCGATCCGCGATCCGAACCCGGTGATCTGCCTGGAAAACGAAATCATGTACGGGCAAAGCTTCGAGGTCCCGACCGATCCCGAGTTCGTGATCCCGATCGGACGCGCGAAAATCGAGCGCCCGGGCAAGGATGTCACGATCGTGTCGTTTTCACGGATGGTCGGAGTTGCCCTTGAGGCGGCGAAGGCGCTTGAGCAGGAGGGGATCGATGCCGAGGTGATCAACCTGCGCTCGCTTCGGCCGCTGGATGTCGAGACGATCGTCGCCTCGGTGAAGAAAACCAACCGGCTGGTCAGCGTGGAGGAGGGCTGGCCGGTTGCCGGGATCGGCTCGGAGATGGCGGCGATGATGATGGAACATGCCTTCGACTATCTCGATGCACCGGTCACCCGGGTGAGTGGCGTCGACGTGCCGATGCCTTATGCCGCCAATCTGGAACGGTTGGCGCTCCCTTCGCTGGAAGGGGTTGTCGCCGCGGCCAAAGCCGTCTGTTACCGCTAGGACGCCGGGAGGGATCGAGGCCATGCCGATTGAAGTGCTGATGCCGGCGCTGTCGCCGACGATGACCGAAGGCAAGCTCGCAAAGTGGCTGAAGAAGGAGGGCGATGCCGTCGAATCGGGCGACGTTCTCGCCGAAATCGAAACCGATAAGGCAACGATGGAAGTGGAGGCGGTCGACGAGGGGACGCTCGGGAAAATCCTGGTGGCCGAAGGAACCGAAGGGGTCGCCGTCAACGCACCGATCGCCCTCCTTCTGGAGGAGGGTGAGGACGCGGCGGCGCTGGAACACGCGGCGGCCGAGGCGAAGGCTCCACCGAAACCGAGCGGGCCGGCGGAGCCGCAAGCTTCGCCCGAGCCGAAGGTGCCCGAAATGGATACCGAGGCCGCGGCGACAGCGGGAACGCCGACGCCGGAGCCGGCGGCAAAACCACAGGCCGCAGCTACCGACCGCGCGGCGGGCGATCGCGTTTTCGCAAGTCCGCTCGCCCGCAGACTCGCGGCCGAAGCGGGTATCGATCTTGCCGGCGTCCAAGGCAGTGGGCCCCACGGGCGGATCATCAAGCGCGATATCGAGAAGGCGAAGGCCGAGCCCGCGCCACGTCCCGCGGCGAAGGAGGCCGCCGCGCCCGAGGCCGCCAAGGCGGCCGCAGCAGCTCCCATTCCGGAACCCGGATCGCCTTATCACGAAGTGCCCAACAGCACGGTGCGCAAGACCATCGCCAAGAGGCTGGCGGCTTCGAAGCGCGAGATCCCGCACTATTATCTGACGATTCACTGCAACATCGACGCCCTGATGGGCTTGCGCGCCGATCTCAACAGCCGCGCTCCTGCGGAAGGACCGGGGGCGTACAAGCTGTCCGTGAACGATTTCGTCGTTCGCGCGATCGCGCTGGCGCTGCGTCAGTATCCGGACGCCAATTCCTCGTGGACCGACGAGGCAATCCGCATTTTCGACACGGTGGATGTATGTGTTGCCGTCGCCGCGCCGGGCGGCCTGATCACGCCGGTCATCCGCAACGCCGATCAGAAAGGCTTGGCGACGATTTCCGGTGAAATCCGCACGCTTGCCGCCAAGGCCCGCGACGGCAAGCTGAAGCCAGAGGATTACCAAGGGGGCGGCTTCACCGTCTCCAACCTCGGCATGTACGGGATCAGTGAATTCGCGGCCATCATCAATCCGCCGCAATCGTGCCTGCTGTCGGTCGGTGCCGCCGAGCAGCGGCCGGTGGTCAAGGACGGAGCTTTGGCCATCGCGACGATGATGAGTTGCACCCTCTCCGCCGACCATCGCTCCGTCGACGGTGCCAAAGGTGCGGAGTTCCTCGCCGTGTTCAAGCGGTTGATCGAGGACCCGCTGACCATGCTGCTCTAGGGAGACTGTGATGGCCGAAACCGCATTTGATCTTGCCGTCATTGGCGCCGGGCCCGGCGGCTATGTCGCCGCCATCCGCGCGGCGCAACTGGGAATGAAGACAGCCGTTGTCGAGGGACGTCATCTGGGCGGCATCTGTCTGAACTGGGGGTGCATCCCGACCAAGGCGCTGTTGCGGACTGCGGAGATCTACGAAAACATCAAGCATGCCGGCGATTTCGGCCTCAAGGTCGACGGCTACAGCTTCGATGTCGGCAAGGTGGTCGAGCGCTCCCGCAAGGTCGCCAAGCAGCTGAACTCGGGCGTCGGCCATCTGCTGAAGAAGAACAAGGTCACCGTGATCGACGGGTTCGGGCGGCTGAACGGTCCCGGCAAGGTTCATGTCGAGAAGGACGGCAAGGGCGTTGCCGATCTGACGGCGAAGCACATCATTCTCGCCACCGGAGCGCGGGCGCGCACCCTGCCGGGGATGGAGCCGGACGGCAAGTTGGTCTGGACCTACATGGAAGCGATGGTGCCGGAGGCGATGCCGAAATCGCTTCTGGTCGTCGGCTCAGGGGCGATCGGGATCGAATTTGCCAGCTTCTATCGCTCGATGGGGGCGGAGGTCACCGTGGTCGAAATTCTCGACCGGATCCTGCCGGTCGAGGACGAAGAGATCTCGGCGTTCGCGCGTAAGGCGTTCGAGAAGCAGGGGATCAAGATCCTGACCGGGGCCACGGTCAAGTCGCTGAAGAAGGGCGGCGACTCGGTCACCGCCACCGTCGAGGCGGGCGGCAAGAGTTCGGACATCACGGCCGAGCGAATCATCATCGCGGTCGGTATCGTCGGCAATGTCGAGAACATCGGCATTGAAGGCACCAAGGTCCGAGTGGAAAAAAATCACATCGTGGTCGACGGCTATTTGCGCACCGACGAGCCCGGCGTCTACGCGATCGGCGATGTGTGCGGCGCACCCTGGCTTGCCCACAAGGCGAGTCACGAGGGGGTTATCTGCGTGGAGAAGATCGCCGGCCGCAACGACGTCCATCCGCTGGACACCAATTGCGTGCCCGGATGCACCTACAGCCGCCCACAGATTGCCAGCGTTGGGCTGACCGAGACGTCCGCCAAGGCCGAGGGCCGCGAGGTCAAGGTCGGGCGGTTCCCGTTCATCGGCAACGGCAAGGCGATTGCGCTCGGCGAGCCGGACGGGATGGTCAAGACCGTGTTCGATGCCAAAACGGGCGAGTTGCTCGGCGCCCACATGATCGGAGCGGAAGTGACCGAGTTGATCCAGGGCTACGCCGTGGCGAAGACCCTGGAGACGACCGAAGCCGAACTGATGCACACGATTTTCCCGCATCCGACGCTCTCCGAGATGATGCACGAATCGGTACTCGATGCGTACGGCCGCGCGGTCCACTTCTGAGCAGCGGAGGAGGACCGGGCTGGACGTCGTCGATGTATCAGAGAGCGAGAGCGGCAGTGCCCGTTGGTGCCATGGCCGGATGATGGGCCGCGCCGGCTGGCCGGATGGGCGCGGCCCCGCTTTCGAGCGCTTGACGGTGCACCCCGTACAAACAATATCGTAGCGATGACCGAATCAACCGTTCGCCACCCCGAGAAAGCCCACCGGCCGGTTCAGGAGTCGCCGCGCAAGCCCAAGTGGATCCGGGTCAAGGCCCCGACCTCCGCCGGCTACACGGAAACCCGGCGCCTGATGCGGGAGCACAGTTTGCATACGGTATGCGAGGAGGCCGCTTGCCCCAACATCGGCGAGTGCTGGTCCCGCAAACATGCCACCGTCATGATTCTGGGCGATATCTGCACCCGATCCTGTGCATTCTGCAACGTGGCGACCGGCAAGCCCGGTGCGGTCGATCCCCTCGAGCCTGACAACCTCGCGATCACGGTTTCGACAATGGGGCTGAAACACGTGGTGATCACCTCGGTCGATCGGGATGATCTGGACGACGGCGGGGCCGAGCAATTCGTGAAGTGCATTGGGCGGATCCGGGCAACCTCGCCGGCGACGACAATCGAGGTGTTGACGCCGGATTTCCGTCACAAAGAGGGGGCTGCCGAGCGGGTCTTTGCGGCCCGGCCGGACGTGTTCAATCACAATCTGGAGACGGTTCCGAGGCTTTATCCGACGATCCGACCGGGGGCGCGGTACTACCACTCGCTGCGCTTGCTCGACCGCGCCAAGGAGCGTGAGCCGGCGCTGTTTACCAAGTCGGGCATCATGGTCGGGCTTGGCGAGGAACGGGCCGAAGTGCTGCAGGTGATGGACGATCTGCGCTCGGCGCAGGTCGACTTTTTGACGATTGGTCAATACCTGCAGCCGACCCCGCGGCACGCGGCGGTCCAACGTTTCGTTGCTCCGGAGGAGTTCGAGGAGTACAAGCGCATCGGGACCGCGAAGGGATTTGCTCTCGTCGCATCCTCGCCGTTGACCCGATCGTCCTATCACGCCGACAGAGACTTCGAGGTATTGCGGCGCGCGCGTCTGAGCGTGCTCACGCAAGCCTGATCGTCAGAAGAGTCGTCCATGCCTACCCATGCCGAGCGCCTGGTCGTGCCTTACAAGCAGGACCAGATCTTCGATCTGATCGCTGATGTGGAGCGCTATCCGGAATTCCTGCCGTGGTGCGTGGCGGCGCGCATTCGCCAGCGTCCCGCTCCGAACGTGCTGGTGGCCGATCTGGTCATCGGCTACAAGGTGTTCCGCGAGCGGTTTACCTCTCACGTCCAGCTCAACCGCCCGAACCGCATCGACGTGAAATATTACGAAGGGCCGTTCCGCTATCTGAACAATCACTGGAATTTGGAGCCGCGGGGCGAGAATGAGTGCGTAATCGACTTCTATGTCGACTTCGAGTTCAAGTCTCGCATGTTGCAGAAGGTGATCCAGACGCTGTTCAACGAAGCGGTACAGCGCATGGTCGGCGCGTTCGAGCATCGCGCAAAGACCTTGTATGGGCCCCAAGGATCGGTGGATTCCGTTCGGAAGACGGCGCCTTCCCCCCGCTAGCGGTCATCTTCCCTTCGCCAAGCCTCGCTCCCGGCTTTTCCGTTCGGCCGTGATCTTCAAGGGTGCCTCGGCCCCCGCAATCCAGACGGACCTCCTTGCGCGTTCTTGGTCGGCGTCGTCACCCTCGCCGGGAACCGCTTTGACCCTCGCTTGTCTGAGCCGTAACGTGAGGACATGCCGACGCTCCGTCAGTTCCGCTATCTAGTCGCGGTCGCCGATCAGTTGAATTTCCGCCGCGCCGCAGAAATCTGCCATGTCAGCCAGCCTACCCTCAGCGAGCAGATCCGGGAGTTGGAACAGCGCCTCAAGGTCCAGCTCATCGAGCGAAGCCGTCAGCGCGTGGTGTTCACCCCGATCGGCCGGGAGGTCGTCGACAAAGCGCGTGGCGTTTTGCGCGACGTCCAGGACATCGTCGATCTCGCCGAGGGCGGCCGGCGCATCCTGGAGGGAACTTTGCGCCTCGGTATCCTGCCTTCGCTTGGTCCGTACCTGTTGCCGGAGGTGCTTCCCTATCTCCATCAACGCTATCCCAATCTGAGGCTGTACCTGCGCGAGGGAACGACCGACGACATCCTCCGCCGTCTCGAAGAGGGCGATCTCGACCTCCTGATCTTTCCGATTCCGGTCAAGAGAGCCGGCTTTTCGGCGGTGGCGTTGTTCCGCGAGCCGCTCTGGCTCGCGCTGCCGTGCACTCATCCCCTTGCTGAGAAGACCCATCTGGAGCCTGCCGACCTTGAGAACCTGACGGTTCTGGCATTGGAGCCGGGCCACAGTCTTCATAAGAAGGTTCTTGCCCTCTGCCGCGACTATGGCGCCACGCCGCTGCTCGACTTTGCCACGACCAGCCTCGATACCCTTCGCCAGATGGCCGCGATGGAAATGGGGGCCACCTTTCTTCCCGCTCTTTATGTCCGCGCGGAAGCGCAGCACGACGATCAACTGTCCGTCCGGCCTTTCCGTCAGCCGGGCCCGAGCCGCGACATCGGAATGGTCTGGCGAGAACAATCCGCGCGCCGGGCCGAGTTCCTGACGTTTGCCGCGCATGTGCGGGACGTTCTTGCCGACAGGGTTCCGGAGGTCGTTCCGCTGTCGCAACGATAATTGGCCCTTCCCTTGCTTGATCCCTCGATGATCCAAACCCTGATCGTTTTTTCCGATCAAACCTCGGCAACGAATCGATTGGATGGATCAATAGCGTCACGCCATGTTGGGGTCATGATCAACACCGCGCAGAGGCGTTACCGATCAGGAATGGAGCCCGCTTGCGCGCCGCGCGTGTTGACACGGTGATCTGCAACGCGTTCGAACTCTGGGGAGACAGGGCAATCGCATTTCAACTTTGAGCCAGGAGTGTGGCGAGGAAATCGTTGTTC
>CAZFBS010000070.1:0-10398 GCA_964517265.1 uncultured Rhodospirillaceae bacterium | reverse complement strand
CCCTGCTCCTTCCTGGAGCTTAGCAAAGGTGTCCACCAATTCGAGGGAGGTTCAGTCGATCGTCAGGCGGGCGGTGTAGGCCGGCGCATCGGGCCTGCGGGCGGGCGGATCGTCGGCCGCCTTGATCCAGCCCTCCGGATCGCCCGGGCGTGCGGCGAAGCTGCGCCTGGTCATGGTGCGAGCCTCCGAACCTCGGCGGAAAGCGCGACGATCTCGCGCGCGCCGGGACCGTCGATGTCGAGTTCAGCGACGAGGCGGCCGGTCTGTGCGGCTGCGGCGAAGGCGACACGCTGACTGACCGTGCTGGCGAGCACTGGCGGATCGTGGTCGGCGAGCGCCTGGGCCGTTTCCCGTGCGATGACGGTGCGCGCGACGCAGCGATTGAGGGCGAAGCGGGCGATGAGCTGGGGGCGATAGATTTGTGCTTCGCGAAGCAGCGCCAGCATCTCGGCCGAGGCCCAGCCGTCGAGCGGCGATGGCTGCACCGGGATGAGGACGAGATCGGCGGCGAGCAGCGCCGAGCGCATGAGACCGGCGACGCGCGGCGGGCCGTCGATCACCACATGGTCGGCGTCACGGGCGAGCTCGGGCGCTTCGCGATGCAGGGTGTCGCGTGCGAGCCCGACGATGCCGAAAAGGCGCGGCAGGCCTTCGCGGGCGCGCTGCTGCGACCAGTCGAGCGCAGAGCCCTGCGGATCGGCGTCGATGAGGATGACGCGCTTGCCCTGGCTGGCCCATGCGCCGGCGAGATGCAGCGCGAGCGTCGTCTTGCCGACACCGCCCTTCTGGTTGAGCAGCGCGACGATCATGACGATGCGCCCCGCTTGCGGCGAGGTTGTCCACCGTCTGCCGGCCCCAACAGAAAGTTAGAGTCATTGTTAGACTCTAAGTTAAGGCCGGGAATTGCCGTTTCAGGCCAGAGAGTTAGCTGCGATCCGTGCGCCCGAAGTCCCGATAGGGCTGCGCCCGAAATCCCGATACCGTTTGCGCCCGAAGTCCCGAGCGTATCCACAGCGCCATCCACAGGCCCTGTGGATAGTCTGGCGGGCAGGATGCACAGCAGTTCCCGCCGCCCTTCGCGCTCCAGCAGCAGGCGATAGCCCGGCAGCGGTTGCCGGGCGACGATGCGGCGGATGTCGATGGCGAAGTCGGAGACGCGCGCCAGGCTGCCGGATTTCGCGTGCAGATGCGCGACCTCGAAGGTCCAGCCGGTCGGCTGACGGCCAGCATGCTTGCGGGCGACGCGGTAGAGCCAGCGCTCGATTCCGCCGGTCAGACGGAAATAGGCCGGGTCGATCGCCAGGACGAGCGAGCGGTCGATGACGCCGCGGTAGAGCCATTCGGGCAGGACGAACTCCATGCCCTCGACGCGGCCGTCGCGCGTGCCGCATTCCTCCCATTCGTTGATCCAGGAGAATTGCTGGCGCCGCCACTGCGCGCCGTTGCGGATCGTGGTGCGGATGACCGTCGCTTGCAGGCGTGTCAGGGCACCCTTGAGGAGCTTGTAGTCGCGGGCGCCGGTCTCGCGGCCGATCGCGGTCAGAAGCTGATAGGGCGTGAAGCGCAGGAAGCGCGAGGTCTTGAAGCCCTGGTTCTCCGCTTCGACGATCTGGCTGGCGGCCCAGATGAGCACGTCCGCGTCCCAGATGGTGGCCATGCCGTGCTCGGGCACGGCGAACACCTCGACGCGGATGTCGCCCGCCTCATAGAGGATCGGCGTGGTGCGCTTGGCCTTGGCGAGCGAAAAGAACGGCCGTTCCATGAGGTCGCGCTGGTCGCGCGGGCTCGCATCGCCGGTGACGACGATGAACGGATCGAGCTGCTCCCGTTCGGTCGAGATGTGGAGGCGCCGCCGCGAAGACATCGGCGGGGCTCAGCGGGCGTGGCGGCCGCCAATGGCCTGCGGCAACGGGTCGTGACGCTTCGCCGGAAGAACGCTGCCGCCGCGCGGATCGGAGGTAGAGGTGACGAAGCCGCGATCGGCCCAGGCGTGAAGGTCTTCGAGGGCATAGACGACGCGGCCGCCAAGCTTGCGGTACGCGGGGCCGGTGCCATAGGTCCGGTGCTTTTCGAGCGTGCGGTCGGAAAGGCCGAGAAAGCGCGCGGCTTCGGGGGTGCGGAGAAAGCGGTGCGGTTCGCCGGCGCCTTGTGGTGCCATGATCGGGCCTCCGTGGGTGCGATGGAGCCGCTGGCGACCAGCGGCTAACGGCGGCTACCGTGGCGGACGGCGCTTTGGCGGAGGGAGTGGGAAGGTGGTGGGGGCCAAGTTTCCACACCGCGCCTATCGACGGCGGCGATGGCTCAGCAGCCGGCGATAGTCGCCGGAGATCATGGCGAGGCCGCCCTTGATGAGATTCATGACCGCGAAGCGGCGCGATGAGGTCTTCCAGGGCTCGTCGGCGAGATGGCGTGCGCCGAACAGGACTTCGGCGATGTCGCGATGACTGGCGCCGCTCATGTGACCGTCCACGGCCTGCAACATGCGGCGGGCGCGCTGGAGTTGCTGGCGGGTCAGCCGTGTGTCGGGCGGTACGGCGCGGCCATGCAGCGCGCTCAGCAGCCGCGTGACGGCCTCGATCCGGCCGAAGCCGTCGAGGTCGAGCGGAACCACGGCGACGAGCGGCTGATCGGATCGCACGCCGGCGAGACGCAGGAGCGTGAGGTGCTGGCCGTTTGCGAGAGGATGGTGGAAATGGTGGCCGTGTTCGTCGACGCGTTCGGCGGAGGCGACCTCAGTGGGCCATACGCCGGCGTCCGATGGCAGCACGGCGGGCGTCGCGATCAGGACGACGACGCCTGTATCTTCCTTCGGCGTCCAGAACAGCTCGGCCTGCCTGGCGTCCAGTGATGGGCGGACCGGGAAATCGAAGACCCCAGCGCTGCTGCGCGGTCTCGTTCAGCGGACGGGAGGCGCCGGCTGTCTCGACGACATCGGCGTAGTCGCGCTGGTAGGCCTCGTTCCTGCGCAGCCACTCCCACGCCAGTTCCGGCGACACGAGCTGTTCGACGTAATCGTATCGCTCGGTCGAGCGCCATTGCGAGACGTCTGGGGTCATCGGAATCCTCCGCCAGCTTCGCAAATCCGATGCTGAGGATTCCGGCGATCGCGCGGAATCGGAAGCCGGAGAATTGAGATTGGGCGATGCCGCAACAGCATCGCCCGCGCCATCACGATGGCGGTCTCTCGTGCGCGAGGAGGCGATAGCCGTGCTCGGTCATCCAGCGCGCCCTGGCCAGATGGCTTTCGTGGACGCGGCGGGCGCGTTCGGGATTCTGTTCGGGATCGATGCCGAACAGGATGGACACCGCTTCCTGCCAGGCCGCGCCGTCGGTGGCGGCGTCGAGCAGCCGCAAGTAGAGCTTCATGTGGGTGCGATCATAGTCGGTGAGCGTGGCGCTCTCGGGCGGCTGATCAAGGAAAGCGGCCTGAGTCACGATGCCCCACCTGGATTGGAACGGTCCCCACCGATCCACGAATGGCTCACCATAGACCGCTCGCCCTGCAACGGAAGCGCCGTCTCGCGCCAAATGCTATCGAGCCGTGGCTCGCCCCTTGTTGCGAGTTCGCGGATGAGGGCCGCCGCTATCGGTCTTGCGCGCATGGACCAGCATCACCCCTTCACCCTGGTCGGACAGCAGCAGGACGATCCCGTTTCCCTCGAGTGCCCGTCGCACCTGATCGCGCGTGCTCTCGTACACCTTCAGGTCACTCTCGGACTCGAGGCGTTTGAGAGCAGTCAGCGATATTCGGGCCTCGTCAGCGAGCGTCTCTTGTGTCCATCCCAGCAACGCGCGTGCGGCCCGCGATTGTCGGGCGGTGATCATGCATGATCACCTCCCACCCGGGTCTGAACGCACGCCAGAACTACGGCTATTTTAGTCGCTCTTGGACCTTCAGGCCACCCGCAAGAACGGCTTTTCCGGTCGCCGGCGCGATCCGCGCCGCAAAGTGATTCGGCCGGCGGGGATATGCGAATGCCCCGCCCGGATCGTCCGGACGGGGCATCGCCTGGGCCTCAGTCGGCGTTGCGGCGGTAGTTGGGGCGGGACCAGATGAGGCTGTAGCCCTCGCCGTCCTCGTCGTCGAAGAGATTGGCGAAGATCGGGGCGGTGAAGCTCGGGTCGTCGAGCTTGAGGCCCAGATAGTCGCGGCCCTCGTTGGAGCGCTTGGACCAGGCGGCGCCGATCTCGGCGCGGCCGACGAAGACGCGGTGGCTGGGGGCGTTCTCGCCGGTGGCGCGGGTCTCTGGGACGATGCGGACGCCCTTGGCCTGGACGCTGAGGGTGACGATGTCGCCGGTGAACTCGTTCGAGCCGGACTTCTTGAAGGTGCCGATGGTCGCCATGTCAGTTCTCCTTGATCTCTGCCTCGAGCCCGCACCATTGCGGCCTCGATGGCGATCGACAGGCCGAAGGCGATCGACGGCGCACCCCGAAGGGGCCTGACAGCAAAGGAGGAACTTTCTTGTTTCGCGAGGAATGATGGCGAAGCCGGCAGGGGAAGAAAGTTTTGACGCCGCTGTTGCGCCATAGGCGATCGAGGCGTCAGCCGGTCTTCGGCCAGATCAGGCCATCGAAGAGGCCGCCTCGGTGCGCTCGAACCGGCAGGGATCTCGCGTGGAGAACGTGGCGATCACCGGCGACCGTCAGGATACCGGCCGGGCCGTTCGGCCCATCGACTGCCTGACTGGCCGGCGTGCCGTGTTTCCCCGACCACGCCATCCGGGGGGCAGCTTCCCCATCGCGGGCCGCCGTCCGCCCACCCAGTTGTCCGTCAGTTCGGAGCGCTTGCGGGGCGTAGAACAACTCGGCCTGCTTGGCGTCCCGGATTCATCGCCCCATCCGCATGCCTGCATCGTCATGGCAACGGAGAGCGGCGCTGTTCGTCTGGTCCTGCCCCAGCCACTGATAGCGGCGATCAGGCCGTGACCGCGCCTTGTCCGGACTGTCCGGGCCCGGCCATCGACGTCACCCGCACAAAGGCCGTGATGCCGATGGCGATCGCGCCGATGACGGAAAAGACGAGCTGCCAGGTCTCCGACGGCATGAGGTGCTTCACGATACCATGCGTTGCGTGGAAGCCTGCGACCGCGGCTGGAGCGACGAAGGCGAGCGCGACGAGGAGCTTCAGCCACATCGGGCGGAGCACCGCGAGCAGAAGCTAGCCGACGCCGAAGGTCGCGCCGGCGGCGACAGCGCCGATGACGACCGCGCCGAGGAGGCCAGCGCCCGTCTGATGCGTCCAGAGACCTGCGTTGACGCCGACGAAGGCGGGCAGCGCGTAGATCGCGAGCGCGAACAATAACCAGCGAAGCGCGCCGATGGCGGCGAGCGATCCGAGAATGGAGAAGAAGATCATGGTGGTGGCCTCCGTGAGAGCGGGTCTGACGGGCGCGCCTTCCACCACCACCGCGGCGCGAGACGAAACATAGCCGAAACCGGCCTGCATCGGGAGCGGAAATCGCGCTGATCTCCGGCCCCGATGGGGCGTCCGCTTAGAGGGCGAACGGATCGATCTCGGCCACGATCTCGGCATCGCCGTCGAACTCGTTGTCGGGGACGACGGACAGGGTGCCGTCGCCGGCCTTGAAGATGACGATGGCGACCATCAGCGTGGTGGCGAGGCTGTAAGCGAAGGCGTGAGCGTCATTGAGGGACATCGGCCCGGCTCCTGTGCTGGGCGGGGACCATCCCCGCGCGACAGGCGCCCGACGTGTCGGACTGAGCGCTGCAATCACCGCGCAGGCGGAGCCGGAGCGGCGGCACGCGAAGCGTAGCCGACCCTCCACGGGTTGATGGCGTCAGGCGATCAGTCTGACCGAGGATCAGCGCGGAGAAGCGGGGGTGGTGCTCTGCGGCAGGAGACGGCGTCCCCCGTCGCTTGCGCCGATAGCCTCGTCGCGATGTCGATGGTTCGGCTGTCGTCAGGGCCTCTCGTGGAGACGGCGGCGCTCACGCGCCGCCGAACTTCCAGACCGGGATGCCAAGCTTGCGTGCCTTGTCGGCCAGGTTCTCCTGGATGCCTGTGCCGGGGAAGACCATGACGCCGATCGGCAGCACGTCCAGCATCTGGTCGTTGCGCTTGAAGGGTGCGGCGCGGCCGTGTTTCGCCCAGTCGGGCGCGAAGCCGATCTGTGGGACGCCCCGGTGATCGGCCCAGCGGGCGGCGATCTTCTCGGCGCCTTTCGGCGACTTGCCGTGCATCAGCGCCATGTCCGGATGCTTGGCGTGGACTTGGTCGAGCTTGGACCAGATCAGTCGATGGTCGTTGAACTCGAGCCCGCCGGTGATGGCGACCTTCGGTCCCGGCGGCACGAGCACGTCCCGGTCGGCGCGCTTCCTGGCGGCGAGGAAATCGCGGCTGTCGATCATCGCCGAGGTGAGCTTGCGATGGTTGACGCGCGAGCCGGTCCGGGGAGACCAGGGCGATCCGGTCGTGCGCAGGTACAATCCGGCGGCACTGTCGCGGAAGACTTCGAGGCTGTCGCGGCGCTCGATCAGTGACCGGCCCGCTTCGATGAGGCATTCGAGCTGCACGGCCTTGACCTCGGAGCCATCCTGCTCGCGCTGCCCGCGCTTCTGCCCCTGCTCGTTGTCGTCGAGCTGATGCTCGATCCGTTCGACGGCACGGTGGAACATGTTGACCGCAGACCAGAGCAGGTCGTCGAGGTCGGGATCGAGACCCGTGTCGGCCATGGTGGCGATGAGGGCATCGAAGATGCCTGCGACGGCGCCTTCGATCACGCGATCCTCGGGACAGGGCCTTGGATCGGGATCGCCCTCGCGGGGCGTGTAGCCGTAGAGCTGGAGTTCGGTCAGGACTTCGTCGGTCGGGGAAGAGGCGTGGTCGGGTTCGTAGTCGTCATGCTCGCTCATGGGAGGCTCCGTTCGCTGGACCGCGACCGTCGCGGCCTTCATGGCGACGAAGCCGTCGGGCGGGCCGGACTGGCACCCGGAGCGCAAGCGAAGGGCCGCAGCGAAGCGGAGGGCTGCGGGGGGCCGACTATTTTGTCTCGCGATGGAAAGGCCCGAAGGGCCGCCGGAAAATAGTCGGCCCCAAGGTTGCCTGGCCGGGCCGGCTGACGGCCGATCGCCCCTCTCGAAGGCCGAGGCGCGGTCCTCCGGCGAACATGCGAGCCTCCGAGCGATGCACTCGGCGGGAACCCGACGACGCGTTCCCTTTCCGGCTACGCCGCCAGCTCCATGAAGCGGACGACGTCCTGCGGCGCGATCTGCACGCGAACCGCCGCCCGGAGCGCATCGATGCCCAGCATCCGCAGATCCTCGTTGAAGTCGCCCAGAGCCGGCGACAGCACGATTGCCTCGATGCCGGCCTGTTCGGCCCGCTCGATCAGCGTCGCCATGGCCGCGTCGCCAGCGGGATCGTCGTCACGCGCGATGTAGAGGCGGCGCAGCGTGTCCGGAAACAGGATGGCGGCGAGATGGGCTGCCGAGAGCGCGGCCGCCATCGGCATGGTGGGCAGGACGGACCGGAGCGACAGCATGGTCTCGATGCCTTCGCCGGCCGCCGTCACCGAGCCCGCGATGCCGAAACGCACTGCATGGCCGAGCAGGTCGCCCATCGCGCGCCTCGGGGTGTCGATCGGTGCCTTGCCGAGCGTCGCCTCGCTGAAGCCGTCGGGGTCCAGCCAGGTGCGGTGAGCGCCGGTGAGCCGGCCGCCGAGATCGGTGACGGCGGCGATCATCGCCGGCCACGTCTCGGTCGGCTCATGCTGGTCGGGCCGGTAATAGCAGCGCGGATGGAAGCGCAGCGCGCCGGTTTCGTGCAAAGCCGTAATGCCGCGTTTCCGCAAATACGTCTCCGCGGGCGTGCGCGTAATCGGCTGCGCCATCGCGAAGAGCCGCCGCGCGGCCTCCGGCGATCCGGTCGGCGCCGCCGGCGTGCGGGACCGTCGCGCCTCTGGCTCGGGGTCGGGATGCGGCAGGCTGAGGAAGCGCCGCGCCTCGTCGACGACATCCCTGAAGTCGACGAGGCCACAGCTTTCGCGGACGACATCGAGCAGGTCGCCATGTTCGCCGGTGGCTGCATCGGTCCATTTGCCCGCCGCGCCCTTGCCGGACTCCGGGCCCTTGAGCCGCACGAACATCGAGCGGCCCGGCGTGTTGCGCACGTCGCCGACCAGCCAGTAGCGGCCCTGCCGGACACCGGATGAGAGATAATGGCGGCATACGGCCTCGGCCTGCCGGCCGAGACGGGCGGCCAGATCGGAAGCGTCGTGACGGGTCATCACCGGGCTTCCCAGTCGCTGATGCCGGGCTCGCGCATGGCGCCGCTCGCGTCGTGAATGGTCCGGCGCTCAAGGCCGGAGCCGAACCATTCGGCGAATTGGCGGAGACGGAAAAGGCCTTCCCCATGCGCGTCGTGTCGTGGCGTAGCGCCGGCGAAAAATAGGCCGGTGGTGACGGGAAGGTTGTGCGCAGCCCATGCCTCGCAGTCGCGGGCAATCGCGCGGGTGCTCTCAGGCATCGGGGTCGCCTCCATCGAGCACTTCGGCGAGCCAGCCGTCGGTGTAGATCCAGGCGATGGTTTCTCCGGTCGCGAGATCGAGCACGTGGGCTCCGCCGCCAAAGCCGTCGAGGCGCGGGCGCGAGCAGGTGTTCGCATATTGGAAGCCCCAGCGGCCCCTGAGTGCGAACTCGGCGGCGCAGAGCTTCACGAACTGGATCAGGCGCTCCGGGTCGCCGGTGACATCGTCTCGCATCCAGAGATTGGTTCCGCCATGTTCGGGCTGGATGGACAAGAGGAAGCCTTCGGAAGGCGGTTCCTCGGACGCCCCTTCCTCGGACAGCCGGTTGTAGAGATCGAGTGCGCGGGCGGCGTTCTCCGGGGTGCCCACGTCGAGCAGGCAGGAGAAGTGCGTGAAATAATCGGCCATGTCGGCTCTCCAGAAATGCGAAAGCCCGGCGCGAGGGCCGGGCTGCTGATGCGAGTTGAGGAGAGGAGCGGAGCGACCGAAGCCACCCCGCTCGATCCAGCTATTCCGCGGCGGTCGCGTGGAAGGCTTCCCCGGGCTCCCCGGTCTCGGTGATGTCGCCATCATCGCCCTGGACCGTCTCGCCGTCGGGCTCCGTCGGCTCCGGGGTGGCCTTGCCGGGCGTGCGCAGCGGTTCCGGCAGCCAGCCGGTGTCGGCGAGCAGCGTTTCGGCTTCCGCAGCCATGTCGCCCTTCTTGAGGTGCTCGATGCGGTCCGCGGCGCGCTGGTCCTTGGCCTCGGCAACGGCTTGGAGGATTCGGGCCTTGGTCACGCGGCCGAGGAAATTGTCCACGGTCGGCTTCCAGCCGGCGGCGGCCATGTCGAGGTCGACCGCCTCGGCGAGACGGTTGGCATGAACCAACGCCCGGGGACGCCGGTTCCAGGTCTCATGCATGGCGTTGACCGAAAGGCTGACGACGTGGGCGAACAGCGCGCCGCGGCTGTCGCTATCCCAGCCTTGCAGCACGTCCCAAAGATCGGCCGATTCCTTCGGCAACGCCTTCGCCCAGTTCTCATGCCGAAGGGAGATCGCTTCGGCCGACGCGCTGTCGTTCAGTCCCGGCGCCTGGGCGCTGAAGCCGACGCTCTTCAGGTCCAGCTCCAGACAGCTATCCGAGCCGTAGTGATAGAACGCCTTCAGCGTCAGGGCGTGCAAGGCCGCGACGAAAGCGACATCAGGCTGCTCGCCGAGCGCGTGGCGCAGGCCGAGTGTCCGGTGAGCGGTCAGCTCCGTGAGCAGCCGATCGGAGATGGGGGACAAGCCCTCATCCTCCTCGGGCTCGGAGACAGGCTCGTCCGCCGTCACGACATCGCCATCGTGGCTCGCGGCCATGGCGTAGGCCGCCTCGCCATCCGCCTCCGGCTCGGCCTCCGGTTCCTGCGGCAGCTCGTCTTCAGGCCGGACATAACCGCGCTCGACGCGCACGGCGCCGTCATGGGCGATGCTGACGAAGGCCCCGGCGCGTGCGACCTCCGCCGCATCGAACACGACCGGCCGTGTCTCGAAGCCCTCGATCGCCGTCTCGAGTTCGCCGAAGCGCTCATCGACCTCATCCGGCAACTCGTCCGCATCGGCGTATTGCTCCGTCAGCCGGTCGTATTCCGCCTGGAGAGCGTCGCGGGCGGCTTCCTCTTCGGCGGTGAGCGGCGTTTCCTCGCCGCGAAGCTGGCGCAGGCCGAAGACGTGACCGTAGGCGAAGTCGGGAGCGACCTCGATCCACTTCCAGCCCTCGGCGGCGGTCGCCTCGGATTCCGTCTTCAGCTTGTCGGCCACCATCCGGTCGATCAGCGCCACGTCCTGCAGCCAGCCGCCATCGTCGCCCTGGAACAGATCGCGCAGTATCGTACCGCCGGCCTCGACATAGGCATCGATGCCGATGAACTGCGCCCGCTTGTCGGTGGC
>CAZFBS010000069.1:0-10687 GCA_964517265.1 uncultured Rhodospirillaceae bacterium | reverse complement strand
CGCCATCACCGCCGCGCCAACATGATCACAACAGGCACATCGTCAACGGGTTGATGAGGCTGGTGCGGCACAACTCCCATTCCGCTCTGACGACGCGCAACCGGGTCGCGATCCAGCAAGACGCAAGTGCGCACTATCCCAGCCTGATGGACGACCTGAAGGGCGCGCGGCATACCATCCACCTGCAGTACTACATCTGGGCCGACGATCCCTTCACGCGGGAGTTGAAGGCCATCCTCGCCGAGCGCGCCCGCAACGGCGTCGAGGTGCGCCTGCTCTACGACCCTATTGGGTCGTTCTTCAAGCTCACGCGCCGCTACAAGCGAGAGTTGGCGGAAAGCGGCGTGCGTTGGGCGCCGGTTTCAGCGCTCTACCGTCTGCACACGATTTCCTATCGCAACCATCGGAAGATCGCCGTCATCGATGGGCGCATCGGCTATACGGGGGGCATGAACATCGGGCAGGAGCACCTGGACGGCGGGCGCGACTTCGACGGCTGGCGAGATACGCATGTGCGGATCGAAGGGGAGGGCGCGGCCGTGCTGCAGGCCGTGTTCCTGACCGACTGGCACAACGCAACGAGCGAGGACATCTTCGCGGCGGGTCATTTTCCTTCACTGCAGCCGGATGTACAGCCGGTGAGCGCTACGGACGGGGAAAGCGCCTACGAGCCCGTTCAGATCCTGACCTCCGGTCCGGACTCCGAATGGCGCGCGAATCGTCAACTCTACTTCGCGATGATCGTGTCCGCTCAGCACCGCGTGCGCCTACAGTCGCCGTTTTTCATCCTGGACGCGACCATCACCGAGGCGCTGACCTCGGCCGCCCTCGCTGGCGTTGATGTCGAGGTCATGGTCGGTGCCCGAGGCGAGGGATGGAATCAGGCGCCGTACCGGGCCGCCAACACCTACATAGCCGAGGTGGCAGCCGCGGGAGCGCGGATATACCTCTACGAGAAGGGTTACCTGCACGCCAAGACGATCGTCATCGACGGCGAGGTTTGCTCCATCGGGTCGGCCAATCTCGACATTCGCAGCTTCAGTATAAACTACGAGCTCAACGCCGTGATCTATGACCGGCGGCGGGCACAGGAGCTCGAGGCGGCGTTCGCATGCGATCTCGAAGGGTGCAAGGTGTTCAGCCTGGGTGAGTACAAGCGAACATCCGTACTGAACCGACTGGGCGATTCCGCAGCACGGCTGCTCTCGCCTCTGTTATAGATCGATCGGCACGTGGTCAGGAGGCGCTGCCGGGGGCTGCGTCGCCTGCGAGTTGCTCGACCGGGACCGTCCGCTCCGGGCGTTTGCGCGAGAAGTTGCGAACGATCAGCAGAAAAAACAACGGCACGAAGAAGATCGCAAGGAAGGTGGCGGAGATCATCCCGCCCAGAACGCCGGTGCCGATGGCCACGCGGCTCGCAGCACCCGCGCCAGAGCTGATAGCCAGCGGCAGCACACCCAGCGAAAAGGCCATCGAGGTCATGATGATCGGGCGCAGACGCTGCCGGGCCGCTTCGACGGTAGCGTCGAGCAGATCCATCCCCTCATCGTAAAGCGTGCGGGCGAACTCCACGATCAAGATGGCGTTCTTCGCCGACAGACCGATCGTCGTCAGCAAGCCTACCTGGAAGTAGACGTCATTCGGCAAATCGCGCAGATAGGCGGCAACGACCGCGCCGAGCACGCCAAGCGGCACGATCAGCATGACCGAGATCGGGATCGTCCAGCTTTCATAAAGCGCCGCAAGGCAAAGAAAAACGACGAGCAACGAGAGGGCATAGAGCATCGGCGCCTGGGCACCGGACAACTGTTCCTCATACGAGAGACCGGTCCATTCGTAGCCGATGCCCAGGGGCAATTGTGCGGCCAGTTCTTCCATCGCAGCCATCGCCTCGCCGGAGGAGATCCCTTCCGCTCGGGATCCGAGGATCTGCATCGAGGAGATGCCGTTGTAACGCTCCAGACGTGGCGAGCCATAGGTCCAGCTGGACGTTGCAAAGGCGGAGATAGGCACCATCTCGCCGTCACTGTTGCGCAAATACCATCGGTCCAGATCCTCGGGCAGCATTCGGTAGGGGGCATCGGCCTGCAGATAGACCTTCTTGACCCGGCCATTTTCGATGAAATCGTCGACGTAGCGGGAGCCCCAGGCGATCGAAAGCGTGCTGTTGACGTCGGCGATCGAGAGGCCCAGCGCGCTTGCCTTTTCATGATCGATCTCGATCTGGAACTGCGGCGTGTCGTCGAGGCCATTGGGGCGCACCCTGCTCAAGCGCGGATCCTGATTGGCCATGCCGAGCAACTGGTTGCGTGCCTGCATTAGGACCTCGTGGCCGACCCCGCCGCGATCCAGAAGCTGGAAATCAAAGCCGCTGGCATTGCCGAGCGCGATGATCGCGGGTGGCGTGAACGCGAAGATCTGCGCCTCGCGGATTTGCGAAAACGCTCCCATTGCGCGCCCAACGATGGCAAAGACGCTGTCCTGCTCGTCCTCGCGCTGGGACCAGTCCTTCAAATTGATGAAGGCAATACCGGCGTTCTGGCCGCGGCCGCCAAAGGAGAAGCCGGCCACGGTGAACAGGCCGTTCACGTTCTCGGCTTCCTGATTGAGGAAATGATCCTCGACCTTTTTCAAGACTTCCAGAGTACGGCCCTGGGTGGCGTTCGCCGGCGTCGTGACCTGAGCGAACATGATGCCCTGGTCCTCGTCCGGAAGGAATGAGGTCGGCAAACGCAGGAACAAAACGGCGAGCAGGCTGACGATCAGCAGATAGATCAGCAGATAGCGCGTGCGGCGGCCGATCACGTGGCCGACGCTGCGCTGGTAGAAGCGGTTGGCCCAGTCGAAGCCGCGATTGAACAGACCGAAAAAGCCCCGCTTGCCATGCCATTCTCCCTTCGGCGGACGGAGCATCGTGGCGCAGAGCGCCGGGGTCAGCACCAGGGCGATGAACACCGAGAGCGCCATCGCCGAGACGATGGTGATCGAGAACTGGCGGTAGATGGCGCCGGTGGAGCCGCCGAAGAAGGCCATCGGAACGAACACCGCAGAGAGCACAAGGGCGATGCCGACGAGGGCCGGCGTGATCTGATCCATCGAGCGGCGGGTCGCTTCCTTTGGCGGGAGTCCTTCTTCGGCCATCACCCGCTCCACGTTCTCGACCACGACGATGGCGTCATCGACCAAAAGGCCGATCGCCAGAACCATGGCGAACATGGTGAGGGTGTTGATCGAGAAGCCGAAGGCCGCCAGCACGGCAAAGGTGCCGAGCAGGATGACCGGAATCGCGATGGTCGGGATCAGCGTCGCGCGGAAGTTCTGCAAGAACAGGAACATCACGCAGAAAACAAGAACGATCGCCTCAGCCAGCGTCTGCACCACCGCCTGGATCGAGATCCGCACGAACGGCGTGGTGTCGTAGGGATAGACAACCCGAAAGTTTTCCGGGAAAAACGGCTCCAGTTCACTCATCCGCTCGCGCACGGCCCGCGCCGTATCGAGCGCATTGGCGCCGACCGCGAGATTGATCCCAACGCCGGCTGCCGGGCGGCCGTTGTAGCGAGCGACAGTGTTGTAGGATTGCGCACCAACCTCGACCCGCGCCACGTCCTTCACACGGATCTGGGAGCCGTCCGTGTTGACCCGCACCAGAATGTTGCCAAACTCCTCGGGCGTTTGCAGGCGGGTCTGCGCGATGATCGTCGCATTGATCTGCTGACCCTCGACCGCCGGGGTGCCGCCAATCTCGCCAGCCGAAACCTCAGCGTTTTGGGCCTCGATGGCGGCGATGACATCGATCGTCGTCAGGCCATAGCTGATCAATGCATCCGGATCGAGCCAGATACGCATCGCATGCTGAGCACCGAACAGGGTCACGCCACCAACGCCGTTAACCCGGCTGATCGGCTCCTGGATCGTCGAGGCAACGAAGTCTGCGATGTCGGTCTGAGGAGTGGAGGGATCCTCAGAGACGAAACCCAGCACCATCAGGAAGCTGCCGCTTGACTTGGCGACAGAAACGCCCTGCCGCTGCACGGCCTGAGGCAACAAAGGCAGGGCCAGCTGCAGCTTGTTCTGGACCTGAACCTGGGCGATGTCCGGATCGGCTTCCGGATCGAATGTCAACGTGATCTGCGCATTGCCGGTGGAGTCGCTGTTCGAGGTCATGTAGCGCAGGTAATCGAGCCCCGTCATCTGCTGCTCGATCACCTGAGTGACAGTGTTTTCCAGCGTCTGCGCCGAAGCACCCGGATAGGTCGCGGTGATGCGCACCGATGGCGGCGCGATCTCCGGATACTGCTCGATCGGCAGCTGGAGGATCGACAGCCCGCCCGCCAGCATCATGATGATGGCGATAACCCACGCAAAAACAGGCCGGTCGATAAAAAATCGTGCCATGTTCGGAAGTCCTTACGTTCGCCTGACGAATGAGCGTGCCGCCTTTCCGTCAGTTCAAACTCCTGTCAGCTCGAAGCTTGATTTCCATCGACTGTCATGGGTATGTGTTGCGGATCTACGGCAACCGGCGTCACCTTGAGGTCCGGGCGCACCCGCTGGAGACCATCCACGACAATCCGTTCGCCGCCGGAGAGCCCGCCGGTGACCAGCCATGACGTGGCGAGCGCACGACGAACGCTCACCGGCCGCCGCTTGACGATATTGTCCTCCCCAATCACCCAGATGAACGCCTCACCGTCATTCCCGCGCGCCACCGCCGCTTGTGGCACCTGAAAAGCATCCTTGACCTCGCCCTGAGTGACGATGGCGCGCACGAACAGACCCGGCATCAACTCGTGCTCGGGGTTCGGGAACACGGCGCGCAGGCTGACGGACCCCGTCGTCTCGTCAACGAGAACCTCGGCAAATTGTATCTGTCCGTGGTGGGAATACCGCGAGCCGGTAGCATCGATCATCAACTCCACCGGGATCCCGCCGTCGCTCCCGCCTGGCAAGACGATCTCACCCGTCTCGATGGCGAGCCGTGCGCGCAGCAATTCGGCACTCGATTGGGACAAGTCGACATAGATGGGGTCGAGCTGGGTGATGATGGCGAGCGCCTCTTCCTGATTGGCCGTTACGAGTGCGCCCTCAGTGATGTTCGAGCGCCCGATCCGGCCGGCGATCGGGGCCGTCACAACCGTGTAGCGGAGGTCGATGCGCGCGCTCTCGAGCTCAGCTTCGGCGGCGGCGACCTCAGCCCTGTCCACCGCCTGTTCAGCGAGCCTGTCGTCATATTCTTGCTGACTGACCGCTCTGCGGGTGACCAACTGGGCGTATCGCTCGACCCGCAATGTGCTGGCGTCGAGAGATGCCTGCGCGCGCATCAGTTTCGCTTCGGCCGCCTTAAGCGCTGCCTCAAAGCTGGCCGGATCAATCTGATAGAGCGGTTGGCCGGCTTCGACGCTCGCACCCTCCTCGAACAGCCGCTTTTGGATGATGCCATTGACTTGCGGGCGTACCTCAGCCTTGCGATAGGCGACCGTCCGTCCCGGCAGCTCGGTGGTTAGCCGCACGGTCTGTGGCTGGATCGTCCGGAAACCCACCTGTGGCGGCTCGGCCGCAGGGAGCGCATTGGCCCCCTTTTCCTCTTCACAGGCAGGCAGCAGAAGGATGGCGCCCACCAGCAGAAAAAGCCGGAGACTGGCCGACCGGAAGGACAAGAACGTCTGCAAGACCTGCTTCCTTTGACCCTGGAACACCGGCTTCGAGCGACAAGGGAAATCCCTTGCGGGGCCGCAATCAAAACTGTACTGTACGATACAGTATAATTTTTCGGCAGCAATGCAAGAGCTTTTTGTGGACAACTCTCCCGTGACGACCGAATCGACAGCACATCGCAAGAGCCAGTCCCGGGGCGAAGCACGTCGCCGCGCAATGATCGAAGCTGCCTGGCAGGTGATGCAGGAGAAGGGATGCGAGGCTGCGACCCTCTCCGATATCATCGCCTTGTCTGGTGGATCGCGGGCGACTCTTTATGAGGCTTTTGGCGGCAAGAATGGCCTGATCGAAGCGGCAGTTGCCGAGCGCTGCAGCGCCTTCGGCCAATCGATGCAGTTGGTGCTTGCTGAAAGGAACGATCCGCAGACGGTTTTGGAGACCGTAGGTTACGCGTTCTTGACCAAGGTGTTTGCGCCCGAGTCGACGCGGACGCTCGGCATCTTCGTCACCGAGGGCGGCCGCTTTCCCAACATGATCGAGACGTTTCTGCGGCACGGTCCCCGCGCATTGACTGGACGCATTGCCCAGTATCTTGCGGACGCAACGGACGCCGGCCAGCTTCAGGTCGATGAGCCTGAGCTCGCGGCCGATCTGTTTCTATCGATGTTGCAGGGCCAGTGGCTGCTGCGGGTCATGGCGCAAAACGCGGCCCCGCCCGGACCCGATGCCCTGCGCAAGCGGGTCAAGCTCGCGGTCTCAATCTTCCTCGACGGGCTGAAGGACGGCAAGTGGCGAGATCGCGCTGCTGCCGCGCCTCTTCACGAGGCGCCATCATGACGCCCAGCGGTGCGTATTTGCTCGTCTAGAACATGTCCTTGCGCCGGCGGATGGCGGCAAACGCTTCGACGGGATCGAGACCGGCAAGCCCGGCTGTTTGCCGGAAGTCGTCGTCGTCGGCACGCAGGAACGGATTGGTTGCCCGTTCTTCTCCAATCGTCGAAGGCACCGTCGGCAAACCCTCTGCCCGCAGCGCCGCCACTTGCGCCGCGCGCTCTCGCAAAGCGGCATTGTCCGGCTCGACGGCAAGGGCGAAGGCGGCGTTGCTTTGGGTGTATTCGTGGCCGCAGTAGACCTTGGTGTCTTCGGGAAGCGCACGCAGCTTGCATAGGCTTGACCACATCTGACGCGGCGTACCCTCGAACAATCGCCCGCACCCCAAAGCGAACAAGGTATCGCCGCAGAACAGTGCCCGGCTTCCAGCGAACCAGTAGCCGATGTGACCGAGGGTGTGGCCGGAGACGTCGATGACGGCGGCTTCATGATCGCCGAGCCGAAATGTATCGCCCTCCCGGACCCCGATGTCGATGCCGGGGATGCGCGAGGCGTCGTTGGCATTGCCGACGACGGTGCACCCGGTGGCGCGCTTGATCTCCAGATTGCCGCCGACGTGGTCGTGATGATGATGGGTATTGAGGATATGGGTGAGTTTCCAGCCAAGGCGACCCAATGCGGCGAGCACCGGCGCCGCGACGGCCGGATCGACCACTGCGCAAGCCCCGCTCCCTGGGTCGCGCACAAGATAGACATAGTTGTCGCGAAGAACAGGGATTTGATGGATTTCCAGGTCCGGCATGGTGCTACCCCCGGCAATGAATGACGACGCAGGACAACTGGTAGCGACAAGCTACCACCATTGCCGCCCGCAACGCCAGCGGCTTAAAACGCTGGGGAATTCAAGGGGGCCTCTTCCGGCGTTGATCGCGTACAGTTCTGATGAACTAACGAGAAGCAGGGGACCGAGAAAGAAATCGGGCGAGCCCGCCGCCAACGCGGCGCATATGCCGCCCGAATGCCAGCCTGTCAAAGCGGCAAGCCGACCGCCCCTCTCAAGCGGGCGGAAATTGCCGTCTCCGTCCGAGCGGATCGAAACCGCCGCAGGCACTCGACCTGACAATCATAACGAGCAGGATCCGGTTTTTGTGCCAGCCTCATTACTGTTTCTGACAAATCATGGACGCTGGGGCATAGGTACCCGATGTCGCCGAAGTTACGGAACGCAGACTCGGCAAAAGCAACAGGGAGCGTCACGATAGGTTTTAGCGCCGTCACGGCATCAACTAAGACGCCACTGGCTGAAAGCGTATAATAAACAGGATCGTAAGGTACAATTATGAAATCCGCTCGCGCTAGGCCATCAACGAACTGCTGACGCTCAAGCCCCTGTTTCGCAGGTGGTTGGTCAAGATGAGAAACGTTGAGATGAGATAGACTTGCATGGAGCATTCCATACATCTCGAAGCGCGCGGGCAAGCCCGCATTCTTAGCTTGACGTGCAATCTCTACAAAAAGGTCAGCCCCCTTGGCCGTTGTCCCGACCCCAAGAAAGGTAAAAGTGGGTGGGTTTGACAGGGGTTTGCCGGGAAATTTCTGTGATTCAATGGCCGAAACTACTTCGGGTATGGCATGTATCTGCCGTTCGAGCGAGGGCATCTTGGAGAGTAGAGCTTCACGTATGGAATCCTCCAAGACAACAAGATGCAGGTTTCCTGCAGGAACTGCCGCAAGAGCCTTGGCAAGAGTGAGATATCGCCTAACCGGATGCTTGGGCCTCCAACCGTTGATCTCATTGAGATTACCGTGAAGGCGTGCAATTATCCTGAGATGTGGGTAAATTTTCTGTAGAAGACAGTAGGCTCGGAGGGATGGTCCACTTGTGGACAATGACACTAGAAAGGAATCATTATTTGATTTCATTAGCTTTATTATTTTACGTAACAAAAGATATTCAAAAATAAAACGTTTTGATGCTGGTGTATTATATGGTAGTAATTTTTCCTCAAATAATTTCCATTCAACGTTTCTTTGCAACGTGAAGGCCATATGCTTCAGATGGCTAGGCGATCCATGAATCGCGACGGATTTTGCGGGAAGTACAGACGACAGCAAATTCAGAAATGTCGCATTCGAGTGAGAATGAACGGTACCATCCCAATAAGCCTCAACTGCGGAAATCACCCGATCCTCCATCGTGATGCGTACATTCTCAAGGCGCATGAGATACCCGAGATTGTTTACAAAACATGTTAAGAGAACATGGACGGCGGGATGCATTCTGCGATGTCTTCATGCTGGAGCAGCTTTCCGATATTCCCGCCATGTCTTCCACAGGCTCGACCGACTTTGGCAGATGATCCGGCAGCCGTCAGGCTGGGTCTGAGGAAAATCTGCATGCTGTGTTGCAAGCCGATGACTTAGAGTCCACGCCGCCATGTGGAATGATGTCATTGCTCTCAGGGATTTTTATGAGTCCGGCCTCGGCAAGGTCGCGCGGCGCATGATCGCGCGGCGGATTCGCGAGATCTGGCCTGACGTGCGCGGCATGACCATGCTGGGAGTGGGCTACGCGACTCCCTTCCTCGGCGCCTTCCGGGCCGAAGCGGGACGCGTCATTGCCATCATGCCGGCGCCGCAGGGGGTTGTCCGCTGGCCGTCCGAAGGCGGCCGCCTGACTGCCCTTGCCGACGAGACCCATCTTCCCATTCCCGACTGTTCGATCGATCGTCTGCTGCTGGTGCACGCGTTGGAATGCGCCGAGAACACCCGGCCGATGATGCGAGAGCTGTGGCGCGTGCTGGCGGACGGCGGACGCTTGATGGTGGTGGTGCCGAACCGGCGCGGACTATGGGCGCAGTTCGAGCGGACCCCGTTCGGCCGCGGACGGCCGTATTCGCCCGGCCAGCTGTCCCAGAGCCTCAAGGACACCTTGTTTCAGCCTTATCAGACCGAAACCGCGCTGTTCATCCCGCCGGTTCGCTCGCGCGTGCTGCTGTCGGCTGCCCCGGCGCTGGAGAAGGTCGGGCAGCGCTGGTTCGCGGGGTTCGCCGGCGTCATCGTCGCCGAAGCGGTGAAGGAGATCTACGCCGGGACCTTCACGTTTTCCGCGGTCAAAAGCAAGGCCTACGCGCCGGTGGTCCGGCGCTGAAGCGCCCGCGGGCGGGGGAGCGGCACGAAAACATACGTCAGGTTAGTTTAAACGGTCATAGAGAGAAACGCTGGCCCAGCCAATCCGGAAACCTCGGCCGCATCGCTGGGCCGCTCGGCCGCATCGCACGCCTCAAGCGCATAGCTGCGCAGCTTACAGGACAAGGGCCTGAGCATGGCGCTCCTCCACTCCACCTCCTCTTCCTAACCCCAATCTTCATGCGTTTCGCTTTAAGGTGTTTGTTCTTCCCATTCTTGACCAAAGGAGCTGGCTCGCTTACGTGCAACTGACTTTTGGTAGTTTGAAATAATACTGCGCCCCAGCTCACGCACCAGATTAGGACTTTTAAGTTCACGCTTATAATCAAAAGGTTTGCCAGCCTCATCGCGTTCTCGCACTTCTGCATTCAGATCAATTACAAGATCGGTGATCACCGGTGCGACGGCGCGACGGAGGCGAGCCCGACCATCAGGCACGGCAACGAACTTGCGGGGGTTAGAACAGCATTCCTTCCCCTTATCATCAATCTCCAGTGCGAGCCGTGCAGTATATAGCATGAAGTATTGGGTCAATCGATATGAAGCAAGCAGTTTATTTTCTATATTCTCAAGGGCTTTCTTAACCGCTTCCGCAATCTCATAAACTGCAATAATACGGTGTGCATCAACCTCAGGACGCGCATATATATCTCCATGGAGTTCGTCAAGTACCTTGTAACTCTGATGGCACGTCCAAGGTTGCTTTAGGTCAAACGCCAGTAAGAGCCGGCCAGCTTCATCATTGTCAATGTTAAGTGGCGCTTGATCTGCTTCACCTCGTTTGATCCTGTAAAACACATCGTCCTTGTAGTTCTGATAAAATTCATTTTGCAGTCGACGCTGAATAGTACTATTAGATTGTAAGTCGCGAGCGTTGATCGGGTTTTGATTATTACTGTGATGGGTGATCTTGTCTGCTAGCGTATTTCCTGGAGGTAGCTCAATGATCCGCGCCATAAGCCGCAAATCGTCGGTAACTTTACTTCGGTTCTCATAAAGACTGGTTAGG
>CAZFBS010000068.1:0-10703 GCA_964517265.1 uncultured Rhodospirillaceae bacterium | reverse complement strand
ATCGTGCCCACTGAAAGACCCATGCAGCAACTTAATTGCTGAGCAGGCTCTAAGTGGGCTCTTGCCACTTTGGCCACGGCCCTGGGCGCGCCACCGATCCCGCTCCTATCCGCCCGGTCTCGCCCGAGGGGCTTGCGCCCAGTGCAGCGGCGCTTTCGAAAAATGCGCGGTCGCTGCACGCATCCTATTGTTTCTCGTGCACATCCGATCCCATTCGGCTGAATCATCCGTCTGAGTTGGTGCACCAGTAGGCCCACAGCCGACGCAGAGCGCGGCGGTCATGCTCGTGGTTCGATGCCGACGGATGAGTTCCATCCGCCGGCTGAATCGAACCACCAGTTCAACGGTTTCGTGGAGCGACCGATCCTCCGCTTGGAATCCAAGCGAGGGATCCGATCCACTAGCGTCCGACCACACTCCAGCCGCGGTTGCGCATGCAGCTGATCACGATGTCCTGACGGCTGACGTTGCCTTCCAGGCCGCTGCCGGTTCCACCCAGGAATGCTCCGCTCGCCGCGCCAATTCCCGCCCCGAGGCCAGGCTTTCCTGCGAAAGCGCCGCCGATGGCGCCGCCGGCGGCTCCGATGACCGCCCCGACGCCGGCGCCACGCGCCGCTTCTTCGACCTGGCTGCGCTGTTCGGCAAGCTGCTGGCACGCTGCCAGATCGTCCGGATACGTCGCCGGATCCTTGCCGGGTGACCCATAAACATCAATGATCGGGGTATAGTTTTGCCCAGCGTATCCGCCCTGGCACGCTGCCAGTCCCAGTACTGCCGCCATGGCAACAACAAGCTTACGGAACCTCATCGCAATTTCCTCACGTAGTGGTTGCTGCTTACCGGTGACAAACACGCCACGCGAAAGCAACCTCTATTTTTGCCCGTCGTCGTACGTTTCGCTCCGCCGTTGCAGCACCGCCTACTCCGACGTGACCTTGACTTCCACCGTCAGGCCCTGAAAGTCGCCTTCACGGCCCGACCAGGTCCCGCTGATCGGGATCGCTTGGCTTGGATCGCGCGTCGCGGCCACCCGGATCAGGTTCTGGCCGCTCTCGCTGCCATTGGTCGGATCGAATTCGGTCCAGCCGGCGCCGGGGAGGTAAACGGATGCCCATGCGTGGGTCGCACCACCGCCGGTCATCGCTTCCTCGCCTGCATCGACTGCCGGATCATACAGATAGCCAGTGATAAAGCGGCTTGCCAGTCCCAGGGCGCGAAGGGCTTCCATCATCAAAAGTGCGTAATCGCGGCATGTTCCCGAACGCAATGCCAGGGTCTCTGTCGGCGGCTGGGTTCCCTTGCTCTCCCGCGGCTTGTACGTGAAACCATTCTTGATGGCCTGGGTCATCGTCAGCAAAAGGTGGTTGGTCGGCGTTGCCTTCGCGTCCAGCAGAAATCCCGTTGCCCAGCGTTTCACCGCCTCCTCTGGATCGGGATAGTGGCGGCGGATCAGATGCATCAGGTCGGGCAGATCGTCGTCGGCATAGGAGAAGGGATACATTTCGGCATCGGGTGCCAGCGGAAACAGCTCGAGGTCCGGGGGTGCGGCGGCGGGATAGCGTCGCAGCACGATCCGGCTTTCGATCGACAGGATGTCGGTCTGCCCCTCGAATTCCGCCACCGCAACCGAGTTGCTGAAGACGTCGTGCAGCCAGGTCACCCGCGAAGGGGCCGGCTTGATGATCAACCCGGTTTCCAGAAGACGCATGTCATGGCTGTCGCGCGGCCGGATCAACATGCGGTGGAGGCCCAATGTGACGGGCTTGGCATAGCTGTAGACCGTCTTGTGCTCGACTGTCAGGAGTTTCATCGGCGCACACACGAGCCGGAATGTCGCCGGACGCGGCGATCGGGACAAAAACGCCTCGCCAACCCCGTTGCATACCCGGTACCCGCGTGGCTAAAACACGTCGTTCCTGATACCGACCGAAATACCGACCAACAGCTGGAAAGACTTCGTCGTTGACCCAATTCGAACCTCCAAATCCAGATTTTCGTGCGTTCGTCGAGCGCTATGTGGCCGCTCAAGGGTTTCTCCGGTTGATCGGGGTTGCGCTCGCCCGCGTCGATGCGGGCGAGGTGGTGTTCCGGCTCGCGTACCGCACCGAACTCGGTCAGCAGGATGGGGTTTTTCATGGTGGTGTGATCGGCAGTGTGGCGGAGGCGGTGATGGGTGCGGCCGCCGCCACGCTGGCACCGGCGGGGAGCAATGTGGTAGGCGCAGAGTACAAGGTCAACCTGCTTGCTCCCGCGGCCGGCGCAGCGTTGCTGGCGCATGGCCGAGTGATGAAGCCGGGGCGGCGGTTGATCGTCTGTCGGGCCGATCTCTCGTCGGTCGGCGCCGACGGCCAAGCCGGTCTGTGCGCGATCGCCCAGGGCGCGATGGCGGTGGTTTTCTCATCGTCGCCCTGAGGGCCCCATCCCTGACGGCGCCACCCCCAAGGGCGCCACCGCGAGGGCGCGAGGAGCGAAGGTCCTATTCCTCCGCGTTCGGCTCCATCCGGTGGGTGCGTTCCATCCGCTCGTGCCGTTCCTGCGCCTCGAGGCTCAAGGTCGCGATCGGCCTTGCGTCCAGCCGCGAAATGCCGATGGCTTCATGGGTCTCCTGACAATAGCCGTAGGTGCCGTCTTCGATCCGCTCGAGCGCGGCGTCGATTTTGGCGATCAGCTTGCGCGCACGGTCCCGGGTGCGCAGCTCCAGCGCTCGGTTCGCCTCGGAAGTGGCGCGATCGGCGATATCGGCCTCGATCACCGCCCCTTCGCGAAGGCTGTGCAAGGTCTCGTGCGCCTCTTCCACCAACTCCCCCCGCCAGCGAAGCAGTTTCTGCCGGAAATATTCCCGCATCCGGGGATTCATGAACGGTTCATCGTCGCTCGGGCGGTAGTCGGGGGGAAGTACGATGCGCATGCTCGGCTGATATCCTCCGCAAAACCTTATTGGCATCGGCGGGCGAAATATATGAACGCGCGCAAATCGCCGCAAGCAATTTGTGGACTCGCTTCGCGGATAACGGGTTGTCGGCGCGATCGGACTTCGCGCCCCGTGCGCACGATTCCGGCCTCGATCTGCGGGCACCCCGCCCGGCTCATCTCTTCAGCCGCCCGCGTCGAACTTGGCGAGTTCGACTTCCGCGCGTAGTTCGATCTCGTCGATCAGCGCTGTCAATGCAGGATCGTCGACGCGGCAGCGCTGTCCTTGCAGCATCTTGGTCAATGCCTGCAACCGGCTCGCGGGAATCGCACCGGCAAGCAGATCGGCCTGCAACTCGGCCAGCTGATCGAGGATGATGTCCGCGCGGCGAAGGGCACGCGCGCGCCCGTGCCGCTCGGTCGCGCTCTCGATCTGCTGGAGTCCGAGCAGGGGATCGGCACCGCAAAGACTCCCCGCCGCCGGTGCCGAGGGAAGATCCGCCCTCGCCGCCGTATCAAGGTATTGGCTGAAGGCGGGGCCGCTCTGCGCCGCGCGCGGGGTGGCGCGTTTGCGCTCGGCCGCGGGCTTACCGGAAAGGGGTCCTATTTTCATGACATCGCCGCGCGCACGGCTCCTGATGGGTCAGGCGGCGATGATGGAACCGGCACCGTTAAGATTGCGTGAACGCCGCGGCCGAGTTCCGTTGGCGGCCATCATTGGGCCGCCGCAAGAATCGGCGCCGTGCGCCCCGCCTCGATGAACATCATCGGATCCCGATGGACATCGTCGAACAGAACTTCGTAATGAAGATGAGGCCCGCTGCTCCGCCCCGAGCTGCCGAGCAGGCCGATGCGTGTGCCCGTCTCGACCGTCTCGCCCTCGTTGACCAGGATCTTTGCAAGATGCGCATAGCGGGTGACGACACGCGGCCCGTGGCTGATCTCCACCAGCCGGCCATAGCTTCCCTTCCAGCCTGCGAACACCACCACCCCCGGCGCCGTCGCCATGATCGGCGTCTTCAACGGCGCTGTGAAATCGAGACCCTGGTGCACGGCCCAGCGCCGATTGAACGGATCGCGGCGCTTGCCGAACGCACTGGAAAGCTTATAAACGGCGATCGGCTCGGCCAACGGCAGCGAACGGATCACATCGCGCAGCAGATCCAAACGCACCAGCTCGGAGCTCAGGCTGGCATCGATCCGGCTGCCGTGGGCATTCTTCGCCGCAGGCGCGATGGCCACGAAGGGCCCGCCCGTGGCCTGATGATCATGGCGCGAATCGGTGATCAGATCGTCGACATCGAGCCCGGTCTGCGCGATCACCTGCTCCATCGCCGCCACCTGCACCCGCGCCTCTTCGCTCAGCCGGTGCAGCACGTCGCGGCTGGCGTTCCTCAGATTGAACAGACGCGCCTTGAGCCCGGCGAAGTCCCACTTCATCGCGGAGGTGGAGGTGGAGGTGGTGGCGTTTCGGGACTGGGGAGGCGGACTCGGTCGCGCCACGACGAGAGTGTCCGGCGCGCTGGACGAGGCGGCGGCAACGGGCGGCAGCACCATCGCGGCAACGAGCAGACCGAAGATCATCAACGCTTCTCGGAGCCGCAAGGGCCCTCTACGGCCGCTCGAGCGCGGCGCGGTGCCACGCATCCATCCGCTTGCGCAAGGCGTACAAGCCGATAGTGGGAAGGATGGGCAATCGATCGTGCGGCGTCTTCGAACAGCCCTCATCGCCGCCCCGGCCACGTTGCTGGTCCAGTCATCCGGTCTCGGTTCTCCTCGTGCGAGGGGGAAAGCATCAAGCACGTCATCTGCGCGGATGGAAGCTGTGCCCCGGACAACGAGCAGCAACTTTCCCGGCGCAGGAATGGCCTGAAGTGGTATCCCCCGGGTCCCTGGTCCGCCCAAGCCGCCTTTCGGCGATCGGCGGTGCGAATGTCCGTTTTATCCTTGGCTTCGAGGTGTCACATTAAACCGAAGTCAAAGGATAGAGCCATTTTCAGACGATCCCTACCCCAGAGCGTCCCGTTAGGCAACCCGGCAATGCTTCTGGGGACCTGGTTCGGCATCGGTCTCCTCCCCGTGGCGCCGGGAACATGGGCCGCAATGTCCGCAATTCCGGTGGGTTGGCTGGTCATCGCGTATGCCGGCTGGACCGCGCTTTTGCTGTCGGCGGTCGCGGTGTTCCTGGTCGGCATCTGGTGCGCCGAGGTCTGTTGCCGCCGAATCGGGCGCGCCGATCCGAGCATCGTGGTGATCGACGAGGTGGCCGGCCAGTGGCTGGTTCTGCTGGCGGTCCCTCTCGATCCGGTCTATTACGCGGCCGCGTTGCTCGCGTTCCGCACCTTCGACATCTGGAAGCCGTTCCCGGTTTCGTGGGCGGAGCGCAGCTTCCGCGGCGGCTTCGGCGTGATGATCGACGATGTCCTGGCGGCGGGATATGCATCTTTGGTCCTCTATCCTCTCTCTCTCGCCGTCGAGGCGTTGAAGACGGGCCTATGATGGCGGGCCTATGATGGAGGGACCTGTGAGGGAGAGGACGGGAATGGGCGGGGCCTGAGATGATTGCCGACGATCACCTTCGAATCCATGCCGAGGATGTGCTCGGCCGGTGCCGCCGTGCCGGCTTGACCGTCGCGACCGCGGAATCGTGCACCGGCGGTCTCGTTGCCGCCGCCCTCACCGCGATCGGCGGGTCGTCCGATGTCTTCGAGCGGGGCTACGTCACCTATTCCAATGCGGCGAAGGCCGAGCTTCTCGCGGTGCCGCAGACGCTGCTGGAGACGGCCGGGGCGGTCAGCGAAGAAGTCGCGGTGGCGATGGCAACGGGCGCCCTCGCCCGGGCGCGCGTGCAGATGGCGGTCGCGATCACCGGCATCGCCGGGCCCGGCGGCGGCTCGCCTGCCAAGCCGGTCGGTCTCGTTCATCTGGCGCTCGCGCGCGCCGGTGCCCCCGTTCGCCACGAGCGCTGCCTGTTCGGCGGCGATCGCGACGCCATCCGCAATGCCGCCGCGACGGTTGCCCTGCGCCTGCTCGCCGAAGGCGCCGCCGCCCCTCATCCCTGAGTCGGGCTTTCCGCAACCGGCCTTCTCCAGGCCGGCCTTCTGGCAACCGGCCCCCTCGCAACCGAAAAGCCCCCGCCGTCCGGCGAGGGCTTCAACAGCGGCGGAATCTGACCTTGGGACGCCGAGCCCACACAAGGGGTCGATTTGCTTGCCAAAAGCGACCGCCTCTCGATTTGCTACACCGATAAGTGTAGCCTTCCCACCGAACACAATCAACAGAGTTGTTCGGGGAGGTGTTTGGCATGGAGCGTATTTTCGGCCTCGACATCGGCACCACGTCGATCGGGTTTGCCGTCATCGACCACGATCCGGACCGGCAGGCCGGCCGGATTCTTCGTCTCGGCGTGCGCATCTTTCCCGAAGCGCGCGACAACGACGGCACGCCTCTCAATCAGACCCGCCGCCAGAAGCGCATGGTGCGGCGCCAGCTCCGCCGCCGGCGTGCACGGCGCCGGCTGCTGAACGAAACCCTCGCGGCGGCGGGCCTGCTCCCCGCCTTCGGCTCGGCCGACTGGGCGGCCGTCATGGCCATCGACCCCTACGCGTTGCGCAGGCGCGCCCTCCTCGAACCCTTGCGCCCCTGGGAGGTCGGCCGCGCCCTCTACCACTTGGCCAAGCGCCGTCACTTTACCGGCCGCGAGATCCGCGAAGCCGAGGACAAAGACACTGAGAACACCGAGAACGCGGACGAAAAAGCCGCCGCCACCGAGCGTGAGAAGACGCTGCAGGAGCTGAAGACGCGCGGGATCACGCTCGGCGCATGGCTGGCCGAACGCCCGCCGCATCAGCGCCGCCGCGGCGTTCACGCGGATCGGACGGCGGTGCGGGATGAATTTGCCAAGCTTTGGGCGGCGCAGACACAGCACCACGCCGCGCTCCGTGATGCTGATCTGAAAGCGCAGATCGAGGAAGCGATCTTCACCCAGCGGCCGGTGTTCTGGCGTAAGAACACGCTCGGCCAATGCCGCTTCATGCCGGGCGAGCCGCTCTGCCCCAAGGGCTCTTGGCTCTCGCAGCAGAAAAGGATGCTGGAAAAGCTCAACAACCTCACCCTTGCCGGCAATCTGCGTCCGCTCGACGCCGAGGAACGCACGGCGATTCTTGAGCGGCTGCAAACCCAAGCCTCGATGAAATGGGCCGGCGTCCGCGCCGCCTTGAAACCGCTCTACAAGGCGCGTGGCGAAGATGGGGGCGAAAAAGCTTTGCGCTTCAACCTCGAAGTCGGCGGCGACAGCAAGCTGCTCGGCAACGCGGTCGAAGCCAAGCTCGCCCCTGTCTTCGGCAGCGAGTGGCAGAACCATCCGCACAAGCAGGCGATCCGGGACGCGGTGCCTCAGCGGCTGTGGGCCGCCGACTACGGCGAGATCGGCAGCCAGCGCGTCGTCATTCTCTCCCCGCAGCAGCGCAAGGCAAACCGCGAAGCAGTCGCGGAACGTTTCATCGGAGAGTTGGCCATCACGCCCGAGCAGGCGGAGAAGCTGAAACAGCTAACCTTCCCCACCGGCTGGGAGCCCTATTCGATCGCGGCATTGCAAGCATTCCTGCCGCATCTGGAAGCCGGCGTGCGCTTCGGCGCGCTCATCGCCGCGTCGGACTGGGAAGATTGGCGCAACAGAACGTTCCCGCACCGCGACCGGCCGACCGGCGAGATCCTCGACCGGCTGCCGAGCCCGGCGGCAAAGGAGGAGCGCGAGCGCCTCGCCACGCTGCGCAATCCCACCGTTGTCCGCACCCAAAACGAGCTGCGCAAGGTGGTCAACAACCTAATCGCGATGTTCGGCAAGCCGGACCGCGTCCGCATCGAGATCGCCCGTGACGTCGGCAAGTCAAAGCGAGAGCGCGAGGAAATCCAGAGCGCGATTCGCAAGCAGGAATCCAGTCGCAAGGAGGCGGTGAAGGACCTGCAAGGCAAAGGCATTGCCGAGCCCTCGCGTGCCGACATCGAAAAATGGCTCCTCTGGAAGGAAAGCTCCCATCGCTGCCCCTATACCGGAGATTGCATCGGCTTCGACGCGCTCTTTCGCGACAACGCCTTCGATGTCGAGCACATCTGGCCGCGCTCGCGCTCGCTCGACGACAGCTTCCGCAACAAGACACTCTGCCGCAAGGACATCAACATCGACAAGGGCAACCGTACCCCGTTCGAGTATCTCGGCCATGACGCCGCGCGGTGGGCGGATATCCAAAGACTCTTGCAAGGCATGATCGCGACCAAGGGCGGCCAGGGGATGTCGCACGGTAAGGTCAAGCGGTTCCTGGCCAAGGCCATGCCCGACGACTTCGCCACCCGCCAGCTCAACGACACGGGATATGCGGCGCGGCAGGCCCTCGCCCTGCTCAAGAGGCTGTGGCCCGATCTCGGAGCCGAAGCGCCGGTCACCGTCCAGGCGGTCACCGGCCGCGTCACCGCCCAGCTCCGCAAGTTGTGGTCGCTCAACAACATCCTCTCGGATGACGGCGCGAAGACCCGCGCCGACCACCGCCACCACGCGATCGATGCCCTCACCGTCGCCTGCACCCATCCCGGTATCACCCAGCGACTGTCCCGCTACTGGCAGGACAAGGACGATCCCCGCGCGCCGCAACCCCACCTGCCGCCGCCGTGGCCGTCGATCCGGGGTGATGCCGAGACCGCCGTCGCCGCCATCGTCGTCTCCCACCGGGTCCGCCGCAAGGTGTCGGGACCGCTGCATAAGGAGACCACCTACGGCGATACGCACGAGAACGTGACGACGAGGACCGGCACCTATCGCCAGTTCGTCACCCGCAAGAGGGTCGACGCGTTGAGCCGCAGCGAACTGGCGGAGATCCGCGATCCCCGTGTGCGCGCGATTCTCGAACAATCGGTTGCCGAGCGCGGCGGCGATCCGAAAAAAGCGTTTCCGCCCTATCCTCGCCTTGGCGAGAGCGGCCCCGAGATCCGCAAGGTCAGGGTCCTGATCAAGCAGCAGCTTGGTCTCATGGCGCCGCTCGGAACCGGCTATGCCGATCTCGGCGCCAACCATCACATCGCCATCTACCGCCGGCCCGACGGCAAGGCGACGTTCGAGGTCGTCAGTCTGTTGGAGGCGGCGCGGCGGCTGGCCCGGCGCGAGCCGGTCGTGCGCCGCACGCGGGAGGACGGCGCCGCCTTTGTGATGTCCTTGGCGGCGGGCGATGCGGTGCAGTTCCCGGCCGGAGAAAAACAGGGCATCTGGATTGTGCAGGGGGCTTGGGCAAACGGTCAAATCGTGCTTGCTAAGGCAGTAGACGCTAAGGGCGCAACGGTTACGAGGCCCAACCCCGCGGCCATTCTACGTGATAGCGGTCGTAAGGTTTCCATTGACCCGATCGGCCGTGTCCGCGCCGCCGGCGATTGACCGCCATGATCCGCAAGACCGTCGAGTTCGGCACCGCCGGCACCCGCCTTTCCGTCGCCCATCGCCAGCTGGTGGTGGAGCGGCCCGATCAGGCCAAGGTCACCCTGCCGATCGAGGATCTCGGCGTCGTCATCGTCGACGATGTCTGCGCGAGCTACACCCAGGCGGTGTTCCTGGAGTTGCTGGCGGCCGGCGCCACCGTCATGGTCACCGGCCGCGATCATCTTCCCGCCGGCATGATGCTCCCGCTCGATGCCCACCATGTCCAGACCGAACGCCACCGCGCCCAGGCCGAGGCGAGCGAACCGGTCAAAAAGCGGGCCTGGCAGGCCTTGATCCGCACCAAGATCGCCCAGCAGGCGGAGGTACTGACCCACTTCACCGGCGAGAACGCCGGCCTTGCCGCAATGGCGCGGCGGGTCCGCTCCGGCGATCCGGACAACCTCGAAGCCCAGGCCGCGCAACGCTACTGGCCCCGTCTTCTCGGCGCCGCATTCCGCCGCGATCGAACCGCGGACGGCATCAACGCGCTGCTCAACTACGGCTACGCGGTCGTTCGCGCCGCTGCCGCCCGGGCTGTCGTCGCCTCCGGACTGATTCCCTCGCTCGGGGTGTTCCACCGCAATCGCGGCAATCCCTTCTGCCTCGCCGATGACCTCCTGGAGCCTTACCGCCCCTATGTCGACTGGCGGGTCAAGCTGCTGCTGGATCTGGATGAGGCTCCGCGCATCGAGGAGCGCGCCACCCGCGCCGCGCTGTTGTCGCTGTTCAACGAGACGATCGTCGTCGGCGGCCGCCGCACGCCGCTGTTGCTCGCGCTGCACGCCAGCGCGGCATCGCTGAGCCGCGTTTTGATCGGGGTCGACCGGAAACTGGCGCTGCCCGAGGGGCTGCCCGTCGCCCCCGACCTCCTCGATTTTGAGGACGACTGATGGCGCACGCGCGCCCCGTGCCACAGCTTCCCTGGGGATGGCGCTCGATGTGGGTGATTGCGATGTTCGATCTGCCGACCGCAACGGCCAAGGATCGCAGGGCCTATGCCCGCTTCCGCAAGGATCTTCTTGAGGATGGGTTCACCATGATGCAGTACTCGGTCTACTCGCGTCATTGCGCCTCGATCGAGAACGCCGAGGTGCACATCAAACGGATGGGGGCCGTCGTTCCCGCCGCCGGCGAGGTCCGGTTCCTCACCATCACCGACCGACAATTCAGCAAGATCAGGATTTTCGTGGGAAAAAAGCGGCAGAAGACGCCGCCTCCGCCCGCCCAGCTCGAGTTTTTCTGATGCTGGAAGGGCGGAAAACGGCAGTGCTTTCAACGCATTGCCCAGGGGGCAGTGTAGCAAATCGAGAGACGGCCGCAAGCCGCAGCT
>CAZFBS010000067.1:0-11268 GCA_964517265.1 uncultured Rhodospirillaceae bacterium | reverse complement strand
CCCTGCTCCTTCCTGGAGCTTAGCAAAGGTGTCCACCAATTCGAGGGAGGTTCAATCGCGCTGCGTGTCAAGCGGGTGGACTCGGTAGCGGATCTTCACAGCAAGGGTCTCGCCAACGAGGCGAGCTACAATCTGGCGGGTGATGCGCTGGTCGATGCCCGGAGAAACTGGCATGAAAGGCGGATGGCCTTCGCCAACGTTCAGCGAAGCCTTGTCGAGGCGCAGCAAGTTCGCCAGCGTCTCATTCTCGACGACCACCTTGAGCGCGAGCGCGAACGTGCGGAACTGGGGGTCCAGATCAACGATCACAAAATAACCCGGGAGACGATCGCCCAGATGCTGCTCGGGGCAGGCGCCTATCCAGCCTCCGTTGAGGAAGGCCATGTCAAGATTGTGGTCTTGAGGCGCCTCGTGAACGGCTTCACCGATGCCCCGGCTAACGAGACCGCGCTCCCCAATGCCAAAGGCTTGCTCAAGGTCGAGAACGGCCTCGCCGAAATCCAACTCGAAGAGCATGCCCTCCTCAAGCCGGGCGACCTTATCAAGATCCAGGTGGCTCCGGAGGAACAGGCGATGTTGCCTTTGAGCGAGCGTTGAGGCTCATGATTGCGCAAGCTTCAGGAGAATGATGAAGCGCATGCTGGATGCGCGGTTGGCGGCGAAGATCGGTACGCTGCTTCTGTCAGGAGCAGCAATGCTCTTGATGCCGGAGTTCCTTCAAGCCGCGGACAAGAAATCTCGCCAGCCGGTGATTGCGGGTTACCTGCCGGCGTGGAGCGCGACGCCGGCGGCCATTGCGGCTCTGCCGGCAGATGCGCTCACCCATATCATCTATGCGTTCGGCGCCGTAACCGAAGAGGGGCAGGTGGCTCTTGGCGATCCGTGCAAGGATATTGGGGAGTGCGGAATAGGCCAGTCAGGCGGAGGCAACTTCGCGGCGCTGGCCGCACTTAAGGAGCGCCATCCGCATCTGCAGGTTCTCATTTCCCTCGGGGGATGGACCGGATCACGCCATTTCTCCGACGCCGCGTCGACATCCGATGGGCGGGAGCGGTTGGCGGCTTCGGCCCTTGATCTGTTCATGGTCGCCCACGGCGACATTTTCGACGGAATCGATATCGACTGGGAATACCCCGTCGAGGGAGGTCTGCCCGAGAACAGCCGACGTCCGGAGGACCGGGAAAATTTCACCCTCTTGATCGAAGAGCTGCGACGGCAACTCGACCAATTGTCAGACCGTGCCGGGCAACGCCCGCTTCTGACCATTGCCGCAACCGGCAGCCCGTGGTTCATGCGCAACATTGATGTCAACCTTCTTGCGCACCGTGTCGATTGGATCGGCATCATGACCTACGACTATGGGGCCGGTGCGACCGCCACAAGCCTCAATGCGCCCCTTTTCCCGGCCATGCCCGGTAAGCCGGAAGCGCCCAGCATTGCGGCGTCGGTGGAGGCCTATCTGGCTGCGGGTGCGCCGCCAGACCGCCTCGTCCTGGGACTCCCTTTCTATGGCCGCGCCTACAAGAATGTCGATCCCGGCCCCTCCGGCGACGGACTTTTTCAGCATAGTGATCCTGCGGCACTGGATCACGGAAGCGCGGACACGATTAGCTATAAGGCGCTGGTGGCTGCCGATCCTGTAGCTCAGGGCTATCGGCAGTACCGGCACCCGAGTGCCCGCGTCCCGTGGCTCTACCATCCGGAAAAACGCCTATGGATCAGCTACGACGACATCGACTCGCTCCGCGACAAAGCCGCATTCGTGCAGCTGAGGGGTCTCGGCGGCGTGATGATCTGGGAGCTCACGGGTGATGACGGGACTCTCCTTGAAGCGGTGCGCAATCGCTTGATCGACTAGGTGCGGCGGTTGTGAGGCCTTCTTCGCAGCCTCATCAGTAATGGGGGCCTTGGCCACGACACGAAGGTCAGGTATGCGCTCCGCCCTGAGCCGTCATCCCGTCTTGCCTCATTCGCAAAGAGCTCCATTTCGGGTGCGAGGACGACGGCGGTGCCGGTCCGCCGGGGCTCAGGCGGGAGTAGCCATGGGATGAATTCGACGAAGAAGAAATACGGTGGTTGTTGCTGCGCCTATGCCCACGCGAACCGCGTCAGCAGCCAGCAGGCCATCGCCCAAGCGGCGCCAATGCACCATCCCGCCAGGACGTCCGTCGGCCAGTGCACGCCGAGGTAGACCCGGCTGAACCCGATCAGGAGAGTCAGGACAGTGGCGGCCCCGACAATGTACACCTTCAAAGGCCACCAGGGCTGCACCCGGGCAAGCAGAGCGCCCAAGGTCAGGTAGGTCACCGCCGACATCATTGCGTGGCCGCTGGGTAGGCTTGCGGTCTGAACCTCGACAAGATGAGCGACCAGTTCCGGACGAGGCCGGCCAAAGGCTCCCTTGAGCAGGCTGTTGAGCAATGCCCCGCCCGCGAGCGAGGCCAAGACAAGAAGCATAACGCCCCAGTTACGCAAGATCCCAAGGTAGCCCGCTACCAGAATCGCGATCGTTGTGATGAGCGGATAACCGCCGAGAGCGGTAAGATCCCGCATTGCCACGTCCAGCCAGCGCGGCCCAATCGGGTCCGCCGGATCGGCGGGGTCTCTCAAGGCCAGCAAAAAAGCACGGTCGAAGCGGTGCGCATCGCCTTCCAGCGTCTCATTGACGATCTCGAAGGAGGCATAAAGTGCAGCAGCACAAAGGAAAAGGACGACGAGGGTAACGAACTCGATCCCACCCAGGTGTTCTCTAAGGAGCTTGAAAAGACGGCTGCACCAACGGGTGCAGCCGTTCACGCCGGTACGTGCGTTCAGACTCAGTCGTCCCACTTCGGCAGCGCTTCGATCTGTTCCTTCGTCATCGTTGTCACCAACTGTTCGTTCTCCAGGCGAAGCTGGTCGAGGGCAATGATCACCTCGTCGTCGCCGACCCCAAGAAAGCCGCCCGCCTCGACCGTCACGGCAACGACATTTCCGGACATATCCATGAGAACCTCTTCCACGTCGCCGATTTTATCCCCGTTTGGCGTGACAACGTTCATGTCGTCAAGCTCCAGATAGCCAGTGGTTGCGGCCGATGTCGCTTGGCCGGAGCTGGCAGGAGCCGTCTGTTGTGCGAGCAGCAGGCTGGCTGGGGTAAGGACCAGGGTGAACGCTAGGACAGGCAGCATTTGCCGGATTTTCATTTTGTGTGTCTCCTTGAACTGGTTACCCATGTGGAGCCTAAACGGACTGTCAACGCCAAACGGTGCCTGCCGGTTCCATCCTAATGGTGACCTTCATGACATCCTGTCATGCCTTCTGGCGCAAGCCAACCACCTCGCGGGTAGGATTCTTCAGGCCGTTCTCGATGACAACGTGGCGTCTTCGCTGCAATCGCGAACCACGCGGGCGGTGACGCCAGTCAGGATCGTCGAGCTATCGCCGCGTATCCAAAATGCGAATTGGGAACCAGGAAAAACCCCTCCATTCTTGTCCGATTTCTCCCGGCACGACAGAAGCGCCCTGCCCTCGCACAGTGTCATCTGACACGGTATCTTTCTTGTACCATCCGTTTCCGCTCTCGCAGAAGGAAGCCTCCCCGTCATGAACGCAACGAAGAGGATGCCTGGCTGGCTGCGCTTTGCTGCGAGCGCTAGCGCCGTCGTTGCCGTCTTCGCCGCCGTCTATGGCGGCTACTGGATGGTCTTGACCCGCCAGCTCGAAGCCGGGATCCATCGCTGGATCGCGCAGCGCCAAGCGGAAGGCTACCATATCAGCTACGCCAGCCTCGATCGGAGCGGCTTTCCTTCGACGGCGCAGGTGGTGATAACAGCGCCGGCGGTCATAGCATCGGGCGGGGATGCGGGCGGAGCAACTCCGCCCGATACGGTGCCGTGGACGTGGTCGGCGAGCCGGATGATTGTTGCCATCGACCCATTCAACCCGCGCCGCTTTTCAATGGACCTTGCCGGCACCCATGCCCTTGGCATCGGCGGAGGCGGGGGTCAGCGTCGCTATCGGGCGGAGGCGGGCGAACTCACGTTGGTGGGGGAAGCGGGCGACGCGGAGGCACCGACCGTGCTTGCGGTACGCGATCTGGTGCTCGTACCAGTTCCCGCAACGAGGCCGGGTGCGGTCCCGGAGATCGCCGCGGACGAGACGATAACGATCGCTCGCCTCGATGCGCGCGGGTGGCCGGCGCGCGGCACTGGCGCCGAGAACGATCCGCTCAGCGCGCGTTTTCATCTCGAGGTCGCTGGGACGGGCATCGTTTTCCCCCAGTGGTGGGAACTGCCGCTGGGTCCCGATGTTGCGCGGTTTGCTCTCGAAGCGACGGTGCGGGGCGTGATGACACCTGGACCGTGGCCGCGGATGCTGTTCCTTTGGCGCGACGAAGGCGGGGTGCTCGACGTTGCCGCGCTCGACGCGCAGTACGGACCGCTGACCATCACCGGCAGCGGAACCCTGGCCCTCGACAACAATGGCCAACCGATCGGCGCCTTCGCCACCCGCACCTCCGGGTTGCCCGACGCGATCGAGATGCTGCAGGCGAACGGCACGCTCCGTCAAACAGAGGCAGTGGTCGCGAAACTGGCGGTGAGTGTGCTTGCAGGCTCCCGCGACCGCGCCGCGCCGGTGCCGATCCCGCTGACATTGCAGGACCGTCGTCTGTCGGTCGGCCCGATCATGCTGATGCAGATGCCGGAGATCGTCTGGCTGTCGGTCTCGTCTAGTGTCGCGCGCTGACAGCGGTTTTCTCTTCACCGATTCTTTTTTTCGGCCTCTTCAGGTGTCGGGCTTGGGCGGCGGGCGCTTCGCCGTCTCCGGCGCGTCCTGGCCGGCCTGAATAATGCCGCGGCGGATCTCGCGGGTACGCCGGAACAGGGTTTCCAGCGTGTCGCCCTCGCCCCAGCGGATCGCCCGTTGCAGCGCCGTCAGGTCCTCGGTGAAGCGGCCCAGCACCTCCAGGATCGCCTCCCGGTTGGTCAGGAATACGTCCCGCCACATCACCGGATCGGACGCGGCAATACGGGTGAAATCGCGGAAACCACCGGCGGAGAACTTAATCACCTCCCCCTTAACGTGCTCTTCGAGATCGGTGGCGGTGCCGACGATGGTGTAGGCAATCAGGTGCGGCAGGTGGGACGTAATCGCCAGCACCAGATCGTGGTGGGTCGCGGGCATGATCTCAACCGTCATCCCCGCCCGTCGCCACAGCGCTGCCACCTGCTCGATCGCCGTCGGATCGGCCTCCGGCGGCGGGGTCAGCACGCAGAATCGCCCCTCGAACAACTCAGCGAACCCCGCCTCCGGGCCGGAATGCTCGGTTCCGGCAATCGGATGCCCTGGCACCAGATGCACGCCCGCCGGCAGGTGCGGCCCGACTTCGTTGATCACCGACTGCTTGACTGAGCCGACGTCGCTGACGATCGCGTCCGCCTTCAGCCCCGGCGCCATCGCCTGGGCAATGCCGGCATAGGCCCCGAGCGGCGTGCACAACATGACGAGGTCGGCATCCTCCACCGCTTGGCGGATGTCGGTGGTCATGCTGTCGGCAAGCTCCAGCGCCTTGACCGTGTCCAGCGTTCGGTAGCTGCGCGCGCAGACGCTGATGTGGCCGGCGAGGTTGTCGCGACGAATCACGCGCGCCAGCGAGGAGCCGATCAGGCCGATACCGATCAAGGTGACGCGACCGAACAGAGGAGCCGAGGGGCCGCTCATTGCACGCCGATGAACCGTGCGAGCGCCGCGACGGCGGCGCGCATCTCGTCTTCCAGCCCAATCGTGATCCTCAAGCAATCCGGCAGCCCATATGCCTCCATCCGCCGGGCAATGATCCCTTCCTGCCTTAAGACGCCATCGGCGGCAGGTGCACTGCGGCCCAATTCCGCTGGGAAACGCACCAATACGAAATTGCAGGCGCTGTCCGGTACCACCAGCCCGAAACCGCGAAGTGCCTCCGCGGTCCATGCTCTCCAGCGGTTATTGTGCGCCTGTGCCCGCGCGAGCAGCGCCTGATCATTGAGGGCGGCACATCCGGCGGCCTGAGCAGGGGAAGAGACGTTGAACGGATTGCGCACCCGGTTCAACACGTCCGCGACAGCAGGCGGGCAGTACGCCCAGCCAAGGCGGAGGCCGCCAAGGCCGTAGATCTTGGAGAAGGTGCGGGTGACGACGACGCTGGCTCCTCCCCGTTGGCCCTCGCTGTCGCCGGCATCGACCAGCGCCTCGCCCGAGGCATAGTCGTCGCGGCCGACATATTCGGCGTAGGCGGCATCGATCACCAGCAGCACGTGGTCGGGCAGGCCGCGGCGCAGGCGTTCCAGCTCCGCGACGGGCAGGTACGTGCCGGTCGGATTGTTTGGGTTGGCGATGAAGACCAATCGAGTGCGCGGAGTCACAGCGTTCAGGATCGCGTTCACGTCGGCGGTGAGGTTCGTCTCCGCAACCGCAATCGGAGTGGCGCCAGCCGTCCGGGCGGCGATCGGATACATCAGGAAGCCGTGCTCGGTGTAGAGCACCTCATCGTCCGGTCCCGTATAGGCCCGGCAGAGCAGCGCGATCAGCTCATCGGAGCCCGCGCCGCAAACGATCTGCGCGGCCTCCAGCCCGTGAACGGCGGCAAGGGTTTGGCGCAAGGCGGTGCAGTGACCGTCGGGGTAGCGGTGAATACGCGCCGCAGAGTCCTTGAGAGCGGCGATAGCTGCGGGACTGGCGCCTAGCGCGCTTTCATTGGAAGCGAGCTTGATCACCGTTTTCGCACCGGCCACGGTCGACTCGCCGCCGACATACGGCTTGATCGACAGGATACCGGGACGCGGCACCGGGCCGGTATCCGGTCGGGCGTTTCCGGCATCTGTGCCTGCGGCTTTCTGTGCCTGTCCCACTCTTTATTCCTTTCGTTCCCGCTTATGCGCCGGCTCGTGAGGGGGGTCCGGGGCGGGTCCATTGGGTTCCAGTTCTTCCGAGCTCAGCGGCGTCGCATAGCCGCCGAGCACCAGCGTGCGGCTGATCGGCCTGCCGAGCGTTGATCCGAGCGCGCCCAGTCGCGGATCATCGTCGGTCAGGAACCCGTCGACCTCGATCAGGTAAAGCCAGGCCGCCGGCCTCTGCTCTTCGCCCCACAGCGTCGCGAATGTCGGTGGCAGACCTTGCTCCACCAGAGCCGCCGAGAGTTGCTCGAGCGGCATCCGGCTCTCCATGTCGATCACCACGAACGTGCGGTCGCGACCGGTCGGCGTGAGCCCAATCGGGCAGATGGCGAGAGCGGCGAGGTGCCTGCCTTGATCGTCGGGTGGCTCGGCGAACGGCAGACGGGCGATGATCCGCGGCGTCTCCGGCTGTGTCGTGACAAGGTGGCGCCACCATGGGTCGGTGTCGTCGTGACGCGGCACCGGCAGGACACCGACGGTGGCTTCCTGACGGTGAACGGCCTCGATCACCGAGCACGCCGAGCTGTGGCGGGACATCGGTGTGAACGCAGCGAAGTGATCTCTTGCCAGATCCCAATAGCCCGTCTCGTCGTTGTTTCCGTAAACAGCGGTGGAGAAAGGTCCTTCGAAGGCGAGCGTCGCGGTAATCAGGTGGCGCCAGATGACGATGAGTTCGCGCTTGGGAAACCGGCCGCGTTGCCGCTTGACGAGCCGATAGAGGATTTCCGCTTCCCGCGAGGGCCGGATCTTGATCCTGCAGTCCCGCTTCAGATCGCGCACCTGCTCCACCAGCTCGGTGCGTCGCATGATGAGGTCCTGGATCGCGTCGTCGATGGAGTCGATGTCTCGCCTCAGGGCGTCCAAGGATCCGTCCGCGTTCATCCACTCACATTCCGGAAAATGCCGCCGTCGCGGTCGCCACCGGCAGGGTGCACCGAGCCGTAGTCATAATAACTGGGGTGCAGGAAAGCAAAGAAAACATTGACTTTGCGGGGGGCGGTTCGTAGCTATGGGTACCGGACGAGCCGGTTGTATCATCTTCTATGCATGAACCGCAAAAAGACATCGGTGGCGTGCCCGCCGAACACGCCGATCCGTTGCCCGGCCGTCGGGTGAGACTCGGCACTGAGCGCCCGCTCAAGCTTGACAGCGGTGCCGAACTGAGAGACTTCCCGCTCGCCTATCAGACCTACGGCCGGCTCAATGCCGACAAGTCCAACGTCATCCTCGTTTGTCATGCCCTGACCGGCGATCAGTTCGTCGCCGAGACCCATCCGATCACCGGCAAGCCTGGCTGGTGGGAAATCATGGTCGGCAGCGGCAAGCCGCTCGATACCGACCGCTACTGTATCTTGTGTGTGAATGTCCTCGGCGGCTGCATGGGCTCCAGCGGCCCGAGCGAGATCAATCCGGAGACGGGGGAGCCATGGGCGCTCTCGTTTCCCGTGATTACGATCGCTGACATGGTCCGCGCGCAGGCGCTGCTGCTCGACCATCTCGGGATCGAGCGGGTGTTCGCCGTGATCGGCGGATCGATGGGCGGAATGCAAGTGCTCGAATGGGCGTCCTTGTTCCCGGAGCGGGTGTTCGCCGCGGTGCCGATCGCCACTTCTGCGCTGCACAGCGCCCAGAACATCGCCTTTCACGAGGTCGGCCGCCAGGCGATTATGGCCGATCCCGACTGGTGTGGCGGCGATTACTGGCGCTTGGGCAAGACGCCCCATCGCGGCCTCGCGGTGGCGCGGATGGCGGCCCACATCACCTATCTTTCTGAAACCAAGCTGACCGAAAAATTCGGCCGGCGCCTGCATAACCGCAGCGCCGTCGCCTGGGGCTTCGATGCCGACTTCCAGGTCGAGAGCTATCTGCGCCACCAGGGGATCAGCTTCGTCGAGCGGTTCGACGCCAATTCCTACCTCTATATCACTCGCGCTATGGACTACTTCGATATGGCCGAGCGCTACGGCGGCTCTCTTGCCAATGCCTTCCGCGGCACTCCGGTGCGCTTTTGCGTCATTTCCTTCACCAGCGATTGGCTCTATCCGACCTCCGAGAACCGCAAGATCGTCAAGGCGCTGAACGCGGTCGCGGCAAATGTCAGCTTCGCCGAGATCGTTTCCAACAACGGACATGATGCGTTCCTTCTCGACGAGCCGGAGTTCCACCGGGTGCTGGCCGGGTTCCTCAGTGGCGCAGCCTCCCACTGGGGACTGGCACGATCGCAAGCGCGATGAGCGAGCAGCGTCGCCTCGTCACGCGTCCCGATCTTCAGCTGATCGCGGACATGATTGCGCCGGGCACGCGGGTGCTCGACGTCGGCTGCGGCGACGGCACACTGCTCGATTATCTGGTGCATGAGAAGGCTGTCGACGGGCGCGGCATCGAGCTCAGCAGCGAGGGCGTCAACGCCAGCATCAGCCAGGGCCTCTCGGTCATCCAAGGCAATGCCGAGATCGATCTGTTCGACTATCCGGACGGTGCCTTCGACTACGTCGTTCTCAGCCAGACGCTGCAGGCGATGCATGAGCCGAAAACGATCCTGGAGCAGCTGTTACGGATCGGCCGCCATGCCGTCGTCTCGCTGCCGAACTTCGCTCACTGGCGGCTGCGCTGGTATCTGCTGGTGGTCGGGCGGATGCCGATGAGCGGCGTCCTGACGTACGAATGGTACGCAACCCCCAACATCCATCTCTGCAGCATCAAGGACTTCGTCGTCCTCTGCCGCGATCTCGGCATCGTCATCGAGCGCAGCGCCTGCCTCAATGAACGTGGCGCCCGCTCCCGTCTCGGCAAGAGCATGCGCCTTGCCAACCTGTTCGGCGAGCAGGCGGTGTTTCTATTGCGGCGGTAACTTCTTTTTGTGCGACGCCGCGTGATCGATGATGGTGAATGGGATGAGGGATCTGGCGAGGGCGATTGATCAACATCGGCAGGACTCTGCGGTTCCGCCGGGATGGTGCCTAAAGGAGCGCCTTGAGGTGCAAGGCATCTCGCATGCCGAATTCGCCCGGCGGTGTGGTCGCTCCGCAACGCTGATCAGTGAAATCATCGCTGGCAAAGCTCCCCTTGAGCCGGAAACGGCGCTGCAGTTCGAGAAGGTGCTGGGAGTGGATGCGAACATCTGGCTTGGTATCGAGGTCGAGTACCGGCTTCACCGAGCCTGGTAAGCTGAAACGCAAGAGGCGGCCAAGTCTGGTGACTGGGTGCTGATGGCATCAAGCGCCCAGCCCGAGCGCGTTATGCAGAGCATTGACGGTGCGAGCTGCGATTTCACGCAACACCGGCCCTTGACGTTCGCCCACGTCGGCTTGATCAAGTTGAGGTCCGGCGTGGGAATGAAGGTGCTCGACAAAATGCGGAAAATTGCCGCAGAATGAGTTCTATAGCCCTTCATCGAGCGGACCCTGATCCAGCAGCACATGCACCATATTGGGCTGGAGAGAATGGCGCGCACTTAACAATCTCACATAAATAACAGGAGATTTTTGTGGACCTTGACTATCCTTCACTCTTGAAGACGATTACGGGAGAACTCATTCCAGGGCGAACAGAATCTCATGCTTTTCTCTTATGGTTCTTGAAGAATTACTACCGCCTCGATGAGATTGATGCGGCGGATGCCGTATGTGACGGGCGGGATGACAAAGGAATCGACGCCATATATATTGATCACAATCTTGAGACTGTCGATGTTTTCCAGTGCAAGCTCGTTCAGAACCCTGCAAAAACCCTTGGTGACACACAGCTGAAAGAATTTGCCGGAACCCTTGCGCAACTCAGTGATCCCCAGCACATTCAAGAAATAGCTGCGACAACCTCGAACACTGACTTAGCTAATCTTTTGAAATCCGAAAACGTTGCGGCCAAGGTAACCGATGGTTTTAGGGTCCGCGGGATCTTCGTAACAAACATTACGGGAGACAACAATGCCAGAAAATTTCTTGACGCATATGATAGGTTGTCTCTCTTTGATAAGAAAGCGCTTGAGGCTTCCTTCGTTCACGCTGGACCGACTGCGCCTGTCGCTAAGCCTGTCGCATTCGACGTCTTCGGGTATGAATGCATCCAGTGTAGTGTCGGGGACGTTCGGGCAATTTTCGCGCCCCTGAAGGCAAGTGAGTTAATTGATCTTGATGGGATAGTCTCTAATAAACTCTTTGAGTTGAACGTCCGTGGATCCCTTGGGCGAACAAAGGTGAACAAGGATATCGCAAAAAGCATAGAGAACAAAGCCGACCACAAGGAGTTCTTGCTTTTTCACAATGGTCTGACTTTGCTTTGTGAGAACTTTAGCTATCAGAACGATAAGGTACAGATATCTGGATACTCGGTTGTAAACGGCTGCCAGAGCCTA
>CAZFBS010000066.1:8651-11615 GCA_964517265.1 uncultured Rhodospirillaceae bacterium | reverse complement strand
CGCGCGAATGGATCATCCGCAACGCGCCGGTGCCGATCGGCACCGTGCCGATCTATCAGGCGCTGGAAAAGGTTGGCGGCGTCGCCGAGGATCTCACCTGGGAGATTTTCCGCGACACGCTGATCGAGCAGGCCGAGCAGGGGGTCGATTACTTCACCATTCATGCCGGCGTGCGCTTGGCGTACATCCATCTGACGGCGAAGCGGGTGACCGGGATCGTCTCGCGCGGCGGCTCGATCATGGCGAAATGGTGTCTCGCCCACCACCGGGAGAACTTCCTCTACACCCATTTCGAAGACATCTGTGCAATCATGCGAGCCTATGACATCAGCTTCTCGCTCGGCGACGGCCTGCGGCCGGGATCGATCGCCGATGCCAACGATGCCGCCCAGTTCGCCGAACTGGAAACGCTGGGCGAGCTGACCCGCATCGCCTGGACGCACGATGTCCAGGTCATGATCGAGGGTCCGGGCCACGTGCCGATGCACAAGATCAAGGCCAACATGGACAAGCAGCTCGCGGTCTGCGGCGAGGCGCCGTTCTATACCTTGGGCCCGCTCACCACCGACATCGCGCCCGGCTACGATCACATCACCAGCGGCATCGGTGCCGCGATGATCGGCTGGTTCGGCACCGCGATGCTGTGCTACGTAACGCCGAAGGAACATCTCGGCCTTCCTGATCGTGACGACGTCAAGACGGGTGTGATCACGTATAAGATCGCCGCCCATGCCGCCGATCTCGCCAAAGGCCATCCGGCGGCACAGGCGCGTGACGATGCCCTGAGCAAGGCTCGCTTCGAGTTCCGCTGGCGCGATCAGTTCAACCTCTCTTTGGATCCGGACACGGCCGAGCGCTTCCATGATCAGACGCTGCCGGCCGAGGGGGCAAAAACGGCCCATTTCTGTTCGATGTGCGGCCCGAAGTTCTGCTCGATGAAGATCACCCAGGAAGTCCGGGAGTATGCCGAGTCCGGCATGGCCGAGATGGCCGGTGAATTTCGCGCGAAAGGCGGCGAGATTTACCAGCCGGTCGAGTTCTGACAACGAAAGAGTAGGGGAGGCTGCAAGAATCGGCGAGAAACGTCTGGGCGAACATCAAGACAACGGTGCACCCTCGCAGATGCTGGCGATGGTGCTGGACGCACCCGGCGTGCCGTTGGCCCGGCGGATGCTGGCGCGACCACGGCCGGGGCCGGGGGAGGTGCTGGTCAAGGTCGGTGCCTGTGCGGTTTGCCGCACGGATCTGCATGTGGTCGACGGCGAGCTGACGGAGCCGAAGCTGCCGATCGTGCCGGGGCATGAAATCGTTGGCCGGATTGTCGCCATTGGGGAGGGGAGCGCGGGGTTCGTGGCCGGGCAGCGGGTCGGCATCCCGTGGCTCGGCTGGACCTGCGGAGAATGCCGCTATTGCCGATCCGGGCAGGAAAACCTGTGTCCGAACGCGCGCTTCACCGGCTATCAGATCGATGGCGGCTATGCCGAGTACGTGGTGGCGGACTCACGCTACTGCTTCACCATTCCCGATGCCTATACCGATGCCGATGCCGCGCCGCTGCTGTGCGCCGGCCTGATCGGCTATCGGTCCTTGAGGATGTGCGGTGATGCCGAGCGCCTTGGGATCTACGGTTTTGGCGCCGCGGCCCATATCGTTGCCCAGGTGGCGCGGTATCAGGGCCGGCGCCTGTTCGCCTTCACCCGCAGCGGCGATGCCGCGGCGCAGGCGTTTGCCAAGGCTCTCGGCGCCGAATGGGCGGGCGGATCGGAGGAAGCGCTGCCGGAGGAACTGGATGCCGCCATCATTTTCGCCCCGGTCGGCGCACTGGTGCCGGCGGCGTTGAGAGCAATCCGGCCGGGCGGTATCGTCGTGTGTGGCGGAATCCACATGAGCGACATTCCATCCTTCCCGTACGCCATTCTTTGGGAAGAGCGCCGGCTGGTCTCTATTGCCAATCTGACGCGGCGGGACGCCGAGGAATTTCTCGCGCTGGCGCCGAAAATTCCGGTACGCACGACGATCGAGACGATGCCGCTGCAAGAGGCCAATGACGCTCTCAGCCGCCTGCGCGACGGACGACTCACCGGCGCCGCGGTCTTGATCCCCTCCTGATCCCGTTGTGATGGCCGAAGCCGGGAAGCGAAGACCCTCCACCGTCTGGGCGTTGGCCGATGACCGCGCCGGCAATCGCAGTCAGGTACTTGGTGTCAGCGAGGCGCTTGGCGTGCCGTTCGACATCAAGGAGATCCGGTACGGACGGCTCGCGCGGTTGCCGAGCGGGCTGCTGGGCGCATCGCTGGGGGGGCTGACGGCAGAAAGCAGGAAGGCACTACTCCCGCCATGGCCCGATAAGGCACTACTCCCGCCATGGCCCGATATCGTGATTGCGGCCGGCCGGCGGGCGGCGCCAGTGCTGCGTGCGATCAAGCGGAACGGGAATGGCCGGCCGTTTGTGGTCCAATTGATGAACCCCGGTAGTCGGCTTGACGATCTCGATCTGGTCGCTGTTCCGGCCCACGATGGTGTCGCTCCTGCGGCGAATGTGATCAGCACCGTCGGCTCGCCTCACCGGATCACTCAGGACCGGCTGGCGGCGGCGCGCCAGGAATGGCTGCCGCGGTTTCAGCACCTGCCGTTGCCACGAATCGCCGTGCTGGTTGGCGGGTCCACCAAGCGCCGCCGTTTTACCCCGGAGATGGCGCGCACGCTGGCCCGGACAGTGTCGCAGTTGGCGGCGAGCGCGGGCGGATCGCTGCTGATCTCGACCAGCCGGCGGACTGCGGAGACCGCCCAGCACCTGATTGCGGCCATCTCGGTTCCCCATCATGCCTACAGGTATGGTGATCCGGGAGAAAATCCGTACTTTGGCTATCTCGCGGTAGCGGATGTCATTGTCGTCACCGGCGACTCGGTTTCGATGTGCACCGAAGCTTGCGCGACAGGGGCTCCTGTCTACATCCACGCCCC
>CAZFBS010000066.1:0-8551 GCA_964517265.1 uncultured Rhodospirillaceae bacterium | reverse complement strand
ATGCAGATTGCCCCGGAGCAGGGCCAGTTCATGGCAATGCTCGTGCGTCTCATGAACGCGCAGCGGATCCTCGAGATCGGTACCTTCACCGGCTACAGCGCGCTGTGCATGGCTCTCGCCCTGGCGCCGGGGGGGCGGATCGTGACCTGCGATATCAGCGAGGAATGGACGGGGGTGGCCCGGCGCTACTGGGCCGAGGCCGGGGTCTCGGACCGGATCACGCTGCGTCTCGGGCCGGCGATGGCGACGCTCGATGGCCTGCTTTCCTCGCGAGAAGGATTGCAATTCGATCTCGCCTTCATCGACGCCGACAAGGCCAATTACCAAGGTTATTACGAACGTGCGCTCGCGCTCGCGCGGCCTGGCGGCCTGATCATCGTCGACAACGTGCTGTGGGGCGGCAGCATCATCGATGCGAATAAAGAGGATGCCGACACGGTTGCCATCCGTGCCTTCAATACCAGGATCCGTGACGATGAGCGGGTCGACCTTAGCCTCGTTCCGATCGGGGACGGTCTCACACTTGCCATGAAACGCACTTGATTGCGGTGCGGGAGGTAACGGCACAGACCGGAGTTGCCGGCTTTCGTCCCCACCTCGTCATGGTCATGTTGATGGTGATGGTGGCGGTTTCCGGGTGCGGCGCCGATCGCGCCCACATTCGCATATGCGAACAGGTTGCTCGTGCCATTGAGCATGACTCGAAGTCGATGAACGTCCTCCAAACCGCGCGCCATCCGAATGTCAATCATGCCGTCATTCTCGATTATCGGGTGATGGATGCTACCGGCCGGTCCAACAATCACTGGATCTCTTGTCGCTTTGCTGGCGGATCCCCCGCTACAGGTCCGCGCCAGTTGGTTGGTGTCACAACGGATCGGGACGGCGTGCTGTCGCCGATTCGCGTGGCGATGCTACAGATCTGGCTGCGGGTCTCGAGCGGTGGACGTGATTTGCCCTTCGAGCCATTGCGAGCGCCGGGCCCGCCGAGCGCCGGTCCCGCCTATCTTGTTCAGCACCTGATCAACGCCGTTCCGCTCGGTTCCGTCTACGCGTTGATCGCCGTCGGCTTTTCCGTGGTGTGGGGGGTGCTCGTTCGGTTCCGCTTCAGCGTTGGCGCGCTGATAACCCTTTTTGAGTGCACGGCAATCCTTGCCCTCTGCCTGATGGTGGTTATTACGGCCGACCGTAGCGTGATAATCCTTGCCACCGTTCTCATGGCGGTCTTGGCGGTGCGTACAGCTTTCCGTGGGATCAGACAGCGGAAAATCTTTGGTGCCCGCAAACGCCCCCTCGCAGCAGGGATCGGTATCGAAACCCACTCGGCAATGATCGCGATGCTTGGTTTGGCCTGGGGGTTGCGCGAGGCAGTGAGGCTCGCTCACGGTTCGCACGATTTGTGGCTGGAGCCCGTTGCCACGACCTCGCGTGCGCTGTTTCAAAGTGAAGACTTTGCCGCAACCGTCAGTTCCGGGCAGATTATCGTATTTGCCGTCGCCGCGACCATGGTCGGCTTTCTCAGCCTGATCATCACCGAGACCGCTTTTGGCCGGCGCTACCGGGCTTGTCGCGACGATATCGGCATGGCCGCTCTCGCCGGTGTCAACATGGACCGGATCGTCGGCCGAGTGCTGCTGCTGGGTGCGGCCTGCACAGCCCTGGCCGGCGCCATGATCACGTTTCACTACGGCACCATCAGCCTTTCAATGGGGGCCGCCATCGGCCTCAAGGCGCTGGTCGCAGCCGTGGTGGGGGGGCTGGGATCGGTTGGCGGCGCGGCTGCGGGTGGCGTCGCGGTTGGTGTTTTCGAGACACTGGCGGCGGCATACCTGGCAGCGGAATACCGTGATCTTGCCCTGTTCGGCATGCTCACCGTCTTCCTGGCGCTGCGGTTTCGCAGGTTGCTCCGACGATAACGTCGGCTACCCGTAAGGACGCTCTCTTCAGTCGCCGCGAGCGCGGGCAGCAGGTATCTCGGTGCGATTGCAGTCCCGCCGCGACATCGACCTGGCATTTTTATTCTCATCGCTGACGTTCTTTCAACTTGCTCTGCCGCGTTGCCAAGCGTCCAGCAGCGCATCATAGGCAACGGTGCGGCCTTCACCTTCCTCGTCGTCGCGTTTGGGCTTCGGCGCTCCGGGACGATTCAGCCAGCTTTCGGGATCGGTCGGCTCTGCCAGTCTCGGTCCACATTGCTGCATTAGGTCGGCGGCCTCCAGTCGGCCCAGCACATCGTCCTGAGCGGCGGCGAGATTGTCCATCACCGTCTGTGGATCGGCACCGCCATGAACGGCGGCGGCAATCCGCGTCCACCACAATACGGCAAGGCGCGGGTAGTCGGGAACATTGATGCCGGTCGGTGTCCACGCCTTGCGTGCCGGGCTACGGTAGAATTCGACGAGGCCGCCCAGCCGGGACGCTGCCTCGCTCATTGCCTCGGATGCAAGATCGCTCTGCCGGATCGGTGTCAGCCCGACGAGCGTCTTGCGCAACGAGACGGACTTGCAGGTGGTGAACTGGGCGTAGAGCCAAGCCGCTTGTCGGCGCGCCACCGGCGTGTTCTGGAGCAAGGTCCAGGAGCCGCAGTCCTGGTAGCCGAGCTTCATCCCGGGCTCCCAATAGGCACCGTGAGGCGAGGGAGCGACCCGCCACTTCGGGGTTCCGTCGGGATTGACGACAGGCAGCCCGCTCCTCAGCAGATCGGCGGTGAATGCGGTGTACCAGAACACCTGTTGGGCGATCCTGCCCCGACCCGGCACCGGGCCGGCCTGAAGGAAGGTCATCGTGCGTGCTTCCGGCGGGGCGAAGCGGTCGAGCCACTCGACATACTTGCGCAGCGCGTATACCGCCGCCGGGCTGTTGAGGGCGCCGCCGCGGCTGATGCTGGAGCCGACGGGATGGCAATCTTCGACACGGATACCCCACTCGTCGACTGGCAGGCCGTTGGGAAAGCCGGGATCGCCGACGCCGGCCATCGACAGCCACGCGTCGGTGAAGCGCCAGCCCAGCGAAGGATCCCGCGCCCCATAGTCCATGTGCCCGTAGACCCTCTCGCCGTCGATTTCCCGGACGTGGTTGGTGAAGAAGTCGGCGATGTCCTCGTAAGCTTTCCAATTGACGGGTACGCCGAGCGGATAGCCATACCGGTTGGCGAACTGCTCCTGCAGTTCCGGGCGCTGGAACCAGTCGTAGCGGAACCAGTAGAGGTTCGCGAACTGCTGGTCAGGCAACTGGTAGACCTTGCCGTCGGGCGCGGTGGTAAAGCCGAGCCCGATGAAGTCGGACAGGTCCAGCGTCGGCAAAGTGAACGCGGCGCCGTCACCGGCGATCCAATCGGAGATCGGCACGGCGGTGCCGTAGCGCCAGTGGGTGCCGAGATGGTCGCTGTCATTGACGTAGGCGTCGTAAAGATTCCGGCCCGTTCGCATCTGGATTTGCATGCGATTGACCAGTTCGCTCTCGGTGATGATATCGTGCACGACGGTGACGTCGGTGATCTCGCGAAAGGCGCGGGCAAGGTAACGTGCTTCGTATTCGTGGGTCGGGATGGTTTCGGAGGCGACGTAAATCTGCTGGCCGCGGAACGGTGCCGAGGCGCGGATGAAAAACTCCATTTCCGCCATCTGCTCGTCCTGAGAGAGCGTCGAAGGCTGAAATTCGACCAGCGCCCACCGCCGCGCCGCATCCATTCGCATTCTGTCGGTCGCGGTAACCGGCTCGGCTGCTGCGGCGGCCGGTAGCGCCGCACTCGCACCGAGGGCTCCTGCCGCCTTCAACAAAGTGCGGCGATCCATCAAGCGTCGTCGACGGCGGCTGTTTCGCGTGTCGGGCATCGATTCCCTCCCATCCTGAAGCCACCTGCGTTAAGCTGCAGCCACATGTGGCAGGTGGCAAACGTGCCGGTTCTTTCTGATTGTAAAATGCATTTGCAAGGTTATCTGTTTTGGGTGTGATATAGAATAAGAAGCCGGTGGTGGCTGAAAAAGACACCATTCCGGAAGAAAGCTTGGTTGAATTGCCTCTGGGGTAAAACAACCCCGAAATGGCGCGATTAAAGACGCCAGAAGATGTAAGGGAGGATCCAGTTATGGCGGAGGAATACGTTCTAGCGATCGATGAAGGAACAACCGGATCGACGGTATTGATATTCGATCGTCAGGCCAATATCAAAGGCCGTGCCTATTCTGAGTTTACGCAATATTATCCTCGACCGGGTTGGGTCGAGCACGATGCCACGGAGATTTGGAATGTCACCCTCGGTATTGTATCCGAGGTTCTTGAGAAGTCTGGAATTAAAGCGAGCAGCCTCAACGCGATCGGAATCACCAATCAGCGTGAAACGACCGTCATGTGGGACCGGAGCACCGGTAAACCGGTAGCGCCGGCAATCGTCTGGCAGGACCGGCGGACAGCCCCATTTTGCGATGCATTAAAGGCGAAAGGAATGGAGGAAAAGGTCCGGAGCAAAACCGGGCTGGTGATTGATGCTTATTTCTCCGGAACCAAAGTCAAATGGCTGCTGGACAACGTCGATGGCTTGAGGGCAAAGGCGGCGCGCGGCGAAGTGGCCTTCGGTACGATTGATTCGTGGCTGGTCTGGCATTTGACCGGCGGCAAGGTCCACAGCACCGATGTTTCCAATGCCTCGCGCACACTCTTATACAATATTCATGATCAGAAGTGGGACGAAGAGCTTCTCGATCTTTTCGATATTCCGGAATCGGTGTTGCCCGCGGTCCAACCCTCGTCTTGTATCTATGGTCAGACCGACCCCGACTTGTTTTTCGGTACCCACGGTATCCCTGTTTCCGGCTCGGCGGGCGACCAGCAGGCGGCGCTATTCGGTCAAGCCTGTTATGGCGAAGGACGCGCCAAGAACACCTATGGGACCGGCTCTTTCGTGTTGATGAACACCGGTACCGAGGCGGTGACGAGTAAGGAAAAGCTGCTGACGACCATCGCCTGGAAGATCGGTGACGAGCCTGTCGAATATGCGCTGGAAGGCGCCATCTTCATCACCGGGGCGGCCGTGCAATGGCTGCGTGATGGCCTCGGCATCATTCGAACCGCGGCGGAAACCGAGGCGCTGGCCGAAAGCCTGACCTCGAACGAGGGAGTCTACTTCGTCCCGGCCCTGGTCGGTCTGGGGGCGCCGCATTGGGATCCTTACGCTCGCGGAACGCTCCTCGGCGTTACCCGTGGCACGACCCGCGCGCATCTCGCCCGCGCGATTCTCGAGAGCATGTGTTATCAGACCCGCGACGTCGTGGAGGCGATGCAGCGCGATTCCGGGATTCCGCTGAAGGAGTTGAGATGTGACGGGGGCGCCTCCGCCAATGGCTTTCTGATGCAATATCAGTCGGACATTCTGGGGGTTCCGGTCGAAGTGCCCGAAGTGGCGGAGACCACCGCGCTGGGAGCCGCCTACCTTGCCGGGCTGGCCACCGGCTATTGGGCCGACCGGGCGGAAATCGATGCCAACTGGCGGCTTTCGCGTCGATACGTGCCGACCATGCAGCCCCATCAGCGCGAGCATGTATATGGGCGGTGGCTGAAAGCGGTGGAACGCGCAAAGGATTGGGCGCGCGAAGACAGCGACTAGCGGCGCGGAGCAGGGGGAGGGGGCGTGAGTCCCGGCCTGTTGCCCCTTTCGCGTATCTTCTGCAGAGGAGATGACGAGGAGGCTTGAATCCATGCAACTGAGAGACGCCAACATCGAAAAACTTCGCGAGACGACTTTTGACGTTCTGGTGATCGGCGGCGGCATCAACGGCGCAGTTTCAGCCGCGGCGCTGTCCGGCAAGGGGGTCAAGGTCGCACTCATCGATCGCGGGGACTGGGCCGGCTTCACCAGTCAGGAGTCCTCCAACCTTGCCTGGGGCGGCATCAAGTACATGGAGACGTACGATTTCGCCCTGGTGCGCAAGCTGTGCATGTCACGCAATCACCTGATCCGCAGCTTCCCCTCGATCGTCAACGAGATCCGCTTTTTTACAAGCGTTCCCAAAGGCTTCCGCCATAGCCGCTGGAAGTTGTGGGCCGGAACGTGGCTCTACTGGATCATCGGCAACGGCTTTACCAAACTTCCGCGACTGCTTTCGAAGCAGCAGATTGCCCGCGAGGAGCCGATCGTCGATGCGCAGAACAGCACCGGCGGCTTCGAATACTCCGACGCCTACCTTCATGATAACGACTCCCGATTTGTGTTCGGCTTTGTCCGCTCGGCGCTCAACAACGGCTGCATCGCCGCCAACTATGTCGAATCCCTCGGCAGCCGCCGCACCGATGAGGGTTTGTGGCTGACCAGGGGACGGAATGTCATCGACGGTCAGGAGTTCGAAATCCGCTCGGCTGTCCTGATCAATGCGTGCGGGCCTTTCGCGGACGAGCACAACAAGCTCAGCGATCAGAAAACCGAGCACCATCACGCCCTGTCCAAGGGCATTCATCTGATCGTCGAGAAGTTAACGCCGCACAAGCGAGTGCTCACGTTTTTCGCCAGCGACGGGCGCTTGTTCTTTGCGATTCCGATGGGGGCCCGAACCTGCGTCGGCACCACCGACACCCGGGTCGACAGCCCCTATACCCATGTCACCGACGAGGATCGCGATTTTGTCCTCAGCAACATCAACGAGCACCTCAAGCTGGCCAAGCCTTTGACGCGGGATGACATTATTGCGGAGCGGTGCGGGGTCCGTCCGCTCGCGGTCAAGCAGTCCGGCGACGATGACCGCGACTTTCTGCAGTTGTCGCGAAAACACGCGATCGACATCGACCACGGCCAGCGTCACATCACCATTTTCGGCGGCAAGCATACCGACTGCGTCAACGTCGGCGACGAGATCAGTGACTACGTCGGGAACATGGGCATTCCGATCCCGTTCCCCGAGCACAAATGGTATGGCGAGCCGCCCGAACAGATGCGCCGGGAGTTCGAGCACCGTGCGCGTCTGATGAATCTCGACAGCTATACCGATCCGCTTTCGTCCGAGACGCTGACCAGCCGTTACTGGCGTCGGTATGGCCTTGAGGCATTCGATCTCCTGGAAAAGATCCGCGAAGACCCCCGGCAGGCGGAAGTCCTCATCAAGGCGACCGAGTACACACGCTGCGAGCTATACAGCAAGGTTCACCGCGAAATGATCGTCAAGCTGGAGGATTTTCTTCGGCGGCGCTCCAAGATTTCCCTTGTCGTGCGGAAGGAGGACATTCGCACGTCACCCGGTCTCAAGGAGGCATGCGAAATTCTGTTCGGCGATCAAGCCCAGCGGAAGATCGACGAGTACTTCGGCGGCGAGGATAAGGAGCGGAAGGAGGCAGGCGCGCACAGCGGCGGCGGCCTCGCGCAAGCTTCCTGATTTCTCCAGACAGGGGGGCAAAATGAATCCTTACGTGGGCGAGATCATCGGCACGGCGATCCTTATCCTGCTCGGCAATGGAGTTGTCGCCAATGTCGTGTTGACCGGCACCAAAGGCAGCAATTCGGGCTGGATCGTCATTGTTTGGGGTTGGGGCATGGCGGTGTTCGTCGCCGTCTTCACCGTGGCTGCGTTCAGTGGCGCCCACATCAATCCCGCCGTGAGCGTCGGTCTTGCCATTGCCGGAAAGTTCGACTGGGCGATGGTGCCGGCATACATCCTCTGCCAGTTCATTGGTGCGATGATCGGCACGACCCTGGTCTGGTTCTTCTACTATCCTCATTTTGCGATAACCGAAGATCCGGATCTCAAGCTGGCTTGTTTCTGTACCGGCCCCGCGATCAGGAACACGTGGTCGAATCTGGGCTGCGAGGTGGTGGGGACCTTCCTTCTGGTGTTCGCGGTCCTGTTCCTCGCCGTGTCGGTCTTCGGGCTCGGCGCCCTGGATGCGCTTCCGGTCGGGCTTCTGGTGTTGGCCATTGGGTTGAGCCTCGGGGGCACCACGGGGTATGCCATCAACCCGGCGCGCGATCTCGGGCCGCGGATCATGCACGCGGTGCTGCCGATGCCGGGCGGCAAGCGCGACAGCGACTGGAGCTACGCCTGGATCCCGGTCGTCGGGCCGATGATCGGCGCCGCCCTCGCGGCTGGGTTGTATATCGCGCTCAGCGATCCCTCCAGCATCCATTTTCGCTAACGAGAGAGCATCGGTAACAAGAGGGTATGCGTGGGCATGATCGGCCGGCCCGATCCTGAGCCGCTCATCTTCCGGCATCAAGGCCGGCTTCGTCTGCCGCCTTTCCCCGGAGGGACACCCATGCCGTCGACGCCCGAAAAGGACCGAGGTCAGCCCCTTATGTGGCAGTCTCGACACATTTTGCGGAAAATATTTCTTCCCTCATGGGCGGACGGCGGAGAATGTTTGAGGTTCTGCCGCTGCCTCAACGCACAGTATCAACCCAACACTAACGATATAAACAAAAGTTGGAGAGATCCTCCCATGGGCTGCGTGCGTACGGAGTAGCCCGTTTGGGGGCGAAAAACTATGCGTCCAACTTTATACATCTTTTGTGACCGCATCTTCCCCCTGATAGATACTGCTGGCGAATTCCTTATGCGCCGATTGAAAGCGT
>CAZFBS010000065.1:0-11631 GCA_964517265.1 uncultured Rhodospirillaceae bacterium | reverse complement strand
TGACGAAGGAGGGTCAACCACCGGTCTATGATGGATTGGGCGGGATTGACCGGGCAGGATTGATTGGGCGGGATTGACCGGGCGGGATTGACCGGGCGGGGGCGGTGTTCCTACCTTGGCGGCAACCACAGCCACGATGGCGGCAGCAATGACCGGCACGCTCCTGTACTTTGCCGATCCGATGTGCTCCTGGTGTTGGGGCTTCTCCCCCGTCATCCGGGAGATCGCGGCGCTCTTGAGGGAGCGGGTCCCCATTCGCCTGGTCGTCGGGGGACTGCGCGTCGGTCAGATGCGGCCGATGGACGCCAAGGCGAAGGCTGTCATTCGCCACCATTGGCAGGAGGTGGAGAAAGCCACCGGCCAATCCTTCTCCTTTTCTTTCTTCGATCGCGAAGGCTTTGTCTACGACACCGAAGCCGCCTGCCGCGCCGTGGTCGCGATGCGCAGCTTCGCTCCCGAGGCCACCTTGTCCTACCTTGCCGCCCTGCATCATGCCTTCTATGTGGACAACCGTGATCTCACCGACCCCGCTGTGCTGGCCGACCTTGCCGGACCGCTGGGCCTGGATGCCGCCACCTTCGCCGCTCTGTTCGCCGCGCCGGAGATCATCGACGCCACGCATGCCGACTTCCGTGCCGCCGCCACCGCCGGTGTCACCGGCTTTCCTACCGTCATCCTGCGGAACGAACAGGGCTTCTCGCTTCTCACTGCCGGCTATCAGCCTTTCGAAGCGCTGAAGCCGCATCTCGATCACTGGCTCGCCGCTTGCCCGTGACCGGCCTCTTGCCCGGCGCCCTTGCTTATCAGTCATAAGGCGCATCAGGCACAAGGCAGAGGCGTCGGCGAGGTGGGGACTTGCACAGGGGGGGCGGGGGCTTGAAGGTCGGCTTGCCCAAAAGCGGCTTGGCCCTATACTGCGCGGCTGATCTTCCACCCTCGGCACGGATGCACACAAATGAGCAGCACCATCAACAAGGTCGTGCTCGCCTATTCGGGCGGCCTCGATACCTCGGTCATTCTCCGGTGGCTGAAGGATGCCTACGGCTGCGAGGTGGTGACCTTCACCGCCGACATCGGCCAGGGCGAGGAACTTGAGCCGGCCCGGCAGAAGGCCGAGATGATGGGCGTCGAGCAAATCTTCGTCGAGGATCTGCGCGAGGAGTTCGTGCGCGATTACGTCTTTCCGATGTTCCGCGCCAATGCGCTTTATGAAGGCACTTACCTGCTCGGTACCGCCATCGCCCGCCCGCTGATCGCCAAAAGGCAGATCGAGATCGCCAATGCCGTCGGCGCCGACGCCGTCGCCCACGGCGCAACCGGCAAGGGCAACGATCAGGTCCGCTTTGAGCTCACCTATTATGCCCTGAAGCCGGATGTGCGCGTCATTGCCCCCTGGCGGGAATGGGACCTGACCTCGCGCTCACGCCTGATCGCCTACGCCGAGAAGCATCAGATTCCGATTCCGAAGGACAAGCGCGGCGAGGCGCCCTATTCGATGGACGCCAATCTGTTGCACATCTCCTACGAGGGCAAGGCGCTGGAGGACCCGTGGGAGGCGCCCGATGAGGGCATCTTCCTGCGCTCGGTGTCGCCGGAAGCGGCTCCCGACCAGCCCATCATCGTCGAGATCGACTTCGAGAGCGGCGATCCCGTCGCCGTCGACGGCGAGCGGCTGTCGCCGGCGGCGTTGCTGCAGCGACTGAACGATCTTGGCGGTGCCAACGGAATCGGGCGGGTCGATCTGGTGGAAAACCGCTTCGTCGGAATGAAGTCTCGCGGCGTTTATGAAACGCCCGGCGGCACCATCCTCATCCACGCCCGCCGTGCGCTGGAGAGCCTGACCCTCGACCGCGGCGCTGCACACCTCAAGGACGAGTTGATGCCGCGCTATGCCGAGCTCATCTACAACGGGTTCTGGTTCTCGCCCGAGCGGGAAGCGATCCAGGCAGCCATCGACCTGACGCAGGAACGGGTGAGCGGAACCGTCCGTCTGAAGCTCTACAAGGGCAATGTCATCGTCGTCGGGCGCCGTTCGCCCAACAGCCTCTACCAGCAGGACATCGCCACTTTCGAGGATGACACGGTCTACAACCAGCGCGACGCCGAGGGTTTCATCAAGCTGAACGCCCTGCGTCTGCGTCTCGCCCGGATGGGCACGCCGTGAGCTGCCCTCAGTCGTCCCGGCGGAGCAGGCTGGCCACTTCATCCGTGCTCAGCCGGTCGTCCTCGCGGGCGGGCGGCGTGCGACGATCAAGGCTCTGCCGGCGGTCTTCGAAGCTGCGGAAATGATACTTCCGGATGATTGGCGGCGAGCCGGCGGCCGGCGCCGGATCGGGGGTCGCGGGATCGGAGGAGGTGGTGCTGGCCGGATCTTTGGCGGTCGGGTTCGCCGGTGTGGCCGCTGCGAGATCGGCCGAGCTGCGATCGCCTTTGCGACGCCCGCCCTGGCGCCGATCGCCGCCCGAGCGTCGTTCTGCGGCCGGCGCACCCTCTGCGCCTGCGGGCAGGCTCTTGTCGTTTACGTCCATCATCGGTATCCCTGTCGTCAAGGGTCAGCTCGGTGACTCAAGGCTGTTTGTAGGACGCCTTTCGATAAAGAAGGGTAAAGAGAGGTTGGCCGGAAAGGGAATGGGGATGTCGTACACGACCAACTCGCTGTCCAGCCACTGGATGCCGTTCACCGCCAACCGGGACTTCAAGAGCGATCCGCGGCTGCTGGTCCGCGCCGAAGGCATGCGGTACTGGACCCATGCCGGCGCGCAGATCCTGGACGGGGCTTCGGGCCTGTTCTGCTGCGCCGCCGGCCATGGCCGGCGCGAGATCGCCGAAGCCGTCGCCGCGCAGCTCACCTCTTTAGACTACGGGCCCTCGTTCCAGTTCGGACACCCGATCGCGTTCGAGTTGGCGAGCCGCTTGGCTCGGATCACGCCGGGCGATCTCAACCATATATTTTTTGTCAGTTCCGGCTCGGAAGCGATCGATACCGCTTTGAAGATCGCAATGGCTTGGCATCGGGCCCGCGGCGAGGGCCAGCGCCTTCGCTTCGTCTCCCGCGAGCGGGCCTATCACGGGGTCAACATCGGCGGCACCTCCCTTAGCGGGATCGTCCGCAACCGCGAAATGTTCTCGGCCGTACTTCCCAATGTCGTCCACATGCGCCACACGTGGCAGAGCGACCATCGGTTCGTCCGCGGCCAGCCGGACCACGGGGCGGAACTGGCCGAGGATCTGCAGCGCTTCGTCGATCTCTATGGCGCCCGTACGATCGCCGCCTGTTTCGTCGAGCCGATCGCCGGGTCCACCGGCGTGCTGGTTCCGCCCAAGGGCTACCTGCAGCGGCTGCGCGAGATCTGCGATGCGCACGGCATCCTTTTGGTGTTCGACGAGGTGATCTGTGGTTTCGGCCGCACCGGCCGCGCGTTCGGCGCCGACAGCTTCGGCGTCATTCCGGACATGATGACGGTGGCCAAGGCGCTCACCAACGGCGCCCAACCGATGGGAGCGGTTGCCGTTCGTGACGACATCTACAACACCGTCACGGAGCAGGCTGCGGCGGGTGCCATCGAGTTGTTCCATGGCTACACCTATTCCGCCCATCCCGCGGCCTGCGCGGCCGGCTTGGCGGCTTTGGATATCTATGAGGGCGAGCAGTTGTTTGCCCGGGCCGCCGCAATGTCCGATGGCTTTCTCGACCGTATCTTCAGCCTTCAAGACAGCAAGATCGTCACCGACATTCGCGGCTACGGCATGCTCGCCGCGCTTGACCTTGCGCCCGCTGGGGCCCCCGGAGCCCGCGGTGCCGAGGCATTGAAGCGCCTGTACGCGGCCGGCCTTCTCGTCAAACTGACGGGCGATACCGTCATTCTCGCACCGCCGCTGATTGCCACCACCGCCGATCTCGACGAGATCGCGGAGATCCTGCGCTCGGTGTTGACCCGGCTCTGAAGCTGCCGTCGATCAGCTCGAGACGTAGTAGATGTGGCGGCCGATCCGCGTCGTCTTGGTCATGCTCCGCGACCAAAGCGGGCTCACGTAATCGGCATGATAAAACAGCGCCCCGCGGGTGGGATCGCGCGGCCCGCCGAACAGCACCGCATAGGCGACCTCCTGCGCGCGCCGCCATGCCGCAGCGTGTTGCGGGACATCGCTCTTGCCGTCGCAGTACCACGAAAACTGGCATTGATGCCTCGGCGCCGGCCCGCCCTGTCGGACCACTTCGCAGATGGTCTGGGGGAAATACGGATTGGCCACCCGGTTCAATGTCACCATCGCAACACCGATCTGGCCGGTTCGGCTTTCCGATCGGGCTTCCCAGTAGACGTTGAGCGCGAGGCAGTGGAACTCCTCGCCGAGATGAGGCCCGGCGTTCGACGGCATGAACAGGCGCGCCGGCATCGGTGCGGTGACGACGCCCGACAGCAGTGCCGCCGGAAACCCGACAGCGCGCACCGACCCCTCCGTGGCCCGGCCGAGCACAACTACAAAGATCGCAGTGACGATCACAGCACCGGCGAGGGACGGGCACAAAACCGAGCGACGCATCATTCAACTCCGCATGAAAAAGCCGGATATGCCGTCCGGCCATTCATCGCCTACCTATATATTGCTTGTTGTACTACTTAGAGCTACAAAATCTCGATTCAACCTCAACGATGCGAAATTGTTAATCGCTTGTCAACAATTTGCGCCGGTCTCGCTGCCCGCTCCGGTTGCAGAGGTGGCTGCCGCGGCCGGCTACTCCCTTCGGCTCCCCCCGGCACGGACCCGACACCCGTCTTGAGGAAACGTCGATCCGGACATGCGCGTTCCCCCTGTTGGTGCTATCAAGGCATACGGTGCGGGCGCCGGACCTTGGCGCGCGCGGGCCGAAACGAACAGCTGCTGGACCTTGAGCGATGAAGCTGCAACATCCCTATCTGTTGTTTGTCGGCGACGCCCGGGACCTGCTGGCGGCGAAGACGGCGGCCGGGATCCTGCAGTGGCGGCCGGAATGGTGCCTGGGGCAGGTGCGCTTCGAAGGGTGCCGCGCCGAACTCGATCTTCCGGAGATGACGATCGCGCAAGGGGTCGCGGCCGGTGCGAGGACGCTCATTGTCGGTGTCGCCAATGCCGGCGGCGTCATTCCCGAGCACTGGATCGAAACCTTTCTGCTGGCGTTGGAGGCGGGGCTCGACATTGCCAGCGGGCTCCATGACCGGATCGCCGATATTCCAGCCGTGCGCGCGGTGGCGAGCGCGCGGGGGCGGTCGCTGTTCGACGTCCGCCATTCTTCCCAGACGTTTGCCGTCGGCACCGGCGAGCCGCGGGCGGGAAGACGCCTGCTCACCGTCGGCACCGATTGTTCTGTCGGCAAGATGTATGCGTCCCTTGCTCTTACCGCGGAGATGCGGGCACGGGGCTTCAATGTCGATTTCCGCGCGACGGGACAGACCGGCATCTTCATCGCCGGGGAAGGCGTCTCGGTGGACGCGGTGATCGCCGATTTCATTTCCGGCGCGACCGAATGGCTGGCGCCCGCCAACGATCCGGGTCACTGGGATGTGATCGAGGGGCAGGGGTCTTTGTTCCATCCCTCCTATGCAGGGGTCAGTCTCGGCCTTCTCCATGGCGCTCAGCCCGATGTCTTGGTGATGTGTCACGAGCCGACCCGTACCCACATGCGGGGTCTGCCGAAGCGGAGCCTGCCGTCCGTCGGCGCGTGCATTGCCGCCAATCTCGCAGCGGCGCGGCTGACCAGTCCCGCCGTCCGTTGCATCGGCGTTGCGATCAACACGCGCGCGCTCGCCCGGGCCGATGCCGATCGTTATCTTGCAGACCTGCAGGACGAGGTGGGTCTGCCGTGCGTCGATCCGCTGACCACCGGTGTCGCCGCCCTGGTCGATCGCCTGTCTTGATGGCCCTCACGCTTTCCGTGCGCGCGGAATCCTGGCCGCTGGCGCGCCCGTTCACGATCTCCCGCGGCACCAAGACGACGGCGGAGGTGGTGGTTGCCGAGATCGCTGCCGAACAGGGCGGCCGCCGGATTGTCGGCCGCGGCGAGTGTGTCCCGTATCCGCGTTATGGCGAAAGCGTGGACGGGGTGGTGGCCGAATTGCGCGCCCAGGCGGAGGCGCTCGCCGATGGCCTCACCGGCATCGGGCTGCTGGAGCGGATGCCGGCGGGCGCGGCGCGGAACGCGCTCGACTGCGCCCTGTGGGATTTCGATGCCAAAGCCTTTGGAACGCCGGCATGGGTTCGCGCGGGTGTGCCCGCGCCGCAACCGACGGTGACGGCGGAGACGGTGGCGCTGGGACCACCGGACGTGATGGCGGCAACCGCCCGGCAATTGCAGGATCGACCGCTGCTCAAGCTGAAAGTCGGGTCCGAAGCGGTGGTGGAGCGCGTCGCCGCGGTGCGGGAGGTGGCGCCGCGGGCGCAATTGATCGTCGATGCCAATGAGGGGTGGAACCTGGATCTTCTGATCGCGGTTGCGCCGTCGCTGGCCGCGCTCGGCATCGAGATGATCGAGCAGCCGCTGCCGGCCGGAGCCGACGCGGCGCTGGCCGGGTATGCCTCGCCGGTTCCGCTCTGCGCCGACGAATCCTGCCACGGGGCAGCCGACTTGCCGAACCTGGCAGGGTATCGCTTCGTCAATGTCAAACTGGACAAGGCCGGGGGCCTGACCGCCGCGCTGGCCCTCGCCCGGGCGGCGCGGGAGGCCGGGTTTGCGGTGATGGTGGGATGCATGGTCGCAACCTCGCTGGCGATGGCGCCGGCAATGCTTCTCGCCGGCTTTGCCGACGTGCTGGATCTCGACGGGCCGTTGTGGTTGGCCGAGGACCGGAGCCCAGCGTTGCGCTTCTCGCGCGGCCTCATTTATCCTCCCGAGCCGGCTCTTTGGGGATAACGATCACCATCCGAAGACTGGGGCCGCGGAAGGACAATCATGCCGTCAGCGGCGTCTTTCGCTCGCTCCTCGCTGCTTTCGTTGTTCGCAAGACAGGAGATCCCGCCGTTGACTGAACCGATCCCGTTCATCGACCTCGCTGCCCAAAGGCGGCGGCTCGGGCCTCGCATCGAGGCGGCAATCGCCCGGGTGCTTGATCATGGACGCTTCATCTTGGGGCCGGAAGTGATGGAACTGGAGACGGCGCTGGCCGCGTTCTGTGGTGCGCGCTTCTGCATTTCCTGCGCCAGCGGCACCGACGCCCTCGCCCTGGTCCTGATGGCCAAGCAGATCAAGCCGGGCGATGCCGTGTTCGTTCCGGCATTTACCTTCGTTGCCACCGCCGAGGTCGTGGCGTGGCTCGGCGCCACCCCGGTGTTCGTCGACGTGCTGCCGGAGACCTTCACCATCGACCCGCGCAGCCTCGAAGCGGCCATCGCCGACGCACCGCGCCATCGGCTCGTGCCGAAAGCGGTGATCCCGGTCGACCTGTTCGGCCAGCCGGCGGATTACCGACAGATCGAGCCGATCGCCGCGGCGGCAGGGATCTTCGTCCTCGCCGATGCCGCCCAAAGCTTCGGCGCTGCGCTGGGGGGACGCCGGGTTGGAACCATCGGTTGCGCCACCGCCACCAGCTTCTTTCCCGCCAAGCCGCTCGGCTGTTACGGGGACGGCGGCGCCGTGTTCACCGACGATGCCGATCTTGCCGCGATGATCCAAAGCCTGCGCGTGCACGGTCAGGGCGCGGACCGGTATGACAATGTCCGCATCGGCATGAACGGCCGGTTCGATACCCTCCAGGCGGCCATCCTGATCGAGAAGCTTGCCATCTTCGCCGACGAGATCGCCGCGCGCCAACGCATCGCGAAGCGTTACAACGAGGCCCTCGGCGAAATCGCGCAGGTTCCGGTGCTGCTTGAAGGCGCCACTTCGGTTTGGGCGCAGTACACCCTCGTTCTCGACAACCGCGAGGCCGTCGCTGGCGCCTGCGCCGCGGCCGGTGTTCCCACCGCCATCTACTACCCTCTGCCGCTCTCGCGGCAGATCGGCTACCGGCACTACCCGAGTGCGCCGGCCGGCGTTCCGGTTTCCGACGATCTCGCCGGCAAGGTGCTCAGCCTGCCGATGCACCCCTATCTCGACGAGGCGAGCCAGGATCGCATCGTTGCCGCAGTCAGGGCAGGGACGAGACAGGCCGCCTGATCGAGGCGGCCCTGTCCACAAAACCGTTGATCCGGGGGTTCGACTCCGCTGACGGATGGGACTCGCCCGTCAGCATCGAACCACTAGCGGGAATAGAACTCGATCACCAGATGGGGTTCCATCTGCACCGGGTAGGGAACATCGCCCAGTTTCGGCGTTCGCACGAAGGTGCCCTGCATCTTGTTGTGATCGACGGTGACGTAGTCGGGCACGTCCCGCTCCGGAGAATCGACCGCCTCCAGCACCAGGATCATCTCCCGGGATTTCTGTTTGACCTCGATGACGTCCCCCTCGTTGACGAGGTAGGACGGAATGTTGACCCGTTGGCCGTTGACCCTCACGTGGCCATGATTGATGAACTGGCGGGCGGCGAATGGCGTCGGCACGAATTTCATCCGGTACACCACCGCATCCAGCCGCCGCTCCAACAGGCCGATCAGGTTCTCCGAGGTATCCCCGCGCCGGCGTACGGCTTCGGCGTAATACTTGCGGAACTGTTTCTCGCCGATGTTGCCGTAGTAGCCGCGCAGCCGTTGCTTGGCCATCAGCTGCTCGCCGAAATCGGTCGGCTTGCGCCGCCGCTGGCCGTGAACACCCGGCCCGTACTCGCGCTTGGTGATCGGGCTCTTCGGGCGCCCCCACAAATTGACGCCGAGTCGGCGGTTGATCTTGTACTTTGACGCAATGCGTTTGGTCATGCGGTTCCGATCCAGTATGGAATTGTTGTTGTCCCGGTAGGTCCCCTGGATTGAGGGGACGAGGCCCAAGGGCCTGACGTTCCCGGAAATGCGGCCGCAGTATACCGTCGGCGGCAGGCGTGTCAAAACAAGCCGCGCGATCAGACGGGATCGAGCTCGGCGTCCCAGTAGAGAAAGTCGCGCCAGCTCTCGTGGAGGTAGTTGGGCGGAAACGCGCGGCCGTTCTCCTGCAACTCGAAGGCGGAAGGCTCGTGCGGTGGGCGCAGCGGGTGAATCCCGCTTTCCTTCGGCAGCCGGTGCCCTTTGCGAAGATTGCAGGGCTCGCACGCGGTCACCACGTTGGTCCACAGTGTCCGCCCCCCGCGCACCCGCGGGGTGACGTGATCGAATGTCAGTTCCTCCGTCGGCAGCGAGGTTCCGCAATACTGGCAGGTAAAATGATCGCGCAGGAAGACGTTGAACCGGGTGAAGGCCGGCCGCCGCGACATCGGAACGTATTGCTTGAGCGAAATGACGCTGGGCAGGCGGATCTCGAACGTCGGCGAGCGGACCGAGCGCTCGTATTCGGAGATGACGTTGACCCGCTCGAGAAAGACCGCCTTGATGCTGTCCTGCCATGACCACAGCGACAGCGGAAAATAGCTGAGAGGCCTGAAGTCGGCGTTCAGAACGAGAGCGGGATAACGTTCAAGTCCCATTCGCTTGGTTCGTCCGTTCGGCTGCGGCGACACCCTACACCATTCCGCAGTCTCTCGCCAAATCCCGCTTGTATGAAGATTGGATTAACAGCGAGGCCGCGGCACGGTCGTCCGGCGGGACGATCGGGGCATCGCTTTCGTCCTGCTTCGGGCGACGGCCTGGGCCGGGCGCTATCGCACATGGGTCGCGAACACCTCCTGCAGGAAGGCGAGATCGAGCCCGATCGTCGCCTCGTCGATGCCGTGGCCGAGTCCCGGCATCAGGTGCGTCTGCACGGGCACCCCGGCGGAGCGCAACGTCCCCTCGGCGACGGGCAACGCCTGGACCGGCAGCACCTCGTCGACAGCGCCATGCGTCAGCAACACCGGCGGCCGCGAGCGGATCTCGCCCGCCAGCAGGCTCTCGCCGACCAGCATCCCGGAGTGGGAGATGATCCCAGCCACTTGCCGCTCGCGGCGCAGGCCCACGTGCAATGCCATCATCGCGCCCTGGGAGAAGCCGATCAGCGCAAGGCAATCCTCGTGCAAGTCGAGCCGGGCAAGCTCCGCGTCGATGAACGCATCGAGCGCGGGGGCCGCCTGTCGAACCCCGTTCAGCCGGGTGCGCGCTTGCATGTCCTGGATGCTGAACCACTGGTAGCCGAACGGCGCCATATCGAAGGGAAGGGGCGCGTTCGGCGCCACCAGCAGCGCATCCGGCAGCACCTGTTGGTAAAACGGCGCGAGCCCGATCAGATCGTTTCCGTCGGCGCCGATCCCGTGCAGCAGAATGACCAACTGCTTGGGAGCGCCACCGCTTTTCGGAGCGCGGCTGGGGCCGCTCAGTCGAGGAATGGTCACCAGATCGCCTTTGTCGTCAGAGTGTGTGGTGGGAAAGCGTGTCCGGATAGCGCGTGCTGCGCCCCCGCGCAAGGTTCGCCGTGGCGATCGACTCCTGCGGCCGGCATTGGGATTGCCGCTAGGGCCGGCCCGAGCGCAGGCCGGCGACCAGATCGAGATACTCCGGATGCTCCGGTCCGATCATTCCGTGGCGTATGAGGAAGTCGATCACCACCAGCGAGCAGTTGAACTTGAATTCGTCCGTCTCTCGGACCAGGTCCATCACCGCGCCGATCGGCAGCAGCTCGAACCCCGATAGCTCCCCGTCGGTATTGTGCGGCGCGAATGCCGTCGGCAGCTCCAGGTCATAGACGAACAGAACGTCGTTGCGCAGGCCGTCCTCGCGCTCGGTGCAATAGGTGATCGCGCCGACCGGCGCCGCCTTCAGGGCCAGGGAGCGCGGGATCGACGCTTCTTCGGCGGCCTCCTTGATCAGGTTCTCGCGCGGCGTCAGGCCGGCCGGCTGGCCGCCGGCGACCAGCTGGTCGAGCTTGTTCGGCGCCATCCGCTTGGTCGGACTGCGCCGGCCGATCCACATGTGGATCGCTCCCTCGCGCCGAACGAAGCCGTTGAGATGAACGCCGTAGCCGCGGATGCCGAACGGCGGCACCGCCCCCCGATCGATCATGAACAGCGGCTCGGTGAAGCGGGCCCCGACCGCGTACGGCTCGTCGCGCCACTCGCTGAGGATATTCTCCTCGATCAGGCTGCGCACGACGCTGGCGACGGCCGCCGAGCGTTCGGCGAAGCCGGCGAGGCTCGGGGCCAGATCGACGGCATCGGCACCGACGCAAAACACCTCCCCGTACCGGCTCAGTACGGCGACGAGGCGCGGGCGAACCCAGCCGACGCGGGCACCTTCGACCCGGAGCGGCAGATAGTCCTCAGGATCGAAAACCTGACAGGCCCGGATCCGGTCAAGATAGCTCATCACTTCCCCTTTCGTGTTTCCGCCCGACGAGTGCCCACCCTCATTGTCCTCGTCAAGTCCGCGGGTGGGCCCGGTAGATACCGTCTTTGCCGTCAAGCGGCGAGGTTTGGATCGAACGGCGTGTTGTGCTTGCGGACGCCGAAGGCGTATTCCGCCGATTATGCCGTGCTCTTTTCCTTCCTGCTCGTCGCGAGGCCGCACCCGACACGCCTTCTCATCGCGAGGCCGCGCACACCCCCCCCCCCTCCCTAGCGGCCCCGTCCCACCCCCCCCATCGCTTCCGTCGGCCTCTGCCAG
>CAZFBS010000064.1:0-12481 GCA_964517265.1 uncultured Rhodospirillaceae bacterium | reverse complement strand
CTAGCAGTTATAGACGCCAACCGCGCAGCGCCGGACCGTGCGCCGCGTCACGCCGGCAACGCTGACCGGGGTGAGCGGCCGCCCGACCACGGCCTCGGCCGTCCCAACGAAGCTGTGGACGCCGGGAACCGACAGGCGCTCCCCCAACTCGAGGGCGCACAGCCCGATGATCCCGGCAACAAACACGACGGCGAATTTCCTGGTGATGCTCATTGATTGTCTCCAATCGCGAAATGGTCAGGCATCTCGCCGGGAAGCGCGTCCAGCGCGATTTTCTCGGCATTTGTCTTGTTGTCGAAGACGAAGGTTTCGGGCGCAACCGCATTCCTCGTCTTCCAGTCCCGGATCTGGACACTGTATTGCGGGCTGCTGGCGACGCGCTTTGTGGTGATGACATACCGGCACGGATAGGGCGCCTCGCCTTGCGCAATCCAGATCTGCCAGTCGACTTCATCGGTCCGAAACGCGAGGTGATCGCACATCACGCCACCGATTACGCCAACGCCGAGATCCTTGCTGTCGACCACATCGACCATCAGCTCGTCGTAGACGTTCGATAAAAGCAGATCCGCGCCCGGAATAGGTCTGTTGTATTTGTCGCGCAATGCGTCAATCAGGTGGTCGAGCGTGCCCGGTTCTTCGATTTGGGTATAGAGGTTTGCATTCTTGCCGAACACCGTCAGCGTTGTTCCGTCAAACAGCATTTCGACATCGGCAAATCCCGCGTCGCGCGTGGCGCGGATCTTGTCGGGGCGGTTGAGGGTAATGGTGCCGGAGCCGGCCAGGGCGAGTTTTTGTTCCTCGTCGGTGACGATCTCGAACGTCGAGTCGTATTCGAACGCCAAGACCTCCTGGGCCGCCAAGTAATCGGACATCGCCTTGACCCGGTTCTTGGCGTATGCCTCCGCCTCGTCGGCCTGCGCGGCCAGCGGCATCGCCAGCCCAACGAGCACAAGCAGTGCCGCGACGGATCCGCTGGCCGCGGCGAACGCCTGGGATCTTCGAATCAAGTTCTTCATCTTAAATGCACCTTTCATAAAACAATCGCTCTGATCGACCGTTGCCGTCTAAAGCTCCTTGACCCGGAACTCTTGCTTCTGCCCGAGGCGGCGGGCAATTCCATCCTCTCGATCGAGCCTCACCCGCCCGGCGTGTACCAGATCGGTGAGGTGTAGGCGCGCTCCTGGGTGACCATCGGCACCTCGGGTGGCATCTGGACGCCGAAGCGCTTGGCGTCGTAGGCGGTCCACCGCGGCGTCGGGATCTCGATGACCCGCGCATAGTAAAAGGCGCGCAGCCTCGGGTCGAAGTCCGGGTCCTGCCACACGGTGATGAGTTCCGGCGCGCCGATCGAGTTGGTCCAGCTCGCATTACCCACGTCAACGGTATTGCCGACTGCCGGCAGCTTACCATCGGTGCCAGGCTGGCGCGTATCGGCATCGCCCCAAACGACGTCGTAGACCCGCTCCTGCACCGCGCCCTTGGCATCAAGCCAGCCCTTGATGATCTGGATACGGTCGAGGTTGGCGCCGATCGGGTCCTTGAGTGCCGCGACCAGGAAGCTCGGCGCCTTGCCCTCCGGCGCACTGCTGAGGTCGCCGCCCATCGGCACGCCCTTGGTGTAGCCGATATCAGCCGGAAGCCGGCTGTAAGCGTCATCGTGCTTGAAATCCCAGCCACCGAAGAGGCGCACGATCATGCGGCTGCCCGTGGTCGCGTAGGTCTCGCGGCGTTCCATGGCGTCGAAGATCGCCTCGCGGGTGTTCTCTGTGGCCCAGACCGCGGCGTAGCCGGACGAGGTCATTGCCCAGTCCATGATCTTCAGATCACCGTGCGTCATGAACGGATGCAGCGCGCGCTCCGGGTTGGGCTCCATGCTCGAGACCTTGCCGAAAAAGTTCTCCTCCTCAACGGCGGCGAGCCCGGTATGCGAGTCGGTTGAGCCAACCATGCCAAACTTGTAGGGATTGACGCCGAGTTTCTCCTCGAGCTGGAGCCCGCTCTTCAGGGCGGAGCGGGCGTATTCGTATTCGAGCATGTCGGGGGTCTTCAATTCGGAGAATACAAGGTTGCCCTTGTCCCAGGTCTCGTAGTCGGCGAACTCGTCATTCGGAGAAAGCAGTGGATGCGCTTCGCCGTCGCCCTTCATCTGGGTCACCTCGTAGAGCGGCTCCCAACGCGCCCGGGCCTCGGCATAGGCGGCATCGACCGGCTTGCCGTTGTAGGACTCGACCATCGGGAACATCTGGCCATTGCTCAAATTGCCGTTGTGCGCGATGGCGAGCACGTCGCCACCGGTTTTCGCCTCATAGTCCTCCATCCACTTCCACAGATCGCGGGGATCGGTGCTGCCAACAGGCGGTAGGGTGACGAGCGGCTCAACCTGCCTCGCGAACGCTTCGCCGTCCCGGTAGATCACGTTGCGGTGCAGGTTGCTGCCGGCCGGCATCGAGGTCCATTCGTAGCCGATGAAGGCGGTAAATCGGCCAGGGTCGTTTGCTTCATCGGCTGCTGCGATGATCTCGCGCCAAGTGGAGCGATATGTGTTGGTGCCGGGCAGGGACATGAGCGCCTGTGGGAACTGCCCCTTGGAGAAGAGCCCGATAATCTCGAGCGCGGCCTCGGCGCCCTGGCCGGACCTGATCATGTCGTGCCAGCGGCGACCCGTCGGGTCGGAAAGCATTTCGGGATCGCCGCTCAGCAGCTTCGGAAAGAAGCCCATATTGTCGGAATGGTCGGCCACCACCAGGAAGTCGAGCGGCCGCGAGAGCTTGGCGGGCTGGCCACTCGAGGCCATAACTTCCTCTCCCTTCGCGAAACGGTACGCGTCGCGCGGTCCCAGCCGCGCCCCAGCCGCGCCCGCGTCCATCGAGATTTCCGTGTGGAGATGGGTATCGCCGAACAACGGGCGTGTCGGAAAATTCCGCCCTGCATAGGGCGAGTAGGACGGCGTCTTGTAGAACTTCTCGATTTTGGATGGATCGAGGGTCTCTCCGACCCCGGTTGCCGCGTCCTGACCGGCGGCCGGCAAGGCCAGCCCTGCCACGGTCGTCGCGGCGAGGAGGGCGCTGTGAAGCAATCTCCGGTTCATCTTCACTTCTCCCTTTATAAATGCAGATGGGGTCATCATTTCCTCTTTCGCTGCGATCACCCGAAGGAGACCACCCGCTCGATCAGCCAGAATGCAGCCAGCGAGCCGATGGCGTAGGCGGGTACATCGCGTAGCCATCGCGGGACAGAGGGGACCAGCCGCGCCGCGAGCCACGTCAGGGCGAGGACGCCCGCGACGAAGAGCAACTGCCCCGCCTCCACGCCGAGGTTGAACATGAGCAGCGCCAGCGGGATGTCAGTTTCCGGCAGACCAACCTCCGCCAGGGCGCCGGCAAAGCCGAAGCCATGTAAGAGCCCGAAGCTGAATGCGATCAGCCAGGGACAGCGGGCCGTCAACCCAAACTGGCCGCGATGCTGCCGCGCCAATTCGCTGGCCAGAAACACGATGCTGAGGGCAATCACGGCCTCGACCGGGGCCTGCGGCACGTGGACGAAGCCGAGCGTAGCCAAGGCCATCGTCATGCTGTGGGCGACGGTGAAGGCGGTGATCGTCTTCACCAAGAGCCCGGCGCCCCGGACAATCAAAACGAGCCCGAGAACGAACAGCAGGTGATCAATGCCGAGCAGGATGTGCTCGACGCCCATGCCGAAGTATTCGGCGGCGACCGCCAGGGTAGGGCGTGGCCCTAGAATGTCGAGCCAGGGGGATGCCGGCTTGAGCAGGTTGGTCTGCACGCGATGGTCGAGAAATTCTATTCGTGCCAGAACGTCCGTGGAAGAGCTGACGAGGCCCTCAATGCCAATTCGTCGACCGATGAGCCCGGATTCGCCGCACGCGATGAGCCGTCGCTCGATCAGGGCGCCGGGAACGGCTTGCGATGCCGACGGAGCCAGATCACCGCAATCCCCAGGCAAAGCGAGCTGCAAGCTGAGCGTGAGGTCGCCGCGCTGCGGCCGCTTCCACAACACCTCGTACTGTCCAGCGTCAGTCTCGGTGATCTGCAACAAGGCGGGGCGTGACTCGTGAGCCGCGGCTGGCAAAGCCGAAAGCAGCAATGCCGCAACCGCGAGCAGGAGACGAGGGATCACGGCCGCCCTTCCCCGTGCGCCGAAGCTGGACGGCTCAACGCACCACCCTCGATGGTCAGTTCGTAGCGGCTCGCCAGCTGTTCGAGGACCGCCTCGTTCATTTCCCGCCGCTTCTCGTAGGCCCAGTCGCGCTGGACCTGGTCGATAACCTCGGGCAGCGTTGGCAGCCGGGAGTCGGTTCGGGACTCGATCCGGACCAGATGCCAGCCATGACCTGAGGCGACCGGTCCCGCCCAAATGCCGGTTTCCAATTCAAGCAGCGTTTCGGCAAACGCGCGCCCGAAGATCGCTTCGATGTCCTGGGGACTCTGTTCTCGGTAAGCCTCTCCTGTCAGGAACCGGTCGCCCAAATCGGCCGGCGGGGCTTCGGAGCCCAGGCTGGCCAGGACAAGGCCGGCGTCACGTTCTGCCGCGCGGCCGCGACGATCGGGGCTGAAGAAGGCCTGGACAAACGAGATCCGCGCCGGCAAACGGTAGCGCTCTTGCCGCGCCTCAAAGAACGCCGTCAACTCGGCGTCCGCAGGCTCGTGCGTAATCGCAAGATCCTCGATCAGGAATTCAAGCTTCTGCACCAGACGGCTCCGCACGATGCTGTCGTCGCGGTCGAGCCCCATGGCAAGCGCCTCTCGGTAAAGGAGTTCCTCCCGCACGCGGTCATCGACCAGGCCTTGCAGCTCCGCCTGTACAGGCGGACGCAGATGTCGTTTAGTCCACTGCGTCCGCAGGCCAGAGATCTCCGCTTCGCTGATCCGGATGACCCGGTCGGAGTCCGGATCATCCTCGCGCATCGCGGCATCGCCCGCGAACAGGATCGCGCCCACCAGGAGGAAATGCAGCAGGGGCTCTCGCAGCAGGCGCCGCAGTATTGCGGCGCCCCGCCGTGCGCGCGCGGATGTTCTGGCGGGGCTTTCGGTCACGGCGCCACTCACTCTTTCTTCAGCCCGACGTCGGTCATCGCCTGGCTGCAGGGCTGGCTCAGCTTGTCGGCGTTGTCGTTGAGGCATTGGACAATCCGGCCCTCGCCCGCCTGGACCTCGGCGCAGAAGCTCTGGATGTCGCCGCGGCATTGGCTCGCGACATAGTTGAGGGCACTGATCACCCGATCAAGCCGGGCGGCGGCGTCATAGAGGGCGTACTCGCACTGGCCGGAGAGCTGGTCCTCGTGCGCGTACAGGCAGGCGAGCAGCCGCCCCTCGCCAGGGGTGACCGTCTGGCACCACCTCTCCAGTTCGGTCTCGCAGCCCTCGATGACCTGCTCGGCGAGCGGCTGCTGGGCGAGGGTCGACGATGCGCTCCCGACAACCACCACCAGGGCGCCGACGAGACGGGAAAAAGACATTGTTATCATGGCAGAGAGTCCTTCTGTTGCAGGATGGATAATTTTCTGTCTCCGATCCGAACGAGTGGGGGCATCTTCATCTTGGCTTTCTCAGGTCTGATGGAAGCGGCCTTAAATTGGGAGTATGTTACGGTAACCTACGCGCCCCTCAGGCGGCGGCAGAAGATGACCGGGGGCCAACTCCATGTCCGGGGAAGTCGCGCCGCCTCCATCTGTGAGTTCGCTGAAGTTACCTGGCCCCGGCGGCCGCGGCCACGGCCGCCCGGAGCGCGTCGGCGTTCGGGTTCGTTACCGTCCGGCTCACCAGGATTTGGTTCGGGGTGACAGGCTGGCCGTAGTAGAGGCTGTTCCAGTTCTCCTTCGGATTGACGACGCTACCTTCAACGTTGAGGCCGGCGAAAACGCCTCCTTTCGTACGCGAGAAGGCGACCACATCGGCGGTTAGCGCCTTCGCTCCGGCCCCGACCGGGCCGGCCGCCACGCTGACGTCGCCGCCCAGCTTGAACTCCGTGGTCAGGAGCGCGTTGCGGCCCTTCTCACTCATCACCAGCATCGCGATCTCGGAGACGTCGCCGCCAGCCTGAAGGCCAAAGGTTATCGAGCCAAGTTGATAGAATGCCGGATAGCTCCAGTCGTCCGCCTCGCCGCGGTCCAGGAACACCCCGACGCCGCCCGAGCCGCCGATGATGAACCCGCCTTTGACGCTCACCGGCACAATCAGAATGCCCTTGGCCTTGCCGATGTTGTTGCGGAACCACTGCATGTCGGGATCGGCGGCAAACCGCTTCACGGTATCGACCGCCTTGTTCACCGTGGCCTGTTGCTCGGCGTCGACCTCGGCTCGCGCCGGGCTTGCCCCCAATCCGAACAAGAGAACAATGGCTAGGCAACCAAACTTCAGCCCATGAAATCGCATCACGTTACTCCAAAGTTAATCTGATTAAGACCCGTCATAATGGAACGGGTGATCGACGCATCGGCGCGTCCTTAACCGGAAGGCGTCGGCATGATCAGGTTGGTCTGACAAGAACGCCGCCACATGGGGAGCACGTTACGGTAAACTACGCAGTGGCCAAGGTGTGCCTTACAGGCCACGAAGGCGAAACCGGGTTTCATGGTCGTGAATAGAACAGGGCGCCCGTCGCGTCAGGTGGGCGGGTCGGCAGACGCTTGCGAGTCTTCGGGCGTCGGGCTGCCGTCGACGGCAAGGCCCGCGGCTCGCAGGCCGTCGACCACCGTCTCGATCAAGTCCGGGTGCAAGTTCCGTTTTTGCAGATCCGCAATCACGTGATTGCCATAGACCGGATCGATTGCCAAGATCCGGGCGAGCTCGGCAGTCGCCTCCTGCGTCTGCCCCAACCGTGCGTAGGCCATGGCCAAGACGATATGGTTGTAAATGATGCCGCGAGCCTCGACTTTCTTTGCCTCGGCCAACGCTTCTTCGTATTGCCCATTGATGTAGTGATGCAGGAACAGGGCGATGCGGTACTGCCCGGACTGGCCAGGGTTGCGCGCATACGCCTGCCGGACGAGAGGCAGCCCCTGGTCCCATTGCGCCCTGATGCAATAGCGCAGGCCGAGATCGGCCATCAGCGCGGTGTCGTTGGGATTGAGGGCAAGCCCTCGTTCCGCCGCTTCAAGGCTCCGTTCGACGTCGTTCATCAGCCAGTAGACGAGGTGGAGAGCGTGGTAGCTGTGCGTGGAGTTGGGCGCCAATTCCACGGCGCGTCGAGCCAGCTGCAATGCACGCGCCAGCGGATCGCTCCTCTCCAGTGACCGCTCGCGGTGGAACCGATACGCGTCCGCGTAGATGATCGCTAGGCTGGCAAAAGCGTCGGCGTAGTCTTCATCGACGACAACGGCCCGTTCGAGGCATTCACGGACGGACTCGTACAGGTCAGCATCGTATGTTTTCCAATATTTGTAAAAACGAAGCACGCATTCGTAGGAGGTCAACGACTGTGGCCGCTTGCCTTCAATTTCATAGGCCTTTGCACTGAAGATCACGCCATAGGGCTGTGCCAATTCCCGCACGACCTGATCCGCAAGATCGTCGCGAACCTGGATGATCTCGGTGGCCGAAAGATCGCCCTCGAACCTTCCCGACCACAGATATCGGCCGCTTTCTACTTCGATCAGCGCTGCGGTCAACCGGAATCGGTCCGATGATACGGCCATGCCGCCGGTCAGGATGAAGTCGACGCCCATGTCCACCGCCACACCTCGCGGCTCGGCGGTATCCCCTAAGCGGAACGCCGTCTCCGGGCCGAAGACGAAGAGGTCATTGAAACGGGTCAGGCCCGCGATGAGCTCTCGCGTGAAGCCCTGGCTCAAGGCTGGATGCGCCGTCGCCTCGCTGTCGTCGACGAAGGGTGTCACGAGGATCGCCGGGCCTTGCCGGAGATCCTGCATCGCCGTTTCGGTGACCGGAGAAGACTCCGGCCATAAAACGGAGACCAGGCCGCCAATGGCAGCGAGCGCACAGAGAACCACGAGGGCCAGCGCGGCGTGCGGCGAGGATTGTGCGAAGCGGCGCCATGCGATCTTCGGCCAGCCGCGGCGCGGCGGAGCCTCGGATGCGATGATCGAAGGCGCCGTCAGCTGCCTGTGGAATGCGGGCACGTAGGCGCCCTTGGGGATCTCGATGCGGACTGGATCGTTCTGGCCGGCAAGGAGGTAATAGCGCTCAAGGCTCCGGCGCAGCCGGCTCGCCTCGATGCGGACGATCGGATCGCTTTGCGCATCGAAGCTGTCGTCGCGGTCGAAAACAGCGACGGCAATGCCATAAGCCTTGATCCGCTCGCCCCGCCCCGCCAGTGCTTCCTCGACGACGTAGCGCAGAAATCGCCGGTTGCGTTCCGGTGCATCGAAATCGGGGCTGGCCAGGATGCGCTCAAGCTGCTCTTGGACAACAGGGGTCGGGATGCCGCCCGACGACTCCAGGTTGCCCACTGATTCGTTCACGATGGTGTGGTCTCCCCCTCGATGTCGGCCTCTTTGGGAGCGTCATCGAGCCTTACAATATTATAGAGCATGGTGCGGCACCGGTCCATCACGGGTACCGCTGCCGCGTAGGTAACAGTAACGTACTCCACCCTCGGCGTGACTTGGCGTACGCGATCAGTCTGCGTGATCCGGCTGCCGCATGCTCGCCTGCGGCACGCCGCCACATAGGGTCGGCAAAAGGCGGAAATCGTGACAGACAAGGCGCATTATGTCCTCGATCAGTTGCCGGAGCACCGGCACCCGCTCCGCGAGCGCATGCTGGTCGATCCGGAGTTCTGCTCATTGTGCGAAGACTATGGGGATGCCTTCGAAGCGTTGCGGCACTGGGAATGCTCAGTTGACAGCCACCGGGCGGCGCGGATTGAGGAGTTCCGCCGCCTGCTGGCCGAGCTCCAGGCCGAGATTCTGGCTGAACTCGGCGCGCGGTGAAAACCAGGAAAGATCAGAGCCGAGACGGACCGCTGTTAAAGGCCCTAAAGTCAAGGACGCACGTGCCGCCGCGGGATGAGCGGCTGCAACAGGCGAGATAGTCACCCCTTCCCAGCGGGCGTTCTGGAAAGAGTGATATACGAACGCGCTCTGTCGCAGGGTGAACGCAGAGGAACGCAGAGAATGAAATGGCGACTTTTTCCTGACCCGGAAATTCCCGGCAGCGCTGGCGACCGCGCCATCGGTTCGCGGCGCTGGGGCCGGCAGTTTCGCTTCTGGTTTTTCATGGTGATCTTTGCGACCTTCTTTGGTCCCCTCCAGGGTTGTTCAACGCCCATACGCCTTGCGGCGGTCCCGAATGAGCAGCAGGCCGCGGCGGTCGTTGGCGACATGTCCGGCATCCGCTACTGGCAGGAAGGTGATCTGCCGCTGCTGCAACAAGACGCCCGCGACGCTTATTACCGGGAGGCGGATCTCCACGCCGCCACCGGCCATAAGGAGCCCCTGCCGCCTGCCAATTTTCTCGCGATCTCCGGCGGCGGGGAGAATGGAGCATTCGGCGCCGGCCTTCTTGTCGGCTGGACCGCCGCCGGCACCCGGCCTGAGTTCAAACTCGTCACCGGAATAAGCACAGGGGCGCTGACTGCCCCGTTCGCCTTTCTCGGACCCGCCTATGACCATCAGCTAAAGGCGGTCTACACCACCATCGGCGAGAAGGACGTGCTGAAAAAGCGCGGCCAGTTCGCCGCTCTCTTCAGTGACGCGCTTGCCGACAACGCGCCGCTTCGCCGCCTGATCGCGAAGTACGTCACTCAGGACATGCTGAAGGCGATCGCCGCCGAACATGCCAAGGGGCGACTTCTTCTAATCGGCACCACCAACCTTGATGCCCGGCGCCCGGTGGTGTGGAACATCGGCAAGATTGCAGCGACCGGACGCCCGGAGGCGCTGGAGCTGATCCACGACATCCTGGTGGCATCTGCCGCCATTCCCGCGGCATTTCCGCCGACGATGATCGATGTCACTGTGAACGGGACTCCGTATCAGGAGATGCACGTTGATGGCGGCGCCAGCGCACAGGTCTTCGTTTATCCGACACGGTTGCATCTCGCCGAGGTGGCAAGGAAAGCCAGGGTCAGTCGCGAGCGGCGGGTGTATGTGATCCGCAACAGCCGGCTCGACCCCGACTGGGCCGATACCGAACGGCGGACGCTCAGCATCGCCGAGCGTGCGATTTCGTCATTGATCCAGACCCAGGGCGTTGGCGACCTCTATCGCATCTATGCGACGGCGGAGCGGGACGGCGTCGACTTCAACCTCGCCTTCATCCCGGAAAGTTTCGATATGCCCCTGCCTGAGCCGTTCGAGCAACGCTACATGAACGCACTGTTCAACCTCGGCTATGAGCTCGCTCGCGCCGGATTCCCGTGGGTCAAAATGCCGCCCGGGTATTGACGCCTGATCACCGCAGCGTTTTCACATCGTGTACACCTATCTGATCGGCTCGAATGAGGGTAATGGTTGGGGAGTCCTCTGTCCCGCACGGCCGCAAAAATGAACTTAGAAAGCTCCCAGCGCACCACCTACATCGCGATCGCATTCGCATTGATCTGCACCATTATTCTGTGCGTGGTCTCGTTCGTGATCGTGCGGCCGTTCCTTGCCCCCTTGGCCTGGGGTGCGATCCTGACCATCGCGACGTGGCCAGCCTTCATCTGGTGCCGGCAGCAGCTCGGCGGGCGCTCCAGTCTTGCCGCTGCGTTCATGACATTGCTGCTGGTGGTGGTCCTGATCGGCCCTCTTGCCGTTGTCGGCACGGCGATGAGCGACAACGTTGCTGCCCTTGGCGAGCGCCTGCGCGCGCTCGTGCAGGAAGGCTTCCCACCCCCGCAGTTTCTCACCGACATCCCTCTGATCGGCGCGTCGTTGAACGAACAATGGCTGGAGCTTGCCGCCAATGGAAGCGTCCCTCAAGAGGCTCGCGAGATGCTCAGCACGATCGGGCAGTGGCTGCTCGGACTAGCCAAGGCCTTGGGTAGCGGCATCACTCAGCTTGCTCTCAGCATCTTCTGTTCGTTCTTTTTCTATCGCGACGGCGAGGCGGCGTTGCACCGCCTGACCGATGTCCTTAACCGGGTCGCGGGAGAGCGGGCCCGCCATCTGCTGGCTGTCGCCCATGGCACTCTCAAAGGCGTTGTTTATGGCGTAATGGGCGCCGCGTTCGCGCAAATGGTGCTGGCCGCGTTTGGATTCTGGCTGGCCGGGGTGCCCGCGCCGTTCCTGCTCGGCCTTGCAACCGGCTTCTTCGGCATTATTCCGGGCGGAGCGGCAGTCGTCTGGCTGCCCGCGGCGATCTGGCTGTTCCGGTCGGGCGAAACAGGGTGGTTGATCTTCCTCGTTGCCTGGAGCGCCGTGCTGGTCGGCAACGTGGACAGCGTGATCCGCCCGTTGTTCATCTCACGCGGCGGCGCCTTGCCGCTGCTCGTTGTCCTCATCGGCATCATCGGCGGGGCGATGGCATTCGGTTTCATCGGCATCTTTCTCGGGCCGACGATCCTTGCCATCCTCTATGCCCTGATGCGGGAATGGAGCCCGGGCGAATTCGAGCACCGACCGGCTGGAGAGGCTCTACCGCCGGCACCATGACGCGGCGGCGTTCGATCCGCATCGTGGCAGGTTCCAACGCTATTGCCAGTGGGGAAGGGAGTGCGGGCGCTTACGCCGTACCCTGCCGCCGCTCGCCGAGCCAGCCGCCGAGCACGCCCGCGGCAAACGGGATCAGGCCGCCGGCGATCATGTTGCCGATCGTGAAATTGCCCGAGATCAACAGGGCAATGATCACCGCAATCGCTGCGGAGATGCCGGGCTCCAGGATCGTCCGTCCCGCCGATTTGAGGCCGACGATGAAGCCGCCGATCATGAAACTGAGGAAGTTGACGATCGCGGCCAAAGCCATCTGCCCACCGGTCAGCGTGATGTCTGCGGGCGTGGTGACCTCCCCGATCTGGGGCCCCAGGATCAGCGCTAGAAGAAATGCCGCCACGATGTTCAGCGCGACCATGATCAAGACGCCGATGCCGATCCATTTCCAATCCAGTGTACCCATCAACCCGATCCTTTCTTGTCCGCGTTGCCAGCCGATTGCTGTCATGCTGTTCGCCGGTTGAACACCAAGGCCGCACCATCCACCTTCCGATGCACAGCGGCAAGGGGCAAGCGCGGCTCCCTGTATCATTCCAAAGGCCACTGTGCCCGAGATGCCGCGAAGGGCGTTGACAACCTCCGCGCGGTCGCGACGATGGATGGCGACGCCGCGATCTGCGCGCGCCCATCAGACATAAGGATCATCGCCATGAATCGTTTTGCTCTTGCCCTCACGGCCGCCGTAGTGGGTGTCGGTTGCGCTGTCTCGTCTGCCGCCATTGCCCAAACGCCCGAAAAGCCAACGATTGTGACCATCCTCGCCGCCTCGCATCCGGAGACCCAGCTCATGGCGATGACGCTGACGATGCAGGCGCTGCAGCAGGGCTCCAAGGCACGGGTGCTGCTGTGTGGCCCCGGCGGCGA
>CAZFBS010000063.1:4457-12720 GCA_964517265.1 uncultured Rhodospirillaceae bacterium | reverse complement strand
AACAGCGTCGAAGCGATGGTCGGGGGGCAGTGCGCACGGCGCGAGGTCACCGTCGCGACCGGTACCAGGGACGGGCTGGTTGTCGTCGAGATCGAGGATACAGGGCCCGGAGTGTCCCAGGAGGTGCGTCAGCGTCTGTTCCAGGCATTCGTGACCACCAAGCGGAACGGATTGGGGCTAGGCCTGTCGATCTGCCACTCGATCGTCAAGGACCACGGTGGCGAGATGTGGACTGCCGAGCAAGACCGGGCCGGCGCCGTCTTCGCATTTTCCCTGCCTTTTGCCGGCAGGGCACCGAGGGGTGATGGCTGAGGGTCGGATCTTTCTGGTCGAAGATGACGAGGCGGTGCGGGACGCGGTTTCGCTGGTACTGAGGACAGCCGGATTGAACGTCGAAGCATACGCCACGGCAGAGGCTCTGCTGGCGTCCTATGCTCCGTCGGACCAACCCGAAGTTTTCGTGGTAGACGTCCGTTTACCCAAAATGAGTGGTCTCGATCTCCAACACCACTTGGCCCAGGATGACAGCGGTGCTTCGGTTATCCTGATTACCGGCCATGGGGATGTCCCGATGGCGACACAGGCGCTCAAAGCCGGGGCAATGGATTACATCCAAAAACCGATCGACGACACGGTCTTGCTGGCCAGCATCGCCGAAGGATTGAAGCGCTCTTGCGAACGCAAAGATCGGGCGGCTCGGCATCGGGATCTGGTGCGGCGTTTCAACACGCTGACGGCACGCGAGAGTGAGGTGATGGCGCTGGTCGTCGCTGGGGCTTCCAACAAAGCGGTTGCCGCGGAGTTGGACATCAGTCCGAGAACGGTGGAGGTCTATCGAAAGCGGGTGATGGAGAAGATGCAGGCGCGTAGCCTGCCGGATCTGGTCCGTCTCGCGGAGGCGCTGCGCGGAGCATCATGACGGCGCCGGCTTTCCATCCGTGGATTCCCGTAAGGGTTTAACCCATCTTTCGCAGACTTTCTCTTTTCTCTACCTTCTAGCTCGGATCTCCACACAAGGGTGGATCCGGGTGATCTGGTTCCACACTTTCTTTTCAAGAGCGGCCCTGTCGGCCGCTCTTTTTTTAGTTTTTTAGTTTTCAGGTTTTTTCGACAGCATCAGACGGCGATGGCGCCGCTCTCGTCAGCTTCGAGATTAAACGCGGCGGCCATCAACGCGCGGGTATAGGGATCGCGCGGCGCGGCGAAAACGGATTCCGCTGGGCCCTGCTCGATCACCTTGCCCCGGCGCATGACCAGAACATCATGGGCAAGGGCACGCACCACCCTCAGATCATGACTGATGAAAAGGTAGGTAAGACTGTGGGTTTTCTGCAGGCGCCGCAACAGCTTGACGATTTGCGCCTGAACCGAAACGTCGAGGGCGCTGGTCGGCTCGTCCAGCACGATGAAGTCGGGTTTCAGCACCAGCGCACGGGCGATCGCGATCCGCTGCCGCTGTCCGCCGGAAAATTCGTGCGGATAGCGGTCTTGTACCGCCGCATCGAGGCCAACTTCTTCCAATGCATCGACGATTCGCCGCCGTCTCTCCAGGCTCGAGCCGAGCTTGTGGATCTTCAATCCCTCCTCGACAATCTGGCCGACCGACATCCGTGGCGACAGACTACCGAACGGGTCCTGGAAGACGATCTGTATTTGCCGCCGCAACGGTCTTAAGGACTGCCACGTCAGGCCCTGGATCTGGCGACCATCAAACACAATTGATCCTTGCGACTTCTGCAGCCGGATCAGGGCACGGGCCAGTGTGCTCTTGCCGGAGCCGCTCTCGCCGACGACGCCGAGAGTTTGTCCCTTGCGCACCGTCAGAGAAACGCCGTCCACCGCCTTGACGTGATCAACCGTTCGGCGAAGCAGGCCGCGCTTGATCGGAAACCAGACACGGACTTCGGTTCCCTTCAGCAGCAAGGGCGCTTGCGAGGGGGCCGGCTCGGGCCGGTCACGCGGCTCGGAATCGAGCAGGTGCCGGGTATAGGGGTGGGCGGGCTGATGAAACACGTCCACGACCCGCCCTTGCTCGACGATCTCTCCCCGGTTCATCACGCACACCCGCTCGGCGACCCTGCGAACAATGGTCAGATCGTGGGTGATCAACAGCAGCGCCATTTTCAGCTTGGCCTGCAGATCGCCAAGCAGCTTCAGAATCTGCGCCTGGATGGTAACGTCGAGCGCCGTCGTCGGCTCGTCGGCGATCAGCAGATCGGGCTCGTTGGCGAGCGCCATCGCGATCATCACCCGCTGCTGCTGACCTCCGGAGAATTCATGAGGCAGGGCACCAAGGCGATGCTCCGCCTCGGGCAGGCCGACCATGTGCAACAGCTCGATAACCCGCTCACGGGCTTGGCGCCGACTCAGTCCCCGGTGCACCAGCAGCACCTCCGCGATCTGCTTTTCAATCGTATGCAGCGGGTTGAGCGAGTTGAGCGGCTCCTGAAAGATCATGCTGATGCGGTTGCCGCGCAGAGCCCGCATCTGCGGCTCGGGCAGCGTCAGCACGCTCTGGTCGCCAAATCGGATCGTGCCGGACGGATGCCATGCCATCGGATACGGCAACAGACGCATCACGCTCAAGGCGGTCACGGACTTTCCCGAGCCGCTCTCGCCGACAAGTGCGACGGTCTCGCCCTTGCCTACGGTGAAGGAAACCCCGCGAACGGCTTCAATCGCCCCCCCGCCTCGGCCGAACGAAACGGCGAGATCGTCGATGGACAGCAGGGGCGCCGTCGGTGTCGCCGGCTTCATCCGCGCGCCTCCGTCCGCGCCGAGGACTGTGTCGATGACAGTGCCGATACCGGGGCGGCATAGGCGCCGGTGGCAGGTCCTGGAACCGCCGGCGTTTGAATGAATGCCTTACGCGGATCGAACGCATCGCGCACCGCCTCGCCGATGAAGATCAGCAGCGAGAGCATCACGGCGATCACGAAAAAACCGGTCAGCCCCAGCCACGGCGCCTGCAGGTTGGCTTTGCCTTGGGCCAGCAGTTCGCCCAGCGATGCCGATCCCGGCGGCAGGCCGATGCCGAGAAAATCGAGCCCGGTAAGGGCGGTGACGGAGCCGGCCAGGATGAACGGCATGAATGTGAGCGTCGCGACCACCGCGTTCGGCAGCACGTGATGAAACATGATGGCGAGATTGGAGGCACCGAGCGCGCGGGCTGCCCGGACATAGTCGAAGTTGCGTGCCCTCAGGAACTCTGCACGAACCACGCCGACGAACCCCATCCACTGGAACAACAGCAGAATTCCGAGCAGCCACCAGAAATTCGGCTCGACGATACTGGCCAGGATGATCAGAACATAAAGCGTCGGCACCGACGACCAAACCTCCATGAAACGCTGAAAGGAGAGGTCGATCCAGCCGCCGAAGTAGCCTTGTATAGCGCCGGCGGTGACGCCGACAAGGGCGGAGACGATCGTCAGGGAGAATCCGAACAACACGGAGATGCGAAAGCCGTAAATGGCGCGGGCGGCAACATCGCGCGCCTGATCGTCGGTGCCGAGCCAATGGCGCCGATCCGGCGCAGTCGGCGCCGGCTCCGGCAGGTCCCAGACCACCGAGCGGTGGTTGAACGGGATCGGCGGCATCAGCATCCAGCCCTTTTCGTCGATCATCGCCCTCACCGCGGGATCGCTGTAGTCGGTGGCGGTCGGAAACGGGCCGCCGAAGGTCGTCTCCGGATAGTCCGTCAGGATCGGCATGTAGACGCTGCCGTCGTGATAGACGAGAAACGGCCTGTCGTTAGCGATGAACTCGGCGAACAGGCTCAAGCCGAACAGCACGAGAAAAATCCAGAGCGACCAGTAGCCGCGCCGGTTGGCCTTGAAATTGTCGATCCGCCTTCGGGTCAGCGGCGTAATTGTCTTACCGAGGAAGCGGGGCTCCGGGCCTGCCTGCGGGCGCGATGAACCGCGGGAGGGTGTCACCGTCAAACCTCCTGCTTTTCGAAATCAATGCGCGGATCGACGATGGTGTACATGATGTCGCCGATCAGGTTGAGCAGCAGGCCCACCAGCGAGAAGAAATAGAGGGTGCCGAACATCAGCGGATAATCGCGATTGAAGGCGGCCTCGAAGCCGAGCAGGCCCAACCCATCGAGGGAAAAGATGATCTCGATGAACACGGTCCCGGTGAACAGGATGCTGACGAAGGCAGCGGGAAACCCGGCAATGACGATGAGCATGGCGTTGCGGAAGACGTGGCCGTAGACCACTTGGCGCGGTGTCAAACCCTTGGATTTCGCCGTCATCACGTACTGCTGGTTGATCTGGTCGAGAAACGAATTTTTGGTCAGCATCGTGAGCGTGGCGAACCCGCCGATCACCATCGCCGTTACCGGCAGGGTGATATGCCAGAAGTAGTCGAGGATGCGCTCCGGCCACGTCAACTCCTCCCAGGTCTCGGAGACAAGCCCGCGCAAGGGAAACCAATCCAGATAGCTGCCGCCGGCAAACACGACCAGCAACAGCACGGCGAACAGGAAAGCGGGGATGGCGTTGCCGATGACGATCAGCACGCTGGTCCAGATGTCGAACCGGTTGCCGTCGCGGACCGCTTTGGCGATCCCGAGCGGAATCGAGATCAGGTAGGTGATCAGCGTGGTCCACAGTCCCAGCGAGATCGAGACCGGCATCTTGTCGATCACGAGGTCGACGACCGAGCGGTCCCGAAAATAGCTCTCGCCGAAGTCGAACCGAATGTAGCTGCCCATCATCTTGATGAACCGCTCGTGGAGAGGGCGGTCAAATCCGAACTGTTCTTCCAGCTGCCGAATGAACTCGGGGTCAAGCCCCTGCGCGCCGCGGTACTTGCTGCTCACTCCGGTCTGTGTTCCGGCCGAGGCTTGACCGCTCACCTCCGGAGCGCCGGCCTGGGTCACCCGCTGGGTGATATCGGCGCCTTCGCCGGTCAACTCGGCGATGATCTGCTCGATCGGTCCACCCGGCGCCGTCTGCACGATCAGGAAATTGATCAGCATGATCGCGAACAACGTCGGCACGATCAGCACCAGGCGGCGGATGATGTAAGGGAGCATGTTCAGACCTGCTGCCGGCGCAACGCGCGCCGAAATACGAAGTAGGCGACCATCAAAACCGCTGCGGCGACGGCAACCGCAATGCTGACGCCGGGGGAATCGCGCTCCGGCTCATTCGTGGCAAGTTCGACGCCCGCCATCTGCCTTGCCAGCCGCGCCGCCTTGGCCTCATCGAACCACCAGAAATCGGTCGAGGTTCCCTGGTCCGGCGTGACGGCCGGCCGCGAAAAGCGGTCCCAGGAGAGGATCCGGTCTTCCTGCGTGTGCCATTGCGGGATGACGTAAAATCCGGAAAGCAGGACCCGATCGAGAGCCCGCGTGCGATGAACGAGGCTTTCCCGATCCGGTGATGCGATGACGAGATCGATCAAGGCATCGACCACCGGGTCCTGGATACCGGCATAATTGCGGGAGCCTGGCTCGCTTGCCGCGGCCGAGCCCCAGTAGCTGCGCTGCTCATTGCCGGGCGAATTCGACTGCCCCCAAACCGCGATGATCATGTCGTAATCGAACGAGCGCAGGCGGTTGATGTACTGCGATTGATCGACCAGGCGGACGCTGGTTTCGATGCCGAGGCGCCTCAGATTACGGACGAAGGGCAGTGCAATGCGCTCGAACGCCTGGCTGACGAGAAGAATTTCAAACCGCATCGGCTCGCCGGTGGCGACATTGACGAGCCTCATGTCCTGCACTTCCCAGCCGGCTTGCGTGAGCAGCGCAAAGGCCTTGCCGAGGTTCTCGCGCGGCCAGCCGGAGCCGTCGGTCGTCGGGAGCCGGAAGGCATCGGTGAACACGCGCGGCGGCAACTGCTCGCGGAAAGGCTCGAGAACGGCTAGCTCCTCCCCGGACGGTGGTTCCGTTGAAGCCGCCAGCTCGGAGTTGCTGAAATAGCTTTCGGTTCGGCTGTACTGGCCGAAGAACAAGGTACGGTTGGTCCACTCGAAGTCGAAGGCATAGGCCAATGCTTCACGCACTTTCGGATCTTGAAAGACAGGGCGGCGCGTGTTGTAGACGAACGCCTGCATGCCGGTCGGTCGGTCGTGCTCGATCTCCTCCTTGAGCAGCCAACCCCGCGCCACGGCAGGAATGTTGTAATCGGTTGCCCACGCTTTGGCCTGATTCTCGACACGCAGATCGACGATCCCTGCCTTGAGGGCTTGACGGATGACGGTATCATCGCGGAAGTAGTCGTAGCGGATTCTCTCGAAATTGTTGATCCCGACGTTTACGGGCAGATCCTTGCCCCAGTAATCCTCCACCCGCTCTAGGCTGACATGACGGCCCGGCTCGAACCCCGCGACCCGGTAGGGACCGCTCGTCAACGGCGGCTCCAACGTTGCGCTCTCGAAATCGCGGCTCTCCCAGTAGTGTTTGGGAAAAACCGGCATCTGTCCGGCAATCAGCGGCAACTCCCGGTTCATCGCCTCGGCAAAGATGAATTTGACCCTGCGTGTATCCAGCTTCTCTGCCTTCTCGATCGAGGCATAATAGAAGCGATAGACCGGCGCGCCCTTCGTCTTCAGGATCTCGAACGAGAAAACGACATCATCCGCAGTGATCGGGGTGCCGTCATGCCAGCGCGCCTCGGGGCGCAGGTTGAAGATCACCCACGAGCGATCCTCCGGCCATTCCAGTGTTTCCGCGATCAACCCGTATTCGGTGAACGGTTCGTCGGCGCTGGAGACCAGCAGCGTCTCGGCGCTGATGCCGGCAGCAGGATTGCCGCGGATGATGTAGGGATTGAAAGTGTCGAAGGTGCCGCTGACGGCGAGACGCAACGCGCCGCCCTTCGGCGCATCGGGATTGACATAATCGAAATGGGCAAAGTCCGGCCCATATTTCGGCTCCCCGTGCATGGCGATGGCATGGGCAATCCGGACATCCGCGTGGGCCAGCCCGGCACCGCCCACCGCCATCCACACCGCAACGATCGTCGCCGCAATCGACACCCGTGACAGCGCGGGCACGACAACCCAAGCTCGCCGCCGCCATGAACCATAGCGTCGCAATCGCATCAATGGGCCAGCACCTCTCGCGCGGCCGCGTGCACGCGCGGATCTCCCGCCGCCAGCACCCGGCCGTCCGAGGCCAGGCCGAGCGGCGCGCCGTTCCAATCGGTGATCATGCCGCCCGCGCCGGCAATGACAGGAACGAGCGCGCAGTAATCGTAAGGCTGCATCGAGGCCTCGCAGACGACGTCGACGGTGCCGTTGGCGAGGAGCCCGTAGGCATAGCAGTCGGCGCCAAACAGGGTCGCCCGGCAGCGGGCGCCGAGGCGCTCGAACGCCGGCAGATCGCCGCTCGCGAACATCGCCGGCGAGGTCGCATACAGCCAGCCATCGCTCAACGCCGGGCACGCCCGGCAGCGCGCCGGCCGGCCATTGAAGGTCGTTGGCTGACCTTCGGCGCCGACCCAGCGCTCACCGAGCGCCGGCATGTCGATCACGCCGATCACCGGGCGCCCTTCCCGCAGAAGTGCGATCAAGGTGCCGAACAGCGGCTTGCCGGTGACAAACGATTTGGTGCCGTCGATCGGATCGAGAACCCAGACAAAATCGGCCTCACCACGGATGATGCCATGCTCTTCGCCGACGATACCGTGATCGGGAAAGGCACTCTCGATCATCCGCCGCAGGACCGCTTCCGCCTCCCGGTCGGCAATCGTTACCGGAGTGTCATCGGCCTTCGCTTCGACCGCCAGTGCCGGTGTCCGGAACGACCGCAGGACCACCGGCCGTGCGGCGTCGGCCATCCGTTCGGCGAGCTGAACCGCTTCGGCGAGTTGCGTCATTGCGACGGCGGCAATCACTCTCCATGGCTGCGCATGAAGGCAATAACCGCAATCCTTTCCTCCTCGCTCTTCAGGCCAGCGAACGTCATCTTGGTTCCCGGTGCATAGCCACGCGGATCCTCCAGGTAGTCCTCCATATCCTGAAGAGTCCATTCGCCCGGCAGGCTGCTCAACGCGCTGGAATAGGTGTAACCCTCAGCCGTCGCCTTGTCCCGGCCCATCACGTTGTACAAGTTGGGTCCGACGCGATGGCCTCCGCCCTCTTCAACGGTGTGGCAGGACTGACATTTGCGGAACACTTTCTGCCCGTCGTCTGGCGCGGCGGCAGCGACTTTCGCTTCCAGATCCCCTGCCGCGGCCCCCTCCTCAGGAGCAGCCTCCTCGGCGCCCTCCTCGGTCGCAGGCGCGGCCTCATCGGCGCCCTC
>CAZFBS010000063.1:0-4357 GCA_964517265.1 uncultured Rhodospirillaceae bacterium | reverse complement strand
CCTCCTCGGTCGCAGGCGCGGCCTCATCGGCGCCCTCCTCGGCAACCGCCTCCGCCGGTTCCTCGGCCTCGCCCGGCGCGCTTGCCTCTTCTCCTGCCGCCGCGGGCTCCTCAGCAGCCGCGGTTTCTTGGGGTTCTGGAAGGGGCGGCGGGTCCTGCGTGTTCTCCCTGAGGTAAGCGATCACGTTGGCGCGATCTTCCGGCTTGGCAAGACCGACAAAACTCATCTTGGTGCCGGGAGCGTAATCGGCCGGCTTCTCGAGGAACTGGTTGAGATGATCGTAGTCCCATTGTCCCTCGATCCCGGTGAGCGCGGACGAGTAGGCAAAGCCGTCCTTGGCGGCGATATCCGCGCCGACGACGTTGTGGAGATTCGGCCCCACGGTATGACGGCCGCCTTCGTCGACCGTATGGCAGGATTTGCATTTGTTGAACACGCGCTCTCCCGCGCTCGGCTCCGCCGTGGCCAGCAGGGAAGCGAAATCGACCTCTTCAGCAGGCTCCGCCGATTCCTCCTCAGTCTCGGCCGGCTCAACGGCGGCCGTCTCCGGCATGTCACCGACATGGACCAGCGTGTTGCCGAGAAAGTTGCTGCCATAGATCAGCCAGGCGGCGAGCAGCGCGCCCACGCCGATGCGCTCGAGTAGCGAGAAGTTCATGACCGGCCCCTAACGCCCTTCTCTTCTGATTGTAAAACCGGGACCGCAGACTTTAGCCGGAACATCGCCCGTTGTTCAATGGCATGCTCCGCAAATCCGCAGCGATGGACGGTGGATGGATTCATCGTAGGACGACCCCCTCCAGGCAGTATATGACAGCTCTGGAATGTCAGGGAAATGGCCAATCGCGGCCAAAGCGCGGGATTCTGTCGCACTGCAGCAGCGCAGGTGCGGATGGTCCTTGGCAGCGGCCGGCAACATGCAATATAATTTCGTTTTAATGGACAACTCAGACAGAAATAACACGCGGCGGGTCAAGCTCGACAGGATCGATCAGAGCATCCTGCACGATCTTCAGGCCGACGGCCGCATCACCAACGTCGAGCTGGCGCGACGAGCCGGCATCTCGGCGCCGCCGTGCCTGCGCCGGGTGCGCGCGCTCGAAGAGGCGGGGTACGTTCGCGGCTATCACGCCGATCTGAACCCGAAGGCTTTGGGCTACAATGTGACGGTGTTCGCCCAGGTCGGCCTTTCCAGCCAGGCCGAGACGGATCTGGAGGCGTTCGAGGCGCTGGTCGACTCCTGGCCGGAGGTCCGCGAGTGCCACATGCTGGCCGGCGAGACCGATTTCCTCCTTAAAGTTGTCGCGCCGGACTGGGACTCCTACCAGACGTTCCTGACCACCAAGCTGACGCCGGCGAAGAACGTCAGCCACGTCAAATCGGCCCTGTCGATCCGCAGCTCCAAGCTCAAGCCGGGCGTGCCGATCCATATCGACGGCACCGAGCCGGATTAATCTTGGGAGCCAGCTAGTCTTCCGGAAGGCGCCGTTACCGGCTTGCCTCAGCTTGGCCGCGCAGCGCGGCGGCCTCGGCAGAACGGCCGAGCTTATCGAGAAGGCGGGCATAGCTCTTCCGCACCTGCAAGAGGTTCGGATGGTCCGGCGGTAGCGTCTTCTCAAGGATCGCGATTACGCGCTCAAAGAGCGGCTCGGATTCGGCATAGCGGATCGTGTCCAGATAGAGCAAAGCGAGGTTGTTGAGGCTTAGGGCCATGTGCGGATACTCCGGCCCGAGGGTCTTCTCGCTGATGGCGAGAGCGCGCTGCAGGAGCGGCTCAGCCTCGGCGGTGCGGCCGATGTCCAGGTAGAGCTTGGCGAGGTTGTTGAGGCTTATGGCCACGTGCGGGTGTTCGGGGCCGAGACCCTTTTCCCAGATCGTGAGTGAGCGCTGATACAGCGGCTCGGCTTCGGCATCGCGGCCTGTGTCCCGGTAGAGCAAAGCGAAGTTGTTGAGGCTTTGGGCTACGTCCGAGTGCTCGGAGCCGAAGACCTTCTCCCGTATGGTGAGTGAGCGCTGGAAGAGCGGCTCGGCCTCGGCGGTGCGGCCGGTTTCCAGGTAGAGCAAAGCGAGGTTGTTGAGGCTTAGGGCCATGTGCGAATGCTCTTTCGGCAGGGTCTTTTCAAGGATCGCAATCGCGCGCTGATAGAGCGGCTCGGCTTCGGCATAGCGGCCGGTGGCACGGTAGAGTTCGGCGAGGTTGTTGAGGTTGGTGGCGACGTGTGGGTGCTCGGGCCCAAGGCCCCTCTCCAAGATAGCGAGTGAGTACTGATAAAGCGGCTCGGCCTCGGCATAGCGGCTGGTGTCCCGGTAGAGCTCGGCGAGGTTGTTGAGCCGGATGGCCACGTCCGGATGCTCGGACCCAAGGCCCTTCTCCAAGATAGCGAATGAGCACTGATAAAGCGCCTCGGCCTCGGCATGGGCGGCGCGGGCGTGGAGGTAGAGCGCTATCCGATTGAGCACTGTTGCTACTGTCTCCAGACCAGCCTCAAGGTGTTCGGCGGCCTCGGCCGTCGCGAGCGCATGCGGGAGGAGCGCCCCGATCGTTGGCCAGTTTGCATGCTCCTGCGCCGGGCTTGGCAGGGCTGCGTTCACCAGCCGTACAGCCGCCTCGGCATGGGTTTTGGCCGTCGTTGCGTCGAGCGCGTCGCGGGTCACAGCCTGAACAAGGCGATGCACGGTGAGCGCATCCTGCTCGGCCTGGATGAGGGAAAAACGCTGGAGCGCGCCTATGGCTTCGTCGCGCTCCAACTCCCCGCGCAGTTCCTCCGACAGAGCTTCTGGCTCGGCAGCCAGCACCGCCGTCGGCAGCGGGTCGGCCGAGAAGAAGGCCAGCAGCTCAAGCAAGGGCCGCGCCGCCGCGCATTCCTCCTCGGCCGCCGCGATCGAGAGATGCCAAGTTTTGGCGACGCTCGCCGGGTAGTCGGGGTTGCCTCGCCCCCTGGCCAGCACCGCCGGCCGGCTCGCGTGGAGCAGCCGGCGGTAGCCGGCGAGGCTCTTGCCGGTCTCGGCCATGTAGGCTCGCGCCTGCGTCAAGGCGAGCGGCAGGTAGCCCAGCTCCTGCGCGAGCGCCGTGGCCTCGGCGAGATCGGAAATCGGGAGCGTGTCGGGATCAGGACAGCCGGTGAGAAGTTGCAGCGCCTCGCTCTCCTTCATCACCTCAAGCTCCCGTGCCTTGGCGATGCCCTGCCAATCGGTGCGGCGCGAGGTGATCAGAACATGACCCTCGCCGGTGGTCGGCAGGAAGGCGCGGGGCAGTTGGGGGTCTTCGACGTTATCGAACACCAATAGCCAGCCGGTACTTGCCTGCAGCGCGGCACGGATGCGGGTGATCAGCTTCTCCTGATCGGCGGCGGCGGGATCGAAGCCCAAAGGTTCGGCGAGCGTGGTGAAGTCGGCGGCAAGCACCGCCAAGGTCTCGGCCCGCAGCCACCAGATCAGGGTGTGGTCAGCAAGGTGACGGTAGGCATAAGCCAACGCGGTCTGCGTCTTGCCGATGCCGCCGAGGCCGGTGATTGCCTGGCTGAGCACGGCCGGCTGCTGGCCCTGATTGAGGAGTTCCTGGAGCTGTACCAGCACATCTTCACGTCCGACGAAATCCGGGTTGGGCGGCGGCAGGTTATGAAGGGGCACGGGAAACCGCGGCTTCTCCGGGATCTCGCGCGCCGGAGCGCCGGGAAAGCCGGGGCGGGTCGGTGGCTTCGGCCGGTACGTCGCGTCAATAGCTTTCTTGACCCGGTCGAGCAGCTGGCGGTGCGCCTCGCTCTCTTCGCATCCGGTAAGATCGGCATGGAGAATGGGCCCGAGGATTGTCTCGCCGGTGAGCGGGCCGACCTTGACCGGCACCAGCCGGTCCTCACGGGCGGCGGGGTCTTGTGCAAAGCGCGCCGACCATTCGGCGAACGTGAAGCCGGAGCCGAAATAGTTGTCGGACAGCACGGCCAGGGTACGGTACGCCTGAGCGTGTGACCGGTTCATGTGCTCGACGAAGTTGCCCCGGAAGTCCCAGTCTTGGAAGAACACCGAATAGCCGGCCTCCTCCAGCACCCAAGCGATCCAAGTCGCCCAGGCGCGGTCGGCTTGATTGAAGCTGATGAAGAAGTCGCGTTTGTCGTCCAAGGCGTCGATCATCCGGCTTGCCACTCTTAAGGATGGCGGTTGGTTCCGGCGGCAGTGTATTCCACAGGGTGTTCGGAGGCGAAGGAAAGTCAGGGCGCAATTCTATCCAGCATGAGGCAGGAGAAGGAGGGGTCCGGTCCTCCCGACTTGTGGACTCGACATCGCCAGTGAAGTCCATCCCCTCCGTCTTTGCGAGGAGGCGAAGCCGACGAAGCAATCCAGAGGAGCCTTGTCAGTCTAA
>CAZFBS010000062.1:0-12849 GCA_964517265.1 uncultured Rhodospirillaceae bacterium | reverse complement strand
GCCGGGCATCTGACCTTCGTCGAGCAGATCGAAGAGGATATGGCCCGTTTCAAGACCCGGCTCGAACACATCGACGACCGGCGGCTGCGCCGTCTCGTCGCCGCCGACATTGCCCGCCTGAAGGCGCGGCGAGAGGCCGAACTCGGGCGCATCGCCGGAAGGCTGCGCACTCACGCCGATCTCGCGACGCGCCTCGACCTCGTCCTCAGTATCCCCGGCATCGGCGAGCGCACCGCGATCACCCTCATCGTCCGCATGCCGGAGTTGGGGCACGTCAGCCGCGAGCAAGCCGCCGCGCTCGCCGGCCTGGCGCCATTCGACGACGACAGCGGAAAGCACAAGGGCCAGCGCCACATCGCCGGCGGACGCGGGCGGTTGCGGCGCTCGCTGTTCGCCGCCGCCTTGCCCGCCGCGTTCCGCTGGAACAAGGCGCTGATCGCCCTCTACGCCCGCCTCACCGGCCGCGGGAAACCCCATAAAGCCGCGCTCATCGCCTGCGCGCGAAAGCTCCTCATCTACGCCAACACCGTCGTCCAGCGCCAAACGCCCTGGACCGAAAAAACCGCCGCGACTTAATGGTTGCTACTTGTGCCGATCGAGCCGAGCGTTTCGGCCGGGTTTCCCCGGCCGAAACGCGCGGGATCAGCCCGTCGTCACGATGTCGGCTGTTCGGCGATCGCCGCCTGCGCCTCCTGCAGCGCCGCGCGCAGTTCCGCCTCCTTGGCGTCGTCGAACGAGCTTCGCATGATCTTGCCGCCTGCCTCCCGAAGTTCCGCTATCACCTTCTCGGTGGTCATCTTGCGGATCAGGAGAAAGAGCGCGGCGTTGCCCGATTGCAGGGTTGCGGCGGCCTCTTTCATGAACTCGTCGTTGATGCCGAGATCGCTGAGCTTGCCGCCGAGGGCGCCGCCCGCCGCACCCATCGCCGCACCGGCCAGCGGCATCATGAAGAGCAGGCCGATCAGCGAGCCCCAGAGCACGCCGGAAAGGGCGCCGGCCTTGACCGGGTTCAAGAGTTGCTTGAGCTTGACGTTTCCGTCCGGGCGTTTGACCGCAATGACCGCATCACCGAGCTCGATTAGGTATTCCTTCTGCATATCGAGCAGGCGCCGGCGCACCTCCTCGGCCCGCTCCTCGGTCGGGAATTCGATAACAAGCAAGTCACTCATGCTGGCGTTTCCTTGTTTTTGTCGGACGAGAGGGGCGGCACCGAATATTTCCGGGATCAATGACCTCGAAATGAGGAAGACGAGACGCTTGATTATTCGCCTTTCGTATTCGGCGCGGCTGCCGATCGACGATAATCCGCCGTCAGAACCTGATCAAGATGTTCCAGCCGCGCAAGGGCGAAGGGGAGGCGGCGCGGACGGTGGCGCCGGAGGCAACTGGGGCCGCCGGCGCCTTGCTGCGGACGGACCCGGTTACTTCGCGACCGGGCCGAGCGGCCAAACCGTCCGGCCGTACAGCTCGTTGAGGATCTGGGCGAGGCCCGTGTACATCGCCGCCAAACCCGTCAGGATGCCCTCGTAGCCGGCGATGATGCGCAGCGTCGTGCTGCCGAGAATGTCTCCGATCGCGAGCAGGGCGAACAGCACCACGAGAAGGAAGAAGGTGAGCTGCAGCGCCCGGTTCAACCGGAACGTGGCGATGAACAGCACGAACGACATCAAACCCCAGATGCCGAGGTAGCTCGCCATCGCGATCGGCCCCGGCGCTTCCGCCAGGCCCATTTTCGGCATCACGATGATGCCGCACAGGGTCAGCCAGAAGGAGCCATAGGAGATGAAAGCGGTGGCGGCGAACGTGTTGTTCTTCCGCCATTCGAAGATGCCGGCGATGATCTGGGCGATGCCGCCGTAAAAGATGCCCATGCTGACGATCATCGCGTCGAGGCCGGTGAAGCCGGCGTTGTGAATGTTGAGAAGGATGGTGGTGAGCGCGAAGCACAACAGGCCCAGGGGAGCCGGGTTGGCGGTGGTGTCCTGGATGCTGATGGCTTGCGGCTTGGCCGGCTCAGTGACCGTGACCGGCCTCCGCGCGAGCGGCGCGCTCGCAACGTGTGCGTCTGTCATAACTCTCACTCCTTCCGTCCCCTGCGCCTGCCGGTTCCTGTCATCAGCGGTTTCCGGGGACCTAATCGATTGCAGTCTTCGGGGTTGCTACCAGCCCAGCCAATCGGGCCGGAGCGGAAGCTGTGTCGTGTAGATCTTTTCCGCAGTGGCGTTGCCGTAGTTGTACGTGCTGCGATAGACCATCACCGTCGTGGTGCCGCGATGGTCATCCTCGGTCCAGGTCGAGGGCAGGCAGACGCCATCGAGACCCTCGGGCACATGGTCGCGCATCTGCTCGAACGCTTTTTTGATGTTGGGGCCGGTGATCCCGCCGTCTTCCTTGGCGGCTGCCGCCATCGCATCGCGCATGAAATAGGCCGAGCACACGCCATGGATGTAGTGCACGGTCCGCTGGTTCTCGTCGAGATCGCCCGACTGGGCGGCGATCTCCTCGACCAGGGTCATGCCCGGCACCGTCTCATCCCATCGCGCCGCACTGACCACCCACACAAGGCCATTGCCCGCGTTGCCCGCTTTCCGCGCGGCTTCTTCGTCCCAGCCGTAGATGTTGGTCATGAACTGGGTCGTCACCCCTTCCTTGGCGCAGGCCTGGAGCAGAGCGATATTGGATTCCGAAGTGTTGGCCAGGAAGGCGTAGTGCGCACCCGATTGCAGGAGTTGCCGGCACTGTTGTGAGAAATCTCCGGGGCTCAAAGGGTAGCGGAGCGGAGAGAGGATCTCGAAGCCGAGCTCGCGGGCGTAATCGGTGCACGCGGCCTTCGGCGCGTTGGGGTAGGGGTGGTTGTCTCCCATGTAAACGAATTTCGGACGATGGAGCGCTTCTAGAAAGGTCGAACGCTGGGCGCCACCGGTGCGTTTCCAGTCTTGCGCAGCCCATTGCACCAGCCCCCGGCAGCCGTCGGAATAGGAGGGCCCGTAGAAGAAGTTATAGGGAGCGGCGAACTTCGTGTAAGGCGAGCGCCCCGTCGGATCGGTCAACTCGCCCGCGGATGAGCCGGACATGTAGACAATTTCGTCGCGAGCGACGTCGTCGACCAGAGCCTCCGTGTCGGCCGTTCCCCATCCCTGGATGGTGACCGGCTTCAGGGTGTTCCGCCATTGCTCATAGATGGCGGCCGCCTGCGCCGCCTCATAGCCGTAGTCTTCGATCTGCAGCGCAATCGGCTTGCCGTCGATCCCGCCTTGCTCGTTGATGTAGCGGATGGCATCGGAAACGCCCTTGGCGTAGACCGAGCCGACAGGCGAGGTCGGCCCCGTTTCCGCGGCAAGCTGTCCCACCGGTATGGAACTTCCGGATTGTGCGTGTGCCGCGCTGCCGAACAGGCCGAGGGCAATCGCCGACAGCACGCAACAATGCAACCTCATTGTTTTCATTGCGTCCCCCTAACAAAATTAGCGGCTCCGGTTAGAACCAGAAGCCTTGTGCCTTGTTTGAGGGCTAAAACCATAGCAGCTCGCTCGGACGCGAACCACCACCAGAACCTCTTGCTGGGGTGAATTCCCGCTCGCCCCGGCCGCCCGACCGGCAAAGGGGGAACGAAAACAGGCGGCTGGTGCCGAAAGGACGGATCCGATCCCGCGATCCGCGGCGGCCCCGGGTGGGCACCGCGACCCGGGTTTTGAGCCTCTCGTCTTTCCCTTTGCTTCCCAATGGTCAGCCTGCCGTCACGGCGTCGGGTATCCGCAGATGATCCGCCGTCAGAAGCCGATCAAGCCGTTTCGGCACGCCATGATCTGCCGCGTTTCATTTTTTGTGATCCAATGTTGCCAAGAAAACGAAAACGCGGTAGCGAAACTGAAAGAATAAAATGAAGAAAAAAATCCGCTGACGAGGGGGCGGGTTATAACTTTCCGGTTGAATGTTGAGGCCTCCGACTATCGTGCGGTGGCCGCTTGCAATCGGTATTGTTGTAATGACTGGGAGGTTTCAGATGTTTGCAGACGTCGATGTCGATGGGATTACCGCCACCGCGGCGGTATCCACAGGACATTTGCCACCACCGAACGCGGTCGCGCAGTCGGTTCGTGAGGCTTATCGGCGGTACCGGGACTTCGATGAGGGCGTTGTTGCCGATTACATACCGGCACTCGGCCGTGCCCGGCGCGATCTCTTCGGTTTTTGTATCGTTGGCGTCAACGGAGCGGTCCATGAGATCGGCGACGCCGCGCACGAGTTTTCGATCCAGAGCATCTCAAAGCCCTTCGTTTTCGCCCTGGTCTGCGAAGCGATCGGCGCGGAGGCGGCGCGGGAGAAGATCGGCGTCAATGCAACCGGGCTGCCGTTCAACTCGGTAATGGCGATCGAGCTGAATGCGACCCGGACGATGAACCCGATGGTCAACGCCGGAGCCATCGCGACAACCAGCTTGGCACCCGGCGCGAGCGCTGACGAGAAATGGCGTTTCGTTCAGGAAGGATTGTCGCGGTTCGCCGGGCGGGCTCTCGAACTGGACCTCGAGGTCTACGAATCGGAGGCGGCGACCAACCTGCGCAATCGCGGGATCGCCAAGTTGCTCGAGGGCTACGGCCGCATGTACTTCGATGCGCTGGAGGCGACCGATATCTACACCAAGCAATGCTCGCTTCGCGTCTCGGCGAAGGACCTCGCGGTGATGGCGGCAACGCTCGCCGACGGCGGGCTCAATCCGGTAACCAAAGAGCGCGTTATCGATCCCCTAAACTGCAAGCGCGTGCTTGCCATCCTCGCGACGGCCGGGCTTTACGAGCGGTCCGGTGACTGGCTCTACGAGATCGGTCTGCCGGGCAAGAGCGGCGTCAGCGGCGGCATTGTTACCGTTTCCCCCGGCAAGGGCGGTCTCGGCACGTTCGCACCACCGCTCGATGCCGCCGGCAACAGCGTCAAGGGCCAGCGCGTCACCAAGTATCTCTCCGAGCGGCTCGGCCTCAACCTATTCGCCTCAAAACCAGAAACCTGAGCGGTTCGCACTCCCGCCGGCGGTTCCCTTCGCGGGTGCCGGGGGAGAGCCGGATTCCGAAACCGATCGGATGAGGAGGAAACGAATCATGACCACGATAAGCGCCTCAGCGCCGACGAGCGGCGTCGAAACCCGAGAATCCTGGATCCCGATGATCGCCATCGCCCTGGGCCAGGTCATCATGTCGTTCAATGTCGCCGCCCTTCCCGTTTCGATGAGCGGAATGGTGGCGAGCTTCGGCGTGCCGCCGACCACGGTCGCGACCGGCATCGTCATGTACTCGCTGGCGGTGGCCGGTCTTGTCATGCTCGGCTCGAAGCTCACCCAACGCTTCGGAGCGACGAGGATGTTTCGGATCGTCGTCGCGATCTACGCCGTCGCCCAGATCCTGATGACGTTCAGTCCCAACGCCACCCTGATGCTGACCGCGCAGGGCCTGTGCGGAATGGCTGCCGCGGTGATCGTGCCTGCGCTGGTGGCGCTGATCGCCAATCACTATCATGGGAGCCAACAGGCAACGGCCATTGGTGCCCTTGGCTCGGCGCGCGCCGGCGCCAGCGCCGCCGCCTTCCTGATCGGCGGGGTGCTGGGCACCTTCATCGGCTGGCGTCCGGTCTTCGGTATTCTGATCGTGGTCGCCGGCATCGTCTTCCTGCTGAGCTTCAAGCTCAAGGAGGACAAGGGGCGGCCCGAGGTCCACATCGATGCGGTTGGCGTCGTCCTCGCGGCGGCGGCGATCATTCTGATCAGTTTCGGCTTCAACAATCTCAACCGCTGGGGCCTCGGCGTGGCGGGGCCCGGCGCGCCATTCGATCTTCTGGGCCTGTCGCCGGCGCCGGTGATGATTGTCACGGGCATTGTCCTTCTCCAGGGTCTGATCAGGTGGTGTCGCAGGGTCGCCGCCGCCGGCAAGACGCCGCTACTGGATCTTCGGGTGATGATGTCGTCGTCGGAGCGGGCCGCGGTCTACGCGTTGTTCGCGGTCGTCGCCCTTGAGGCTGCCCTCAACTTCTCGGTTCCCCTTTACATCCAGATTGTCCAGGGTCGCACGCCACTGGCGACGGCGATCGCGATGATGCCGTTCAATCTGACGGTCTTCGTCACCGCGATGCTCGTCGTCCGCCTGTACCCGATCCTGACGCCGCGGCAGATCGGCCGGTTCGGGTTTAGCGTCTGCACGGTGGCCCTGCTCTGGCTCGCTTTCGTTGTCCGCAACGACTGGACGGAACTGCCGGTGCTCGTCGGTCTGTTCGTCTTCGGTCTCGGCCAGGGGGCGCTGGTCACGCTGCTCTTCAATGTCCTGGTCACGGCCGCGCCCAAGGAACTGGCGAGCGATGTCGGCTCGTTGCGTGGCACCACCCAGAATCTCGCCGCCGCAGTCGGGACCGCCGTGGCCGGCGCCCTGATGGTCGGCCTTTTGAGCACGGTGGTGACGCGTCACCTCGCCGAGAACCCGCAGTTCCCGACGGAAATTCAGGCGCAGCTCGACCTCGACACCATCAACTTCGTTACCAACGAGCAGTTGCTGGTCATCATGGAGCGGACCACCGCGACGCCGGAGCAGGTGGAGGAGGCGGTCCGCATCAATGTCGAGGCGCGCCTGCGCGCCCTCAAGATCGGCCTGTTGATCATGGCGGGGCTTGCCGCGCTGACGATCATTCCAGCCGGACGTTTGCCGAACTACCGGCCCGGCGAGATCCCGGCCAACCCGCCGCCGCCCACCGCCGAAGAGGAACGGCGTCTGGCCCGCGAGGCCGGAGCAGCGAGCGCTGAGGCCTCGAGATGAAACCGCGCATCCTGGTTCTCTCGCTTGGCGGCACCATCACCATGGTGTCGGGGGCGGGCGGCGGCATCACCCCGAAGCTCGGTGCCGCCGAGCTGGTTACCTCGGTTCCGGCCCTGGCCGATGTCGCCGAGATCGAGGCGGAGTCGCCGTTGCGGGTGGCCAGCCCCTCGTTGACGATCGGCGATCTCATCGATGTGGCAAAACGGATCGAGAAGGCGTTTGCCGACGGCGCCGATGGCGCCGTCGTCATCCAGGGCACAGACACGATCGAGGAATCGGCGTTTCTTCTGGATCTGCTGGTGGAGAATAAGCGGCCGGTGGTGGTGACGGGCGCGATGCGCGGCGCCGATGCGCCGGGCGCCGACGGTCCCGCCAATCTTCTGTCCGCCGTTCGCGTCGCCGCCGCGCCCGAGGCGCGGGGCCTTGGCACGCTGGTCGTCCTGAATTACGCCATCCATGCGGCCCGCTTCGTGCAGAAATCGCACACCGCCCTGCCATCTGCGTTCCTCTCGCCACTCACCGGCCCGCTCGGCACAATGATCGAGGGACGGCCACACTTCCATGTTCGGGTCGCGCGCACGCCCTGTCTCTCCGCCGGCGATGGCCCACCCGCGCCCGTGGTGCTCGTCAAGGCGGCGATGGGCGAGGACACGCGCCTCTTCGCTCATCTCGCCAATATGGGTTATGCGGGGGTCGTCATCGAAGGCATGGGGGCCGGCCATGTCCACGCCGATGCGGCCCCTGTGCTGGGCAGCCTTGCCGCCCGGTTGCCTGTGGTTTTGGCTTCCCGCGTGATGACCGGCCCGGTGTTCACCGAGACGTACGGCTACCCGGGCGGCGAGATCGATCTCATCGCCCGCGGCTTGATCCCCGCGGGCGCCCTTTCCGGTCTCAAGGCGCGCCTGCTCCTCAGTTTGGTTCTGCGGACCAGCAGGGACCGGCAGGCCATCGGCAACGCGTTTGCGCCCTATTCCTGAGGCGATGCGGTTGAAGCCGATCCGCCACCCCGGGAGGGGCGGGCCGAAAGAAGAGGGGCGCCAAGCCGGAAGGGGGCCGCCGGCCTCTCTTATTGAGAGGTCGGCTGCCGAGGTGTTCCGCCGGCGCGCGCTGCTTCCACCTCCTGTGCGCGCAGCAGGAAACGCTGGATCTTGCCGCTCGGCGTTTTCGGGATCTGGTCGATAAACGCGATCTCGCGCGGGTAGGCGTGCGCGGCCAGCCGCGTCTTGACCCATTCCTGCAGCTCCTCGGCCAAGCGCGGACTCGGCTCCGTTGCCGACCGCAGCACCACGAACGCCTTGACCAGTTCGGTGCGCTGCGGGTCGGGTTTGCCGACGACGGCCGCCTCTGCCACGGCCGGATGCTCCAGGAGCGCGCTTTCCACGTCGTAAGGGCCGATCCGGTAGCCGGAGGAGGTAATGATGTCATCGCTGCGGCCGACGAAGCTGATGCTGCCGTCAGCGTTCTGTTCCACCGTATCGCCGGTGAGGTGATAATCGCCGACCCAGTTCGCCGTCGGCTGTCGCCAGTAGCCCGGGAACCAGAACAACGGCGAGCGCTCGCGGTCGATCGCAAGGATGCCGGGCGTGCCCGCCGGCAGCTCGCGCGCCTCGTCGTCAACCACCGCGAGGCGGAATCCCGGCAGCGCCAGACCGGCCGAGCCGGGATGCACCGGATGCGAGAGGCCGTGGTGGTTGCACAGGACCATCCCAACTTCGGTCTGGCCGTAGTGATCATGAATCGGGCAATCGAGGGTGTTTGCGAACCAGCGGATGACCTCCGGATTGAGGGTCTCGCCGGCGCTGCTGACCACCCGCAACTGGCCCCTGATCCCTTCCGCCGCCTCGGTACCGCTGGCGATCAGCAGCCGATAGGCGGTGGGCGCCCCGGCAAGGTTGGTGATGCCGTATTTCCGGATGACACGATAGGTGCTCTCGGCGGTGAAGGGGCCGTCATAGAAGGTCGTGGCGTGGCCGAGCAGAAGGGGGCCGATCACCGCATAGTAGAGGCCGTAGGCCCAGCCGGGATCGGCGATGTTCCAGTAGGCGTCCTCGGGCCGCAGATCCACACTCCAGCGCATATAGCCATAGAACGAGAGCAGGGCCTTGAGCGGGACGGTGACTCCCTTGGCCGGCCCGGTGGTGCCGGAGGTGAACAGCATCAGGAACGGATCGTCGCCGCGCATCATCACCGGCTCGAACGTGGCCGGTTGTTGCCTCAGTTCTGCCGAGAATGTGTCCTCGTCCGCGTCTCCTTGCTTTCCCTCACCATCGATCGTGATGATCGGCGGACAATCCGCGACGTCACTGAGCTTGTGCCGGTTCTCCCTGTCGGTGAAGATCAGCCGGGCTTCGCTGGAGGTGGTCCGATACTCGATTGCCTTCGGGCCGAAGGCGGTGAACAGCGGCTGGTACACGGCACCGACGCGCCATGTGCCGAGAATGACAATCAGGAGATCGGGAACACGCGGCAATAGCCCGGCGACGCGATCGCCCGGCCGGACACCGCGCGCCTGAAGGAGGTTGGCGAGACGGCCGGAGCGGTCCTTCAATTCGTCAAACGTCAGGCGGGCGCTGCGGCCGTCCTTGCTTTCCCAAAAGAGCGCCACCCGGTCCTGCCCGGCGTGGCGGTCGCAGCACTCGATGCAGGCGTTGAGCCCGGCTGTCAGGCTGCCCGAGAGCTGCCTTTCCACCTCGGCGACGGAGAACCGGGTCATAAACTCTTGGTAGGTCGGGAGCGGCTGGTGTCCGCCCCGGCTTGTTTCGGCCATCTTGTCCTCCCTTTCGCCCCCGTTGTCGGAAGGGCCTTCGCTGCCGTACGGCCTGTCGGCGATTGACCCAGCACCTGCCAGCTCTTTATTGCCGGGACTTTATGCATTTATGGCCGAAGGGTGCAATCGTTGCGCAGGGGGTTCGAGGCAGGCCATCGTCACACCTCCAAATTGCGCGTTCGCAAAGGGGGCGAGGAGCAAAGATGAGCATGAGCATGGCGTGGGTTTATCTGGCGATTGCCGCCGTCTTCGAGGTCGGCTTTGCGCTGAGCATGAAAGCCTCCCAGGGGTTCACCGTGTGGTGGCCGAGCATCGGCACCCTCGTCGGGATTGTCGGCGGCATGTACTTCCTCGCTCTGGCTCTGAAAACGCTGCCCGTCTCGATCGCCTATCCGTTGTGGGTCGGTGCGGGCGCGTTCGGAACCGTGCTGTTCGGCTTCGTGCTGTTCGGAGAAGGGATCTCGCTGTTGAAGCTCGTCAGCGTGCTGGCGATCGTGCTGGGGGTCGTCGGCCTGACGCTGGCGGCGCCGTCGTGAACGGAGGAGGGCAGGCGCCGTGGACCGAACCGCAGCCTCTGTCAGCCGGCCGGTCGATCGGGAGCAAACATCCGCACGAAGAATTCCGCATACATCTGCGGCCGTTCGATCAGCAGCGAATGGCCGACATCGGGGATGACGATCAGACGGCAATTCGGCATTCGGGCCGCCATCTCCTCCAAATCCTCCCGAGGGATGAACGGATCGAGGGTGCCCCACAGAACCAAATGTTCATGGTCGATCCTGTTCTGCCGATCGCGCAGGCCTCCCGTCTCCCAGGCCTGGTTGAGGTGAAACGGGGTGCCGAAGCGGACCCCGTCCGAGACGGCAAAGGCGACGTCGACAAGCTCTTCGAAATGTTCTCGTTGCTCTCCCGTCGCCGCCTCGGCGAACACGGGCTGGCGACCGGGCGCCAGCGTCTCCGGGCGGAACAGTGTCGTCGCCGTCAGCGCCAACGCCTTGCGTGTCTTCTCGCGCGCGACTTTCATCGACTGGAACAACGCCATCGTTTCCGGCGGGAAACGGAGCCCGCGGGCGCCGACCGGACACAATCCCAGCACCTTGCCGAACCGTTGCGGCTCGGCGAGGAGCATGTGCATGCTGATCAGACCGCCGGCCGAATGGGTGGCGAGATGGCAGTGCTCGATTCCTAAGCGCGGCAACGCGGCGAGGATGTCCTCGGCATGCTGAGCGATCCGGTAATTCGCGTAATCCGGCGCAGGTGGCGGTTTTTCCGACCCGCCGCTGCCTCGCCAATCGAAGGCGATGACGCGGACCCCTTGGGGCAGGTAGGAGGCGGCAAGGCGGAACCAGTTGGCGCAGGCGAGGTTGCCGTGAATGAAAAGAACGGTGATCTCGCCGTGGCCCCACTCCAGGTAGTTCAACCGGATTTCCCCGGTATCGACGATGGGCATGGTTCAGGCTCCTCTCCTGCGGACGCTGCGGCCGTTCCTTCAAAGGCCGTTGCTGCGTATCGGGGCTTTCTTTCCGGCTTCCCGCTCTTAAGGTGTCGACGCCAGCACCGGCGTGCCGGTGGCTTGCGATCCGGATCGGCGTCGCAAGCCGCCTTCCGTCCTACAATCGCTGCCGAAAACGCCGATGACAAGCCCGGCGCTTGGGCTTAACTGGTGGGCATGATGACGCGAGGGGGGTTGAGGATCGGCATGACCAGCCCGCGAACTGTCGGCGGCGTTCGCCTTGAGCGGTTTACCGCAGAGACCCTGGCGCGGCGCCTGGAGGATCTGGCACGGCTGCGGATCGCTGTGTTTCGCGCCTTTCCCTACCTGTACGACGGCAACCTCGGCTACGAACGGCGGTATCTGGAGAGCTATCTGCGCTCGCGAGACAGTGCCTTGATCGCCGCTTACGAGGGAGAGCGCATCGTCGGCGCGGCGACGGCGCTGCCGCTCGCCGATGAGACCGAGGCTGTCATCGCGCCGTTTCGCCGCCACGGGTTCGATATCGCGCGGGTGTTCTACTTCGGCGAATCGGTGCTGCTTCCCGCCTTTCGGGGGCGCGGCATCGGCGTGGCCTTCTTCGAGGAGCGGGAGGCGTGGGCGCGCCGTCTCGGCCGGTTCTCCGAGGTCTGCTTTTGCGCCGTCGCGCGCCCGACCGACCATCCGCGCCGGCCCAAGGATTATGTCCCGCTCGATGCGTTCTGGCGCCGCCGCGGCTTCGAGCCGGTTGCGGGCATGAGCACCGACTTCTCCTGGAAGGATCTCGATGAAGAGACCGAGAGCCCGAAGCGGATGGTCTATTGGATGAAGACGCTGGCGCCGTGAGCGCGCCCGCCGCGTGGCGGCTCGCGGTCAGTCAGTATCCGGTCTCGGCGGTCGCCGATCTTGCCGGCTATCGGCGCAAGCTCGGAGGCTGGGTCGCTGACGCGGCGCGGGCGGGGGCACGCCTCGTCGTGTTTCCCGAATATGCCGCGATGGAGCTGGCCGCAGTGTTGGCGCCGGAACAGCGGCACGATCTGCGCCGCCAGCGCGATGCCGTGCAGGAACTGCTACCCGATTTCCTGAGCGTGATCTCGGCCCTCGCCCGGGACCACCGGGTCTATCTGCTCGCGCCCAGCGTTCCGGTGCGGGTGCCGGACGGCGCGTTCCGCAACCGCGCGCATCTGGTCGCGCCGGACGGGCGGATCGCGTTTCAAGACAAGCTGATGATGACCCGGTTCGAGGCGGAAGCGTTCGGTATTTCGCCCGGCCGGGCGCTGAAGGTGTTCGTCACCGAACTCGGCTGCATCGCTGTCGCCATCTGCTATGACATCGAGTTTCCGCCGCTGGCGCAGGCGCAGAGCGCCGCCGGCGCCGATTTGATCCTGGTGCCGAGCTGCACCGACGGGAACGCCGGGCACAGCCGGGTGTGGATCGGCGCGCGCGCCCGGGCGCTCGAGAACCAGTGCCTGGTTGCGGTTAGCGCGACCGTTGGCGCGGCGCCGTTCTCGGCCGCGATCGATGGCAATGTCGGAGCGGCCGGGGTGTTCGGACCGCCGAACCCCGGATTCTCCGACGACGGGGTGCTGGCGTGCGGCGCACTGAACGCTTCCGGCTGGGTTTATGCCGCCATCGATGGGCAGGCGCTGGCGCGTCTGCGGCGGGATCCGGAGGTCTTCATCCGCCGGGACTGGCACGCCCAGCCGTCCTGGACCGGAGGTGTCACGTGCGAGCGCTTGTGAGGCCGACCCATGGCAAAGATGGCAAAGCGACCCCGAGAGAACGACCCCGAGAGAACGACCCCGAGAGAACGACCC
>CAZFBS010000061.1:0-12936 GCA_964517265.1 uncultured Rhodospirillaceae bacterium | reverse complement strand
CATAGGCGGCGATGACCGCCTCGTTGTGCGTCTCGACGATCCGGCTGAGGAACTGGTCGGTCTGCTTTTCAAGGCGACTCACTTTGGCCTTGACGCTCGCCGCCGTCTGCGCGGCGTGCGCGAGGCGGCCATCCCAGAGTTCGCGGAACATGGCGCGCGCGACGCGGAAGAGGTTTGGCGCGGGCGTCATGCATTTAAGAAGTTCGGCGAATGCGTCCTCAACGCGCTCGCGCGGGATGGACTTGCGGTAGCTCTCGCAGCCCTTGGCGAAGCACATATAGTAAGGATGCCGCGTTCCGGTCTTGCTCTTCGACCAGCAAGCGGTCATCGGCCGCCCGCAGTCCCCGCAGGTGACGAAGCCCCTCAACGGGAAGTCCGCGGCGTTGGCCACCCCTGAACCCCGTCCGGGGTTTCGCCGAACCTCTTTCGAGCGGGGACCGCGCGAAACCCTTTTAGATCTTTGTGACGGACTATTCTATACAACATGATATTATTGTTATTTATTCGGCGGCATGCTATATAATATCATGTGGGGAGAGGATAATGAGCGATGAACACACACTGGAATTTCTGCTCGCCTTCGACGGGCGCGTCCACTGGTTTGAAAGCGGCCATTGGATCAAGTTCGAAATCCGCCGCGTCGAACCGGGGCCAAACCGTCCGCACGGATTGCGCTATTCGTTCACGCTTCACGATCCACAGGGGAAGCGGCTTATCGGTTTCGACAATGCCCATGGCGTTCCGGAACAGGGCTCCCGGTTCAAGACAAAACCGGAAGCCATGGATCACTGGCACCGCACACCGGATGACGAAGGCCGGCCGTATTCGTTCAAGGACGCCGATACGCTGCTTGCCGATTTCTTTCAGGAAGTACGCCGCGTTCTTGACGAGCATGGCGCGTCGGACGTGGTTGTCAAAGTCGAGGACAAGAAGGAGGATATGACATGACCGATCAGAAGATCCAGAGCCTCTCCGCGCTCGAAGCGGAAATGCGGGCAGTAGCGCGCGGCGAGAAGCCCGCACCCGCCGATGCGGCATCCCCGAGCTTCGAATCCATCGAGGCGCTTGCCCGCCTGTTGACCCCGGAGAACCGGAGCCTTCTGGCCATGATCCGCGATCAAAAGCCGCAATCTGTCGCCGAACTGGCTGTTCTTGCCGGACGGGCCGAGCCAAATTTGCTCCGGACGCTCGAAAAGTTGCGGGCCGCCGGGCTCGTCAGGATGGAGCAGGCAGGCCGCCGCAGGGTGCCAACGCCGCTCATCGACCGGATCGTTGTCGAGATCGATCCTTATTCCGCCAACGATCGCATGCATGCCGAACCGGCCGTTGAACGTCCGTAATCACCTCTCCTGACGCAATTACGGCTCCCCGCACAGGGCCACGCAGCGAGCCTTGTTTCTTCCAGCGGTCATATTCCTTCATGCAATTCCGGGCTCTTGGTTTGAATCAGTCTTTGATCAAAGGCCGCCCGTCCGCCGCGATCGGCCCGCCGGGTTGTTCTGTAGATCATGGACCACGCGCGGTTTCCGCCTGTTCCCTCGCGGCCTTGAGCACGTTGTCGATCGTGCGGTCACTGACCCCGCTTTCCAGCCCTTCATTCAGGAGCTTTTGAAGTTCGGCCAGCCTGTCCGCGCGCTCCTGGTCGCGGCGGATGAGATCGCGCACATAGTCGCTCGCATTGCTGTAGCGCCCGGTTCTTGCCTGCGCTTCTACCCAATCCTTCATCGGATCGGGCAGGGATATGTTCATCGTCGCCATGGGGCGCCTCCGGCTCTTATAATCGTAGGCTTTGCCAATATTTGTCGATGATTCGGGGCCTGCTTGGCTCTGTCTCCTCTCCTCCGGTTTTCTCATCATCGCCCGATCCTGCCCGAAAGGCCCGGCCCGATCCCCACGGCCATCACCGGTTCAGCGGGGGGCGGGACGGGCCGCGCTTTCGGCTGTGGCTCATCTGCGGCGTGTCGGCTCTCTCCGCGGATTGCCTGCGCATGCCCATCTAGAAGGCGATATCCTGACGCAGCATCCGGCGAGCCGGCCGGATCGCCGAGCTTCCCTTTCAGCTCTCTGGGCTTTTGACCTGTCCAGCGGCTCAAGGAATAGACTTCGCCGCGATAATCCACGGCGACGAGGCCGCGCCGGTCGCCCCGCGCGAGGAGCAAGCCCTGTTCTTCCAGCGCTCGCGCGAACGAGGCCCGGTTGTCCGAGACGGACCAGCATTCCTGGAAGAGCCGCTTCAGCCTTTGCGGAATCCATCCGTCCTGCCTGTGCCCATGGTTCATCTCCTTTGCTGCAGATTATGCTATCAAAGGAGCGGCACAAATACGTGACAGATCCAGCCCCGCGCAGAGAGCCGGAGGAGAACCCGCGAAGCTCGTGCACGTCGACATGGTTGTTTTCGTCGAGCCGCTGAAGGTGAAAAGCGAGCTTCAACGCCTCGCCGCGCTGGCTGCCCTTCAGGATCATTCGCTCTCCCCGGCGTATCCGAGGGCGCGCCATTGCCATAGCAATGGTCGCTCTGTTATTTGAAAGTGCGTTCGAACTTCGTTCGAACGGGTGCGTCCGTTTGAGATTACGCGCGATGAAGCGTGGCATTGAGCAAGGGATCTGTCCCGGGAGCGCGATGCGCTTTTTTCCTTCTGAAGCGATTGCTTAGGGTGCCGAGGGCTCACGCGCCGGCGCTCTTAGCTTTCGGTTCGATTACGAGGAGACAGAGCCTCGATGATGCGGCATTTGACGATGGTCTCGGAGCGGCACTGCGCGATGAGGTGAGACAGAGCGTCTCGCAGGGCGGTGAGGTCGGCCAGTTTGGCATCCACTTCAGCGAGATGCTGACGGGCAATGGCGTCGACGCCTTCGCAGGGCCCGTCTTTGTCACCGGCGAGTGCGAGCAGCCGCCGGACCTGATCGAGGGAAAAGCCGAGCGCTCGCGCCCGCCGAATGAAGCTCAGCCGCTCCATATGTTGGTCGCTATACGCCCGGTAGTTCGCGCGCGTGCGTGCCGGCACGGGCAGCAACCCGATGCGCTCATAATAGCGGATTGTCTCGACCTTGGTGCCGGTCGCCTTGGCCAGATCCCCAATCGGAAAAGCTTGACGCATTGCCTTGACCCTATAGTCGCTACAGACTCCATATAGCGTAGCGGTATGGTCATTCGAGGCAAGCCACCATGACGTCGGTGCCGGTGATAGACGAGATTCTCACGATCAGCCTCGCAGCAGCGCCGTGGTTGCTGCTCGGGCTTCTTGCGGCGGGCCTGATCAAGGCTCTCGTTCCCAATGCTGCGCTCCATCGCTGGGTCGGCGGGTCAGGCGTTGCCGCCGTCTCGCGCGCGGCGGTCATCGGCGCACCCTTGCCGTTGTGTTCCTGCGGGGCGATCCCGACGGCGCTCGCGTTGTACCGGGGTGGCGCGGGTCGGGGACCGACCACCGCGTTTCTGATCGGAACGCCAGGAATCGGCGCGGATTCGGTGGCCATAACGTATGCGCTGCTTGGTCCCGTCATGATGGGCGCGCGGGTGCTGGGCGCGATCGTGACGGCGATCAGCACCGGATTGCTGGTCGCCGGCTCGCAAAGGCGCCGGGCGCTAAGCCGGCAGGGGGCTTCACAAGGGGCGGACTGCTGCGCGAGCGCCTGCAAGAGCAGCACAGCGCGCAGCACCGGCCCTGCTGCCGCGCCGCTCGGCGCGCGGCTTCAGGCCGGAGTGCGCTATGCCTTCCGTGATCTTCTCGATGATATCAGCATCTGGATCGTGGCCGGTTTCGTCATCGCCGGACTGATCTCCTGGGCGGCGCCGCCCGAGGTGCTGGCGACCTATGGAAGCGGCCTGTCGGCGATGCTGCTGATGGCGCTTATCGGGATCCCGATGTACATCTGTGCGACTGCGGCCACACCGATTGCCGCGGCAATGGTACTGGCCGGTGTCTCGCCCGGCACCGCTCTGGTGTTTCTCCTCGCCGGCCCCATCACCAGCATGGCTACCCTGGCGGTGCTGCGCCGGGAAATGGGCGGTGAGGCGCTGGCCCGCTACGTTGGCGGGATCATCGCGATGTCGATCGGGATCGGGCTTCTCCTTGATCAGGCACTCGAGTGGACGGGCGTCGACGTTCGCGCCCAGATCGGAACGACTCAGGAACTGCTGCCGACCGCGGTCGAATGGACCGCGGGGGTTATCCTCATCGTGCTGGCAGTCCCGCCGCTCCGCCGCCGGCTGGCTGCGATCGGCAGGCGCGGGCAAGAGATCGGGCGGCACGGTTTGAAGCAGTCGCCGACCCAGCGGCCCCAGCGGCATTGAATCTCGGTGTCGGCTGGCGGGCCCGATCCCGATGTCCTTGCCGGCGTTCGGACGATCGGGCGGCGGGCGGCGGGCGATGGTCCTTCCGAGGGCAACTTGTAGCGCAGAAGCCCTATAATAGGTAAATATTCCTTTACCGACACGCAGGAAATACGTATACTGCGCACCATCGACCCGTGTTCAGGGGCAAGCAGGTGCGCAGGCATTGTGCCGACGCAAGGTTGTCGGGTTCGATCCATCGATGCGGGCAGGCTGAGCCGTCGGCCCCTGGTCGGCGCGGTTGAACGAAGAAGGGCATTCGGTGTGGAAGCAAGCAAGACACGGGAGTTGGCCGGGCTATTCCTTCCGCGCATGATTCCTTTCTCGGCGGTCATCGCCCTCATCGTTGCAGGGGCGACGATGGTCACGAAGTTCCATCAGATCACGGCGGATATCGGCGCGGCAAAGGAAAGCATTGCGTTCTTCAGCGGCCGCTACAGCGGTCTTGAAGCGGCAACCCGGCGACAAACCTGCCTGATCGAAGTCCGCCTCGGGCAACTGGAGCGGCTCAACGCGTTGAACCGGGCCTCGATCCTGGCGGATCAGGCCCAGCTTCTTCAGCGAGAGGCGGAAACCCGGCAATTGGAGATCGACAATTTGAGGGTCGCGGCTTCGCTTGGGGGCAACAAGCGGGTTGCCACGGATGCGCGGAAGCGGTTGCCATTCGCCGAGAATGCGCTGGCCCGGGCGACGGAGCGGGTCCGTAAGGCCGAGATCGAAGCCTCAACCGCTGCCCAGGCCGCCATGGGTCAACGAGCCCCTGCCAAATCAGACTGCGAATAGAAAACCGGGTTGGTCAAATTCGCACGATCTGCCACGCGCGGATGATTGTTTCATGACGACGAGGGAGGTCGTCATGAAACAATCATGTCGTCATTAAACGATTTTACGGAATATTCATAAAGTTTGGTGTATCCTGTTGGTTGAGTCGCACAAATCCGCGATCGGGATCTGTGAAAACTCGTAAGCGGGGCGCTTCACGAACTGGCGAAACAGAGAGGGTGGCGAAAGCCACCCTTTTTCGCGTCTGCGCCCAACTTCCGCGTCTGCGCCTGGGGAGGAAGGCACAAAAAAACGGGCCGGAAAAATCCGGCCCGAGTTTGGAAGGGGGAGAAACGTACAAGAGACAGAGTAGGCGCATCTGCTTAAAGAGACGTTAAATTCGTGTAGGATTTCCGGCGGAACATTTGCCCGGGGCAGAGACGAAACAAAAAATGACCGAATCGGCACCTGCGGCATCGGAACAAAGGGCGAAGGTGGCGGATCTCCGTTACTTCTTGTCGTGGTCGTGTTCCGGCTGCGGCGCGGGCCCTGCTTCGGGTCCCTGACGCGCTCCGGATCTCTGTGGCAGGTGTTCGTCATCGTCGAAAAGAATGCGCTGGGCGGCACCATCGAGGTCATCGAACTGTCCCGACCGCAACGCCCATAAAAATGCGCCAAGGCCGATCAGGCCGAGCAATAAAGCGATCGGGATCAGATACAGCAGGACGTCCACGATTCCACGATTACCATGTCTTCACCGGCGGCGGCCTTTGCCGAGCCTGAGGGCGTTGACGATAACGATCAGCGAGGACGTCGACATCGCGATCGCGGCCACGAGCGGGATCACCAGCCCTGCCACCGCGAGTGGGATCGTCAGGATGTTGTAGGCGAACGTGAGCGCGAAATTCTGCTTGACCAAGCGGCTCGCGCGGTGGGCAACATCGAGGGCTTCCAGCACCGGCTCCAGCCGGTTTCCCTGAAACACTAGATCGGCGGCGGTTTGCGAGAGGTCGACCGCCGAGGACGGCGACATCGAGACGTGGGCCGCGGCGAGCGCAGGGGCGTCGTTCAATCCGTCACCGATCATCAACACGCGTCGTCCCGCCTGCGCTTCCTTCTCCAGCAGACGGCACTTGTCGGCCGGCCGGCAACCCGCGTGCCACGTGGAGATGCCCACGTCCGCCGCCACCGCGGCGACGGCACCGCGCCGATCTCCGGACAACAGGATGACGCCGAGACCGCGGGTGCGCATGCCACTCACCACTGCCGCCGCGTCGGCACGGAGGCGGTCTCGGAAGACGAACCGCACGGGCCGCATCCGAGGGCGGACGAACCACAGCTCCGGACCCGGTTCATGGTCTTCCGCGAGGCAGCTGTCGATGCCGCAAAACGTGCGGTTGCCGAGCCGCACCGGTCCGCCTAGCGATTCCATCTCAAGGCCGGAGCCGGGGATCTCCCGGACATCAGGCGCGGGTTCGGCTCGGAGCCCGGCCGCGGCTGCGGCCTGGATGAGGGCGCGGGCAAGGGGATGCTTGCTGGCGGCGGCAAGGGCGGCCGCCTCAGCCAGCAGCGCTCGGTCGATCGGTTGCGTGGCAATCAGTTCGGGGCGGCCCTCGGTGAGGGTGCCGGTTTTGTCCAGAGCCACCATGTCGGCTGCTGCCAGCCGCTCCAGGGCCGTTCCCGTCTTGATCAGGATGCCCTGCCGCAAAAGTCGGCCGGAGGCGATCACCTGGACCGCCGGTACCGCAAGCGCGAGCGCGCAGGGGCAAGTGATGATAAGGACGGCAATGGCGTTGAGGAGTGCGCCTTGCCAGGGAATTCCGCCGATCAGCCACCAGCCTGCGAAGGTGGTCGCTGCGAGGATGTGCACGACCGGGCCATAGTAGCGGGCGACCCTGTCGGCGAGAGCGACATATCGGCCTCGCCCCTGCTCGGCGGCCTCCATCAGCCGGGCGATCTCGGCGAGGAGGGTGTTCTCGCCCACCGCCGTCACTTCGATGGTAAGAGGCCCCGAAAGGTTGAACGTCCCGGCAAAAACCCGAGAGCCCGGCGCAACCCCCGCCGGCACGCTTTCGCCATTGATCAGGCCGGTGTCGATGTCGCTGGTGCCCGCCCGCACGACGCCGTCGATACCGATCCGCTCCCCTGCGACGACGAACGCCGTCATTCCCGGCCGCACCTGGGCCGGCGGAACCAGTCTGCGCCGGCCCGACGGATCGAGGATGCTGATTGCGGTTGCACCGAGGGTCATCAGGTGCTCGGCGGCCGACCGCGCCTTGCCACGGGCCCTGAGGTCGAGGTAGCGCCCGATCAGGAGGAAAAACAGGAGCGCCGCCGCGGAGTCGAAATAAGCATGCTCGGCACCAACAATGGTCTGGTGCAGGCTCATGCCGCTGGCGAGAATGACGGCGAGGGAGATCGGCACGTCCATGTTGACGCCTCCCGCACGCACGGCGGCCAGCGCGGATTGCAAGAAGGGACGGATCGCATAGGCGATCGCGGGCAAGGCGATCAGCGCCGAGATCCAGTGAAGAAGGTCTCTGGTGGCCGATCCCATCCCCTGGAAGTGGCCGGCCCACACGGCGACCGACAGCAGCATGACGTTGCCGGTGGCAAAGCCGGCCACGGCGAGAGCGCGCAGCATGTGCGCTTCCTGGCGCTCGCCGGCGCGCCCGATCAGGGCGGGATCGTAAGGCACCAAGTGATAGCCGAGCCGGGTCACGCTCGCGGCAAGGGTGTCGGCATCGGTCTTGTTCGGATCCCACGTCAACGCTAGCCGCCTCGTTGTCATGTTGACACGTGCCGAAACGACGCCCGGCTCGCGTGCGAGCACGGTTTCGATCAGCCAGACGCAGGCGCCGCAGTGGATGCCCTCGATCATCAGGCTCAAGGATCGGGTCCCGTCGGCCTCATCGCGGGCGTAGGCGACATATTCGACGGCGGGCGGTTCTTCGTCGGGCTTGATCGGCCGCTGGTGTGGATCGATCACCCGACGACGGTAATAGTCGTCGAGACCGAGGCCGCGGATAATGGCGAACGCGGCAGCACATCCGGAACAGCAGAACCGGCCGTCGATTCCGCTCGAACCAAGCCCGCCGGCGGCGAGCGGCTCGTTGCAGTGCAGGCAGTGCGTCCGGTGTGACGGCGGCCTCGTCGGCGAGCCGGTGGAAACCGCTTCGGCTGCCGGCAGCGCCTCGGCGGTCCTGAGAGAAGGAGCCCGGATCATCTCGTCCCTCATTGTCGCGGCACGCGCCGGAACCTCATGCTGGCCGAGACTTTCCCGCCGGCGGCGAGCGGCGCAGTGTCCCGGTAAGCCGCGTGTATGCTCAATTCACGAACAGCCGGCGGCTCGTCTGAAACGTCTCGCCTCCTCGGCGGGCATGGATGCGCGCGTCCCACTGTCCCGGCAGCGGGACCACCACCTGGCCGGCGTAAACGCCGTTGCCCCGGTGAGCAAGGGCGTAGACCGTATCGAACCCTTCCGCGGTTGGACGGATCAAGATCGCCTCGACGACCAGATCATCGATCGGCCGTCCGCTCCGGTCTCGGAATGTGACGGCAACAACGCTGTCCTTACCATCGCTGGCCATTGTCGCCGGGGTGCCGGCAAAGACCATGTTCCAGCCGCGCTGCTGCTGCTCCTCGGCGGCGGCCAGGGTATCGTTGTAACGCAATCCCCGATCGTAGTAGTTCTTCGTCTCAAGGCCGGTCCAGGTGCTGACCGCGAGGTAGGCGAGAACGCCGTTCACGCAGACGACCATGACCATCGCGGCCACGAAAATCCACGGGTACCACCAGCCGCTCGCGCGTTTCTCGATCATCGGTCGGCCCCCGGTCCTGAAAAGACCGTTGCGTGCTCGACCACTTCGCCGGTGTCCTGATCGGTCAGCACGAACTGAAAATCCGTCGCCTTGCCGGTGAGCTGTTCCCGTGGCGCGGTGACGAATACCCGGAACGTGCCGACATCGTCCGGCTCGACCGGCAGCGCCACAGCCTGCGAGTCGGTCGAGGGGTAGCCGACCACCGAAACGTCCGCCATCGCGATGCCGCTGGTGGACAGCGTGTACATCTTGTGCTCGCGTTCCATGTTGAGGATCTTGAACGTATAGGCATTGCGGATCTCGCCGCCGGCGAGCTGCACGAAGAGCGGCGAGCGGTCCGCCAAGACATTCACTCCGACGCGCTCGCGAGTGCTGAAACTGAAGGCCATGATCGCTCCCACGACGATCAAAATGGCGATGTAGGCAAGCGAGCGCGGTCGAAGCAGCCGGATCCGCGTCGGCTGTCCTTTCGCCCGCGCGATCTGGTTGGCATAGGAATCATAGGTGATCAGGTTCGGCGGCAGACCGAAGCGCTCCATCACGCTGTTGCACCCATCGATACAAAGCGCACAGCCGATGCAGGCCATTTGCTGCCCCTTGCGGATGTCGACACCGGTGGGACAGACCTGCCAGCACATGCCGCAATCGACGCAGTGCCCGCGTCCCTCGAACGATTGCCCTTTCTTTGCGCCGCCACGGGGCTCGCCGCGCCAGGCTTCATAGGTGACGACGAGGGAATCCTCGTCGAACATCGCGCCCTGAAAGCGCGGCCAAGGGCACATGTAGATGCACACCTGCTCGCGCGCCCAACCGGCGAGCAGATAGGTGGTGCCAGTGAACAGCGCAACGAAGCCGTAAACCGCCTGTGACGCCTGCCCGGTGAAAAAGTCGACAACCACGGTCGGGGCATCGTTAAAGTACATGATCCAGGCGCCGCCCGTCGCCAGGGCGATCACAAGCCAAGCAGCATGCTTGGTGATTTTCCGAGCCGCCTTGCCCCAGCTCATCGGGCTGTTGTCGAGCCGCATCCGCGCATTGCGATCGCCCTCGATCTTGCGCTCGACCCACATGAACAGGTCGGTCCAAACCGTCTGCGGGCAGGTGAAGCCGCACCACACCCGCCCGAACCACGCTGTTGCCAGGAACAATCCGACCGCGCCGAGAATGAGCACCCCGGTCAGGTAGTAGACCTCCTGTGGCCAGATCTCGATACCGAAGAAATACGCGCGGCGGCCGGCAATATCGACCAGCAGCGCCTGATCGGGAGCATTCGGGCCCCGGTCCCAACGAATCCAGGGGCCGATGTAGTAAAGCCCGAGCAGGGCCCAGAGCGCCGCCCATTTGATCCGCCGCCAAGTGCCGGAGATCTTGCGGGGGTGGATTTTCTTGCGGTTCTCGTAAAGCGGCTGGTGCTCCGTTGGGTCCGCATCCGCTTGTGCAGCTCGAACGTGGGGTGCATCCGCTTCAGTGTTTCGCTTCGCCTTGGTCTCGCCGAGGTTGCCGACGATTACCCGATCGGCGGTTGTCATACCTTGTCTCCACTGCCACCGTCGCCTCCCGAGGAGAGGGAGAGGGCTTCACTCGCTGCACGGCACGGTGGGGATTTCTGTGCAAGCGCCCAATCTACTGCCCGCCGCCGAGCGAGTGCACGTAAACGGTCAACTGCTTGATCTCCGCATCACTCAGACGGCCGCTCCATGCCGGCATCACGCCATGCTTCGGGTTGCTCACCTGCGCGATGACGTCCTGCCGGCTGCCGCCGTACAGCCAGATCCCGGTCGTGAGGTTGGGCGCGCCGAGATCGACATTGCCGGTTCCGTCTTCGCCATGGCAGGCCGCGCATTGTTCTTCGAAAATCTGCGCCCCTTGCGCGTTCGCCTCGCCCTGTCCGGCCAGCATCAGGACATGGTCGGCCACGGCGGCGATCTCCTCACGCTCCAGCAGCCCGTCCACGCCGAATGCCGGCATCTCGGAAATGCGTGCCTCGTCGTGACCGCTGCGGATGCCATAAAGAAGGGTCTGATGGATGGCCTCCAGCGAGCCGCCCCACAACCAGACATCGTCGGCGAGCGTGGGATACCCCGGCCGCCCGGCGCCGCCGGCGCCATGGCACGGTCCGCAATTGTCGGCATAGATCACGTGTCCTCCCGCCATTGCGTAACGCAACAGCTCCGGATCCTGTTGGATTTCCTCGACCGTACCCGCCTCGAAGCGATCGAGCCACGTGGCGCGTGCCTGCCGGACATCGGCTAGATCCTGCACCAGTTGCTCGCGGGTGGAATACTGGAGCAGGCCGGGGGTATAGCTGCTCAGGCTCGGGACCGCCGGGTACAGCACCATGTAGACGACGGAAAACGCGATCGTCGCGTAGAAGACGTACAGCCACCATTTCGGCAGTGGCGTATTCAGCTCCCTGATGCCGTCCCATTCATGGCCGGTCGTTTCGGTACCGGTGATGGTATCGACTTCCTTCTCCGCCATAACCTTAGTGCTCCGTGTCATCCTTGAAGGGGATCTTGGCGTCCTCTTCAAACCGCTTCTTGTGCTTGGGCCGGAATGCCCAGAACACCACCGCGCCAAACAGGATCATCAGCCAGACGACCCACCACGCCCGCAATTGCGTACCGATGCTCTGCCAATCAAATTCCATCGCAGCGTCCTAGCGGTAGTCGGTTTCGAGGCGGTAGTCGGTGAAATCGACCAGAGTCCCCAGCATTTGCAGGTAGGCGATCAGCGCGTCCAACTCCGTGACCCGCGCCGGATCCCCGTCAAAGTCGCCGATGACCGCCTTCGGATAGCGGGCCAGCAGCGCGTCTACGTCCTCGGATCCCCCGGCCTGAGCGAAAAGATCGTCCCTCGCCTCGGCGATCGCTTCATCCGTATACGGCACCCCGACCTGCCGCAGGGCGGCAAGATGGCTGCCGACGGTATCGCCGTCGAGCGTTTGCTCCGCGAGGAAGGGATACGCCGGCATGATCGACTCCGGCACGATGCTGCGCGGATCGATCATATGAGCGACGTGCCAGTCGTTGGAATACTTGCCGCCGACGCGGGCGAGATCCGGTCCCGTCCGCTTGGATCCCCATTGGAACGGATGATCGTACATGCTTTCCGCGGCAAGGCTGTAGCGGCCGTAGCGCTCGATTTCGTCGCGGAACGGACGGATCTGCTGGCTGTGACAGAGGTAGCAGCCCTCCCGCACGTAGATGTTGCGCCCGACCAGCTCCAGCGGCGTGTAAGGGCGCATTCCGTCCACCTTTTCGATGGTCTGCTCCATCGTGTAAAGCGGGACCATCTGGACCAAGCCGCCGATCGAGACCGTAATGAGGGTCGCGATGGTCAGGATGATGACGTTGGTTTCGAAAGGTTTGTGACTCAGTTTCATAACCGCGGCCCCCTATTCAGCCGCACCGACGGCGACCGCGGCTGGCGGGCGCTCAAGGGTGGACTCGGTGCGCAGATCACCCCGAATGGTCCGCCACACGTTGTAGACCATGATCAGCGAGCCGAGCAGGAACAGCACGCCGCCGGTCGCCCGGATCACGTAATAGGGATGCATCGCTTCCACCGTCTCGATGAACGAGTATTGCAGGAAGCCGAGCTGGTCGTACGCCCGCCACATCAGTCCCTGCATGATGCCGGAAATCCACATTGCGGTGATGTAGAGGACGATGCCGATGGTGGCGACCCAGAAGTGGTAGGTCACCAGCTGCAGGGAATACAGCCGTGGCCGGTCCCACAGTCTCGGGACAAGAAAGTAAATGGCGCCGAAGGAGATGAACGCCACCCATCCCAACGCCCCGGAATGTACGTGGCCGATCGTCCAGTCGGTGTAGTGGCTGAGCGAGTTGACGGCACGGATGGACATCATCGGGCCTTCGAACGTGCTCATCCCGTAGAACGCGACGGACACCACCAGGAAGCGGAGGATCGGGTCGGTGCGGAGTTTGTCCCACGCGCCCGAGAGGGTCATGATGCCGTTGATCATCCCGCCCCACGACGGCATCCACAGCATCACCGAGA
>CAZFBS010000060.1:0-13582 GCA_964517265.1 uncultured Rhodospirillaceae bacterium | reverse complement strand
AGCTCCTTTGCTCTCATCATGACCGACCTGACACGAAATTATCGATAGTCCCGGCGCCCGTGGCCGTAGTTGTCGCCGGCGCGGCGCTATTCGGCCATCCGCGCGATGGTCGCCGTGGTGCTGAAACCGGGCTCGATCGGCGCCAGATGAACCTCGCCGCCGTAGCTGTGAACGAACTCTGCGCCGACCACCTCCTCGATCCGGTAGTCGGCGCCCTTGATGAGCACGTCCGGTCGAAACGCTTCAATGAGTCGCAACGGTGTGTCCTCGCCGAAGATCACCACCAGGTCGACGCTCGCCAGCGATGCCAGCACCGTCGCGCGCGCCGTTTCGGGTTGGATCGGACGGGTAGCACCCTTGAGCCGGCGCACGGAGTCATCGCTGTTGATGGCGACGATCAGCCGATCGCATGCCTTGCGGGCGGATGCGAGCAGCGAAACATGACCCGGGTGGAGGAGGTCGAAACAGCCGTTGGTGAACCCGATCTGGAACCCGCGCCGGCGCCAGAGGGCGACCCGATCCAACGCCGGCGCCAGCGTCATGACTTTCGCTTCGGCTTCCGATAAATCCTGGTGACGCAGGCCGTCAACCACTTCGCTCCGGTAGGCGACCGCGGTGCCGACCTTGCCGACGACGATGCCTGCTGCGACGTTGGCAAGGGCGGCCGCCTGTACCAGTTCCGCGCCGCTGCCCAGCGCGGCCGCCAGCGCCGCGACGACGGTATCCCCGGCGCCGGACACATCGAACACTTCTCGTGCCTCTGCCGGTAGATGGCGGACCTCCCCATCGTCCGTCACGACCGCCATGCCGTCCTTTCCCAGCGTCGCGATGACGGCATCGAAGCCGTGCATGTCGAGGAGCAGGCGTGCGGCGATGACGGCCTCATCCGGCGTCCGCACTGCCGTTCCGGCCGCCTCCGCAAGCTCGCTGCGGTTGGGGGTGACCACGCTGGCGCCGGCGTAGCGGGCATAGTGGCGGCCTTTCGGATCGACGATGACCGGCTTTTCCGCCGCGCGGGCTAGGGCGATCAACTCCGCCGCAATCCCACCCGAGAGCACCCCCTTGCCGTAGTCGGAAAGGACGACGATCTGTGCGTCCGCCAACATGGTGCCGACCGCTTCCCGCAAGGCGTGTCGTGGCTCCTCGTCCAATGGGGCGAGCGTCTCCTCGTCGGCGCGCAGGATCTGCTGGTTGCCGGCGAGGAAGCGGGTCTTGATCGATGTTTGCCGTGCGGTGTCGGTGATGAGGGCAAACGACAAGCCGTCTCCGGCAGCGAGCAGGCCCCGCACCGCCTCTCCCGCAGCGTCGTCGCCCACCGCCGCGACGAGACGTGCCCGCGCGCCCAGCGCGAGAACGTTGCGGATCACGTTGCCGGCGCCGCCCAGCATCGCCGTCTCGCGCTCCACCCGCAGGACCGGAATGGGTGCCTCCGGCGAGACCCGCTCCACTGCCCCGTAGACATAGCGGTCGAGCATCACATCGCCGACGCAAAGGATGCGAACGTCAGGCAGGGCCTCAATCAATGGAATCAGCTGGGTGCGTTCACTCATGATGACAACCTGCCTGTGGGTTTCCCGCCCACTTGAGCGCGCGGTGGCGGCGGCGTCAATGGCGCCATCGAGGACGCCTCCAGCGGCCCCCTCATCCCTCGTACCCGCGGTCTCTCGATAGTCTCTGGCGACAGGCGCGAACAGGCTCGGGCAATGCGCCCTCTCGGCTGGGAGCGCGCCAGCGGCGCGATTGACCTTTTGTTAAGCCGGGATGGTGAGAATGCGGCATGGGATCCGAACCGCTTCATCTCATCATTGATGTCGCCTGGGTCGCCGACCATGGCGTCGGCGCGGCGGACATTGACGCCGAGCATCGAGAGTTGTTTCGAATGCTCGAGCAGATGCAGGCGCACTATGCCGCCGGAGAGAAGGGGCCCTGCCGTGCGCTGATCAAGGACTTCGCCCGGGCGCTCCCGGCGCATTTTGCCCGGGAAGAAGCACAATTCCTCAATCTGCCCTACCCCGGCGCAGACCACCATATCGCGCAGCACGCGATTCTTGCGCGCCGTGCCGAGGCGATCGCTGACGCTGCCGGATCCATGCCGATGGTGCGGCACACGCTGGCCGATCTTATCGAGGGATTGGCCGTCGTAATGATGACCGACCATCTCACCCTCGATCTGGAGTTGAGGCGGTATCTGATCGACCAGCGAACTCGGGCCGACACCGCTCGCCGTTCCTGATCGCGTATATACCAACAACCCTGCGCCCGCGCGCCCGCAGCGTGTTCATGAGCGAACCTGTCCGTTTCGTCGGAAGCTTACTCCATGAGCAGTTCGTCGGCGGGCGACGTCATCTCACGGGCGCGCAGGTAGCCGCCTTCGGCGTGGGGGGCATAGCCACGGCTGCCGGCGAGAAAGCTCTGAAAGGAGTCATGCACCTTGGCGGTCAGGGAATCGGACCGCCCCAACTCTTCGGTGGCTTCGGCGGAGTGGGTGGCCAATGCCCGAATCACGTCATCGCTGAAGCGACGCAGTTGGACCCCATGATCCCGCAGCAACGGCGCCAGCGAGCGGGTATTGTGATAGGTGAAGTCGGCAAGGGTTTCGTGAGCAGTGGCCGCGGCCGCCGCGCGGACCGCCGCTTGTTGCTCGGCAGACAGCGACTCGTAGACGTTCTTGTTGAAGATGATCTCCAGACTGGGGCCGGGTTCGAGCAGACCCGGCATGTAGTAATATTGAGCCGCCCGGTAGAGGCCGAACGCAAGGTCGTTCCACGGACCGATCCAGTCGGCGCCGTCGACGGCCCCACTCATCAGTGCCGGCGCGATTTCTCCGGCCGGGACCATCACCGTTGTCGCACCCATCCGCCGCATCACTTCACCGCCGAGGCCGGCGATACGGAACTTCAGGCCCTTGAAGTCATCGACGTTGTTGATCTCCTTGCGGAACCACCCGCCTGCCTGGGTTCCGCTGGAGCCGGCATAAAAGGGTTGGACGCCGAAGTCGGCATAGAGTTCCTCCCACAATTGCTGGCCGCCGCCAAAGGCGATCCACGCTGCCGTTTCCTGCGCCGTCAAGCCAAAGGGAATTCCGGTAAAGTAGTTGAATGCCTTGTGCTTGCCGACCCAGTAATAGGGGGAGGAATGACAGAGATCGGCGGTGCCGCCGGAGACCGCGTCCAGCGATTCGAAGGGTGGAACCAACTCCCCGGCTCCGTGCAGCCTGACCGTCAGGCGCCCGCCGGTCAGCGCGGTCAGCATTTCGGCAAACCGCTCGGCATTGACACCAACGCCCGGTGTGTTCTTGGGCCATGTCGTGATCATCGTGAGTTCGCGCCGCTGCTCGGCCAGCGCCGGCGCGGCGAACGGTGCCCCGGCCGCCACGCCGCCAGTGGCCAGCGCCGCCGCCTTGATGAAGTCTCTTCGCTGCATCGTGATCGCCTCCCTCCCGGACTCCGACCACCGATGTCATATGGCAGCGAAGCTAAGTCTGCAAGAACCCCACCCGATCCGCTTCCAGCACGAGGCAAGTCAGGCGGCCGCTGTAAAAGGCGCCGGTATCGATCCCGATCCTGTAGGGATGAACCTCCGGCACCATCGAGATGGTGTGCCCATGCACGACACATTTGTCGCACGCGTCTTTTTTCGCCAGAAAGGGCTCGCGGATCCACATCAGGTCAGCTGGACGCTGGGCGTCGAGCGGGACACCGGGGCGAATCCCGGCATGGACGAACAGGTAATCACCAGCAACATGCATCAACTGGAGGTTTTCCAGGAAGGCGAGGTGGGAAACGGGCAACGCGTCCCATAGTTGCCGGCGCAAGTCCTCCAGTAGCGAAGGGCCGGGCTTCAACCCTGCTTCAATACCGTAACTGGCGAGTGTCGTCTCCCCCCCGTTGTGGAGCCATGCAGGAACGTGCTCGCCGTAGATGAAGCGCAGCATCATGTCTTCGTGGTTGCCCTTGAGGTACACCGACCTTGCATCTTCAATCGGCGTGCGAATGAGCATCTCAAGCACCTCACACGAGCCGGGACCCCGGTCCACGTAATCGCCGAGATAGACGATGGTCCGCTTGAGCGGTGCTGGCCGCCGGTAAAGATCGGCACGAATGGCATGGTGAAGGTGCGCAAGCAGGTCGCTGCGCCCATGAATGTCGCCAACCACGTAGATCCGTTCGCCGGCAGGCACGCGGGGGTTGCGGCGGCGCGTCGTGTCACGCGCCACCGGATCTCGTACCGGGGCGAATATCCCATTGAACATCTTCAATCCCATCGAACATCGTTCATCACCCCGCCAGATTGCCTGCGCGATCACAGCAACCCGGCTCGCCGCCACTGGCGGTGCCAGAACCAAGCTATGACCCCGCGCATCGTCTCACAACCTCCAAACGGGTTGTCTCGTGAAGGGTTCTTTAACTGCGTTTGCCGATGATGCCATCAACGGGGGCGTTGTGTTGGGGTGAACCGAATGAACTGCAGGCTTTTACGGTGTCGGTCGTCGTTATCGGGGAACCGCGGCGAACGGCCGTGGAGCCGGCCGGCGGGAGAGAGCTGCCGGCCAATGTGCCGGAAGGTCTGTTGATGTCCCCAGCTGGATTTCTTGCACCTGCGTTGCCCGATGCCAACGGGCTCACTGCGGAGGATCGTCTCCACGACAGCCTGCTGCGGCTTGCCGGCGGTGCCGACGGTTTCTACGCGGTGCGCCTTCAGATGCGGCGTGCGGCTGGGACGGTTGCCGGTGTTGAGCGACTGGGCATCGCGCTGCGGCCGCTGGAACTGCTGACCTCGGTGCATGATGTGAGGCTGTTCTGCGTGGCCGAAGGGCATGTGGTCGTCCTCTGCAGGGCCGGCGTGCCGGTCGATCAGGTTGACGCTGCGATCGGCACGGCTCGCACATTGTACCTTGGCGCAATCGAGGACTGGACCTGGGATTGTGACGAGGACCCCGAGCCCGAATGGTACGATCTGGCGCAAGGAGAAGACCTCGAGAGGCTGTTGAGCCTCACCGCGGCCTGGGTCGCGACGGCACGGCGCGCGCGGGCGGCGCCTGCCAGCAGGTCGAAAGAGCCCTGCATCCGCTGCCTGAAAGCCGAGGATCTTGGCGCGATCTGCGAGCGCGTCGAACAGTTGGATCTGCGTGCCGTTGTCCGCCAGCAGACCGCCCTCGATCTCTGTCCCGACGCCTCGTTGTTGCCGCTGTTCCGCGAAACCTACGTTTCCATGCAGGACCTGAACGCCCTCGTCGCGCCCGGCATCGATATGTTTGCAAGCGGGTGGTTGTTCCGCTACCTGACCGAGATCCTCGATCGCCGGATGCTGGATTTCATCGGCGGCCAAGCCGTTGACCCCGAGTTGGTTCCCATCAGCCTCAATCTCAATATCGCCTCGCTCGGTTCTCCCGGGTTCCAGCGGCTGCTGCAACGCTGTCGCGGCTCGAGCGGCAAGCCGGTTGTGGAAATTCAACTCGTTGATCTGCTCGCCAACGGTGCGGCGTTCGTAAACATTCGGCAGTCCTTGCAGGAGCAGGGCGTCAGAATCCTCATTGATGGCCTTACCCCACTCACTCTCCAGGTCGTTGACGGATCGGCTTTGCGCGCGGATTTCGTGAAGATCTGGTGGCGGGAAGATGCCCCGGCGCTGTTTCCCGCCTGCCGGGTTTCCGGATTGCGCACAGTGATCGAAGCGCTGGGTCGCGAGCGGGTGATACTTGCCCGGGCGCAGTCGGCACAGGCGCTCGAATGGGGCGGCGAGCATGGCATTCGCCGGTTTCAGGGCCGTTTCGTCGATCGACTCCTCGATGCGCTTTCCGGCAACAAGGGGCTTCTCCCGCGTTCGGATACGATGGCCGACCATGACCGTGCTTCCCGTGCGTAGCCAGGAAGAGCTATTGTTGGACTATGTTCGGCGCCTGGCGGAGCGCGCCTGCGGCCGGCGCGCGGTCCATGTGCGTTTATCGAAGCTTCGGGCCTACAATCGCCGCGCCCACCACCTTCATGCCGCGACCAGCGGCTTGCGATGCATGGTCGAGGCGGGCGAAGGTCAGCTTTTCGTCCTCAGCTCGGCCGACACCATTTTCGTCTACAAGGCCGATGTGCATCGGCGCGTCGAAGTCGAGATCCAGAAGATCTGTTTCCTGTTCAGTGACGATCCGGCCCTGACCGATACGCGCACCGCCGCCGAATTTGTCGGTCGCTTCGATGTGGAGCACGAATACGAGCGATTTCAGGGGTACGTTCGCGATCTCGTCGTCGGTCAGGCCAACCCGTCTTCCAAAGCGGCCTGTCCGTTGACGACCAAGGAACGGCTCAAACGCAAGCAGACCCTGGGACTGCCGCTGACGCCGGAGTTGCTGGCCAAGCTCGAGAGCGCGCTCGTTCGCGCCGACCTCTCGAGCCTCATCCGCCGGCAGACGGTCTGTGCGGTCTCGCCCCGGCTTGAGGCGGAGCCCCGCTTCACCGAGCTTTACGTGTCAATCGCCGAGTTGCGCGAGACACTGCTGCCGGATGTCAACCTGCTCGGCAACCGCTGGCTGTTCCAGCATCTGACGGAGACGCTCGACCGCCGGGTCCTGCAACTGCTGACGATGCCCGAGAATGCCTTTGCCGGGAACCTCAGCGTCAACCTCAATATCGCCACGCTGCTCTCGAAAGGCTTCAGCGCCTTCGACAGCGGGCTGAGCGCGCATCGCGCGGAGGCTCTGATCGTGGAACTGCAGGCCATCGACGTGTTCCAGGATCTGCGCGCATATCACCTCGCCCGCAAGGTGATCCAGGACAGGGGCTATCGGGTTTGCCTCGACGCGGTCGGTCACCGCGATCTTGAGATTGTCGATTGCGGCCGGCTCGGGGTCGATCTGGTCAAGGTGCTGTGGGACGCCGATCTGTTGACGGAAGGCGAGAACGTGTTGCAGCGACTGCGCACCCTGGTGGAGCGGACGGGCCCCGGCCGTGTCGTGCTGTGCCGGGTGGATGCCAAGGTGGCTGTCGATCTTGGCCATGCGTTGGGAATCAGCCTGTTTCAGGGCCGTTCGATCGAGGCTTTGCTGACGAACGACAACCGTCGCCGCCATCTGCTGCGGTTGAAAAAGGTGTTGGGCACCAACAAATAAGGCGGGCGCCGGCTTGACGACCGGCGGTGACCGCAACGTATTTGGATCGGGCCGCTTCCTGATGAGCAACGCCGGCGACACGGCCATCGTGGTGTCCGGGCTGACCAAACGGTTCGGCTCGCTGACGGCCGTCGACGACATCAGCTTCCGCGTCACCGCGGGCTCGACGACCGCGCTACTCGGCGGCAACGGCGCCGGCAAGACGACGACGCTTGCGATCCTTCTTGGCTTGTTGCTGCCGACGTCCGGAAGCGTGTGTGTGCTGGGCGTCGACATGCTCCGCGATCGCTACCGGGCGCTCGCGCGGATGAACTTTTCCTCGCCCTATGTCGACCTGCCGCGGCGGCTGAGCGTCGAGGAAAACCTGATGGTTTATGGCCGCCTGTATGGTGTCGCTGCCGTGAGGCAGCGGATCCGCGCGCTCGCCGCCGACCTTGAGATCGAGGCGTTCCTCAGTCGGCCGGTCGGCGATCTGTCGGCCGGGCAGCAAACGCGTGTGGCACTCGCCAAGGCGCTGTTGAATGGGCCACGGCTGCTGCTGCTGGACGAGCCGACTGCTTCGCTCGATCCCGATACGGCGGACTGGGTGCGCGGCTACCTTGACGGCTACCGCCGGAAGAGCGGGGCCACCATCCTGCTTGCCTCGCACAACATGGCGGAAGTCGAGCGGATGTGCGACGATGTGCTGGTGCTGCGGGCGGGAGCGCTGGTGGCCTCCGGCACGCCGGCCGAACTTCTTGCCCGCTATGGCCGGCGCACCCTGGAAGAGGTCTTCCTTGATATCGCCCGCGAGCGGCGGCAGCCGCGGGACGACGATCGCGCGGTGGCCGCCCAATGAGGCGGCGTCTCGCCGATGCCGCCGAGGCCGGCTTCTCCTGGCACCGGGTGAGTGCCATCCTCCTGCGCCATCTCTACGTGCTGCGACGATCCTGGCCCCGCATCCTCGATCTCGCCTACTGGCCGACGGTGCAGATGATTCTGTGGGGGTTCATTACCGTTTTCTTTCGCGAACACAGCAGCTGGGTTGCCGAGGCCGCCGCCGTGCTGATCAGCGCGGTTCTGCTGTGGGACGTGCTGTTTCGCGCCAATCTTGGCCTGTCGCTGTCTTTTCTTGAGGAGATGTGGGCGCGCAATCTGGCCCAGCTTTTCGTTAGCCCGCTCCGACCCTACGAACTGGTGGCGGCGGTCAGCCTGATGAGTTTGATCCGCACGCTGATCGGCGTCACACCGGCCGCTCTGCTCGCCTTGCCGCTGTTCGGCGTCTCGGTGTTCGCGCTCGGGCTGCCGCTGATCGCCTTCTTTGCCAACCTGCTGGTGCTCGGCTGGAGCGTCGGCCTGATCGTTTCGGCCGGGGTGCTTCGTCTTGGCCTCGGGGCGGAGAATCTGGCGTGGGTTTCGATTTTCGCCATCGCACCCCTCAGCGGGATCTACTATCCGATCGAAACGCTGCCGGTTTGGCTGCAGCTCGTCGCCTGGGCATTGCCGTCGGCATATGTGTTCGAAGGGATGCGGGCGGTGCTCTTTGACGGCGACTTCCGGCTCGACCTGCTGGCCGGCGCGGTTGGCCTCAACATCCTGTACTTTGCCGCCGCGGTCCTGTTCTTTTTGCGGATGGTCCACGTCGCCCGCCATCGCGGCCTGCTCTTGCAGCAGGGCGAGTAGCCGTCCGGGCTCAAGGTCAGGAGCGGGAGCCTCCCGCCGATATCGCTTCGGGAAGAACCTCGATCTGCTCGGGATGGGTGGCTTCGATCAGCGGACCGTTACGGGCCTCGATCCAGCCGCGAACGCGAATCCAGCGCCCCTTCAGATCCATCGGGTCCAGTCCGCTCTCTGCGAATACCGGCAGGAGGCGCGTGTCGATCGAGACCGTGAAATCGGTGCGCCAGTCGGCCCCGAAGTTGAGGTAGATGCGCCGGCGGACCCGGGCGCGATCGACGACGATGCCTTCGACAATCTGGAAACTGCCGATGTCGGCGCCCGCTTCGGCTGCCGAACGGACCCGGTAGAACCGGTGCGCCCAGATGCCGCGCCTGTCCGCTCGTGCATCGCCTTCAACCTTCAGCATCTCGGCAATATGCGCACGGTTGTCGGCAACGCTGCGCACCCGGGCCATTCCTCGGGCCAGCAAGGCCCCTTGCAACCAGATCTTGGGTTGCGGGGATCGATCCTGCCCGGGTTCTCTCAGGCGGAAGACGTGCGCGACGAGACGACGATAGCGGTCGAGCGCAAGCCCTTCGAAGCGGAGCAGGACCGGATGATCGAGCGCTAACGCCGCCAGTGCCCGACGGGCCTCCTCGCCGAGGGGCCAGGCTTCACCGTTCTCCGCCACATGCGGCGCCTCGATGCCGGCGAGGCGGAGCCGCCGGCTGCCCATCACCGGGCTCTTCAGCCCGAGGGTGGCGCCGTTGATCACCTCCGCGACAACCGCCCTTGCATCGCTCTGTGCGGCAGGGCGTGCCGGAAGCACGGCGTGACTGCACAGAACAACAATGAAAAAGAGTGCGTACTTCATATAATGCAATTTTAACGAGATTAAGAGCGACTGTCCAGCGGCTGCTTTGCAACAAACGGTGGGTGCCGATGCGCCGGACACCCGAATCATTGGACCCTTTCGAGGCGACTTCTCCACCATTTTCACACGACTTGCTGTTCTCTTCGCATTTCCTCCAATTCGGGCTTGTCCCATAATGGAAACGACGTCATCTGCTTGAAGGCTGGCACCACGGCGCCGGCATTTGGAGTTCTCGATCAATCTACTCGGGTGGGCTGCCATATGGACGTACAGAGTGATTTTCGTCACGAGCTTTACCCGGAGATCGAGCCATACGCCTCGGGAATGCTCGCCCTCGGTGGGGGACATGAGATGTACTGGGAGCAGTGCGGTAACCCCGTGGGCGAGCCCATTGTATTCCTGCACGGCGGCCCGGGAGCCGGGGCCGCCGCCGCCCATCGCCGTTTCTTCGATCCGCGTCACTACCGCATCGTCATCTTCGACCAAAGGGGGTGCGGCCGTTCCCGGCCGTTTGCCGCCGTCCATGACAACACCACCGATCATCTGATCGCTGATATGGAAAGGCTGCGGACCCACCTTGGGATTGAAAGATGGCTGCTGTTCGGAGGGTCGTGGGGCTCAACCCTGGCGCTGGCCTATGGCATCCGTTGGCCCGGGCGCTGTGCCGGCTTTATTCTGCGTGGCATTTTTCTCGGCACCCGCGGCGAGGTGGAGTGGTTCCTGAACGGGATGGGGATGGTTTTTCCCGAAGCTCGCCGCGCCTTCTGCGAGTTCCTGCCGCGCGCGGAGCGGGACGATCTTCTGAACAACTATTACCGGCGGCTGATGAATGCGGATCCACGGGTCCATGGTCCGGCAGCGGCGGCGTGGAGCCGTTACGAGAGCGCCTGCTCGAACCTAATTCCGCGGCCGGACAACAGCGCGGCTGCCGCGGGCCGGCAGGCGCTGGCTCTGGCACGGATCGAAGCGCATTACTTCGTCAATGACGTATTCCTGCCTGAGCGGGGGCTTCTCGGCGCCATCGTGCCGCTGCGGAAACATCCTGCCATCATCGTCCAGGGCCGCTACGACATGGTCTGCCCGATCGCCACTGCCGACGCCCTTGCCCGCGCGTGGCCGGAGGCCGAGTATGTCATCGTTCCGGATGCCGGTCATTCGGCGCTGGAGCCCGGAATCCGGGGGGTGCTGGTGCGGGCAACGGAGACCATGAAGAACCGCTTGCTCTGAGGGTTCGCGCCGGCCGGTTGCGGTGCTATAACGTCCGGCGAGGGTTGCGCTCGTAGCTCAGCAGGATAGAGCACCAGATTCCTAATCGGAAATCTTAGCTTCTCACCACGCCACATACTGCACCAAAACCTAGCAAATACAATGTGTTCACGGTATCATAGGGTAGATACTGGCACATTGAGAAACACGCTCGGAGGTGCAAAAACGGTGCTGACTGACACATTCATCCGATCCGCTTCCGAGGGCACATATTGGGACGACAGCCTTAAGGGGTTCGGCGTCCGGCCGCTCCACACTCACTCGCGAGGAGTGGGATAGGATCGCAAGTGACCTGCTTCCATTGCAGGTGAAGGCGTATGCGATAGTCAGGATGGCCGCTTAGTTCTTTCCCTTGCCGGAGGGTAATCCGGCATCTTTACGCGGGAATGTTCCAAGGTGGCGACGGACGCTCCAAACGTCTGTGTGGCAGGTTCGATTCCTGTCCCGTGTGCATGCGATAAGCGTTTAAATTGCCTGGAGCCCAGTTGATGAGTATGAACCGTACCATGCTGTCCCCCCAACGTCTCCGCAGTGCTGACGAGCTTGTTGAACGGCTTTATCTTGCCCTTCCTGAGCAATCGCGACCTGCTACCGACGAAGCCAGAGCAAAAATCAGAGCATCAGGAGCATGCTTTCGCATCGCGCAGGAGCACCACCGTGCGATCGTGTGCTTAATGCATTGCGGTATTTACGCTTCGTGTTTTGCGCTTTTACGCGTGGAGCTTGAGGCATATCTCCGCGGCCAGTGGCTGGCACGCTGTGCGGACAATAGCCAAGTTGAAGCTTTCCTGAGCGAAGACATTAAAAAGGAAAAGTACAAAGTACCAGGATTCCGGGATCTTATTAAAAAAATTGAAGGCGATCCTGAGTTCAATGAGAAGCTGCTTTCTCGTATAATAGGCGAGCACGGCTGGGAAATCTTGTGCGCGTATACGCACACTGGCGGTCTGCACGTTCAAAGATGGAACACCTCCGACGCCATAGAACCGAACTACGAACCGGAAGAAGTCGAGCAGGCTTTGCGCTTCGCAGAACTCTTTGCAGCCATGTCGGTCATAGGTGTGGCCGAACTTGCCGAAAACAAAGAACTCGCGATGAAGGTGGTCGACATAATGCGTGAGTGGCCGATTGGAGCGGAATGAGCGCCTAGGTCGGAACACGCTTTGCAACTGCTCCGCCCGACGCGCGCCGGTGCCTGAACATCAATCCGTGATAGTTCACCAACATCAATTTTGAGCGTTTGCTATAAGTTTTTGAACTTCAGACCACCTAGTAAAACCCACCAAAACCTGTTCATACTGTTCTTTGACATATTTATACTCCTTTGCGATAATCCCTCCGGTTCTTGATACCACTGCGAACCTGATGTATCGAACAATGTCCCACGAATCCCAGACACGATGGGAGACTAAATTACATGGCAGCAACGCACCCTTTTCGTATTCTGTCAATACGATGGGATCGACTGCACAACTTGCCCAATGGACGCACCCGAGAAGCGACTGTAATTTTCTTTCTACCTCTTTCGCATCAATGCTCAAATCATCGTCGTCCCAGCCCGACAAGCGGTCGCAAAACATGGCAAGTGTGAGCAGGTCGAGCCGAGTTCGTTGATAGTCCCACGGGAGTGATTCCCACCGCTCGTAACATTTAAACGATCGTCCTGACGGAGTCTTATCAAGGAATTCAACCACCACCGCAATGCGGTGCTTCGTATTATCTTGAATTACCACTTCTTCGTCATTCATGTATTTAGACTTTACAAAGTAAAGCCGGGGAGTTCTTTTATCGACTGTCAATTTAATTAGTCGATGTATGGCTGTTGACGGTGATCTGTCCCAGGGACATACGCACTCACTGCTGTTATCAACGCTACCTAGAAGCCACTCCCGGCTGACAGCAAATGTAGCTGCAAGCTCGTCCAACTTTGGATTGTCTAGATGATCAGCCAAACCATGCCCTTTCAGGCTTGAAAGCGAGACTTCAAGGATTTCTGCCCTTGTCAGAGGGTCAATCAAGTGTCGATCAAACAACTCGTGCACACGATCAACAATCAGATCAACTTTTGAGTCCCGCTGCGCTAACTTCTTTTGTTCTACAACAGCCAACAAGGAACGGGCCAAGTCAGCCAATTCTTCTTTTTTGTTTTGATGAGCACTGGACAAATGATTTAAAAAGACATCCGCGATCTGTTGTGAGTTAGGGTTTCTTTCTACCGCATTGATATCGATAGTTGGTACGATTGGTTGAAGTTTCCTCTTGTAAGAGTTGTAGATCTCTCGGCCGAATTCATTGAGTGCGCCTTCGCCTATAGCGATCGCGCCACCTTGTAGTGCTAGCAGGATACTGATTGTGGTTTGGTCCATCGCGCTCCTCACATAATCGTTGCCCAGACTTCGAGTGGAACGATACCATTTTTCACTTGATGTACGCACTTTCGGAGGTTGAATGAAGACGTTGCCAAATGCGATCTGGTCCGCTCTAATTGCCACCGTGTTCGGGCACATGCAAGGCCCCGTGCCTGGCCAGTGCCTGAGAGTTTTGCAGAAACTGCCCAACTCACTTCAAGTGCAAAATAGGTGCGAAACAATATATGAAGGTCACCTAAGTCTCTGATAAAAAAAGATGCGCTCGTAGCTCAGCAGGATAGAGCACCAGATTCCTAATCTGGGGGTCGCAGGTTCGAATCCTGCCGGGCGCGCCAT
>CAZFBS010000059.1:0-14052 GCA_964517265.1 uncultured Rhodospirillaceae bacterium | reverse complement strand
GAACAACGATTTCCTCGCCACACTCCTGGCTCAAAGTTGAAATGCGATTGCCCTGGCGGGGGGATGACCTTCGGCTGCGAAGGGCGACGCTAAGGTATTGAGCTGGAACGCCAAGCGACCCCGGTGAAGGATCCAATGGGCATCAAACCGTGATCCCGATTGTCGGCGTGGATCCCTATCCCGAGATTGGAGATTACGCGGTGATCGGCGATTGTCGCACCGCAGCTCTGATATCGCGAAAAGGCTCCATCGACTGGCTTTGCATGCCGGATTTCGACAGCCCGTCGGTGTTCGCGGCGATCCTCGACGATCAGGCCGGCGGTCGGTTCGCCGTTTTCTCGGATCCCGACGCACGTTATGAGCGACGCTACGTAACCGAAACCGCTGTCCTAGAGACAACGGTGACCTCAACCGGCGGTAGCTTTCGTCTGACCGACCTGATGGCCGTCGATCCCGCGGTTGGCCGGAAGCTTCGGCCACAGCGAGAGGTGCTGCGCATCATCGAAGTCCTGAATGGCGCACCGACCATTCGAATTCTTTATCAGCCGCGGCCCGACTACGCGCGAAAGCGTCCGCGGATTCATCGCCGCGGAGTTGGCGTCTGGCTGACCGGAGATAACCGCAACGTCTTGCTGCTGCATACGGATATCCCCTTGGCGCTCGACGGAGAGCACGCAAGCTTGAGTGCAGAGTTTCAGCTTCATGCGAATGAGCGCCGTTTTCTTTCCCTGACCTGCACCGGCGGCAGCATGGCAGTGATTCCGGGATTGGACGGCGAGGCTGAAGTACGGTTAGTGGAAACTTTATGCTGGTGGCAGGAGTGGTCCAGTCGATGTCGGTACAAGGGACCTTACGCCGGTTCTGTGCTGCGGAGCGCCCTGACCTTGAAGCTCTTGACGTTCTGTCTGTCAGGAGCGGTGGTCGCCGCGCCAACCTCCTCGCTTCCCGAGTGGATTGGCGGCCCCCGCAACTGGGACTACCGCTACTGCTGGCTCAGAGATGCAGCCCTCACGCTGCGCGCCTTCCTGGAACTGGGATTCACGGACGAGGGGCATGCCTTTCTCAACTGGATGATCAATTCTACACGGCTGACAGCCTCAAAACTTCAGGTGATGTACAGCGTGTACGGCCTTCCCACGCTGGACGAGCAGCACCTCGATCACCTTGAAGGCTATCGCCGTTCCACTCCTGTCAGGATCGGCAATGGCGCACATTCTCAACTTCAGTTGGATATCTACGGCTCGGTCATCGTTGCTGCTTACGACTACCTGCAGGGCGGCGGCCGGCTTAGTCGCCAGGAAAAGCAGCTTCTCATCAAGTTCGGCAAGACGGTCTGCAGGCAATGGCGGAAGCCCGATAACGGCATCTGGGAATACCCCCACGGCCGCCGGCACAACACGTTCTCCAAGATGATGTGCTGGGCAGCTCTCGACCGCCTGACCCGCTTGCACGACGAGGGAAGCATAAAGGTTCCCAAAGTGCGCTTCGAAGAACACCGCGAGGCTATCCGCCGGGAGATCGAACTGCATGGGGTCGATCCATCTTCCGGCTCATATGTGAGTGTCTTTGGAGGAGAAGAGCTCGATGCCACATTGCTGTTGTTCAGTCGCTATCACTATGCACAGGCCAACGCACCGCGCATGAATACGACCTTTGAGCGGATGGATCGAGAACTCGGGCAAGGTGCCCTTCTTTACCGCTATCACCGCGGTTTCGACGGCATGGACGCCCCAGAGGGCGCCTTTGGCGCGGCGTCCTTCTGGGCCGTCGAGTTCCTAGCGCTGCAAGGTGCGGTTCTCGAGGCGCGGCAGCGGTTCGAGGAACTGCTCGGGTATGCCAATGATGTCGGGCTCTATGGTGAGGAAATAGAACCAAAAACCGGCCGAGCGCTCGGCAATTTTCCCCAGGCTTTCACCCACGCCGCTCTGATCAATGCCGCCCTCAGCATCTCCGCGGCGGAGAGGTCCGCAAAATGAAATCCATCCCGCTCGTCCGCGACGTGTTCGTCTACCTGGACGCGATCTTGCTGTGGGGTCTTCTCGCCACGACAGCTATGACGATCCTGTTGGAAGTTAGCCGCTTCCGAGGCTGGTCGCGATTGAGCATGCCGTTCCTCTTCGGAACGGTGCTCACGTCCAACCGGAGCGTGGCGGAGGTGGTCGGCTTCTTTCTGTACCTTGTGGGTGGCTGGCTGTTTGCCTTCGGCTATGCTCTCGTATTCGCAAGTCTCGGCGCGGCAACCTGGTGGCTTGGAGGACTGCTCGGCCTCTTCCATGGCCTGTTTCTTATCATCATATTCCTGCCGCTTATCCCATACCTCCATCCGCGCATGGCAACCGAATTCGACGGTCCGCAGCCGCGAACGGTGCTGGAGCCGCCCGGGTGGCTGGGATTGCACTACGGTCGCGGAACACCGCTCGCAATTGTTGCTGCACAGTGCCTGTACGGCATGATCCTAGGAACCTTCTTCCCGATGGGTAAGTGATGTGCACCCGGGAGTGATCAGTATCGGCAAGTACGTCCACGGGGCTTGGCGGCACAGACGGCATACGCCGGCCGCCGCAGCCCACCTACATTTTACCATGAAGATGCCAAGGTTTACCTGAGCCGCCAGTTGATCCTTCAGCCTTTCCGGTGAATATGAGGTGAGGCCGCGCTGCGATAGACGGACACCGTCCCAAGGCCCTGCATCGACCGCGGCCATCGCGGAAAGCACAGTCCAAGAATCAGAAAGTTTCCTCAAGGCTCCGCGTCCCTTCGCCGAGAGGCGCTCAAAGTTCGCCATGCGCTGCATGGAGGATGATACGGTCGGCAATCCGACATGCGAGCGCCCGGATAGTAAGCGACGGATTGACCCCGCCGGCCGTCGGGAAAAGGGACCCGTCACAGATTTAGAGATTAGGGATCCGCCAAGTGCGGCCATCCGCATCGCTTACGGAGTGATATGACGCGGTCGGGCCGGGAAAATTTCGCTCGCACCCTGAGCAAGGATGATGAAGGGGTAATCGAGCCACCGGCAATATCTTGTTGGTGGTGCGGGGGCGTAAGCCCGATGTGGCGCGTGTGGTTGTCGCCAGCCCGGCAGGGGGAGGTTGTCAAGAATTTCGTGTAAAGGATCGAGTGTTAAAGGAGAGCACTCGTAGCCTTTCACTGCAACCCGACCGGATGCACGAGCAGGTATCCGATGATTGCGAGCAACAGTGCGATCAGCGCACCGGTGATGGAAACGCCGGTGTTCATCACCCGTTTGAAGATTTCGTAGACGACATCTTCCTTGGCGACGTGGCTGGTCAGCGCATCGCGGATGCTTTGGATGTCGTCCTTGACCGTGGCGAGCTCGCTCTTCTGGTCGTTGGCCATCGTGCGAATGCCGTTATTGAGGATCGCCTTGATCTCGGAGACGTCGGTCTGCAGCGCGTGAATGGCGTGAGTGTGGTCTTCGGGGGTCATGGCAATGAATCCCGGGCGTTGTTGCGCAACAGGAAAGCCTGCGGAGGATGCTCGTCTGCGGCGGGCGCGCCTGATGGCGCTCAGCGCACCCCGGCCACGCAGGGTTCAGGTGAAGCCGAGAACGAGGGTGAGCGCGATGTCGGCAAGCGTGGCGTCTTGCGGATCGGGCGCGGCGATGGCGAGCACGTCGCCGGCGGCGAAATCCACGGCCGCAGCCACTGAGAAGGATGCGGCAGCTTCGCCGGCGGCAAGCTGAATGTGGCCGATGACCATGGCTGTGGATCGGCGCGCGGTAGGACCCCCGATAGGCTTCCAACCGGGACCCCTCTCTTCGGACTGCAAGAACTTGTGGGTGCTCAGAATTCCGGTCTCCGACCGGGGTCCCACTTCCTTTTGCATGCCGATAAGGGATCCCGTTCCTGTGCCGATTGACACATAGTCCTGGCGGAGATCGAGGCGCTCGATCCGCCGCGGGTCTTCGAACACGGCCACAGCCGCAATGAAGCTGACCCCATGCTTTTCCAGGTTCCGCCCGGCCTTGTCCTCGTCCCATTCAAAGATCAGGCTTAGCATTTCAAAGATACGGGCACTCCGTAGGTTGGTCTAGTGCCCAAAGCGCCGGTCAAAAGATGCTCCCGGTGACGTCCTCACCTCCCCTGTATCAGCCCGGCGACAGTATGTGCGGAAAACCTCGATCCACGACTTTCGGCAGACTGCTCCATTGCAAGAAGGGTTTTTGCACAAGATGGGAGGGCGAAAATGGTCTTTGCCACGCGCCCGCGCTCGACCCTCGCTAATCACCCGTTTCCGTCACCCCTGAAAAGCCGCTCCGTCCTTAACGTACAAGGCTGCAGAAACCCCCACGGAGCCCAGAGAGGAACTCACCGCAGGGATGTCAGGATCACACAAAGGCAAGTCCTCCATGCTCAACGCGGACTTCCCAAAAAGGTCTGGCGCACATCGAAAGCACAAAGATTATGGCCATAGCGGCCTCGGGGTGCTTCACTGGCCAGACAACAACCCCGGCTTCCGGCGTTCAAACTCTCTGAGCTGGAAAGGGTAAAAGAGCGAACACGAGGAGGTTCCGCATGGCTGACGCCCTCAGCGATAAGACCATCGATATCGTCAAGGCCACCATTCCCGCACTGGAGAAAGGCGGCACGGCGGTCACCGACCGCATGTACCAGATCCTGTTTAAAAACCCCGATATTCGCGACCTGTTCAACCAGTCGCATCACGGCAAGACAGGGTCCCAGTCAAAGGCGCTGACCGCCGCGGTGATCGCCTATGGGCGCAACATCGACAATCTCGGCGTGCTGGCCTCCAGAGTGGAGCGGATTGCTCAAAAGCATGTCGCGCTGAACATCCTGCCCGAGCACTATCACTTCGTGGCCACGGCGCTGCTTGGCGCCATCAAGGACGTGCTGGGTGACGCCGCCACCGAGGAGGTCCTGGAAGCCTGGGGCGAAGCGTACTGGTTCCTGGCCGATTTGCTGATGGCGCGGGAGTCCAACATCTACGCTCGGCTCGCGGCCGCCCCGGGAGGCTGGAACGGCTGGCGCGACTTCACCGTGGAGAGCACGATGCCGGAGAGCGAGGTTATCCGCTCCTTCGTCCTGGTTCCGACGGACGGGCGCGCGGTCATGCGCCACCGCCCCGGCCAATATCTCACCTTCGCGCTGAACGTACCGGGAGCGGGCCACCTGAAGCGCAACTACTCGATCTCCTCCGGCCCGAACGACCGTTCCTACCGCATCAGCGTCAAGCGCGAGGCTATGCCGGGCGTGCCTCCCGGGCTCGCCTCGAACTGGCTGCACGATCACGCGCGCCCGGGCACGGTGCTCAAGGTGGCGCCGCCGGCTGGTGAATTCTTCCTGAATGAAAAAGATGACGGCCCGGTCGTGCTGCTCAGCGGCGGTGTCGGGCTCACGCCCATGATGAGCATGCTGGAAACGATCGCGTGGTCGGGCAGGGGACAGCCGACCTGGTACATCCATGGCGCGGAAAATGGCCGCCTCCATGCGATGGGCGAGCACGCGCGGGAGCTGGCGTCCCAGGCCCACAACATCACGGTGCGTACCTTCTACAACGTACCAGACCCAGGCGACCTGCTCGGCCGCCACTATGACGAGCGTGGCCTTGTCACCACCGACTGGCTTGCCCGCAACACACCTATCCAGGAAGCGGCATACTATCTCTGTGGCCCGCGGCCGTTCCTGCGTGCCATGGTCGGCGGCCTCGCCAGGACAGGCGTCCCGCTGGGCCAGATCCGCTACGAGTTCTTCGGGCCGGCTGACGAACTACTCGCCGCCTGAGCGGGCTCCTGCCGGATCGCATAACCGGCGATGCGGTATGATGCACTAAAGCGTATCGCGCGTTAGTTTAGACAGGCATAGCCGGCATGACGGAAGAAACCCTGCGCGTCCTGAGGTGTGATGGCATCGAGAGCCGGAGCGAGCGCCTCGTGCAGGGCGTCGGCGGTTCGGGCGGCGACCTCACGCAACCGGCTCTTCATTTTCGCCCAGGCCGGCTCGATCGGGCAGAGGTCCGGCGAGTAAGGTAGCGGTAGCTGAATTCGGAGCGGTCGAGGAGCCGTCGTACGACTCTTGCCTTATGAGCAGAGAGGGTATCCATGACCAGTACGGCCTCGGGCTTGCGCTGGCGCAACGCCGGCAGGAGCACGTGGACGAGAAAGGCGCAGAATACGTCCGCGCCGCCTCGATGCTCATGGCGGCCAGGATGCCTTCCGTCCCTAACGCCCCCAGCACGGTGAGCTGCGTCCAGTGACTGCAAGGGATGGTGCCGTAGGCCCGGGTGCCTTGTAGGCTTCGGGCGTGGGTGCGGACCATACTCGTGAGGGCTGCGCTCTCGTCAAGAAAGACCAAGCGCTCAGGGGCAATCGCGTCAAGTTCAGCGCGCCAGTCCTGCCGGGCCTGGGCAAGCGCAGCCTCGTGGACGAACGGCCGAGGACGTTCTACCCGATGATCTGGCAGAGCATGGAGACGCTCACGCCACCACCGCCGGGTGGCGGCGACGGATCGTAAAGCACGGTCACCGTCGTCTGCGCCGCGCGCACCACCGGATCCGGCCAGGTGATCGCGTAGGAGATGGCCACGGTGGTCTGCGCCGAGCGCACCACCGGGACAGGCCAGGCAATCGCATAGGCAACGGCGAGCGTCGTCTGGGCCGCGCGGACGCTCGCCATTCAGGGCACGTCCACCTTGATCCCGAAGGTCGCGGCATCGATGTCAGCGAACGACCACGCGCCGCCGCCCGGCCTGGCCGGGAAATGGTGCTGGAAAACGGTACTGCTGCCCGGCACATCCTTCGCCACCCCGTCCGCGACCACCGCGTCACTCTCGGCCACCATCACCACGTTGATCGCGCCGGCGCCCGGATTGCTTGCAACAGTCTCGACGATCACGCCATGCGGGGTTCCTTCGGTCAGGCCGTGGGCGGCGAAGCCGTAGCGGTCGCTATGCCCGTCGGTGCCGCTCTCGACGTGGTCGCTCGTCGAGAGGGCTTGCTCGTCGACCAGCGCGTAATTGTCCACCCCCGTCGACGGCGTGAACTGCACCGCCGCGTCCGAGGTCGGCCGCACCGTCTTCAAGATCCGCACGCCGCCGGCGAGGTTGGTGGTCCAGCCGTCGCCGGTATCCACATCGGTCCACAGCAGCAGATCGTCCTGATATCCGTTGCTGGCATGCGGCCCTACCCACCAGCGGGTGATGGCCAGCGGCGCTGCGGCCGCGGCGGTGGCGCCGGCGAAGGTGACCTCCAGCGCGCCATCGACCCACAGCCTGGCGGTGCCGGCGACGGGATCGAGAAGGATCTCGAACTCCAGATAGTGCCAGCCGTTGTCCATGATGTTCGTCGTGATCGTGCCGACTTCCGTGCCGCCGGCGGCGGTCGGCACGAGCAGAGCCACGGTGGTCTTGTTGGTGCGGCTCTTGATGCCGCAGGCGTTGCCGCCGGCGGTGACACGGCTGAGAAAGTACGAGTAGCTGGCCGAGCTGCCGGAAAGATCGCACTTCCACCAGAACGCCGAATGCACTTGGGTGGCGGTGACGCCGGTAAGATCGCGGTAGTATGAGCGGTCATAATTGTCGGTGTAGAGAGAGCGAAAGATCGCGCCGCCGCCCGCCACGCCGCCGGTGCTCGACGGGCCGCCGAACGAGTTGTTTTGCACCCAGCCGCGTGCGGTCACATGGGCGTTGCTGGTCCAGTTGTCGCAGTGCTCGGCGAAGATCAGTGCCATCAGGCGGTCCCCTTGATCGTCCAGGTGATGTCGGCGAGGGTGGCGTCCGGCAACACCGGCGCCAGGATCTCGATCTCGGCACCGGCGGCGACAGCGACCGGCGCGGCGAAAATGAAGCTGGCCGCGGTGCCCGCCGCCGCCCACCGCATGGTGCCGACCGAAACCCCGCCGATCTGGATGTCGAAGTCGGTCTGCGCGGTGGCGGCGACCTTGGCGAGCGCGGCCGAGCCGGTGAGGCCGGCCGGCAACGTAAAGGCGAGGCCGGCGAGGTGGTGGAAGACGCGGGCGCCGCCGGTCGGTTTGCCCGCCACCGCGCCCGACAACAGGTAGGTCCTCGCCTGCACCGCGGGCGCGCTCAGCGCGAGCAGCCCGTTGGTCGTGCCATCGGTGTAGGCCAGCACCGCCGCGCCGGCCGGCACCGCGATTGCGCCGGCGCCGCGCTTGATCGTCAGGACGTCCACGCCGGCGGCATTGTCGACCGCGAACAGCCGGCGGATCTGCGGCACCGTGAGATCGCGCGCGGCGGAAAGGTTCGCCGCTCGGAACGCCGCCGCCGCGCGGAACTGCGCATCGGTCAGCGTCACATCGCCGGCGGTGAAATCCACGACCAGCAGATCGCCGATGGCGCGGTCGAGGGCGTCGATCGCGTCGTTGATGGTGACCTCTTTCTGGTTCTGCGCCGCCGCGACGTGGGTGATGGCGAGATTGGGGCTGCTCATGACACTCCTAAGGTAACGGCGCGGGGGAAGCCGCGGCCAACGACGGCGCTGAGCTGATAGACGACGACGGGCAGGTTCGTTGGCATGGCGCCGAAGTCGGCGAGGATGTCGGCGGCGGCATAGGTCGCGCTCTCTGATGCGCTCTCCAGCGTGCGCAGCACAGTGCCGCCGGGCTCATCGAGGATGTCGACCTCGTAGGCTTCGGAAGCCTCGGCGAGCGGCACCGTGCCGGTGCCGTCTTTCAGCTCGCCGCCGATGCGGGTGCGCCGCGACCAGGTGATGAGGATATCGCCGCCATCGATCGTCGCCTTCACCGCCCACGGCGCATACGGCTTCAAATCGCGGCCGGTCATGGTCCGGTGCTGCACCTCGGCATCCTCGAACACCGAGCCGACGCTGACGGCGCGCCACTGCCGGGAGGCGTTCAGATCGCCGAGCGGCACGATCGCCACCTCGATCACGGCCGGATCGAGCAACAGGAAGGTTTCGCCGACCGTGTGGCCGGAGGTGAAGACGTCGGTGCCGCGGCGGCCGCGCAGCAGCCCGCGCAGCGTGAAGCTGGCGGTCCCTTCGTCCCAGAGGGCGTCGCGAAACTGGATCGCCTCCGGCTCGCCGTTGTGCTTGATCAGCAGCGCCGCGTTGGCGCCATTGACCATCGCCTCCTGGGTGACGCTTTCGATCTGCTCGGCGCCGGTGACCATCGACACCCGCAGCGCGCTGCTCTCATCGGTGCAGAACGCCGAGCCCGGCGGGTCCGGCAGCGCCTCGAGGGTGACGCCATAAGCGGCCTCGCCGCCGATCGCGCCGGCCGTCGCCCACGTCAGGCCATCGACGCTGGCGTAGACCACGGCGCCGCGCCAGCCCGCCGCGCCGGTGCCGCCACCGGCAAAGTAGATCCTGGAGCCCGATCCGCCGGTATCGTCGATGTCCCGCAACAGCGGCGTATCGGGCAGAATGAGGAAGGTCGGCATCGACTCGGCGATGGCTTGGCTGACAAAGCCTTGGCCCCCGTCGGCCTCGACCGTCGATGTATACGCGGCGATCGTTTCCGAGACACCGCGGAAGGCGAGCTGGAAGTCGGCGCCGGTATCGATCCGCGTCGCGCGCGCCTGGAAGGTGGTGCCGGTCGGAAAGGCGATGGTGACCACGTCGGTCGGATCGAGCCGCAGGTAGTCGGGCGGGAGGATGCATTCGTATTCGCTGCGCTCGATCCACGCCAGGATCAGCATCTTCTCGGCGATGCGCTTGGCGGTGGTGACGTCGAGCGCGATCGGCAATTCGAGCGAGATCTGGTTGCGCGAGTGCATCGTCGGCAGCGGCAGCGAGATCCGCTTGGCCGACTGCACCGTCTGCTGATAGTCGTTTTGGCGGTTATGAGCGAGCACGGCGACGCGCTCAGGCAAGTCGACCTCCTGGGTGCGGCGCTCACGCCAGCTCTCGCCATCGCTGCGCCCGCCGCCCGCGCCGCCGCGCAGCGGCACCAGCGCGCTCGATGCGATCGTCAAGGCCGGCGCGCGGCCGCGCTTGCGGAACTTCAGCAGATCGTCGCTCTCGACGCCGTCGAAGAAGTAGGCGGCGCTCAGCGTCTCGATTGCGCCGCGCACGCTGGTCTGACGCGAGAGCATGTATCCGGGCACCACATCGACCAGCTCGGAGACATCGATATCGCCGTCGCTCAAGCCGGCGCGCGCGCACAGATCGGCGACGATCGAAGCCAGCGTGTCGCCAGCGCCGGAGCCGCGGCCGAGGAACGCCTTCTTGAAGCCGCTCGCCGCCCAGATGTAGAGGGTATCGGTGACGCTGTCGTAGACCTGCTCGCCCCACTCGTCGATCTCGGAAGGCCACTCCTCGTCGTACACCAGCGCGCCAGTGGCGGTGTCGAGCTGCCAGATCCGGTGATTGCGGGTCAGCGTCCAGCGGGAGCTTTCGATCCGCGCCTTGCCGAAGGTGCCATTGTCCCAGTTGATCATGAGCGGCAGCTCTGTCGCCCAGAGGACGCCGAGATCCTCGCGCCACTTGAAGACGTAGGGTTCGCGCGGATCGGCGATCTCGGCCATCAGGATCAGGCTGTTGTCGGTCGCATCATACGTGAAGGCGCCGCATTCGCCGTAGAACGCGGTGGCGCCGGCGCGGATCGCGCCGGGCATTACTTCAGCCATCAGCCGGTGATCGACGCCCACGCTCTCGCCGGTGAGCGGATCGACCCCGGCGGAGTAGTTCACGCGCGTGCGCCAGATATGACATTTGGTATGGCTGGTGGATTGGCTGGTGTTCAGCAGCCAGCCATCGCCAAAACCGTCCGCCGCCTGGCCGGCGACCACGCCATTGATGGTGCCGGAGAGAATTTCCTCGGCATGCCACACATAGCGCATCTCGCGCGCTTTGAGCAGGCCGATGCCGCGATAGAAGCCTTCGCAGTAAAGGTAATCATTGCGGCCGCTGGCGCCGTAGGCCGAGATGAAAACGATATTCTCGATGAAGGTGAAATCGCCGGAGCTGAAGAAGACACTCGGCCAGCTGTCGTTGGTGCCGAAGCGGGCGACCTCGCGCAAGGATACCGGCTCGATGCGGATGATCCGGGTGCCGTTGCCGTCGCCGCCGACCACGATGGTGAGGTAGCCGTCAGGATCGACGCCGATCACGTCTCGCACTCTCGACAGATTGAGGCTGCCATAGCCATCTGCCGGGATGATGGAGGTGACCGGCGCATGCCGATCCTCCTTCATCGTCGTCATGTTGAACCGGCGAATGCCGACGTCGGCGCCGGTCGCGCCCGAGTGATCGAGCAGGTAGCCGACGTTGCGGCTCCAGTCCAAACTGATGACGCCGCCGTGGAACGTCGTGAGGAGGCCGCCCTCCGCGGCGGTGATCGGGTCGAGGCTGAGGATCGGCTTCTCGTCGACCTTGTTGAAGGTGATCTCGGCGGTGATGTTGGGGATGCGGTTGCCGTAGTCCTCGAGCGGCAGATCCTCGAACATGATGGTGACGATGCCGCGATGGCCCGGCGCGCGTCCGGCCGGAACCGCCGCGGCGAGCACCGGATCGGGCGCCGCGGTCTCGCTGCCGTCGGTCAGGCGGAAGCGCAGGCCGGGCTTGGTGGTGGCGCCGCTTGTGCCGATCGTTCGGTCATAGATCAGCTTGGAGTCGGCCCAGATCCGCAAGACATCGTCGGCCGGCCCTTCGGCAAACGCCATCTGGAACGAGGCGGAGTAGGTGTAGGTCACGGTCGTCTGGGTCGCGCCGCTTTTGCCGCCCTTGCCCTTGCCCGACTTGACCTTCTTCTCGTGGCGCTGCTCGATGATGCCGCTCGACCAGATCATGTTGCCGGCCACCCGCATGGTGCCGTAGCAGATCGCGATCGGATAGCCGTAGGCGGACGACGAGACGGAGAGGTCGCCGAGGCGTGGGCCCTCCGTCGTCTTCACATTCGATTTGGAGGGGAACAGCATCCCGCCGACCGAGGCGCCGACCGCCCAGCCGGCCGCGGCGCCTTGCGGGCCGCCGAAATAGCCGCCGACCACCGCGCCGACGACACCGAACGCCAGCTGCGCCATTACGCCACACCCGGCCAGCGGAACACGAACTTCGCCGCTGCCCGCCACTCGCCAACAAAGCGCTCCTCGATCACCTGGCGGCGCAGCGCGTGCGCATGAACGAACGAGGGCGCGCCCTCCTGCAGCGTGTAGAAGCCGCAATGGCACGGGCTGGCGCGGTCGACGAAGATCACGACGTCGCCCGGGCGCACCTCGCTCATCCGCACGCTGGCCATCCCGAGGCCGGCGCGGAAGTGCTCCAGGAACTGGAAGTCCTTCGCCCGCCGCGCATAGTTGCTGGTGTCGTACTGCGAGAGTTCCAGCGCGTGCGCCACCCGGACGATAAGGCCGCCGCAGTCGATCCCGCTGCGATCGCGCCCCTGATGGCGCCACGGCACGCCGAGCCAGGAGCGCGCTTCGGCGACGATCGCGCTGGCGTCAGCGGGCATCGGGATAGCGCGCCAGCGCGTCGACGCCGGGCACATACGGCTCGCCGCGGAAATTGACGGTGTTGTTGTACCGCGCCGCGCAGGTCTCGATGCTCTTGTCGCAGCCGGGATGGATGGTGAAGGTATCGCCCGCGGCGATCGCATAGCCCATGGCGAGGAAAAGCTCGACGCTGCCAGTCGCGGCCGTCCACGCCTTGACCTCGATGGTCTTGCCGGCATTCGCGCCGGTGGCCCAGGTCAGCGCGCCGCCATTGAACCAGCCATCCGCCGTGGCATCGCCGTCGACGGTGGCAGCGAACACGGCGCGATCGCTCACACTGGTGACGGTGCCGCCCCGCGTCCAGAGTCCCAGATCGACCTTGCAACGATGATCGCCGAGATCGGCGCGGCATTCGGGGCTGTAGACCTCGCCGATCCGTTGCTGCAGCGCCTGGGTCATGCCGCGCAGCTCGGTGCGAAACATGCCCTGCTCGGTGAGGATCACCTCGCCGAACCAGCCGCGCCGCATCTTCATCGCGCCCATCGAGAGATCGGCCCAGTTGACCAGGAACACGCGAACCTCGGCGTGATCGAACAGCCCGGCGCGGATGTCGGCCTCGGTGATCGCCTCGGAGTCGAACACGCCGTCGACATCGAGGTTGTCGACCGCCATCGAGGCGTCGTTGGTGATGGCGGTGCGGGAATAGCCGGTGCTGGCCTTGTAGACTTGGCCGTCGAAGACGAGGTCGCGATCGTGGTCGGTGAAGAAGAACTCGGCGCCATCGCTGCGGGTGACGCGCCAGCACGTCGCCAGCGTGGTGACCTCGGCCGCGATATGGGCGGCCAGCGCCGCGGATGTGGTTTTCATACCCGCACCTCGATGATCGGAACCTGCGCCCAGGTGCCGAGTTGGTACGTCTCGATGGTGATGTTCATCTGGTCGCTGTCGAACCGCACCGGCACGTCGAACTGGTAGTCGGCGGTGACAACGACGCCCGCGGCCGGCGCGGTCGAGAAGGTGACGACGCCGGTGCCGTGATCCACCGTGACGCCGGATGTGGCGATGACGCCGTTGCGATAGACGGTGACGGTGCCGGCCACCGGCTTGCTGATCGTCCGCGTGGCGGTGACGCCGCCGCTGGCGTAGTTGCGCACCAGCTGGAACGTCTTCAGCACGCCGTCGCCAGCGCCGAGCACCTGCGCGTTGGCCTGGTAGTCGGTCCAGTCCTTGAAGCGAAAGCCGTAGGCGCGGCCGCGGCGGGCGCGAAAGAACGCGATCAGCGCCGCGACGTGCTCGCGATTGCGCAGGCCATGCGCCACGTCCCAGCGGCCACGCGAGTCGGCCCAGCTGCTGTTGCGCCGCTCGTAGCCGGCGATCGTCGTGACCACGGTGGTGAGGTAGCCGGGGCCGCCCGAGGCGCCGTAGGAGATGTCGGGCGGAAACAGCACGTCGTGAAAGCCGCTCACAGTTGCCTCCGCTGCGCCATCTCGATGGTGCGGGCGGCATCGGCGGCGATCTGCGCCTGGCTGCGGCGGAAACCGTTCGTGTCGGGGGTGGTGATGTGCATGACGACGTTCACCGGCGCCCGGCCGCTTTCCTGCGGCTGCCGGCCGGTCTGCTGGCGCGAGAGCAGCGGCGCCGGCATGCGCAATGCCATCGGCAG
>CAZFBS010000058.1:0-15014 GCA_964517265.1 uncultured Rhodospirillaceae bacterium | reverse complement strand
CATGCGTGGGATAGACGACGTAGTCGCCAGCGCTGAACGCTAGTTCTTCCATTTTGCCTTTCTCTCCACATCAAGAGCCGCCCCGCCGCCATTTGCACGCAAAAACCTCCACGTCACCAGCACGGTACCCCGTGCGGCAAGGCAAGCGCCGTCCTCGTCTCTAAGTGTTTTCGGTTGCCATCCCCCTTCGGAATGGACCCTCGCGGAACGTGTTTGATCCCTTCTCAGACAACCATTGCTGACACAAGGCGACCAACCTTGGCTTGATCGCAGTGCATCCTAACACGAGTGCAGTGCAAAATACAGCCTCTGAGCACAGTTTAAGACGTCATCTCCTGGCGGCACCCGCCTTCGGGGGGGCTTTTCCTGCCCCGGCCGCCATGGCCGCCTGCGCAACAACCACTCGCTGCCGAGTTTGCATGCAGCGCACTACCTTTCCTATCGTCGGTACGGACCGCCTTAACACGGAGGATTCGGCTCAACTCTCCTTTCCCGGACTCGGGCTCAGCATCGTGATCTTGTCAGGCTTCCCGTTCCAGTCATCGGCATCGTCAGGGGGCGTGCCTTTGCGCGTGATGTTCGGCCAACTCGCGGAGTACTTGGTGTTTAGCTCCAGCCACTTCTCAATACCCGGTTCGGTGTCTGGAACAATGGCTTCGGCGGGACATTCGGGTTCGCATACCCCGCAGTCGATACACTCGTCGGGGTGAATGACGAGCATATTCTCGCCTTCGTAGAAGCAGTCGACGGGACAGACCTCAACACAGTCCATGAATTTGCACTTGATACAGTTCTCGAGAACGACGTAAGTCATTGGAATCTCCGTTCGGGCCTTCCCGGCGCACGCCTAGGTGCTGCGAGGTCAGGTCCGTGCGCCGCGATCTTCAATTCTCTTGCGGGCGGCGCCGCTCTCGCGGTCGGGCACATACAGCAATCCAGCCACCCGCCTTACCAGATTGGCCTCGTAATCGTCGACCTCGCCATCGGCGTAAGCCACTTCCCACAACATCTCGATGATCTTCACCCGCTCCTCTGGTGCAAGGTGGTCCCGGATGACGCGAATAACGCCATATAGCTCCGTCGATTCATCAACGGTGTCGTGCCCTTCCTCGATCAGCGACTCGGCTTCGGCAGCGCTCATCTGAAACTGGTTCTGCAGCGTCGAGCGGATGGTCTCGCGCTCAACCTGCTCGAAAGTCCCATCCATTCGGGCTGCCTGCACCATCAAGGACGCGGCCGCGACCTTGAGCTCCTCCGCATCGTGCTGTTTGGGACGCCGACTGGGATCCGCGTCTTGGCTGCTGAACAGCGCCATCAGTCGCTCAAGCATCGTCATCCGTACCACACTGGTAAGGCGGCCTCAACCCCAAGCCCCGTGCGGTTTCTATTCCTTGTCCGGCTCATTCTCTGCTTCGCAACCAGTCCGTCGCGCGACGCTCGGCCTTGGTCGGGCGCCCACCACCAGCGGGCCGCTCGATACCCGAAGGCGCCGTCTCGGCACTTAAACGATTCTCCTGCGCCGGCGGGTCAAGGTCTTCATAAAGGGCCTCGGCTTCGCCGGCCGGCCCGCGCCGGCTGCCAAGTGCCACCACCCGGATCACTCGGATGTGATCCGCCTTGGCGAACGTTAGCACGTCGCCTGGCCTCAGCGCCTGATGCGCCTTCTGAACGATCATACCATTGATCCGCATGCGGCCCGACTGACACACCCCCGCCGCCAGTGTTCGCGACTTGAATAGGCGCGCATACCATAGCCATTTGTCGACCCGTAGGGTTCCGCTCTGGCCGGTCATCGCACTAGCGGCAAATCACGTAACTTGGCAAACGGAGAATCGTCCTGCGGGCGTCGAGAGGGTCGGATCCGCCGGTGCCTTTTCTTCAGTGCCACGCTCTTGCTGCCGCTGCGAAAGAAGCGTCCGCCTTCGCTCGTGCAAGGCTCGTAGCCGAGGGCTGTCAGCACCACATCAAGCCCCTCACGGTCACAGCCAATCAGGCTGCCGAGAGCGCTATCCGCAGCAAAAGAGCCACTTTTCGCAAGCACCCGCACCTTCGCCGAAAATCGCTCGAGAATATCGACCCGGACCGCGCGGGCGCCCAGCGGACGAAAGCCGATCGCCTCAAAGAACTCGGCTGATCCTTGCTTATCAACCTTGACGCAGACACGTCCCGGTACGGGAAGATCAGGCATCGGCAATTGCCGGTAAACTGACCACAATACCCCTCGCAGCAGGGTTTGGGTGGGCTTGAGCAGTTCGGCAAAAAAAATGCTTTCGCGGCCGATGCTGAGACCGAGTGCCCGCAGCGCCTTTCGATCCGCGCTCGACAACGCCGCAACCTGCGCTGCCGCGCTGCGTCGGGGCAGCGAACCCAAAGCTTCGGCAACCTGAAACCCGAGGCCGCGGGCGGCGCCCGAGGAAGGGGTCTGCTGCGCCTCGAACAGCGGCCGCAGGTGATGCCGCAAATGGGCACTCACCCAAGAGACAAGCCGCCGGCGCAAACGCTCGCGCAATTCGCGATCGAGGATCTCGTCGGCAATGGGCTCCACGCGCGGATGCAGTATGTCGTGGCCGGCCACCAGACGTCCCACCGCTGCTCCCTGCCAGACGATTTCCGCGGTAGGGAGAAGGATCAAAGGATCTTTTGTCTCATCCTCAAGTTGGCGCAAACGTCTCGCCAGCTCGGAACAAAGGATACGGCCGGCCGCAGCGTGCGCCGCCCTCGTCGCGCCGCGCACCGCGGCACACTCGTTGCCGGCAGGGATCGCATCTGAGATAAAACAAAACCCCTGCAGCCTTCCGATAGCCTCGCCCTCAATGACGACAATGTTGTCCTTATCGACTGCCCCGCTGCACTCCTGTTGATTCCGGCGGCGCCCCAGGAGGACAGCGATTTTGCGATCAACAAAACGCTGCATCAAACGTTCGTGCAACGCATCGGAAAGCCGATCTTCGATCGCACGCGTCCTCTCTTGCCAGTGACCTGCGGACGCCAGCCAATCGCTTCGATGGGATACGTACGTCCAGGTGCGAATATTGGCAATGCGCTGCATCAGAGTTTCGATATCCCCGTCGACGCGATCGATGTTGGTGACTTGCCTTGCTACCCAGTCCGTCGGCAGCCCCGGTCGCTTGTTACCTTGGCCTCTCCCCATCAGGTAAAGAAAGATCAACCTAAGCAGATGCGCGTGGGTCTCGCTCATCATCTTGCGGAAATCCGGAACCTGGCAAACATCCCATAGCAAGCGAACCGCGTCGGTTCCTCGCGCCAGAGCCGCTATTTCCGGATCGCGCGCTAGGGTGGCGAGGACCAGTTCGTCGCCGGCCTCGCGTGCGCGGTTGAGGTCGGCCCGCTTGGATGGCATGGCCAAACTTGCCCGGAGCGCAGCAATTGACGAGTAACGCAGGTCGCTGTTGCGCCAGACCAGCTGATGAACTGGCTCGAACTGATGGTTTTCGATCCGGTCGATGACTTCCGCGTCGAGGGCGTCGCTTTCGCCGGTCGTCCCGAAGGTGCCGTCGTTCATGTGCCGCCCCGCGCGCCCCGCGATCTGAGCAAGCTCCGCCGCCGCCAACTCACGGATCACCTTGCCGTCGAACTTTCGATTGCTGGCGAAGGCCACGTGATTGATGTCCATGTTCAGGCCCATGCCGATGGCATCGGTCGCGACCAAATAATCCACCTCTCCAGCTTGGTACATGGACACCTGCGCATTCCGCGTGCGGGGGCTGAGCGCCCCTAGGACAACGGCGGCGCCACCCCGCTGCCGCCGCATCAATTCGGCGATGGCATAGACATCCGCGGCGGTAAAGGCCACGATCGCGGAGCGGGGCGGCAAGCGCTGGAGCTTATGATAGCCACTGAAGCCTAAAGTGGAAAATCGCGGCCGTGTCACGATCTGAGCCTCGGGCACCAGCCGGCGCAACAACGGGCGGACCGTTGCTGCACCCATAAACATTGTTTCGGCCTCCCCTCGGGCATGGAGCAGTCGGTCGGTGAAAACGTGGCCCCGATCGGGGTCGGCCGCCATCTGGATTTCGTCGATAGCAAGGAACGCGACCACCCGCGCCAGCGGCATCGATTCGACGGTGCAGAGGAAATATCGTGCCTGCGGTGGCACGATCTTTTCCTCCCCCGTCAACAGCGCTACCTGCGCCGCCCCCTTGATCTTGACGGCCCGGTCATAATTTTCTCTGGCAAGAAGCCGAAGCGGAAAGCCGATCATCCCGGAGTGGTATCCAAGCATCCTCTCCATCGCCAGATGGGTCTTCCCGGTATTGGTGGGCCCTAGAACCGCGATTATCCGGTCCGGTTCCAGATGCCGTTGGGAGGAAAGCAGCATGAGTTTCCTTCTTGTTGCACCTCTGGAGACACCAATTAAGAAAATCCGGTGCCAATTTACGGTTCCGAGCGGCCCGGAATCATCGGGACGAATGCTACCGGCAGCTTGTTCTCACATACCAGTCGGCCGTCCGCGGAGCGCTCGCACCGGTACAGATTTTGCGTTTCCCCGATGCTGCCGAGCGGGATCACAAGCCGCCCCCCTGCTTTCAGTTGCGCAGGCAATGCCTCGGGAACGGACGGGGGCGCGGCCGTGACAATGATCGCATCAAAAGGAGCGTGACCTGGCCATCCTTTATACCCGTCGTCGACCTTGATATGGACGTTGGCATAGTTCAGCCGCGCGAGCCGCATCCGTGCCTCCTCGGCAAGCTCCGGGACCACCTCCACCGAGTAGACCTCGCCTGCCAATTCCGCCAGGACTGCCGCTTGGTATCCGGAGCCACAGCCAATTTCCAGAACACGGTCGTTCTCTTTAAGATCAAGCAGATCCGTCATGATGGCAACAATATATGGTTGAGAGATGGTTTGTCCGTGGCCGATCGAAAGAGGACGATTACAGTAAGCAAACGATTGATCCGCTGACGGCACGAACATGTGCCGCGGGACGTGGCCGAGCGCAGCCAGCACGCGTGAGGAAACCAAGGCTCGACCTGTCCAATTCGCCGTCCCGCGAACTTCTGCCACGATTTCCTGCATGAGCCGGTTACGTGCGGCGTCGAGATCCCGATCGGTCATGACGTCATCCTTCCATTCGGCCAGAGCTTGCGAATAGGCGATCTTTGCGTCACGGTCGCGGTGGGAGAAGCGGTGCGTCCTCGGCAAAGGAGAGCATCATGCCCCTCACCCTGATCAGCCCCATGTTCGCCGACGGTGCACTTATCCCGCAACGATACACGTGTGACGGCGAGAATACTTCGCCTCCTTTTCGGTGGCTCGGAGCACCGAGCATGACCAAGAGCTTCGTTTTCATCTGCAACGATCCGGATGCACCGGCCGGGACGTGGTACCACTGGGGGGTCTACGACGTGCCAGTGAACACCGGGGAACTGCCCGAACGTTTTCCGGCTGACAGCACGGTTGGCGTAATCCGGCAGGCTCTCACTGATTTCAAGACCACTGGCTATGGTGGCCCCTGCCCGCCTCGGAATCACGGTGACCATCATTACCATTTTCGCCTGGTGGCCCTTGACGTGGAGTCATTGGCTCTGGGCGTCCACCCCCATTGCCGCGAGGTCGAGCGGGCTGCGCAGACGCATCTGCTGGAAGAAACTGTACTCGTCGGCCTTTACGCACGCTGATCCTTCCTTGCCGGGACTGCCGGCCAGCGGACTCGGTCGACGCATCGCTGTTGCGGGCCGTTAGCCCACCATCAGCCTTGCGAGCCACGCGGGCCTCGCACATATTCTGCGACGAGCCGGGGTTGCCAACAACAGGGGAGACAACTGCATGTCGCGGGAAACCTTTTCCTTTCAAACCGAGGTCAACAGGCTACTCGACATCGTCGCCCACTCCCTCTACTCGCATAAGGAGATCTTTCTACGCGAGTTGATCTCTAACGCGTCCGACGCATGCGATCGCTTGCGATATGCTGCGATCACTCGGCCCGAACTGATTGCCGACGATCCCGCCTTCAAGATCCGCCTGAGCATCGACAAGCAAGCCCGGACCCTCACCGTCACCGATAATGGGATCGGGATGAACCACGAGGACTTGGTCGAGAATTTGGGCACCATCGCGCGGTCCGGAACCCAGGCGTTCTTGACCAAGTTGAGTGGGGACGCGAAGAAGGACATGGCGCTGATCGGCCAGTTTGGTGTTGGCTTTTACTCCGCCTTCATGGTTGCGGACAAAGTCGAGGTGGTCACCCGTAAGGCTGACGAATCGGAGGCATGGCGCTGGCTGTCCGACGGCAAAGGCGAGTTTGCCATCGAGGAAGGCCAGCGTGACGGCCGTGGTACGACTGTCATCGTTCACATCAAGGAAGGGGAAAACGAATTTCTGGATCCGGCGCGAGTCCGGCTCATCGTCAAAAAATATTCCGATCATATCGGCATTCCCATTGTCCTTGCAGACGAGAAAAAAGAGAAAGAAGAGCAAAAAGAGGAAACGATTAATGCCGCATCTTCGCTTTGGACGCGGCCAAGGAAAGACATCACTCAGGAACAGTATAAGGAATTCTACCATCACGTCGGTCACACCTTCGATGATCCCTGGATGATCATTCACAACTCTGTCGAAGGTGTTCTCAGCTATACCAGCCTTTTGTTCATTCCGACCTTGACGCCTCTCGACCTTTTTCATCCCGATCGCAAAACCAACGTCCGCCTTTATGTCAAGCGGGTATTCATCACGGACAACTGTGAAGGCCTGATTCCTTCCTACCTCCGGTTCCTGCGCGGGGTGGTAGATTCGGAGGACCTTCCCCTCAACATCAGCCGCGAGATGTTCCAGCATGATCCGCGGCTGGCGAAAATGCGCGCAGGCATCGTCAAACGCGTGCTTGAAGCCATTGCCAAGAAAGCAAGCGAAGAGGCCGACGCCTATGAGACATTCTGGTCGGCGTTCGGTGCGGTGCTGAAGGAAGGCATCTACGAAGATTTCGAGAACCGGGAGCGATTGCTCAAGCTGGCGCGTTTTCGCAGTACCCATGGAGATGGGTGGGTATCGCTGGACCAATATGTAGAGCGGATGAAGGAGGGTCAGGAGGCCATCTACACAATTAGCGGCGAGGACGTGGGTGCCTTGAGGCAGAGCCCCCAGTTGGAAGGTTTCAAGGCGCGCGAAGTCGAGGTTCTCTTGTTGACGGACCCCGTCGACGAATTTTGGATGCCGGCAGTTGGCCGCTACGAGGACAAGCCGTTCAAGTCCGCAGCAAGCGCCGGCACTGAGTTGGCCAAGATCGCCACGGTTGATGAGGGCGCTGCCAAGCGGCAAGAAACGCCTGAGCAACAGGCTCAGATGACCACTCTGATCGCCGCGTTGAAGGATGTACTCGGTGATCGGGTCAAGGACGTCCGCGCCTCAGAACGCTTGACCGAAAGCGCCGTCTGCCTGGTGGCCGCTGAAGGTGAAATGGACATGTATCTGGAGCGTCTTTTGAAAAGCCACCGCCAAATCGACCCTTCTCAAATGATGCCACGCATTCTCGAAATCAATCCGCGGCATTCCCTGATCCAGCGGCTCGCGTCCCTTGCGGCTGCGGGCAATGGAGGTTGCCCGGAAATGGTAGACGCGGCCTTGCTCCTGCTCGATCAAGCGCGGATCCTGGAGGGCGAGCCGGTGATCGACGCTCCCGCGTTTGCCCGGCGCATGGCGGCGATGATCGAGACGGGATTGACTTCGCCGACATCCGACGCTCACGGCTGAAGCGCACCAACCACCTTTCCCATAAAGGACACGGCCACGGCTGTCGCAACATTTAGGATAATTGCATGGCGACAGGCACCTAGTGGATCAATTGAGATGACGGACAGGGCGCCTCCGTCCGCATCAAACCACTGGAGAGGCGTAATGCCGCCTGTTCTACGGCTTCAACCTGACGAGACGCCTGCGCGCTTGGCGTTATCGACCTCTCAGATTGAGGCGGACGTCATTTACCAAAACACGAAGATCAACCGGGTTGACCCGGTCACAGCGCATGATAGCCGCGGTAACGGGGTCGTTCAGCAAGTCCTCAATAGCGGGTTCGACACCACCATCAGCGTAAAGCTCCTGTCGACCCCTTCGACGCCTCGGTACAGGCGCGCTCTCCTGATGCCACTCCCGTTTTGGTCGCGCATCAATCACGACACTCAACATCTTATTCCTCCCTCGTCCGGCGCTTTCGCCGTTATTCGATCTTTCTAACAGGCAGGACAACTTTCACGGCTCCCGGCTCTACCGCCTCTCGCCACCTAGCCTCCCGGCGACCTTGCCTGCAACCTATTTAACCGCTGTATACGATAGTTGATCTCGTTCTCCAAACAAGTCGTACCCCCAAAGTAGTACTATACGCGGTCTCGGCCCGCCCGACAAGCGCAACCAACACGGAGCATAAAACGCTCTTTGCGATAGGCGTCCTGGTCCCATTGAAACTTGCGGTGGGTACCGGAGGATAGCCGAATTTCCGAGGACTCCTCCCGTGCAGCAAATCGGGCAACTGCAACAATCGTTTCACGACGCGGCGGAAAGATTGTTCAAGACAAACTGCAAGATGCCGCCACTTCGGTAGTAATCCATTTCGTCGAGTGTATCGATCCGGCAAAGTAGGGAAGTCCTCTCCGATCGCCCGTCGGCGCGGCGGATCGTCAGCGTCACCTCCATTCCCGGCCGCACGTCGCTATCCAAACCACTGATGTCAAAGGTCTCGCTGCCGTCCAGACGCAAGCTCTTTCGGGTTATGCCTTCTGCGAACTGGAGAGGCAGTACACCCATGCCCAGCAGGTTGGAGCGATGAATACGCTCGTAGCTCTCGGCAATGACCGCTTTCACGCCCAGCAGCCGGGTGCCCTTGGCCGCCCAATCCCGCGACGACCCGGTTCCATATTCCTTGCCGGCGATGATCACCAACGGTGTTCCTTCGTCAACATACTTCATTGCAGCATCGTAGATGGACATCAACGTTCCATCCGGCATATGCCGCGTGACGCCCCCCTCGGTGCCTGGTGCCATCTCATTGCGGATGCGAATATTGGCAAAGGTGCCCCGCATCATCACTTCGTGATTTCCACGGCGTGAACCGTAGGAATTGAAATCGCGGACGGGAACGCCTTTTTCCAAAAGGTAAGCGCCCGCCGGACTCGCTTTCTTGATCGCACCCGCCGGTGAGATGTGATCTGTGGTCACAGAATCGCCGAGAATGGCCAATGGCCGCGCGCCCGAGATGTTGCTGAAGCCTTGGCCAGTGCCATTCTCGAAAAACGTCGGGTGACGAACATACGTTGAATCCGGCTGCCACGCGTAGGTCTCACCCCCCGTAATCCCGAGTGACTGCCACGCTTCGTCGCCGCGGAAGACATCCGCATAGCGGGTTCGGAACAAATCGGGGGTGACGACCTTGTCGATCATCGCCTGGATATCCCGATTGCTGGGCCAGACATCGCGCAAGTACAAGGGCTGCCCCTCTTCCCCCGTCCCGAGCGGATCGTTCAAAAGGTCCACCTTCATGGAACCGGCGAGCGCGTATGCTACAACCAGCGGCGGAGACGCCAGATAGTTGGCCTTTGTCTGAGGATGAATGCGCCCCTCGAAATTGCGATTCCCGGAGAGGACAGCCGCAACGGTCAGATCCCCCTCATCGATCGCTTTGGCGATGGAGTCCGGCAGCGGCCCGGAATTACCGATACAAGTGGTGCAGCCGTAGCCGACGAGATTGAAGCCCAGGGCGTCCAGATCGTCCTGCAGGCTGCTTGCGTTGAGATAGTCGGACACGACCTGAGAGCCAGGTGCAAACGAGGTCTTCACCCAAGGCTTGACGGGAAGACCCTGGCGACGTGCATTGCGCGCAAGCAGGCCCGCCCCGACCAAAACACTAGGATTGGACGTGTTGGTGCAGCTCGTGATCGCGGCAATGACCACGTCTCCGTCCTTCAGACTGTAATTGGTGCCTTCGACGGGAACCTCATGGTCGGATGCGGGCGCCGAGCCGGCGCCTTCTTCCCCCGCGCCGCCGCTGCCGCCAGCACCCCGGGAACCCGTCTCCGCAGTAAGATAGCGCCTGAATTCCGCGGCTGCACTCGAAAGCGAGATACGGTCCTGAGGTCTTTTCGGCCCAGCCAGAGAGGGCTCGACATCGGCAAGATCGAGTTCCAACATTTCACTGAAATCGGGGTCCGGTGTCGAAGACTCGCGCCACATGCCCTGGGCCTTGGCGTAGGCCTCGACCAGGGCGACGCGCTCGGGATTTCGGCCGGTGAAGGTCAGATAATCCAGCGTCGACCGGCCGATCGGGAAAATGCCGCAGGTCGCACCATATTCCGGCGCCATATTGCCGATGGTCGCCTGATCCGCCAACGTCAGGTGATCCAGACCGGGCCCAAAGAACTCGACGAACTTTCCGACCACTCCCTTATTGCGAAGCATCTCGGTAACCGTCAGTACCAGATCGGTGGCGGTGGCGCCTTCTTTCATTCGACCGGTCAACCTGAAGCCCACAACCTTTGGAATCAGCATCGAGATCGGCTGGCCGAGCATCGCCGCCTCTGCTTCGATTCCACCGACGCCCCAACCGAGCACCGAGAGGCCATTGACCATGGTGGTGTGGCTGTCGGTGCCGACAAGGGTGTCCGGATAAGCCAGCGTGGTGCCGTTGACCTGACTGGTCCAAACGACCTGGGACAGGTATTCGAGATTGACCTGATGGCAGATGCCGGTCCCCGGCGGAACCACTCGGAAGTTGTGAAAGGCTTCCTGCCCCCAGCGGAGGAATTCGTAGCGCTCGCCGTTGCGCTCGAATTCCCGGGCGACGTTGTGCTTGAACGCCTCGGCGTTGCCAAACTCGTCGACCATGACGGAGTGGTCGATGACCAGATCGACCGGCACCAAAGGATTGATCTTTTGCGGATCGCCCCCGCGCGCCACCATTGCGTCCCGCATCGCCGCCAGATCGACAACGGCGGGAACGCCGGTGAAATCCTGCATTAACACGCGTGCCGGGCGATATGCGATCTCCCGCGTCGACGACTTCGTGTTAAGCCATGAAGCCATTGCTTTGATATCGTCCACGCTGACGGTGCGATCATCCTCGAAACGGAGTAGGTTCTCCAAGAGCACCTTGAGCGAGAACGGAAGCCGCGAAACATCGCCATAACCGGCCTCGGCCACGGCCTGAAGACTGTAATAGGCGTAAGTTGTCTGGCCAACCTTTAGGGTGCGGCGCGCGTTGAGGCTGTCCTTGCCAAATCCGGAGACCATCGCTTTCCTCCCGAGCTGAATTCTGTCCCGCAGCTATGAGCACACTTCACATCCGCTGTCCACCCATCCCCGCGCGATCGGTTTTTCGCTCTGCTGCAGCGACACCCGCGACGATCCCTTCGCGGCTGCGCCGAGCGGTGCGGTAAACTCTCTTCACCGTTCTGCTCATTGGAGTTAGGCCCGCGAGTGCATGTGGACAAGGACCAACCCTTTCGGCAAGCGGCGTCGCATGGACAGCGGCAGCGGACGGAACCAGTGTCCCATTGCATACCGAGGGCTCCTCAGTTCCCTCAGCTCGAAGACGATGTGTCTCTTGTGATCATCTCGGCTTGACAGTGACGGCGAGGATGAGGAGAGCGTTGTCGGTGGCGGTATTGCTGAACCTGACGATCGCTCAGCGGGGTCGCGGTATACGACGAACAGCAGTTCCGGCAGTGAGCAGCGGCCTTTTATGTGTTTCGGCGTCGATCTGCTCGCCCTTTATCGGGGAAGCAGAAAGTCTTGGAGCGAGAGCGGGTCTGCACAACGCCACCCCGTCCTCCGTTCGCTCTCGATGTTCTCGAACGCGTCGATCATGTGAAACCGGAAGGACCGTCCGAGCGGGATCAACGGCGCCTTTTCCTCGTCGCGTCGCAGGGCTTGCAGTTCTCCTCGGTGAAAACATCAAACCCGACCCAGATCAGTACCGCCTGCAGCCGGCGGGGGAAGACACGCCTCGGCAAGCGTGGCATCTGCCGCGATGTTTTCGCTGGATTCCCTTGCCGGCACCCAGCCCGGGTCAGCGCCACCCCAACGTCTCCACGCAACCGATCATCGCCGGCTAGAGTCAGATCCAATGTGCGTCGTCAATGGGCAAGTAACGAAGATCCGGTTTGAACCGGTGCCGGGCGGCATCTGCCTTGAGGCGATCTGTTTCGGGTTTCGATGGTTCTGAGAAAGGCAAGCGAAGGCTGATTGCAGCGCAGCGAACAGTTCGGCTATGGTGGGTTTCGTTTAGACAGGCCGCGGCGATCGCGTGCCACGTGCGGAGGGGTGCCGGAGCGGTCGATCGGGGCGGTCTCGAAAACCGTTGTGCCCTTACGGGTACCGTGGGTTCGAATCCCACCCCCTCCGCCAGTCTGCCCAGCCGGATATTTCTCTCCCGCGATTCGACCGTCAGAAAAACGCGTTGTTTCAAAAGGGTTTAGCGAAACGGCCGGAGACCGCCCTCCCCGCCCGACGGCCATTCTCGTTCTCTTTTCGGCCCGATTCTCCGAAGGATGGGGACTGCGCCAATTTAGTACCCATGTTCTGTTTCGTTATATTTCAATAGCTTGGCGGGTGGCATGGTCACGGCGAGTTCGAAAGTGCGAGTGGGTGGCGGAGGGAACTCGGATCGAAATCTGCCCGACTTGTCGTGCAGAGAAGCCCTATTGCAGCGGCTCGGTAGATCGGCCAACCGGCGCAGTACGTCGCATGCCCGCTTCCGGCGGCTTGTGGTAATTTTCGTGGTCAAGGCGAACACCCCTTGCAGCGGAGACGTGGTGCATGACCGCCCGGCAACTCGATCTGTTCTCCGAAGGCGCTTCATCTGCCGAGCACCGCCCTCCCCGCGCCATAACCCGGCAAGAGGCCTTGGTGCCAGCCAGCTTCGACGATGCCGCGCTGATTGAAGCGATACCGGACGCAGGGATCGCCAACGCAACCGAGCTCGCTGCCGAGGCCGGAAGGCGCCGGCTTGCCGCGGCGGTGCCGGCGCTTGAGCGTCTTTGCCGGCGGTTCGTCGGCTTTGGCGCCGATCGCATTATTCCGGAGCAGGCGGCAGCGGTGGAAGCCCTTGCCATGATTGGCGGCACGGCCGCGCGCCAAGCGGTCGTGCGGATTATCGTCTCTCGTGTCGTTCAGGGTCCCGGTCTCGTATCGGCAATCGCAGCTGCCGTGCACCTCGGTGCCGATCTGCCAACTGACATCGCCCTTGAACTCCTGCGCCATCCTGACCCCCGCGTTCGCGCCGGCGCTTGCGGATGCATCGGCACGTCGTCTGCGGTGATTCCCATACTCGTTGACCTTATGGGAGACCTTGACCCGGACATCCGGCATGCCGCCGCTTGTGCCCTCGGGCGCCTCGGCTGGCCCGAGGCGCGTGCGGCGCTCACCCGGCTGCTGCGCGAGCAGCCGTCTGCCGAGGTGATCGACGCCGTCACACCGATCGCTGACGAGGAGTGCATCATTCTCCTCGGCAGGATCGCGCGCACCGCCCCGGATCTCGCCGATGCCGCCCGGGAAGCTCTGGAAACAATCGATCATCCGCGTGCCGCACAGATTCTTGCGCGCCTTCCGTCGTGACGCATGGCAGGAGCATGCGCTTGGGGCTGTACGACCACTGCATCCTGCCCCGTCTCACGCATCTCGTGATGCGCAATCGGCGACTGGCGAGCTATCGCCAGCGGATCGCGGCGCAGGCACGGGGCGAGGTGCTGGAAATCGGCATCGGCTCCGGGCTGAATCTCGCTTTCTACGGCGATGCCGTGCGCCGGGTGGTTGGGGTTGATCCCTCCCTGCCGCTGGTCCGGCGCGCGCGGCGGGAGGCGCGAAAGCGGCGGTTCCCCCTTGAGGTGTTGATCGGCACGGCTGAAGCGCTGCCCTTGCCCGATGCCAGCGTCGATACCGCCATCACGACCTGGTCGCTGTGCACGATCCCTGATCCCCTGAAGGCCCTGCGCGAGGCGCGAAGGGTCCTGGGGCCCACGGGTGAGCTTCTCTTCGTGGAGCATGGCGAGGCTCCGGAGCCGAACGTTGCGCGGTGGCAGGACCGCCTGACACCGCTCTGGCGCCGCTGCACCGGAGGTTGCCACCTCAACCGCCCGATCGACGCGCTCGTCCGGCAAGCCGGGTTCGCCATCACGAGCCTTGAGGCGGGCTACATGGGTGTGCCGAGGTTTGCCACCTTCATGTACGAGGGCACCGCGAAATTGGCATAATGCGCGGGATGTTCTTTTCGAACAGCAGCCCGACATCCTGCAGCTCGTGCTCTGTTTCGACACGCTGCGCTGGGTGTTCATCGCTGTCGCGCTCGCGGGCGTCGCCGTCACGATCTATGCCTGCATCGACGACTGGAACCGGGGTCGGCGATGATCACCGCTCTCCTCACCGGACTCACGGCCAATCCAAGGGTACGGACGGCGCTGCGCTACGGGGCCATTTCGGTCGCCGTCCTTTTGTTCCTGCTCGCACCCCGGCGCTCCGGCGAGCGTGCCGGCCGTTTCGCCGAGCGCCTCGAACCACAGAGAAGGTCAATGACGTCCAACGCCAGATGCTCCAGGCGGCGCCTCGCTGCCCTCGCGATCGCCACAATCTCTCTGACCGGCTGCGCGATGGGCGTTTCTGAACCGAGCATCGTCACTGTCTGTCCGCCCGTAGCCGAGTACAGCCGCGAGTTCCAAGCGCGCGCGGCCGAGGAACTCGGGTTGCTGCCGGACGGGTCCGCCATGGCAGAGATGCTCGCCGACTAAAGGATCATGCGAGACCGGGCTTGGGCTTACCATTAGTGCCGGGAGAGAGGTGGCAAGTGCAGTCACCAGAGAAAGAACTTTTAGGGAACGTAGGGACGTGCTATACGACTTTTCTCCACTCTAACCGAGTCAAGCCGATATAGACAGGCCAACGGGGATAGCGGCGGATGACTGAACCATGGGTTTCCGTTGATCAGGTGGCTGCCCATTTGGGGGTTGCCAAGGACACGGTCTACCGCTGGATCGAAGCCAAGAGCCTGCCTGCTCAGCGGGTCGGGCGGCTATGGAAGT
>CAZFBS010000057.1:0-15391 GCA_964517265.1 uncultured Rhodospirillaceae bacterium | reverse complement strand
CGCGCCCGAAGCGCACGTCGATGCCGGGATTTTCGGCGGCGAACTCGTTGATCTCCGAGGGCAGGTCGTTCTTGACGTGGCCGGCGGCAAACAGCATGCCGGGCAGGCATACGATCTGCCTTGCCCCGCGCGCCTTCAAGGCTTCCAGACCGTCGCGGATCACCGGTCGGGCGAATTCGAGAAACCCGCTCTCGACGTCGCTGCCGGGCAGGCGCCGGCGCACGTGGTAGGCAAGCTGGTGAAACTCGGCAACCGCCGCGTTGGAGCGGCTGCCGTGGCCGCAGATCATCACGGCGGTCGGAGCGGTCATGTGCGCTTTGGTCCTTGCCTTCGAGCGTTTTCGTCGGCGACGGGCCGCCGGCGTTCATGTCCAACAATCCGGCTGGTCATCGCCTCCGGCCGGCAACGAGAGGCGATCATAGGGGCCCGCGGCGCCGCTGTCATCCCCCCGCGGCGCACAAAGCGCGGGTGGGAATTATGCAAGCCTGTCCTCGCCGATCAGAACTCGGCCTCCGCCGTCCAATGGAATGCGGCATACTCACCCAGTGTCCAATAGGTCGGCCCGACCGCGATGACGATGAAGGACGCGTCTCCGCCTTCGGGAACGACCGGAATGCTGGACCCGAGGGTGGGTTGGGCGACATGATCCATCGCGCCCGTGCTGAAGTTGTAGATCGTGATGTTGGGGGTGGTCCGCATTCGGCACGGTAAGCCCCAGGTGCTTTGCTGGAGAAGGGTGAAATTGGCCGGAAGAGTGATGCACTTGTTTCCGGTCGCGACGGCCGTTCCCGGCGCGACATCGAGCGCGTAGCTCTTCTGGTAGTAGGGCAGGCAGAGTTGCAGCTCCAGTTCATGGGGGCGCTGCTCGAAGGGCGTCGGGAGCGGGTTCTGTTCCAGTTGGGGCTTGGCCAGGGTTCCACCCGAAAATGCCACGACGACGTTCGCGAAGGCGATCAGCGTGACCTGCCCGCCGTTCGCGACCGGATTGCCGTTGACCGTCGCCGTCGCCGTACCTTCCCATGTGAGCGTATAGGGCCCTGCCTCCACGATATTCGCGCCATCGATCGTCTGAACGAGGGAGCCGGCGGTGATGTCCGCTGTGGTGCCGGAAACGGAGTAGGTGCAACCCGTATTTCCGCCGCGCCAGCGGTCATAGCCGTAGACGCCGGCGGCAAGGCTGGTGGCAAAGTTGCGCCGCTGGTTGATCCGGAAGATGGCGTTGGTTAGGAGATTGCGCAGGCCGAAGCGCCCGGAGCTGCCGCCGCCGCCCGTCTGCGGCCTCGGCTCCCACTGCGCCGCCGCCGTCGACCACGTCAGGACATAGCCTTCGGCTCGGCCCGCCTCGCTGACGTTGCCGAGATCGCTGAGGGCGAATGGGGTCAGGTCGAGCGCATGAGTATGGTTGCCGGCGGCGACGTCGTTGCTGCCGGTGCCGAAATTCCGGTTGAACGCGCTGTTCTTGGGAAAGGTCGGCTCGTAAGTACCGGTATGATGGTGGTCCGTCCGCGCCGCCGTCGTGCTCGTCCCGCTGCCGGCAAGGCGCATGTATTTGTTGGTGATGCCCTCGGCAAGGCTGTCGGCGGTTCGGGTGCCGAGCCATGCGGTCGCGCGGACCTCCGTCAGGTATTGCGGATGATCATCGTTGTCCAGGCCGGCCAACTGGCCGTGATCACCGGCGCCGCCTTGCATGAGCGCCACCGCCTGAACGCCGCCCTCCTGGTCGAACCCAATCAGTTTACCGGCGCGATCGGCCACCTTCGGCAGAACGAGGCTGGCCTCGCGGTCGGTCGGCGAGACGCGGATGGCAGCCGCGATGTCGGCGGCAAGGTCCTGCAACGCCGCTGTTTGATAGTCCAACTCGTCGTTCAGCGTCGACGCCCGGAAATCGCCCGATTCCTGGAAATCGGTGACGCGCTGGATCGCCAGCGTGCGCCGCAAGGTGACGCTCACGCCACTGGCCGGAGGAGCAGTGAAGGTGACGGTGCCGCCGGCGCTGGATCCTGCTCCGGACACGCTGAACTCGGAACGTTGGAGCACATCATCCAGGTATACTTCCAGGTCTTGCTGGGTGAAAACAACGAAAGGGAATAGGAAGGAAGCCGTAATACCGTCACCAACAAACTGGACTCGCGGTATCGCATTCGAAATCTGGATGTGATCTGCCATCACTGTCTCCAAGAATTTATCCATTGCACAACGGAACACGACTTTCCTCTCAACTCACGGACAAGATCATTTGCCATTTGTAATATCTTGGTTGGCATGGTGTATTGTTTTCCTTCTCGCACCAGCGCCGGTCCGCTTCAGCGTCACCCGCCTGTAGAGGAGTCGGCAGCGACCGCAAGAGGGGTTTGGCAAGAACTGCGCTGATATGACCTTTGTCCTGCACAGGGCCGATTTATCAGAAAAAAATCCTATAGTCAAGAAGCGTCGGCGTGTAGCGGTGCTTGCAGTGTGGCGCGAGCGCGAACACCCGCGGCGAAACGCGTCTGGAGATCAATGGCTTCGGGGATCGCATTCTCCGCTTGATTGCCAAGCGGAGAATGCGATTCCTAGCGGGCTCCGTTGAGGGGGCTGGTTTCGGTGGATGGCGATCGATCAACAGGCTTGCTGAACAGATTCTTGAACCTGGTCAGAATGCTGGGAGTAATCGACTTGAGGGGCTGTGCCTTGATCTCGGGGTCCGGCAGCGTCCCGCTCACACGGAAGTGCCCGGCAAAAAAGCCTTGCCCCTCGCTCAGTAAATCCCCAATCAGCGGGATCTGTCCGATCATTCGATTCACTGTATAGGCAGGGATCACGGTGCCTCGGGCATCGATGGATCGGGACTCGAGCGCCAGCCGGCCCTCAAGAGTGACTCCAAGGGCGCTGTTGTAGGCTTCCCCCGCCACCATGGTCGCAGTGCCGTCGTGCCAGATGATCTCTGCCCGGACTTGATCGAAGGTGATCCCTTCCCCCGCCAGCGCTTGACGAATTCCGGAAATCGAAAGGGCGTTCAAAATCTTGCCCATCGGCGACGCCTCGGTATCGGTGATCCGCTGGCAGGACAGGGTTGCCCGCATCGGATCGCCGGTCGTTGCGCCGTCGCTTCTGCCGGTAATCTCGCAATAGCCTCCCTTAATGCCGTCGACCGCGTCGAGCGCGCGCATCAAACCGCCGGTATCGGACACGCGAACCAGCAATGGGTAGCTGCCGCCGCCGAGCGGCCCGTAGCGCACTGTGAGCGATTGCGGGCCGGCGGCAATGCCGCCATAGCTGCTTGCCAGATGCGCGGGAACCTGAGCGTTGATGTGAATCTGCTCCCATCCGGCGGAGGAGCGATGAAGGCGAACACCGACATTCTCCAGAAAGCGGCCATTGGCAAAGGTCACGCGCCGAAGATTAGCCGCTGTCAGCGAGACGCTTTGCATCTTCGCCAGCCGGCGTGCACCGGATACGTCTCTGTCTTCGCGCAACAGAGGCGCCGCATCCAAACTGCCGCCACCGACGTCCACCGCCAGGGCATCGTCGGTCCAGCGAATCGAGACGCCAGACAATGCGCTGCCGGCGAACATCAGCCGATCAAGATGGAGCCAGCCGCCGCCGGCGCCCGGGGAATCGCCCGGGACCTTGCCTGAGCGATCCAGCGCTCCTTGCCCTTCGGCCGACAGTGAGCCGGCATCCATGCGGAGGCGGGTCAGGCGTGAGGAGCCATCTTTTTCGAGCGCAATCGATGTCTCGACGTCACCCTCGGCACCCGGCTCCTTGCGCCAGTTAAGGAGCGGCAGAACAACCGTGCTCTCGGTCAGGTCGACACCGGCGTTGAGGGTACCGGTGCCGCCGCGAGCCAGCGTGGCATCGATCGTCACGGAAATCGGGCCGCTCACAAACGGCGCCAGATCCACGCCCAGCGCGTGACGCGCAGCATCGTCAACATTGCGCGCCGTTGCCCGCGCCTTCGTCACGAACCCGGCATCGGCGTTGAATGCCTCGGTCCAATCGAGTTGAACCGGAACGCCGTTGATCTCGACAGGGCCCTTAAAACGGGCCCTGTCGAGATCCACATCGACATCGAGTCGCCCCTTGGCGGCACGGAAACCCGCTCGGATGTCGCGTACGGAGCCCTCTTCGATTCGCCCCGCAAAGCGTAAGCCGACGTCATCAAATCTCACGCCCGGAATGAGCGGTACCGTGACAGTTAGGCCTCCGGCAAACGAGCCGCCGGTTGCCGAAGGCTCGATGCCGACTTTCGAAGCCAGATTGAAGCGCGGATGATCGAGGAGAGTCATGGCATCGGAGACAGCGCCATCGACATCCACATCGATCAACGCCGACTTTTCGCGCCGATCGAGCCCGGTAAGGTCGACCGCCACATTGGAAACGCGCAAGTTCTGTGAGGTCCCTCCGCCGGCCTTCAGGCGCAGCGCGGTCCGGTCGAATACACCGGTCCCGGTCAGCCCGACCACGCTTGGGACGGCGCGCAGATACTGGACCTCAAGGCCACGGTAGCTCAGCGTGCCGTCGGCCTGTACCACCTGCGTTTTTTCCGAAGCCGCGTGCGGAACCCGAAGCCGGAGCGTGGCGGCAGCACCATCGAGCATCCCGCCTTTGATGTTGCGGGTGACCCAAGCCCGCGCCCTTCTTGCCAGCCCTTGGGGCCAGTACAGGTCCGACTCTGTCATATCCAGACGCTCAAGCGTAACGGTGCCCGTGAACGTCTGGGCGTCTTGCTGCTCCTGCGCCACTCCGCTCAGAGCGAGAGTCGGTCCTGGCGCGTCGGCAGAGCCGAAGATCATGATCGCGCGATCGAGTTCAAGACGCTCACGCTGCGCATCCAGCCGTCCCGCGGCCCGCAGGCCCCGCACCGGCAGCGGTGCCGGGAAACGACGATGCGACAGCACCCCGGCGCTGCCCTCGATCCGGAACGCCACGATAGGGTGGGCACCGGCCGCGACGGGATTGAGCTCGAGCGTCACCGTCCCGCGAAGCGGCACATCGAGAGCGGCAAGCTCGGCGAGAGCCGGATCAACCCCGCGGAGCAGTTCCGCCAAGCTGCTGGGGCGAACCTCGCTGAACGCCGCCGAGAGGGTGAACATGCGGTGCAGCTTGGCATCCGCCATGTCGGCAGAAGACACATCGGCATAGGACACAGCGGCGTCGATGCGGGCGAGGGTATCGGCAACCGCCACATGCAGCGCCGCACGCCCGATGAGGCCATTTGCGTCCCGTATCAGCGAGAGATCAACCAGCGGCAACCGCCAGTCGGCCTGAAGAACGGCATCCTTGATTCTGATGCTGCCACCGGAAACGCGCACCTGCCGGAGATAGCTGAGGGGCCGGGAAGGATCCTCGGGCGCCAGCATCGTTTCCGCAATGCCGCGAATGACCGCCGCATCAAGCCCCTTCCCGCTATCATCCCGGCCCAGGTGAGCACCGGCGAAGGTCAGCGTTCCGTCGCGGTGTCGGCTCACCACCATACTGGGGTTTTTGATTTCAACCGCAGTCAGCGCGACAGCGCCGTGGATCAGGGCGCGCGCACTAATGTCGATGTCGACCGCGGGAAACCGAATAAGCGCCGGCCCTTTCTGCGCGCGGATGGCAACCCCGGTCGCTCGAAGCTCGATGCTGCGATCCAGGCGATCCCAGGCAATGACGAGGTCCGCCACATCAAGGCTGAGCTCCGGAGGCAAAACCGCGAAATGCGGCTTCAGCACAGGCAACAGGAATCCAACGGAGACCGGTTCTTCCGCTGTTCGCCAGATCAACAAGGCGGTCACCGCGGCAAGCACCACCAGCGTACCAGCAACCAGCCTCAAGAGTGCCCGCCCGATCCGCGCCGCCATGACGTCAAACCCTGCGGCCAAACGGGCTGTCGACACCGATCATTGCGCCGGCGCGTTTCTCTAGATCAGCGGGATCCCACGGCCTGCGAGTCCCGGATCATGTCGATGAACCCCCTGAAAAGGTGGTGCGAGTCCTGCGGGCCTGGAGACGCTTCCGGATGATACTGGACCGAGAAAACCGGCCGCCCGTCGACACGAAGCCCTTCATTGCTGGCGTCGAAAAGCGAAACGTGCGTTTCGACCACTCCTTGCGGCAGGCTCGCCCGGTCGACCCCGAACCCATGGTTCTGTGAGGTGATTTCTACCCGTCCGGTGACAAGGTCCTTGACCGGCTGGTTGGCGCCGTGATGGCCGAGGTGCATCTTGTAGGTCTTCGCTCCCAATGCCAGCGCCAGCATCTGATGGCCGAGACAGATGCCGAACAAAGGCAGGCCTTTTTCCAGCAGCGCCTGGATCACCGGAACCGCGTACACGCCCGTTGCCGCCGGATCGCCGGGCCCGTTCGAGAGAAACACGCCGTCGGGCGCATGCCTCAGGATATCTTCTGTCGAGGCCGTGCCTGGAACAACCGTCACGCGGCAACCGGCATCTGCAAGGCACCGCAGGATATTTCGCTTCGCGCCGTAGTCGACGGCGACGACGTGATGCTGTGGCGCGGACTGACGACCGTAGCCGGCGCCCAGCGCCCATTGCGTCTCGTCCCAAGAATACGTCTGCCGGCACATCACCTCGAGAGCCAGATCCGCGCCCTCCAGACCGGACCAGCGTTGCGCCATGAACTGGAGTGCATCGACATCAATGGCTCCATCGGGCGTGTGGATCAACGCGCCATTGGGGGCTCCGCCGTCGCGGATGTGGCGCGTCAACGCCCGGGTATCGACACCCGTGATCGCAACCAGATGGTGGGAGGTGAGCCAGCGGTCCAGATGTTGCGTCGCCCGCCAGTTCGCCGGCTCGGTCATCGGCGCCCGCAGAATGCATCCGCGCACCGCTGGCGTCATCGTCTCGATATCTTCGGGATTGGCGCCCACGTTGCCGATGTGCGGAAAGGTGAACGTGATAATCTGGCCGGCATAGGAAGGATCGGTAAGAATCTCCTGATAGCCGGTCGTCGCGGTATTGAAACAAAGCTCGCCAATCGCGACACCGAGCGCCCCGGCGCCGCGGCCCCAAAAGACGGTTCCATCGGCAAGGACAACAGCCGCGGTTGCGCGCGACGATGACGATCGCGAAGGAGCTGCGCATGAGGTCAACAATTGAGGGGTTTCGCTGATTTCGGACATGAATTAAGCACTTCTTCTGGCGCCCATGGACGCATGCGAACAAAGACCTTTGTGGAACGCCGCCGCTCGAGCAGCGGATGACGCGCTGTCATCCCGCACCCTTGCAACCGCGTTCGACTGGCCTGCCGTCCGGATCCGGTTGCAAGGGGCGGATTGCAAAAGGTGGTGGCACACGAATATCTGAAGTCCGTGACAGATCGTGTACATATAGGCCGGAGTGCGGCGGTTGCGATGCCGCAATCGCGGCCATTTCGTATCAAGGACCATGATTGTTCTGGCAAACGGACACTCTATGACGCTGCGGGATCGACTGAACGAGGCGCTGAAGTCAGCGATGCTGGCGAAGGACACGACGGCCCTTGCAACTGTACGCCTGATCCTGGCCGCTCTCAAGGAGCGGGATATCGCCGAGCGCAGCCGGGGCAACTCAGACGGCATCAGCGATGTGCAACTCACCGGATTGCTGCAGGCGATGGTCAAGCAACGCCGAGAAAGCTCGCATCTTTATGAGCAGGGCGGGCGCCCGGAACTGGCACGGCAAGAACTCGATGAAATCGAGGTGATCAAACAGTTTCTGCCGAAACAGATGAGCGCTGAGGAAGTTGCCGATGCGGTTGATCGGGCGATTGCGGAAACGGCAGCCGGCAGCCTCAAGGATATCGGCCGGGTGATGGCACTTCTGCGGCAGCGGTTTGCTGGGCGCATGGATTTCGCCAAGGCGGGCGCGACAGTGCGCCAGCAGCTGGTCCAGGAGCCTCGGGGATAGTTTGGGGTACGAGTCTGACGCTTCGAACCCTCGCCGGTGCTCTGGGCGCGGTACGTTCAGCCACAATGCGCGCAAAGCTTCCGTCGTTGGCTCTCTTGTTGGGTGACCTTTCCTGATCCGGAGCCGACGGCCGGGATCAGCGTGGGGCCGCAAGGCGCCGCAGCGGGCGACGCGCCCCTGCCACCGCCGGACACCCTTACGACCGGGCGCATGAATGTCGAGCGGCGAAGGCGATCGCGACCACCGACGGGGGCACCGCGAGGGTGAGGAAGGCAGCCTCCGGTCCGGTGGCCGCGACGAGCGGTCCCGCCAGGGCCGGGCCGAGGGCGCTGCCGGTAGCGGCGGCGACGAGCGCAGCCGTGAAGCCGAGCGAGCCGCGCCCCGGAAACAGTCGCAGGCTCCAGAAGGAGAGAACCGCGCTGATCGTCATCACCGCCGCACCGTGCAGGCCGGCCGAGGCGAGGATGCCCGGCCACGAGCCGGGCGCCAGTGCGACGAGCGCGAACGAGGCGGCGAAGGCGGCGAAGATCGCCGAGAGCAGTGCCGCGAGGCCGAGGCGGGCCTCGATCCGTCCGGTCGCGAGCCCGACAAGGCCGCAGATGCCATAGCCGAGGAAGATCACCGCCGGAGCGGCCTTATCCGGCAGCCCGGGCAGGCCGCCCGCGGCAGCGACGCGGTCGGCGGCGAAGGACAGGTAGACCGCGTTCGTCGCCCCGAACAGAAGAGCCGCGCCGTAGAGCGGCAGCGTCTCGCGGCGCAAGAGCCTCGGCGCGGCGGTGCTCCCATTCGTCCCTCCGCGGCCGCCCGGCACGCCGACGGCGGCGAGCGCGGCAACAAGTCCGGCGAGGGCGAAGACGCCCCAGGCTGTGCGCCAGTCGAGGACGCCGGCGCTCACGCCGAGGGCGAGCGCGCCCGCCGCCGCCACACCTGTGGTCGTGCCCGTCGAAACGGCGGACAACGCGCCGGGGCGCGCGCTCGCTGGCACGACGCGCTCGGCCGCGTCGTTAAAGGGCGCCCAGCAGAAGCCGGCGCTCGCCCCTGCCAGCGCCACGCCCACCGCGAGCGCCGCGCTACCCGAAGCCGTCGCCACGACCGCAAAGCCCGCCGTAGCCGACAGGGCGCCCGCCATGACGGGGGCGCGCTGGCCGACCCGGGCACCGAGCCACGCCGTGACCGGCAGCGCGAGGAGGAAGGCGAGGAAACCCCCGCTGGCGACCAAGCCGGCAAGCGCCGTGGACAGCGCGAAGTCCTCGCGGAAGTCGGGCAGGAACAGGCCGAAACCCATCCGCGCCGGGCCGAAGGCGATCGCTGTGGCGACGAAGCCCGCAGAGGCGAGGCGCACCGTCGGCGATACGATCGCGTCGCTCCCTTGATTGTCCTGCAAGAGACCCTCCACGCGCGGCGCCGGCTCCGCCTTGTAGAAATGGGGCTTGGAATGGCCGTCGCTATCCTGGACCCGCGCCCCCCGATGATCATGCCGCATCGCTGGTGATCTCGCACCATCTCGTGCCATGCGAGCGTCGCAGCGTTATGGCAAGCAATTCTGGCTGAACAGAGATTTTGGCCCGGTCATCGTGCATACTTGGCTGGCTCGAAATGCCGGCGTGGAATATTGGCCTGGAATACTGGCCTACAATCCTCGTCCTGATGATTTGCCGGGTGGACGATAGGCGAATGTTGCGAAGAGAGACGGAGGGCCGCTTGACAACAACGCTGGAGCCTGTCCAGTGATGGCGGCGAAACACGGAAGCGACACGGCACGATGACCATCCCGGCAGGATTCCTGGACGAGTTGCGGGCCCGGCTCCGGCTTGCCGACATCGTCGGCAAGCGTGTTCGGCTGACCCGGCGGGGGCGCGACTTCCTCGGCCTTTGCCCATTCCATCAAGAGAAAACGCCCTCCTTTACCGTGTTCGACACCCACTACCACTGCTTCGGCTGCGGCGCTCACGGCAGTGCGTTCGACTTCGTGATGCAAATGGAGGGGCTCGGCTTCCGCGAGGCGGTCGAACGGCTCGCCGCCGAGGCCGGGCTTGCGATGCCGGTGGATCGTCCCGAGCAGCGGGAGGCGGACCGGCGCCGACGTGACTTGCACGAAGTGGTCGAGGCCGCCGCCAGTCATTATCAGAAAATGCTGCGGATGCCAGTTGGCCGCGACGCCCTCGCCTACCTCCATCGCCGCGGAGTATCCGAGGCGTTGATCGAGCGGTTCCGGCTTGGCTTCGCGCCCGACAGCCGGGGGGGGCTGCGCACCGAGCTGAGCCACAGGGGGTTTGAGGAAAATCTGATGGTTGAGGCCGGGCTGCTGATCAGGCCGGAGGCGGATGGGCGGCCGGCTTACGACCGGTTTCGGGGCCGGGTCATGTTCCCGATCGCCGACCGGCAGGGGCGGATCGTTGCGTTCGGCGGCCGCGTGCTCGGTTCCGGCGAGCCCAAGTACCTCAATTCGCCGGAAACGCCGTTGTTTCACAAGAGCCGGCTGCTCTATGGGTTGGCAGAAGCCGCCAAGGCTGCCCGCAGCACAGGGACGCTAATCGTGGCGGAAGGCTATATGGACGTGATCGCCCTCGTTGGGGCGGGATGGCCCAACGCCGTCGCACCCTTGGGCACGGCGTTGACGGCCGAGCAGATCGGTGAATTGTGGCGAACGGTTTCCGAACCCGTTGTCCTGTTCGACCCCGACGCGGCGGGTCAGCGGGCAGCGATGCGCGCTGCCGAACGGGTGCTGCCGCTGCTGAAACCCGGCTATGGGCTCCGGTTCGCCTTCATCGAGACGGCAACCGGAGACGATCCGGACGGTGTTACCAGACGCTATCCCTCGGACTTCATCACCCGCGCCCTGTCTTCCTCGCTAAGCTTGGCCGATGTCCTGTTCTGGGCGGCCACGGCCGGCCAGCGGGCCGACACTCCGGAGAAGAAGTCGCGGATCCAAAAGCAGTTGGAGGATCAAATCCAACTGGTCAACGATCCGAGCATGCGCGCCTATTTCATGTCCGATTTCAAGAAGCGGCTGTGGGATCGTGGTGGACGGGAGCAGAGGATTGCTCGCGGCAGAAATGCTGTACGAAGAACAGGGCTCGGCGCGAGCCGGCGGGCGGGATCAGCTGGCGCGGGAACGGGACTGCGGACCGAGGCTTTCGTTGCTGAAATGCAACAACGTAACCGGACGGTACTGCGACAGCGGGAGGCGATCCTCTTGGCTGTCCTCGTCAGCACCCCGGACGCCGTCGATATTGTTGGCGAACGGCTTGGTTTCCTGACGTTTTCCGACCCCGATCTTGACAGCCTTCGGCAGGCGATTCTAAACGCTGTGGGTTCGGAGCCCGGCCTTGACTCACAGTGTCTGAAAAGCCACCTCAGGAGCTTAGGACATTCCAGCGCTCTCGATTCGATCATGAATGCATGGACCTTTGAGCACGCCTTCTTTGCACGGCCCGGCACCGCGATTGAAACAGCGGTTGAGGGATGGGAAGAGACATATGCATTCTACAGACGCGAGAGGATCAGAGCGGAAATTGACGCCGAAAAGCGCGATCTGGTCCACTGCATCGACAGTGAAAGCCGGCGGGAGGCGCGGGATGGAATGCCGGGCGCGGCTGGAAACCGGGCATCGGCGCAACGATATGAATACTTCGAGGCCCTGAAAAATCAGGAGCATGACCAGCAACAGAGCCGGGAAGACCGTGTCAGCGAGACACTCCGCCGGAAGCCGGGCAAGTCCGGATCAAGCGGCCCCGGAAGCGATGATCAGATTTAACCGAGGAGGGCGCAGTCGGTGATATCCTGTTATTCCGCGCAGCTTCAGGAGCATAGGCTCGATGTCGAATAAGGCGGCGGCTGGCGCCGAGATCGCGCAGACCCAAGAGGAAAGTACGGATAGCCCTCTTCTCGATACTCTCGGGGTGGGCATCAAGAAGATGATCAGCCGCGGCAAGGAGCGCGGGTTCGTCACGTATGACGAACTGAATGGTGCCTTGCCGCCGGATCAGGTCTCGAGTGAGCAGATCGAAGACACCATGACGCTGCTCTCGGAAATGGGCATCAACATTGTTGATGCAGAAGAGAGTGAAGAGGCGACGACCGAAGTGGCCGACGTCGAGGTGCCCTCCGGCAACGTCGATGAAGCCGATCTCGGCCGGACCGACGATCCGGTCCGGATGTACTTGCGCGAAATGGGCAGCGTCGAGTTGCTGTCGCGCGAGGGCGAGATTGCGATTGCCAAGCGCATCGAAGCCGGGCGCGAAATGATGATCGGCGGCATCTGCGAGAGCCCGCTGACGATCCGGGCGATCGTGCACTGGCACGACGCGCTGCTCGAAGGACGCATGGCTCTGCGAGACATCATCGATCTGGAAACCACCTATGGCGTCAGTTCCCCAGACGCTGTTTCCACTGAGCCCCCCTCTCCGGACAATCCCGACGCCCCCACCGATCCCGCCGACCCCGACACCGCGACGCGCAGTAACGGCACGCTGACCCTTGTTGGCGACACCGGCATGCAGACGGCGCAACCAGGCCACGAAGGCCAACCGGGGCGGAGAAACGGGTCGGCGGGCTGGTCTCGCAACGGCCAAGCCGGCGGCGAAGGCGGACAAGAGAAAGAGGGTTCCGAAGCGGACGCCTTTGCCGCTGAGGATGGCGAGGATTTCGAGGGTTACGAAGAGGGACGAGCCGCGAACGGCGAGGATGACGACGAGGACATGGAAACGGTCAACATGTCCCTGTCGGCGATGGAAGCGAGCCTGAAGCCCCTCGTCCTGGCCACCTTCGAGCAGATTGCCGGCACATACGGCAAGCTGCACAAGCTACAAATGCAACGGATTCAGGCCCTTGAAAAGGGGGAGGAAATCCGGACGGCTTCCGAGAAGCGGTACGAGAAGCTGCGCCACGAGCTTGTTGTCTTGATGGAGGACGTTCACCTCAACAACGCGCGCATCGAGCAGTTGGTGGAGCAGCTTTACGAGTTGAACCGGAAGCTGATCGGCCTCGAAGGCCGGCTCATGCGGATGGCGATGGACTGCAAGATCAAGCGGGAGGATTTCCTTCAGCACTATTTCGGCAATGAGTTGGCCCCTGACTGGCTTGCCACCGTCAGCAGGCTGCCGGGCAAGGGCTGGCAGAAACTGAAGGTGCACGAACCACAGATCGAGGGAATTCGCCGCGGCATTGCGGGGATTTCGCATGAAGCCGGCCTGCCGGTGTGTGAGTTGCGCCGGATCGTGGCGACGGTTCAGAAGGGCGAACGGGAAGCCAGCAAGGCGAAGAAGGAAATGATCGAGGCCAACCTGCGCCTCGTGATTTCCATCGCCAAGAAATATACCAATCGCGGGCTGCAGTTCCTTGACCTCATTCAGGAAGGCAACATCGGCCTGATGAAGGCGGTCGACAAGTTTGAATACCGCCGCGGCTACAAGTTCTCGACCTATGCGACGTGGTGGATCCGTCAGGCCATCACCCGCTCGATCGCCGATCAGGCACGCACCATTCGTATTCCGGTGCACATGATCGAGACGATCAACAAGCTGGTGCGCACGTCGCGGCAGATGCTGCACGAGATCGGGCGCGAGCCGACGCCCGAGGAGTTGGCCGAAAAACTCTCGATGCCGCTGGAGAAGGTGCGTAAGGTCCTCAAAATCGCCAAGGAGCCGATCAGTCTGGAGACGCCGATCGGCGATGAGGAAGACAGCCATCTTGGCGACTTCATCGAGGACAAGAATGCGGTGCAGCCGCTGGACGCCGCCATTCACGGCAATCTGCGCGAGACGACGACACGGGTGCTGGCTTCGCTGACACCGAGGGAGGAACGGGTGCTGCGGATGCGCTTTGGCATCGGCATGAATACCGACCATACCCTGGAAGAAGTCGGGCAGCAGTTTTCCGTCACCCGCGAGCGGATCCGGCAGATCGAGGCCAAGGCTTTGCGCAAGCTGAAGCATCCGAGTCGCTCGCGCAAGCTGCGCAGTTTCCTCGATTATTGATCCGCTCTTGTCGATCTGGTGGATCGCTCTTGAGGGATCGTTTTCGCCCGATTGCTTCCGGGGCCCGTAGCTCAACTGGTTAGAGCCGGCCGCTCATAACGGTCTGGTTGCAGGTTCGAGTCCTGCCGGGCCCACCATCCCGCACTTTAGGGATTGAAAATCCGCTAACACCTTGAAAGGAAAGGTTGTTTCAGCGGTTCGATAACCCTCATTCCGGCTGTATCTCAACGGCTCTGCAAAGGCCAGTTTGAGCACCGTTCGCTTAAGGGCGAAGCTACCATTTTTGTAAATATTCCAAGGGCTTGCGAGGAATGTCAGGGCCGGTTCGATAAATTCGCTTAGGCGTGCCTCGCCGGGCACTGCCGACTCGGCTCGCTCCGTCAGTCTGATCTTCTGGCGCTCCAACTCAGCAATGCGCTTCTCGTAGGCTCCGATCACGCTCGGGCTGGATGCATTCATGATCCGGTCGAGTAGATTCTCGATCTGCTTGCCCGTCTCCTGGAGCTGCGTCTCTAGCGTGGCGCGCGCGGAAGCGGCCTCAGAGCGGCGCATCTCCCAGATATCGGTGAAGATGGCCTTGGCCAGCTTGAAGAGCTGCGTGGCCGGTTGCAGGCCGCGCAGGAGGCTTTCTGCGCCGTCCTCGATATCTGCGCGCCGGATCGACTTGCGTTTGGAGCAGCAGCCTGGCGTGTCGCAGAGATAGTATGGATAAAGCTGGCTGCGCCCCTTCGACCAGCACGAGGTCATCGGCTCCCCGCAATCATCGCACAGGACGAAGCCGCGCAGCGGGAAGTCCTGATTGATGTCCTTGCGGGCGGGAGCGTTCAGCGTGCCTTTCAGGCGCGCCTGAATACGCTCGTATGTGGCAAAACTGATCAGTGGCTCATGGTGTCCCTTGCGCAAGGAGACGCCCCAATTCGGGGCTTCGACGCAGCCTGCATAAACAGAGCGCTCCAGCATTTCCCGAACCTTGGTCGGGTGGACATAGCCGCTCTTTCCGCTCTTCGGGAAGTCCGGCTTACCCTCCAGGAACCGCTTCACCTCGACCTGAGAGCGGAACCGCCCGGCGGCGAAGCCTTCGAGCGCTTCGCGGATGATGGACGCCACGGGCTCATCGGGCGTGAGGATTTTGCCGTGCACGCGGTCCTTTGTGTATTGGTAGCCGACCGGCGGATGAAAGACATGGTAGCCTTTCTCGACGCGAGCCGTCATTTTCTGGATGACTTGGCGGCGGTTCTGTTCGCGCTCAAGCTGGCCTTGAGCGGCGATCACAGTTTCGATGAACACGCCTTCGGGCGTGTCCTCAAACTTGAAATTCGGGCACTCGACCCGCGCTCCGCGCTGCGCGAACTCGCGGCGAAGCTTCAAATGAAACTCGGTGTGGCGCGCGAAGCGCTTGAGATCATCAAAGATGACCACATACGGCTTGCCCTTCTGGGCATCCAAGTAGGCCAGCATGGCGCGCATGCCGGGCCGCTTCATAAAATGAGACATTTAACCAAAGATAGGTAGCACAACTTGTTGGTAGCGCAGGAAGTTTGT
>CAZFBS010000056.1:0-15854 GCA_964517265.1 uncultured Rhodospirillaceae bacterium | reverse complement strand
ATCGATTCACAACCTCTGCCCCTTTGTCACCCTCTCTTTCACCCGATTGCCCTGGTCGCCGACCGCTGTTCCCTTGATTTCGCTGCGTTTTGGCTCTACTACGGGTTTGGCTTTGACGAAGATGGAACCCGGCGTCTCTTCGCCCGCACTGAAGAGGCGTTGGCCGAGTACGATCTCATCGTGGTGCTGCCCTGGGGTGCCATCCCGCTGATCGGAGATGGCGTCCGCAGCGCCAATCCGTGGTTGCAACTGCACTATCAGGCTCTTCTCGAAGGGTTGCTGGCCCGCCGGGTGGAACCGCATCGCCTCGTGCGGGTGCCGCCGCAGTTTGTCGAGCTTGAGGCAAGAATTCGCTGGATTTGCACCCATCTGCAGCCCGATCAATGAGCAAGATCGATATCGGGTGGCAAGGTCACGTCACTTTGGGCCGCGAGCCACGTTCGAACCGCAGTGATTTCGGGATGAGTGTGAAGCATCTGCCGCAAGGTGACCTGCCGGATGACCTGTTTGGCGCTGCATGCCGATGATGCCTCGTCTTCGGCAAACAGATGCGGATCCATGCCTGCGATAACGGCTGCCGAAACGAGCAGTTTCTCCTCCATGTAGCCCGGCGGCGCGTACCGCTCCAGCAGTTCTTGAAACTGGTTGTTCAAAGTCCTGTCGAAGGGGCGAGCGCGCCCGAGCCGATCGATGACCGGATTGCCGGGATAAAGATCGAACACCGATTGCCACCCTTCGGGGATCATGCTTCCGGTCTGAGGATACCGGGCGTTGTGGAGCAGCTTGGGTAGGAGATGGGTATGAGGGCCGATCGGAGCAGGTCTCTGCTGTCGATGGGAGCCGATCGGCTGAAACACCTCAATCCTGCCGATGCGGGAGATGCAGACTCTGTTTGGGCTGCTCTGTTTGATGGCCTCAAGTGCGGGACTGGGGCTGGTAAGAACCGAGCCGCCTTGCCCTCGGCGCAACAAGCGAATGAGATTTTGATCCGATGTCCGTATGCAAAAGTCGAGATGGGGCGCGCCGATCCCGATATCGAACAAAATTGCCGTGCGATCTTCGGGTCGCACTGCATCCCGATCCGGCCCGAGATCCGTGAGCACAGGGCGGACCCCCATCAGCGCGATGTCTTGCGGCAGGCATAACACCAAGCTTTGGGTCCAGGCATCTCGCCGCCGGCACAAGCCCTCGCAGGCAATCGCGCGCGTTTCCGGCGACACCCGCACCCTCACGGCACCGCGGGCGGTTGCCACCTCGCCGCCACCGGCAAGAGGCCGAACCTGCGGAACAGGATCTCCGTCGACGTGCTGAAACTCGGCAATGGCGCCCACGGTACCGAGGCTCCAGCTTGCTTCCGGGCTGCCGAGCATGCGCCGGATCAAGTCTGACAGCGCCAAGGCCGCTCCTGCGCTCATCACTCATGGCTCTCGCTGCGCACCGCCTTCAACGCCTTCAGCGGTTGTCACCGGTTGTTCGCCTCTTCCCGGCAGGATCATGAGGAGGGCGCGCCCGGGGAGTCAATCCGTTCTATGCACAACAGGCAATGGTGCATTGCAACAATCGCGTCAAGATTGTGTTCATGAATCGGCTATACACTCAGTCAACAAAAGGAATCGCTGGCCGCTGATCAACAGACCGGGCACGCGGGTTCCCATGGGAAGGGCCGTCCAAATGTAGAGGTTTGCGGAGTCATCGGGAGAGGGTCCACCATGAACTGGGATTCGGCGATCGCACGCGTTGCGCCCTATGCCGCCATCATCACAGCTATAGTCCTTACCTTGTACGTTTTTGCCGGCTACTTCCAATAATAGAAGGTCGTCGACCAGGAAGTCGGCAGCCGGGCAACAGGGGACGCGCATGTGGTTCCCTGCAGCCGAGGGAGCCGGTCAAGGTCCGAGGACGGCGCTTGCCAGGGCGCGGACCTCAGGTCGAATGGGACCTTCGCGCGGGCGATCTGCCAAAGTCGTGAACCACCATTCGGGCGGGTTCTGCGCGCGACGGTGGTTCCATCGAACGCCGCGCAAAAGCGCCGTTCCCTCCACGGGCAGCCGTGTCGGGGTGTCCAATCCATTGAGGATTGCCCAAACGCCGGTCCAGCAACGGCCGACCGTATATGGGTTATAGCCGCCTCCGCCGAGAACAAGCAGACGGGACACGCACCGCCGAACGGCCGCCAGCGTCCGCCATAGCGCAACATTGGACAAGGCGAGACGTGACAGCGGATCATCGGCGAGGGCATCGGCACCGCACTGCACCACAAGCACCTCGGGATCAAATCCGTCGATCAGCGGAAGCATCACCGTTTCGAGAAGGTACTCGATCTCGGTGTCGTTGGCGGGGGGTGAAACCGGCAGATTGCGAGCCATACCGCCGGCGCGATCAAGCACGCCGCCCGGCGTCGCCGGATCGCTGCCGCGCGCCATCGGCCACCGACCTGCTTCGTGGATCGACAGCGTGAACACTCTCTGGTCGTCATGGAAGGCGTGCTGCACGCCATCGCCGAAATGGGCATCCAGATCGAGGTAGAACACCCGCCTCATCCCCGCATCCAGCAGGGCAAGGATGGCGAGGACCGGATCATTGAAGGTGCAAAAACCGCTCGCCCGACGGGGCTGACCGTGATGGGTACCGCCGGCCGGATGGAACACGATCCGTTGTCCCTTTACGAGAAGGCGCGCCGCGAGCAGCGATCCACCACAGGCCGTTGCCGGCCGCCGGAACATCGCCGAATGGACGACATTCCCATTGACGCCCAGGTTGAATTCGCGGGCAAGTGGCGCCGAAACGCGTTGCGTTCGTTCTGCCTCGATGACGGCCGCTACATAGTCCTCGTGGTGATAGCGCACGATATCGCTGGCGGATGCGAGCGGGCTGTCGAGGTAGGCCCCATCGGGCAGCCAGCCCAGCGCGCGGCAAAGATCGATCGCAAGCGTTACCCGCGGAATTGCCAACGGATGACCGGCAGGATGGTGGCAGGCGCGATAGATCTCGCTGCCGATTAACACGGGCGATGCATCCACGGTACCGCGCCTGCCCTTGTCGCCGTTTTTCTGGTCATCGTGAGGTGGCGTTGCTGCGCTGAGGCGTCAACGCTGTTATACCAAATGGGATTCCTTTACCCGGCGCCGGGAGGTGATTTGCGCTCGCAACCGCTGCGCCGAAGTCCCATACTCGGGAAGCTGAAAGCATGAGGTGACGTGTGATACGCATCCTTCTCGTCTTACTCGTGGTGGCGGGAGTGGCCTTGCCGGCCACCGGCTGTGGACGCCGGGCGATGCCGGATTTCCCGCCGGAGTCCGATTATCCACGTCGCTACCCGGCCCGGTAACGGGTCGACGGCATTCGGAGCGCGACGGCCAGAGCATGATCAACAGGCGGGAGACTTGATACGGTGGACCATTTCCACTACCGCCATGGCCTGCTGCATGCAGAGGACATTGCCCTGGATCGCCTGGTGCGAGAGGCCGGTACGCCCCTCTACGTCTATTCTTCAGCAACACTGGAGCGCCATTACCGGGTCTTTCACGAGTCCGTCGCTGACCTCGATCCCCTGATCTGTTACGCCGTCAAGGCCAACGGCAATATTGCGGTGGTGCAGACACTTGCCCGGTTGGGTGCCGGTGCCGATGTCGTCTCGGGCGGTGAACTGGAAGCAGCGCTGGCGGCGGGCGTGCCGGGAGAAAAGATCGTCTTTTCCGGAGTGGGCAAAACCGCGGAAGAAATGAAGGCGGCGTTGAGCGCCGGCATTCTGCAGATCAACGTCGAGTCCGAGCCGGAGTTGATGGCGCTGTCCGATGTCGCGCAGTCTCTCGGGGTTTCGGCGGCGGTGGCGATCCGCATCAATCCCGATGTCGATGCGTTCACCCACGACAAGATCACCACCGGCCGGCGCGAGAACAAGTTCGGGATCGAGTGGACCGCCGCCCACGCCACGTTCTCGCGCGCCGCGGCTTTGCCCGGCATCACCGTTTGCGGCATTGCCTGCCACATCGGCTCACAGTTAACCACTCTCGATCCGTTTCGCGACGCATTCCGACGGCTGCGGGATCTGGTCGCGATCCTGCGCGCGGATGGCCACCAGATCCGGTCGCTGGATCTCGGCGGTGGGCTTGGAATCCCCCATGGCGATGAAGCGGAGGCGATTCCCTCCCCGCAGGCCTACGGGCAGGTTGTGCGCGAAACGGTCGGCGATCTTGGCTGCAGGATCATCCTGGAGCCGGGACGGCTGCTGGTCGGCAACGCCGGATTGGTGGTCACCCGCATCATCTATGTCAAGGAGGGGGCGACTCGGACGTTCGTCATCGTCGATGCCGGGATGAATGATTTGATCCGGCCGGCGCTTTACGGCGCCTACCATGCCATTGTTCCGGTTGTGGAACCGGCGCCGGAGGTCGAGCCTGTTGTTGTCGATGTCGTCGGGCCGATCTGCGAATCGGGAGATACGTTTGCCAAGTCGCGTTCTTTGCCGCCGATGAAGGCCGGTGATTTGCTGGCGATCCGGACCGCCGGTGCCTACGGTGCCGTAATGGCATCGACGTACAACGCCCGAGCCGTTCCGGCTGAGGTTCTGGTCAGGGGAGCCGACTTTGCGGTGGTCGGCGAGCGAAGGGGAATTTCCGACTGGCTCCGGCGTCAGCATCTGGCACCCTGGGGCGAGCAATCGGGAGGCCCGCTCGATCACGACGCCAGTCGGTTGGAGGCCCGCCTCGGAGGATCCCGGTGACGGAGCGTCAATTGCGCCGTTATCGGTTGCTGCTATGGCTGGCCGCGGCGGCTGTGATGTGGGAGCGCATGTGGCCGCTGATGTGGCCGATCCTCGGTATTGCCGGAATTTTTGCCGCGCTTGCCCTGCTCGATGTCCTGCCGCTGCTGCCGCCGAACCTTCACGCGATGGTTCTGTTCGTCGTAGTAGGGGCCTTTGTTCTTGCGGTCCGGAATGCCGCGATTGGGCTTGGTCCGATCCCGCGACGGTTGGCGCGGAGCCGGTTGGAGCGCGACAGCGGCCTTCGTCATCGTCCGCTGACGGCGCTGGAGGATGTCCTGCTCGGCGGCAACGACGATCCCGCAGCCCGGGTCCTGTGGAACACACATCTGAAGCAGATGACCGCTGCGACCAAGCTGCTGAGGGTGGGCGTTCCAGCTCCCGGCATGGCCGGCCTCGACCCTTATGGCCTGCGCGTCATTGTTACACTCATGGTTCTCGTCGGGGCAGTGGCCGCAGGCGAACACGCTGGCGAACGCCTCTGGCGTGCGGTAACGCCCTCTCTGCTCGTTCCGGCGGCGAGATCGCCGGCCGTCGAGGTTTGGGTGACGCCGCCGGAGTACACGGGCCATCCACCGCTGTTCTTGAAAAGCCCAGCAACAGAGGAACAGGACCCGGCCGCGGCACCGATCCGGATCCCGGCCGGAAGCAGGGTGCTTGCACAGGTCGGCATGCTGGCGCATCCGCCACAACTGGTCATCGGAGATACGTCGTCAGCCTTCACATCGCTGGGCGCCGACAGGGGCGCCAGCAGCTACCAGGCGCAGGTCGACATCCACAGAGGTGATCAACTGGCCGTTCGTGCCGGGCGCCGGACGCTGGCGCGTTGGCCGATCGAAGTCGTTCCCGACAAGGTGCCGGAGGTGAGGTTCACCACCCAGCCAGGCGCAACCTCCGACCACCTGCTCGGGATCGGCTATCAGGCCTTGGATGATTACGGCGTCGAACAGATCACCGCGGTGATCGAGCGTGGTGATGGCGGCGATCTTGCCGGCGGTGAACGCAGCATCCGGATGAGCGTGCCGCTGGCGGAGCCGGGAGCAGCAGGCGCGCAAGGCAGCAGCCAGCACGACCTGACATCCCATCGTTGGGCCGGTCAGAACGTCTCGATTCGCCTGCAAGCCGAGGATGCTATCGGGCAGGTTGGTGTCAGCGCGCCTGTTTCCGTCCTGTTGCCGGAGCGCGCGTTCACTCATCCGGTGGCACGTGCCATCATCGATGAGCGCCGTCGCCTGACGGTCGACACCGTCGCCAGTCGAAGAGGGGTGGCCTCGGCACTGCGGGTGATCGGCGGCTGGCCCAGTCGGTTCGGCAACGATGTGGTCGTATCGTTGGCGTTGGCAGTGGCGGGGAGCCGGTTGTGGCATGACCGCGACCCGGGGGCCATCGCCTCCGTGCGTGATCTGCTCTGGGACACGGCGCTGCGTGTCGAGCAGGGCGCGGTACCGGCGGCCGAACGGCTGCTGAGCGAAGCGCGCGAACGTTTGCAGGAGGCATTGGAGGCCGGTGCCGACAGCGACGAAATCGAAAGGCTTGCCGATGAACTTCAGCAGGCTTTGGAGCAGTACCTTCAGGCGGTCGCCTCCGAGTTGGCGGACCGCGGCATCGCCCCGCTGCCGCAGACCCCGATGGGCCGGATGGTGCAGGGGCAGGATCTTATGGACCTTGTTGAAATGACCCGGCAACTGGCGCGCGCCGGCGCCCGGGACCGGGCGCGCAACCTGCTCGCCGAATTGCAGCGGCTCGTCGATCAGGTTCATTCTGGCTTCGATTCCAGCGCGCAGGCGATGGAGGCTTTTGCCGAAGCGCAACAGATGTTGAGCGAACTTGAGGAACTGGCGCAAAGGCAGGAGGATCTTCTTGTTGCAAGCTTCGATGCTTTGCGGCAGCAGGATCTGGACCCGCTTGGATTTCCCGCTCCCTCGCCGCCGTTTGCCGGCTCCGAAAGGGAACTGAGTGAGACGGCACCGTCGCGGACGGTATCGGGTGAGAACAGCATGGGGCAATTGGCGGATGAAGCGGCACAACAAGATGTCCTTGGGCAGACGCTTGATGAACTGATGGGACGCATTGCGGAGCGGATTGGCGATGCCCCTGCGTCCTTCACTGAGGCGCGCCGGGCGATGGACGCGGCGTCAGCGGCATTGCGTGCGGATCGGGCGGCTGATGCCGTGCCTGCACAGACGGAAGCCATCGACAATTTGCGTGCGGCGGCCGGGGCGGCTGCTCAGGCGATGGCGACGCAGATGGGGGGGATGGCCGGGGTGCTGGGGATCCAGCCGGGTGGCTATCCAGGGGTTGGCGCCGATCCGTTTGGCCGTTCCGGTATTGACGGCCTTCGCGGTTTTGGCGTTGGAGAGGTGGAGATTCCGGACGGCGGTCAGATCCGGCATGTGGAAGAAATCGTTCGCGAATTGAGGCGACGTGCCGGCGATCCAGAGCGTCCTCGCCTGGAGCATGACTATATCGACCGCCTTCTCCGCCGCTTTTGAGCCCACGAAGGAAGATGGAGTAATGATAGGGATGGACTCAGCCGTGCTCACGCCGGCGGGCGAAGCTGACCTTGATGCGCCGGGCCGTCAATGCCGGTTTCTCCAGTCGGGCGGAAAAGGCAAAGCGGCCATCAGGGACAAGCACCTCTTGGTCCGGTCTCACGATCACATGCTGCAACTCGGTGTCAGCGGTATCGAACAAGGCAACACGAATGTTGGGCAGTGGACGCGCCTCATCACCGATGTTCGTTATCCTGCCCTCGACGACAAGCACATCGCCGTCAGGCGTTTCCTCTCGGAACGAGGTGACATCGCTGATATCGAGGCCGACGCCGGGCGGCTCCCGGAGACCAACCCACGCAGACAGATCCGACACCCCTGCCATCATGCCGTCGCGTCCCAATAGCATGATACCGACACCAACTCCGGCCGCCAGACTTAGCGCTGCAAGAGCGGCGACAACCGCGTGCTTCCGCCATCGCGCGGTCGATCGGGCGGTTGAGTTTGAGGCGGACCGAGACGCGTCTGGCGACAGCGGATCGTCCTTCACCGGGTCGGCTGAGGTGGTGGACGGGATGGAAATCAACGCCCGATCTTGAGCAATGTTCGCCAGCGTGCCGGTTTCAGGGATGTCAGCAGTGGGGTCCGGGTGGTTCTCGGTTGGCGGCAGGAAGGTCTCATCAACGGTATCGTCCGGGGTCACCGCTGCGCCGCCGAGGCCGGATTCGGGCCCAGGAGCAGGATGGATGGGAACTGGTGGTGGCGCAAACGCCGGCTGCGCGCCTGTCGAGGCGTCACCGATGACGGACCCCTCCCGAAGGCCCGGGTGGTGATCGGCGGCCGGGCTGGGGCGGGAATCCCCCGCTCGTTGGGCCGCTCCATCGCCAGATCGATTTGCGGGCGTCCGAATCGCCGCAGCTGTGTTCTGACGTCCTCCGGAATCCCGCTTCTGCTCTTGCTGGAGGGCGCGCGCAGCGCGTTGCAGGGCTGCATGCCGGCGTGGCGAAGCGACCGCAACCGGGCTCGTGGGCTGTTTCGTGTGCCGATCCATCTCTTGTCTTGATTGAAGAGGCTGGACGGTCCACACGTGTTCGCAGTTCGAGCACCGCACTTTCCGCGCGTCGGCACCGAACGATGTTGCCGCAACACGGTATCGGGTTGTGCAGTGTGGACAGGTGATAATCATTACTAGCATGAGTATGATGGATGATCTGCTTATAGGCTTGCCCTTAGGGCAATGCAAGCCGCGCTACGGGTAGGGGACCACCATTGGTTGGTAAAGGCAATGAAAGCGAACCGATTGCGATGGCGACCGAGGACGAGAGCCAGAGCGTCATCCAGTTCCAGAGTGTCTGCCTCCGCTATGGGCATGGGCCGGAAGTCCTGAGGGATATCACCTTCGTCTTGGGTCGCGGCTCCTATCATTTTCTGACCGGCCCGAGCGGTGCCGGCAAGACATCCTTGTTGCGGCTGATGTATCTGGCCATGCGACCGACCCGCGGCCTCGTCACCGTGTTTGGACACAACGTTGCCGCCATGAGACGGCGGCGGCTGGCAGCGGTGCGGCGACAGATTGGCGTGGTTTTTCAGGATTTTCGCCTGCTCGGCCATCTCTCGGTGTTCGACAACGTGGCGCTGCCGTTGCGGATCATCGCCACTCCTGAAGATACGGTGCGCCGCTGTGTCCTTGAGCTGCTTGCCTGGGTGGATCTGATCGATTTCGTCGACGCCCGTCCCGCCGTGCTTTCGGGGGGGCAACAGCAACTCGTTGCCATCGCCCGCGCGGTGGTCGGCCGCCCCCGGTTACTGGTGGCCGATGAACCCACCGGAAGCGTCGACGATAGGATCGCGCGCAAGCTAATGTATCTGTTCGAGGAGTTGAACGGAGTGGGCACCACCGTGTTCATCGCCACGCACAATCATGACTTGGTCAAGCGCGCGGGCCACCCGCGATTCTGGCTCGAGCACGGCGTGCTACGGATGGACGGAATCGCAGGCATGACGGGTGACACAAACACCGGGCGAGAACAGGGTGGACCGGTGCGCGATAAGCGAACGGCGGTGGGGGAGCGGGACTGAATGCGTGGAAGACGAATCGGCCGCTGCTTGTCCCGTGATCCAGTCGGCCGCACACTGCCATGGCTGATGGCGTTCATGGTCTACCTCGGTGCCTTGGCCGTGGCCGGTTTCCTGATCGTTCAACAGGTCGCGTCGGGGTGGGAGCGGGGCTTGGCTGGTGTACTCACGGTGCAGCTTCCGCCTGCCGCGCCAAGCGGGGACGGGGAAGGGCCGGATGATGTTGCGGCGGCGCTCGCCGTGCTTCGAGCGACTCCCGGGGTGGCACGCGCCGAGCCGATGTCCGATGATGAGATGTGGGATTTGCTGTCGCCGTGGCTGAGCGGCACCGACGCCGCCCGGGACCTTCCGTTGCCGCGGCTGATCGAGGTTACGCTCGCTCCCGGGGCCACGGTGGACATGGAGGCGTTGCGGAAAACGTTGACGAACGCGGTTCCCGCGGCGCTGGTCGACGATCATGGCCGATCGGTTGCCGCCGTGCGCACGCTGGCCACGACCGTGAAGGGCGTCGGCGTCGCCGTGATCCTTTCGATCGTGTTGGCCACGATGGGAACGGTGCTGGTGGTCACACGGGCGGCGATCGGGCTGCATGACGACACCATCGAGGTCCTTCACCTGATCGGCGCCGACGATACCTTTGTCGCACGCCAGTTCACCGGCCCTGTCCTCAGGCATGCCCTGCTCGGCGGAGCCGTGGGAGGCGCTGCCGCCGGCGCCAGCCTGCTGGCACTGGAGTGGATTGCCGCCGATCTTTCGAGCGGAACCGTGCTTGCACTGCGTCTGACGCCGTTGCACTGGGCAGCACTGGCGGCAGTCCCGGTTGTTGCCGCCGCCTTGACGCTGGCCACAACACGGGTGACCGTCCATCTTGCTCTGGCGGCGCGTGTTTGACCGTGGTTCCGCGTCGCAAGAGAGGGTGGATGGTCAGTTGGCGCGGGATCGGCACCCTGCTTGCTGCTTTCCTCGCGATCCTGCTCGCGAGCTGGATCGGTGGCCTGATTGCGTTCGCGCGCAGCATCCCGCAGGACGTTGCCGATCAGGCAACGCCCACCGACGCGATTGTCGTGCTCACGGGCGGCAGCATGAGGCTTGCGACGGGGCTTGATCTTGTCACCAGCGGACTGGCACGGCGGCTTCTCGTCTCCGGGGTGCATCGCGATGTGGAGATCGATCAGTTGCTCAGGAAAAGCCCGCAACCGGGAGAACATCTGCGATGCTGCGTCGATGCCGGTCATGGCGCGCTCGATACTGCCGGCAATGCCACGGAATCCGCTTTCTGGATGCGCAACCATGGATTCCGCTCACTGCGGCTGGTGACCTCAAGCTACCACATGCCGAGAAGCCTTCTGGAGTTCCGGCACGCGATGCCCGAGGCGGTGGTGATTCCCCATCCGGTTTTTCCTGAGGACGTCAAAATCAAGACCTGGTGGCAATGGCCGGGAACCGCCGCCTTGATCGTCAGCGAATACAACAAGTTCCTGCTGAGCTGGATCCGCCAGAGCTGCGCAGCCGCCGTCGGGGCAAAAAAGACATGATTGCCATACGTTCCTTCCTTTTTCAGATTTCGTTTTTCGCATGGACCGCGCTGCTTGCCGTCCTCTATCTGCCGCTGCTTTTGATGTCGCGCCGGACGATGCAGGCGGGCACGCGGTTCTGGCTCCGTGGGCTGCTTTTCCTGGCGACGGTGATCTGCGGCATCCGTTACCGGATCGTCGGTCGGGAGCGGCTTCCCGTCGGCGCGGCGGTGATCGCGGCGAAGCACCAGTCGGCATGGGAAACGATGATCTTTCACCAGCTGATGGACGATCCCGTCTTCGCCATCAAGCGGGAGCTGTTCGCGGTTCCCTTGATTGGCTGGTATATGCGCAAGGCAGGGTGTATCCGCATTGACCGCTCCTCGCCGGTTCGCGCCATGCGCACGATGATCGAAGGTGCCAATCAGGCCCTTGCCGAGGGCTCACAGGTCGTCATCTTTCCGGAGGGAACGCGGGTGGCGCCGGGAAAGAGGCAGCCCTACCACGCCGGTGTGTCCGGGCTCTATGGGCGGGACAAGGCCCCGGTGATCCCGGTTGCGTTGAACTCGGGCGTGTTCTGGGGGCGGCGCGCGTTCCGCAAGTATCCTGGTGAGATCACGGTGGAAATCCTGCCGCCGATGCCGAGCGGGCTCGACCGGGCGGGCTTTCTCCACCAACTGCAGCAGAAGATCGAATCCGCGTCGGACCGCCTCTGCGCCGAGGCGGACCAGCAGCTTCCGCCGCAATGGCGGCTGGCCAAGCGCAGTCGCGACGTGGCCCGCCATCCGCTAGGGACGGAATCCCCAGGCCCGCCCTGAAATACGGCGATAGCCAACGCCATCGATTGATTTTCCACGGTCCCGCCAATGGCCATAGGGTGGGCACGGCGGCGGACAAAAGAACAAGGAACGCAACAGGAACGACTTCGTTGACGAAGAGGTGCTTCACTCATAGAGTTTTCTAATTGTTCACGTTTCACAACCATAGCAGGAGATGACGTCGATGCAGGCGGCACCCATTTCGCGGCAGATCTGGGACATGAAATACCGTCTGAAGACGGCGGACGGACGGCCGGTGGACGGCAGCGTGGAAGATACCTGGCGACGCGTTGCGCAAGATCTGGCGCGACCGGAGCGCGAACAAGCGTTGTGGGAGCAGCGATTCTACGACCTAATGGCGGACTTTCGTTTCCTGCCGGCGGGGCGGATTCTGTCCGGAGCAGGCTCCGGCCGGCGGGTGACCTTGTTCAACTGCTTCGTCATGGGCGACATTCCCGACGACATGGGCGGGATCTTCCAGCAGCTGAAGGAGGCGGCCGTCACTTTGCAGCAAGGCGGCGGGATCGGATACGATTTCTCCACCCTGCGGCCGAAGGGGGCGCCGGTCGAAGGGGTGGGTGCCGATGCATCCGGTCCGGTCACGTTCATGGATGTCTGGGACTCGATGTGCCGCACGATCATGAGCGCCGGCTCCCGGCGCGGGGCAATGATGGCGGTGATGCGATGCGATCATCCCGACATCGAGGACTTTATCGACGCCAAGCAGACGCCGGGGCGCCTGCGCATGTTCAACCTCTCGGTGCTGGCCACCGACGCATTCATGCAGGCGGTGAAAGAGGATAAGGCTTGGCCGCTGCAGTTCGGTGGCGTGACGTTGAAGACCGTCCCGGCGCGTGTGTTGTGGGACAAGATCATGCGGGCAACCTATAGCTATGCGGAGCCGGGCGTGATCTTCATCGACCGCATCAACCGCCTCAACAACCTCTATTACTGCGAGAACATTCACGGCACCAATCCCTGCGTCACGACCGACACCTGGGTTCAAACCGGCGCTGGTGCCCGCCAGGTCGCTGAGTTGATAGGCGTTCCGTTCACTGCTCTCGCCGACGGCAAGGCTTGGCTGTCTGGTCCAGAGGGCTTCTTCAAGACGGGCACCAAGCCCGTTCTGAGGCTAACCACCACTTGTGGCCGCACACTTACCCTCACCGCAGACCACTTGGTCCGCTATGTCACGAAGAAGACACGCTGGACGCTCAAGAAGTCCTGGATCGAGGCTGGCAAGCTCGTGGCTGGCGATGAGATCGTGATCCACGACCAGCGCGGCAGTCGTTGGACAGGGAATGCCCCCGCTGAGCAGGGCTACCTCCTTGGCCTCCTTGTCGGCGACGGCGTGGTTAAGGCTGACAAGACACTGCTCTCGGTCTGGCTCTCCGAGCGCAGCGCCGATGGTGCCACCGCCTCGAACGCGGTGATGCGGCGCGCCGAGAAGGCGCTGCGCACCATGCCCCATCGCGTCGACTTTGCCGGCTGGATGAAGGTTCAGGGACGTACCGAGTTACGGTGTGGGACTGGCGCGCTGACCGAGCTCGCCAAGCGGTTCGGCATCGTTCCGGGCCACAAAACCATCACTCCGGAGATCGAGCGGGAGGGTTCGGCGTTCACCGCAGCTTTCCTGTGTGGCCTGTTTGATACCGACGGCACAGTGATCGGCACACAAGAGAAGGGTGTGTCTGTGCGCCTGGCGCAGAGCAATCTCACCCTGCTCCAGGCCGCCCAGCGCATGCTCGGGCGTCTCGGCATCAACTCGACGATCTACCAAGATCGCCGCGATGCCGGCTTCACGATCCTACCGGACGGCAAGGGCGGCAACACCAGCTTCAAGACCAAGGCACAGCACGAGTTGGTGGTCTCGGGCGAGAATATCCTGACCTTCGCCGACGTGATCGGCTTCGAGGACACCGACAAGGTTGCCCGTCTGGCGAACCTCCTGGGCGGCTACCGCCGGGCGATGAACCGCGAGCGCTTCACCGTCACGGTGGCTAGCATCGAGCCGGTTGGCGTCGCCGATGTCTACGACGTCCGGGTTCCAGGCGTCAACGCCTTCGACGCTAACGGGTTCTACGTCCACAACTGTGGCGAGCAGCCGCTTCCGCCTTACGGCAACTGTCTGCTCGGTTCCATCAATCTCGCCCGTCTCGTCGTTGCACCGTTCACTCCGGATGCCCGACTGGATCAGGATCAGCTGACGGTGATTGCCGGTACGGCGGTGCGGTTGATGGACAATGTGATCGAGGTCTCACGCTACCCTTTGCCCGAGCACGAGCATGAGGCGAAAGCCAAACGCCGGATCGGCCTCGGCGTGACCGGTCTCGCCGACGCGTTGATCATGTGCGACGCGCGCTACGGAGGCGGCAATGCGGTGCGGCTGTGCGAGTCCTGGATGAAGACCATCAAGCGAGCCGCCTACCTTGCCTCGGCGGATCTGGCAGCGGAGAAGGGCGTGTTTCCGCTGTTCGACCGCGAATGTTATCTGGCCGGCGAGCACGTATCGGGCCTCGATGAAGATATCCGGGCGGCCATTGGCAAGCACGGCATTCGCAACGCTCTGATCACCTCGATCGCCCCGACCGGCACCATTTCTCTTTTCGCTGGCAACGTTTCCTCCGGCATCGAGCCGGTATTCAGCTTCCGATATACCCGCCAGGTTTTGATGCCGGATGGCACGCGCCGGGAGGAGGAGGTGAGCGACTATGCCTACCGGCAGTTCCGACGGCTCCGAGGCGATGCTGCGCCGCTTCCCGACTCGTTCGTGGACGCGCAGGGGCTGACGCCGCATGACCATCTGGTGATGCAGGCGACGGTCCAGAAGTTCATCGACAGTTCGATCTCCAAGACGATCAACTGCCCCGAGAGCATCCGCTTCGAGGACTTCAAAGACATTTATTTGCAGGCTTACGATCTCGGCTGCAAAGGCTGTACGACCTACCGCCCCAATGACGTGACCGGGGCGGTTCTGGAGGTCCGCAAGGAGACGTTGGTGACGCAGCCGGAATTGCCGCTGGACGTGCCGAGGATGCCGGTGAAACCAAGGGATCTTGGCGATAGCGGAGCCATTGTCCAGATGTTCCGTCCGCTGGACCGCCCGGAGGCGCTGCCGGGCAAGACCTACAAGGTGCGTTGGCCGGACAGTGACCATGCCACCTACATCACCGTCAATGACGTTGTTCAGGAAGGCCGCCGCCGCCCCTTCGAAGTGTTCATCAACTCAAAGAACATGGAACACTATGCGTGGACGGTGGCGCTGACGCGGATGATCAGCGCGGTGTTCCGGCGTGGCGGCGACGTCTCCTTCGTGGTCGAGGAACTGAAGGCGGTGTTCGATCCCCGCGGCGGGCAATGGATGGGCGGCCGCTATGTGCCGAGCCTGCTTGCCGCCATTGGCGAGGTGATCGAACGTCACATGATCGACATCGGCTTCCTGCCGGCGCCTTGTCGGGAATATTCCAACGATGCGGACAAATCGAGGGCTGTTGGCGACGGGGTGGCGGGGGAGGCACCCGAGCAGGGTCAAGATCTGCGGTTCCGCCACTGCCCGAAGTGCGGGGCGCCTTCATTGCTGCGCCAGGAAGACTGCGATACGTGTACGAGTTGCGGTTACTCCAAGTGCAGCTGAGCCGCCATCTATCTGTAAGTTTGCAGGCGCTCCTTGACCGGCTTTCGGTGGCCGGGGGAAATTGATCGATCAGCAAGGAGATCGTCAGTATCGCCCATACACGTGATGTGCTCGAGAATGCGGCGCCAGGTGCGCCGTACCATCTCGAGAGGCGCGCGCTGAAGCCTCTGGGCGTGGGTGAAGCCTCTGGGCGTGCATGCCCAATCTTCCCTCCTGATGCTGTTGGACTTGATGAATTCGGCTGGACAGCACCTTGTAAGTGTCGTGGACAAGTACGCCGTCCTGCCGGCTGTGATCACCACCACCAATGTTCCTGAGACTGTTGCAGGGGACTTGCCGGAAGCGGGCGAGGCCGAGAAAGTTGCCGCGGTAAGGCGTGAGGATGGGTCTTGGCTGGTCGAGAGCTGGATGCCGGTAGATGAGTTCGAGCGAACCGTCAGCCTGTGCGGTGTGCGGGGCATTGGCAAGTTCCACATTGTCGCTGGCTTTGTGCTCAATATCCTGGGACTGTCAGGAATTTCGTGCTTGGTCGATCGGTTGACCATAGTCAGGCCATGG
>CAZFBS010000055.1:0-16121 GCA_964517265.1 uncultured Rhodospirillaceae bacterium | reverse complement strand
GTCATGCTCTCCAGATCCTTCGGCTTCAGGATATGCAGCGGCTTGCGGTAATACGTGCGCCCGCCGATCTCCGCCTTGTCCTTGCCCATCTGCTCCAGCATCCCGTTGATCAGCATCGCCTGGGTGAAAATCTTCGCGTTCGGCAGCGTCAGCTGCAGGTCGCTGACGAGGAGCAGCATGTCGATGCTGTTGAGCGGCAGGGTGAAGGTGCTGCTGGCATAAATCTTCTCGATCTCGCGATGATAATCGTAATCGGTAAAATCGATCGCGATAATCTCATCGACCTCCGGGTTCTCGAAGATCGTCCGCATCGGCGTGTTGTCGAGATAGCCGCCCTCGATGAAGTATTCGCCGTCGATGGTGATCGCCTTGAAGTAGGGAATGGTCGTAATCCCGGCGATGAACACATCCATGAACCGATCAAGGCTGACATCGCTGATGTCCGCCAGCAGCGTGTTGACCGAAAACGGCTGTGCCTTGCGCTGCGTCAGATTGGTCGCAACGATATCCCACGTCACCTCAGCCAGGCGCGCCTTCAGGGTGCGGCGGCGGTCTTCCTCATCGAGCAGCAGGGACTGGCGGCAGCTGTCCTTGTTGACCGTGAACAGGTGCGATCCGGTCGGGATCAGCGAGGGGCGCAGGCCGAGGAAATTTGAGAACACCGAGGCGATGTCCTTGAGGCTGAGCCGCAGGGTCCGCGTCAGTACCGGCGGCAACGACTCGGTCTCGGAGTCCCACAGCAGATAGTCGAGGACGATGTTGTTGCCGGAGCTGGTCGAGGTGATGTGGACGAGGGGCAGGTTCTGTTGCTTCAGCCACACCAGCACGCCCGCGGTATAGAAGCTGCGATAGCCGCCGCCAGATGCGACGAAGCCGTACTTGGTCATCCGAAAACTCCTTCTGATGGTCTGGTGGGATCCGGCCGCCGTCAGACGGCTGTCACTGCGTTGAACGCCTCTGCCAAGATCTCGGCGCTGCGGCGCAATGCCGCCCGCTCATCATCGTCCATCACCGGATCAAGGTCGGTGATCACGCCGGAGCGCCCGACGATGCGCGGCAGCGAAAGGGCGACATCCTTCACCCCCTCGACCTCGGCCGCCACCGTCGAGACGGTCAACACCGCCCGCTCGTTGCCGAGAATGACGTCGGCGAGCCGGGCGAGGCCGGCGCCGATGCCGTAATAGGTCGCGCCCTTGCCGTCGATGATCGTGTAGGCGGCACGGCGGACGCCGGCGTCGATCCGGGCGCGGACCTCGGCGGTGATCGGCGCCCGCACCTGGGCGGCGAAGGAGCGGATCGGGATGTTGCCGGCGGTCGCGCCCGACCAGATCAGCACCTCGCTGTCGCCATGCTCGCCAAGCACATAGGCATGGGTGGAATGCGATGCGATCCCGAGATGGGCGGCCAGCAGGGAGCGAAAGCGTGCGGTATCGAGAATGGTGCCCGAGCCGATCACCCGGGCGGGCGGCAGCCCGGAGATCCGCGTCGCGATCTGCGTCATGATATCGACCGGATTGGTCGCAACGAGCAAAATGGCGTCCGGCGCCGCCCTCAGCACCTTCGGAATGATATCGGCAAAGACGGCGGCATTGCGGTCCAGCAACTGAATGCGCGTCTCTCCCGGCTTCTGGCCGACCCCCGCCGCCAGCACGACGACGGCTGCATCATCAAGATCATCATAGCTGCCGGCGCGCACCTCGATCGAGGCCGCAAACGGGGTGGCGTGGACGACATCCTGCGCCTGAGCGGCGGCGAGCGCTTCGTTGATGTCGACAATGACGATTTCGCTGCCGACGTTCGACATCACCATGGCAAAAGCGGCGGTGCTGCCGACGAAGCCGGCCCCGACAATCCCGATTTTCATGATCCGCGCGCTCCTTCTCTTTGTTGCTGTGGCTGTTCTCGATATGGAGCCCTCAGTGCAACATGGCATCCCCGCACCGGAAGCCTCGCAGAGCCCGGTGGCACATTCAAGCCCCCACTGTTCACGCCCGGAAGTCGCGCAGCGCGTTCCGGGCGGGTCATTCCAACAAACATCGTTGCTGTGATGATGTGATCCAGCCGGCGCCGGTCGCCGTAAGAAGAGCAAATGGTGTGCGGACGGCACTCCCCCTGCCACGGCACACCGCAGCTGGGGGCGGGCGTTTCTGAACAATGCCCGCCCCTATTTTTTCATTCAGCCCGCTCGCTTCTTCACTTCCAGATCGGTTTGCCGGAGCCGGGAAGGCCGTAGCGCTCCCACTTGCCGCTGACGAGGTCGATGATCTCGTCGGTCATCCGAATCCGTTGGCCCCATGAGCGCTTGGTCTCCGGCGGAATCTTGGCCGTCGCATCGATGCCGAGCTTGCTGCCGAGGCCCGACTCGGGTGAGGCGAAATCGAGATAATCGATCGGCGTGTTCTCGATCACGGTGATGTCGCGTGCGGCATCGACGTTGGTCGAGATCGCCCAGATGACGTCGGTCCAGTCGCGCGCGTTGATGTCGGCATCCACGACGATAACGAACTTGGTGTACATGAACTGGCGCAGGTAGGACCAGACGGCAAGCATGACCCGCTTGGCATGCCCCGGATAATCCTTGCGCATCGCGACGACGGCGACGCGGTAGGAACAGCCTTCCGGCGGCAGCCAGAAGTCGACGATCTCCGGAAACTGCTGGGCGAACAGCGGAATGAACACCTCGTTCAAGGCTTCGCCGAGAACCGACGGCTCATCGGGCGGCCGGCCGGTAAACGTCGAAAGATAGATGGGCTTTTTGCGCATGGTGATCGCGCTGACGGTGAAGACGGGGAACGGCTCGATGGCATTGTAATAACCGGTGTGATCGCCGTAAGGCCCTTCATCGCCGTAGTCCTCGAGGGAGACATGGCCTTCGAGCACGATCTCCGCTTCCGCCGGCACCTTCAACGGGATCGTCCGGCACGGCACCAATTCGACCTTGGCGCCCCGCAAAAGGCCGGCGAACTGATATTCCGAGAGAGTGTCGGGAACCGGCGTGACGGCGGCGAGGATGGTGCCGGGATCGGCGCCGATCACCGCCGCCGCCGGCAGCGGATCGCGCTTCTCCCGCTTCCAGCGCGCATGGTGCTGGGCGCCGCCGCGGTGCTTGAGCCAGCGCATGTAAGTGGTTCGCGGCCCGGTCACCTGCATCCGGTAGATGCCGAGGTTGGGCACGTCCCGCTTATCGCCGCTCCTGCCGCCCTGGCTCGGCCCTTCGGTCACCACCAGCGGCCACGTGATCAGCGGCGCCGGCTCGCCCGGCCAGCAGCTCTGGATCGGCAGACATGATAGGTCGATCGCATCGCCCTTCAGCACCACCTCCTGGCAGGGGGCGGAACCAACGGTCTTCGGCCGCATCGCCATCACGGTGCGGAGCAGCGGCAGCATGTCGAGGGCTTCGCGCCAGCCGCCCGGCGGCTCCGGCTGGCGCAGAAAAGCGAGCATCTCGCCCACTTCGCGCAGTTGCTGCGGCGTGCGGTTCATGCCCCAGGCGACCCGCTCGACGGTGCCGAACAAGTTGACGAGCACCGGCATTGGATAGCCGTCGCCGCCTTCCCGCACCACCGTTTCGAACAGCACCGCCGGCCCCTGCTCGGCCAGCAGGCGGGTTTGGATCTCGGTCATCTCCAGGACCGGGGAGACCGGCTCCGTCACCCGGACCAGGCGGCCCTCCCGCTCAAGACGATCGATGAACTCCCGCAGCGATTTGTAGGCCATGATCCGCAGCTCCCCACGATTGGCGGGGGCCATTCCGGAAGCATCCGCGGCGCCTCGTCAAGGCCTCAAAGCAGGCAAGATGCTCGCACCTTACGCGGCGCGGACCTTGAGGGGATCGTTCCGCCCAGGGCCGGCGTCCGCTCTCCGCCGTGCGGCGATTGCCGACCGGAAGTCAGCGTAAGCGGGATTGGCAGGGTTCAAGTCCAACGCCCGTTGCAAGTGGTCCTCGGCGGCCTGCACGTCCCCCTCGGCGTTGGAGAGTTGCGCAAGATGAAAAGCGACCTCAGCCCAATGCCGCGCGTGAGCAAGAAAGGGTGCAAGCTGATCTTCCGTCCGGGACGCGAAGGGCCAACGATGACGAATCAGCAGTGCAGCGAGGCGGTAATATGTCCCGCTCTTGTTCAGGCGGTGGGTGCGCAGAAGGTTAAAGACACGATCCCCGGCCGTTGGCAGGGCCATGAACTCGTCGGGGGCGAATCCGAAGTAGAGAGCCGCGAGGTCAAGGTCGGCGGGATTCAGCGAGAAAGCTTTGCGTATCGCATACCGCCCTTCCTTCATCTCTCTTGCTGTGAGGAAGTGGCGGGCCGCGGCGAGGTAGGCGTAGGATCGGGTTTCATCGGATGCGCACGAGGGCACCTCCTCCAGAACCTCAAGATAGCTGTAAGGAGAGGGTCCATCATGCGCCAGAGCGTAGAGTCGCTCCACAAGCCGGCGATGCATAATGAAATCGCCGCGGTGGTCCGCCACCAGCATGGCGGCATCGCTGCCTTCCACGATTTTGAGCAGGAATTCGTTGAGACCGTAGACTCCCTCGATGAACGAGGCCACCGAGTGATAGGCGTTCTTGAGGGAGTAACAGCTCTCGGCAAGCCGCTCGTTGAGGTCGAGAGCCCCGAAGACATCGGCTATCGCTTTCTCTCCGAACAGCGCGACAAGACGCGTCTTGCCGGTCTTGACGACGTTGAGCAGATTGGCGGCCCAAGGATGGGCGAAAATGCTCGGGTCTTTCGCTACCCCGCGCGCCGGCGCACCTTTGAGCCCCAGCGAGATTTCTGGTCCGAGCGCGAGAATGAGGTCGGCCTCGAGCAGGTAGCCGTACAACACTGCACCGAATGCGCCCATGCTGGCGCCGTAACAGACCACCTTGCGTGGGTTGACGGCAGCAATCCGTTCCTGCAAGGCGGCGGCGATACTCTCAACGTCGCCGCCCAAGCCCGGGATCGCGCTCAAGTAGAAGCTGTTATTGGGGCAGTTCACCTGCAGTAGCGAATAGGGAAAGGTTTTCAGGGCGTTTGGATGGGCGAAAGATCCGGCTGGCACGCCCATGTGGCTGAAGGAGATCACGAGGATGTCCGTGTTCTTCTCGACAAGCTGGCAGTACGGTGTCACGGGCGCTGCGCCTCTCAACCTTTTCGTGTTTCTGCTGCCTCGACCCCGCCCAAGCGGACGTCGCGCCAGCATTGGAGGGTGCCGTGGACCTTCTAAAGAACCGGTTAACGTTTTGCCGGAGGATGCCTGGAGCCGAAACGCGGACTGCGGTGCATCCGCAAGGAATGGCGGCCGATGACGACGACGCGCTACGCGATCTACTATGTGCCGCCGGAAGGTAGCGCCCTTTCGGCGTTCGGTCGGCGCTGGTTCGGCGACTGCGGCCCCCTGCTGGCCGGATTGAGCCGCGAGCGGCGAAACAGCCTCACCGCGCGCTGCCGGCAATACGGGTTCCATGCTACTTTGAAGGCGCCTTTCCGGTTGCGCAGGGCAACCTCCGCCGCAGAGCTCGCGGTGGCGCTGGCAGCTTTTGCTCGGCAGCAACCGTCAGTCCACCTGCCGCCGCTGCGTCTCGGTACCATCGGCAATTTCCTGGCGCTGGTTCCGCGTGGCCCGGCAGCGGCGGTGGGCCGCCTCGCCGGGGACTGCGTGCGCGCCTTCGATCGCTTCCGAGCACCACCCTCTTATGCGGAGCGATTACGCCGCCGCGCCGCCGGCCTGAGCGGACCCCAAGCAGAGCTTCTCGCCCGCTGGGGTTACCCTTATGTGATGCCCCGGTACCGCTTTCATCTGACGCTGACCGATCCCCTTCGCGATGCCAGGGAACGAGCCGCGATCGCAACAGGGCTGTCACCGGTCATCGCATTTCTCGGCAGGGCGCCGCTGATAATTGATGCGCTTTGCCTTGTCCGTCAGGACAACGGTAAGGGGTCGTTCGTTCTCGACCGGAAGTTTTCTTTAAACCCCCATCCTAAAGCCTGAAGTTGAAGGGATGCGCCTCTTCACGCAGGGGCATCGGCGTGATAACGTTCAATGACGAGGAACAACAAGGGACCGGACGCGGCCAGACCACTGGGCGGCGAGGCCCGGTCCCGGGTCGGGCGTCGATTCATCTGCGCGGGCAAATTCGAGGATCAGGAAGGGTTGGAAATGGCTCTGTTCGATGGGCTGTTGAGAAGCAATGTGGTAACCGGACTCGCATTCGGCATCGGCGCAGCGGTGGTGGCGCCGGTGGTCGTGCCGGCGGTCGCGCGGGCGGCCAAGCCCCTCGCCAAGGCAGCGATCAAGGGCGGGCTGATGCTGTACGTCCGAGGCAGGGAAACCCTGGCGGAGCTGGGCGAGGTGGCGGAAGACGTCTACGCCGAGGCGACCTCGGAATTCGCTCAGGAGATGGCGCCGAAGAGCGCCGGCGAGGAGGCAATGGCGGCGGCTGCGGCGGCGGCTGCGAACGCAGAAGGGACCTGAGCGTGGGCGCGGGCTGGCACGCGGCAGACGGAGCACATCATGGCGGCCGGCACGAGGCCTGAGGCGCATGTCAGCCACGCGGCTGCCGGCCGGGTGCGCATCAAGGTGCCGGGACGCCGCGGCGACAGCGGTTATTTTGCCGAGGCGGAGAGATGGTTTGGGCAATGTCCCGGCGTGCGCAGGGTGGTGGTCAATCCGTTGACCGGGAGCATCTTGATCGAACACGAAAGCGATACGGCGGCGATCCTGGATTTTGCCGAAACCGGTGACGTCGTGTCATTGAAGCCACAAGGGGAGGCAGTTCCGCTTGCGGCGACGCTGCGGGAGAGCGCGGTGGATCTCGACAGGCGCTTGAGGCGCGCTGCGGGCGACACGCTGGATCTGTGGTCGGCGGCCTCGCTCATCTTTTTTGTTCTCGCCTGCATCCAGTTGATGCGCGGCCATTATATGGGGCCCGCCACCACCTTGTTTTGGACCGCCGTCGCCGCGATGCGGATGTCAGCCCGGTGACACGGAAGACGGCGTGGGATTTCGGGTTAGAGGGGAGACAAAGCGATGGCGGATACCGACGAACCCTCGGAAGGAGCGGACTCGGGCGAAGCGGAGCGGCTGGGAGCCGCCGGCGATACCGTCAAGGAGGGCATCGTCCGCAGTTTGCGGAGCATCGGAGAGATCGAAGCGGAGATCGTCGGCCTGGTCCGCAAGACCGTCTCGGACGCCCTCCAGACGGGTGAATCCGTTGCAAGCAGAACTGTGCCGGTGGTTCGTGATGTCGTCAACGGCGCGATTGCCGCTGTCGAGAATGTCGGCAGCGGACTTGTTGTTACTACCAAGGCTGTGGCGAAAGGAGTCATTCTCGGCGTCAGCGACGTGGGTGGCGATGTGATCAAAGCCGCCGGCGAGGCGGCCAGCGCTGCGGTCACATCGGCCGGCAGGCGCGGTGCGGATGTTGGTGTCGTGGCAAAGCGGGCGGTCGACGGGATTGTCGAGGCGGCAGTGGAAACCGGGAGCAGCGTTGCCGATCTATCCAAAGCTGCGGCGATCGGGGCAGTGCAGGCGGCCGGGGCGATCGGCAATACCGCCGTCACGACGGTTCGGGAGTTCCTGGCCGGCATCGCCGAAGGGTTGAAAGACGTCGCCTCGGTGGTTCTGCCGCGCTCACGGACGCGTGGCGAGCAATCCCCGAAGAACGAGGGGTAAGCGAAGCGATTTACCGCCAGGGCCTGACGTCCTCGCAGATCAGCTGAAGCCTCTCGCTGGCGCATCGGATGCTCAACGGCAGTCGGCAGCCGATGTCGCCGTCGAGTTGGACCGGCTCCTCGCCTGAGAGGCGAGCGGAGGTTTCGTCGCCATACTCGATCCTGACGGACCTCCCGCGGATGATCCGGAAGTCCGCCAGTCGATGGAGGCGTCGGCACGTGAGCGCGAGCCCGTATCTCAGCACAGCCAAGTGACCGGCGCTGAGAAACAGGCAGACTTCCAACGTATCGTCATCAAGGCATGCGTCCGGCGCGCAGATGAAGCGACCTCCGTAGTAATGGCCGTTGGCGACGATGACCGAAGCCGCCCTGTAGGAGACGCCGTCGACAGTGACCCGGTAGCTCGGATAGGCAAACCGAAACATCCCCCGCGCAGCCTCCAAGACATAAGCTGCCTTGCCCAGAAACCGCTTCATACGCGGATTGACATGGGCAACCAGATGCGCGTCGAAACCGGCGCCGGCCATCATGATGAAATGCCGCTGGTTGGCGAGGCCGATGCAGACAGCGCGGGTCTTTCCGGCGAGGATCATCCGGGCGAGATCGCGGGCGCGCCCCGGCGCGTGGATCTCGGCGGCGAGAACATTGGCGGTGCCCAGCGGAATCACCGCGAGCGGCAATGCCTTGCCGACAAGCCCGTTGACCACTTCGTTGATGGTGCCGTCGCCACCTGCGGCAACGACAACATCGTACGCTGCTTGCGAGGCTTCTGAGGCAAAAGCCTCGGCGTCGCCACGTCTGATCGTCCGCCGCACCGTGACCACCGCTCCCATCTTCAAGAGAACCTTGAAAACACGTTCGGCACGCCCGTCAGAGGCGGTGCCGGCAGTAGGGTTGTAGATCACCAGCACCCGTCGTCGGAACGGCCGTCCGCCAGCGCCTAAACCCGCTTGTTGCGCATCCGCCACGGATCACACTCCTTTGGGCATTTCGCAGAAAACATCCAGATGACAAGTGAAAAATAAAAGACAGAAAATGGAATTTTCTATGACACGTTATCGATAACTGTAGGCAGATTTCAAAACGTTTTATAAATAGCACACCGGTCGATAGCACAAGACATCCTAATCCGTTATTGGTGGATTTATGAATGCCATTTCACGAACATCTTTTCGCTACCGATCCATTTGGATTTCTGACATTCATTTGGGAACGAGAGGCTGTAATGCCGAGATGCTTTTGAACTTCCTGCGCCGGACCGAGAGTGAGTATCTCTATCTGGTCGGTGACATCTTCGATCTGTGGCGGCTGAAGAAAACCTGGTATTGGCGGCAGGCGCACAACGATGTCGTGCAAAAGCTACTGCGCAAGGCCCGTAAGGGCACCCGCGTGATCTATATCCCGGGCAATCACGACGAACATTTTCGCGACTTCGCCCGCCACCGGTTCGGCCGGGTGGTGGTTTTGAAGGAAGCCTTCCACACCACCGCCGACGGGCGACGGTTCCTCGTCATCCATGGCGATCAGTTCGACGGCGTCGTCAAGTATGCCCGCTGGCTGGCGATCCTTGGCGATACCGCGTACAATAGTGTCTTAAAAGTGAACACTGGGTTCAACATCATCCGCCGCAAGCTCGGGTTCTCTTACTGGTCGCTCTCGGCCTATCTCAAGCACAAAGTCAAGAACGCGGTCGAATATATCAGCAATTACGAGCATGCGGTCGTCGCCGAAGCGCGGCGACGCAGGGCGGATGGTGTCATTTGCGGACATATCCATACTGCTGAGATCCGCACGATCGACGGAATCGTGTACTGCAACGACGGCGACTGGGTCGAAAGCTGCACGGCCCTCGTTGAACACGATGATGGTCGGCTGGAGATCCTCTGGTGGGCAGATCTCAGCGCCGCTCCCCTCCTTCCCACTCTTGAGACTGCCGAATGCGAATCGTCGTCGTCACCGACGCCTGGTTTCCTCAAGTCAATGGTGTCGTTCGCACGCTTGAAACCTTGAGGCTTGCTCTCGAGGCGCTCGGCCATGAGTGCCTGTTCATCACCCCCGAAGCCTTCCGCACCGTGCCCTGCCCTTCCTATCCGGAGATCCGGCTGGCGATGACGCGGCCGGCGGTGATCGGCCGGCGCATTATGGCGTTTCGCGCCGATGCCGTGCACATCGCCACCGAAGGACCCCTCGGCTGGATGGCGCGGTCGTGGTGCCTCCGGCACGGGCGGCCGTTCACAACTGCATTTCACACCCGCTTTCCTCAGTATCTTCATGCACGCTGGCGGATCCCGCTTGGCATGAGCTACCCGATCCTACGCCGCTTCCATGCGCCGTCGGCAACCATCATGGTGGCCACCCAAAGCATCGAGGACGATTTAAGGTCCCGGGGGTTTCCCGCGATCCAGCGGTGGACTCGTGGCGTCGACACCGACCAGTTTCGCCCGCGGGTAAAGACCCTGATGCCGTATAAGCGGCCGATCGCCCTTTCTGTCGGCCGCATCGCGGTAGAGAAAAACATCGAAGATTTCCTGCGGCTGCCGCTGGAGGGCACCAAGGTGGTTATCGGGGAAGGACCGCAACGAACGGAACTGGAGGCGCGCTATCCGGAAGCCAAATTCCTCGGAAAGAAGGTGGGGGAGGATCTGGCGCAGCACTACGCCGCCGCCGACGTGTTCGTTTTCCCGAGCCGCACCGACACCTTCGGTCTCGTCATGCTGGAGGCTTTGGCTTGCGGGGTACCTGTTGCCGCCTATCCGGTCCCGGGACCGCTCGATGTAATTAATCATTCCGGCGCCGGCGTACTGGATGACGATCTCGCTGTCGCCGTGACTGCCGCGCTCGCCATTCCGCCTGAGCACTGCCGGGCCCATGCCGAAACCTTCTCCTGGGATCGCAGCGTCCGGCAGTTCCTCGACAACCTCGTCGTGTCGAGTTGATGGTGTGCGGCAAAAACGGACAGATTCTCCTGCTTCCCTCCGCGACTCTTCGGCGGGAGCGGCGTCATTGGCGATGGTGGTGATGGCGTGCTATGTGAAGGGCGTTCCTCTTCACTCTTTGCGATAATCCGAAACGAACGGATCCTTGACCCTCAGCCCCCTCAGCCCCCGCCGGCACCACTCGACCCAGCAGCTTGTGCAACGGCTGATTCGTGAGTACGTCCGCCCCTACCTCGGCTGGCTGGCGCTCGCCCTCTTCTTCATGGCGCTCGTCGCAGGGACCACCGCGCTCAGCGCCTGGCTGATGGAGCCCGTCGTCAACGAGGTATTCGTCGCCAAGCGGCTGGACGCCTTGTGGCTGGTCGGGTTCGCCATTCTCGCCACCTTCCTGGTCAAGGGGCTTGCCAACTACGGACAGGCGACTCTGATGAGCGCCGTCGGTCTGCGCATTGTCGCCGATACCCAGAACCGACTGTTTCGTCACCTCTCCCACATGGACCTCGCTTTTTTCCACGCCCATAGCACCGGTGGGCTGGTTTCCCGCTTCGTGATCGACATCCAGATGATGCGTGCTGCCGTGTCCGACGTTCTGACCAGCCTGGGCAAGGATCTGCTGTCGCTGATCGGGCTGATCGCAATTCTCTTCATTCAGGACTGGGAACTGGCGCTGATCTCCTGTTTCGTCTTTCCGCTGGCAATCCTGCCGATTGTCCGTCTCGGCCGGCGGATGCGCAAGGTAACCGCCAACACGCAGCAGGAAATTGGGCAGATGACGACGCTGCTGGAACAAACCTTCCAGGGCATTCGGGTGGTCAAGTCCTACGGCATGGAAGCCTACGAGACGCACCGCGTCGAAACACTGGTCGGACGGATCTATCGACTGACGTTCCGCTCGGCCCGTATCCGCGCGGCTTCCCGGCCAATCATGGAGACGCTCGGCGGCATCGCCATCGCGCTGGTCGTTGTCTACGGCGGCTTTCGGGTCATTCAGGATCAGACCAGTCCCGGATCATTTTTTTCCTTCATTACAGCCCTGTTGCTGGCCTACGAGCCGATGAAGCGCCTCGCCAACCTGAATGCGACCCTGCAGGAGGGGCTTGCCGGGGCCGAGCGTCTGTTCGACCTGCTCGATACCCCACCGTCGATGAAGGAGAAGCCCGACGCCGGTGTCCTTGCCGTCCGCGAAGGCAGTATTCGCTTCGAGAACGTCTCGTTCGCCTATGGCACCGGAAAGGCCGTGCTGAACGATCTTTCGCTCCTGGTGCCAGCGGGAAAGGTGGCCGCTCTCGTCGGCCCTTCCGGCGCCGGCAAATCCACAGCGCTCAACTTGATCCCGCGCTTCTATGATGTTACCGCCGGCCGGGTGCTGATCGACGGCGTCGACGTACGCGATGTGACGCTGGCTTCGCTGCGCCGGCAGATCGCCCTGGTCAGCCAGGAAATCATCCTGTTCGACGACACCATCCGGGCAAACATTGCCTATGGGCGAGAGGGAGCCGATGATGCCGAGATTGCCGCTGCGGCGCGGCGGGCAGGCGCTGAATCGTTCATTGCAGCGCTGCCCAAAGGTTATAACACCGTCGTCGGCGAGCAGGGGATCAAGCTGTCGGGCGGTCAGCGGCAGCGCCTCGCGATCGCGCGCGCGGTCCTCAAAAATTCACCGATTCTGCTACTCGACGAGGCCACGTCCGCTCTTGATGCCGAATCCGAACGCTACGTCCAGGCCGCTCTGGCCGAACTGATGCGGGACCGGACGACCCTGGTGATCGCCCATCGCCTATCGACCGTAGTCAGCGCCGATATCATCTATGTGATGGAGCGTGGGTGCGTCGTCGAGATGGGAACTCATGCCGAGTTGCTCGCGCGCGGCGGCCTCTATGCGCGCCTCTACGCGCTGCAGTCCGCCGATGAACAAGCCCTGCCCGGCGGCATCCGCGCCGCCCAGGCGTGAGGGTAGGTGCAAGCCGTGAAATTTCTGAAGACCCTGATGGCGCGGCCCATGGTGCGAGAGATGGTGTGTGCCCTCGCCGCCGGCTATCTGCGCTTGGTCTACGCTACCGGCCGCTGGACGCTGCTCGGCAGCGACAGCATGGGCCAATATGTGACCGGCGGCCAGCCGGTGATCGCGTGCTTCTGGCACGGACGGCTGCTGATGATGCTGTATGCCTGGCGATGGTCGCAGCGGCGCCAGATGTTGATTTCGCAGCATCGCGATGGACGCCTGATCGCCGGTATCATCGCCCGCTTCGGCGTTGACACCGTCACCGGCTCGTCCACGCGGGGCGGATCGCCCGCGGTCCGCCGGTTGCTGGCGATTCTGGCGTCGGGCGAGAGCATCGGCATCACGCCCGACGGTCCGCGGGGGCCGCGGATGCGTGCGCAGATAGGCGCGATTCGGCTGGCTCAGCTTTCGGGAGCGCCGCTGTTTCCAGTCTCGTTCGGCGTTCGTCCGCGGCGAATAATGGCGTCGTGGGATCGGCTCGTGCTTGTTTTTCCGTTCAGTCGTGGCGTAGTGATCTATGGTGAGCCCATCGACGTGCCGAGAGCCGCCGACGGCGGGCAACTGGAGCACCTTCGCGCCCTTCTCGAGCGCCGGCTAAACGACATCACCGCCGACGCTGACCGGATGATGGGTTATCCAGCTGTCGAACCGGCGCCGCTGCGGGAGGGCGCCGCATGATGGAGCTCAGCCTTTATCGTGCGACGACCACCCTGGGCGGGCCGCTCATTCGGCTCTACCTCGCGCGCCGCCGCGCCAGCGGCAAGGAAGACCCGCAGCGCTTCGAGGAACGCCTTGGCATTGCCCGTCAGCCCCGGGCGGCCGGGCGCCTTGTCTGGATGCACGCTGCCAGCATCGGCGAGAGTCTTTCGCTACTGCCGCTGATCGAGCGGATGCGCCAGCTTTGGCCCGGCCATACCATCCTTTTGACGACCGGCACGGTAACTTCCGCTCAGGTAATGGCCGAGCGCCTGCCCGAGGGCGCATTCCATCAATACGTTCCCGTCGACCGGATGAGGTACGTCCGGCGTTTTCTCGACCACTGGCGCCCCGATTTGGCAATCTGGTCGGAATCGGAATTCTGGCCGAACCTGGTCAGCGAGACGGCGCGGCGAGGTATTCCGATGATTCTGGTTCAAGGCCGGATCTCGCCACGCTCTTATGCCGGATGGGGGCGCCACCACAGGATCATCAGACGTCTTTTGTCCGGGTTTACCGTCTGTCTTGGCCAGACCGAAGCCGATGCGGAACGACTGCGTGCGCTAGGCGCGCCCGGGGCCGGATGCCGCGGCAATCTCAAGTATGCCGCACCGCCACTGCCCGCACGAGCAGACGCGATCATCGAGCTGCAAACCATTTTAGGCGAGCGGCCGCGCTGGCTCGCGGCAAGTACCCACCCGGGCGAGGAAGAAATCGCCGGCGAAGCGCACCGGCGGCTCCGGGATCGGCGCAAGGATCTGCTCACAGTCATCGTGCCGAGACATCCGGAGCGGGGCCGGGTGATTGCCACTGTTCTTGGCGGCTCCGGACTCACTGTTGCAAGGCGGGCAGCGGGCGAACCGGTCACGCCGGAAACGGAGGTTTATGTCGCCGATACTATCGGCGAGCTCGGCCTGTTTTATCGGCTTACGCCAATTGCCTTCATCGGCAAATCGCTGTCCGGCGAAGGAGGCCAAAACCCGCTGGAAGCGGCGCAGCTCGGCTGTGCCATTGTCCACGGGCCACACATGGAAAACTTTGCTCAGATCGCGGAAAGCCTTGAGAAAGCGGGAGCCTCCTACTGCGTAGGCTCGGCCGAAGAACTGGCAACAGTGGTTGCGCGCCTTCTTGGCAACGAAGCCGAGCGGGGTCGCCGAGCGGCCGCGGCACGGGCGGTGGCGGTCGCTGAGGCCGGTGTCCTCGATGCCGTTGTCGATGTCATCGCACCGTTCATGGATTCGGTGTCACGCGGTGGACGTTTTGCGGACTCCTGAGTTCTGGTACCAGGATGACGACAGCATGCTCGCCGAACTGCTGACACCGGCCGCAGCGGCATATCGCCACCTCGCCCGCTGGCGGAGCCGAGCAGTTCATCCATGGCGAGCGCCTCTTCCGATCCTGTGTATCGGCAACTTGGTTGCGGGAGGAGCCGGCAAGACGCCAGTGGCGCTCAGCGTTAGCCGCAGGTTGACTCGGCGCGGCGCCGCCGTCCACTTTCTCTCGCGCGGCTATGGGGGTTCTCTGGCGGGACCGCTCCGTGTCGATCTGCTCCATCACACAGCGGCGGAGGTAGGCGACGAGCCGCTGCTGCTGGCCAAGGCGTATCCGACCTGGATCGCACGCGACCGCAGGGCGGGCATTCTCGCTGCCGTTTCCGCCGGCGCCACTGCGGTGGTGATGGACGACGGCTTCCAGAACCTAAGCGTCGTCAAAGACGTTGCCATCATCGTTGTTGACGGGCCGCGCGGCTTCGGCAATGGACGGATGATTCCCGCCGGCCCTTTGCGGGAGCCGCTTGCGGATGGCCTTGCGCGGGCCGATGCCGTCGTCCTGATCGGGCCGGCTCGAACCGGCGTTTGCGAACAAGTGGGCTCCCGGCCGGTCCTGTTCGCCCGGATGCAGCCGGCAAAGGAGATCACGCAGCGTCTTGCCGGGACCGCCGTGGTGGCGTTCGCCGGCATCGGTCACCCGCAGAAGTTCTTCGCCACACTGCAGGAACTTGGCTGCACCATCATGGCCGCGCACGCGTTCGCCGACCATCATGTCTACCGGGCAAAGGAGATCGCCGCCATCGTCCGCCAGGCGGATGCACTGCGAGCGATCCCGGTGACAACCGCGAAGGACTTCGTTCGTCTTGATCCTGTACTGCGGAGCGGGATCGAGATCGTCCCGATCGACCTCGTCTGGCATGACGAAGCCGCTCTAGAGAGGATTCTCGATTTGCTCCCAAACTTTGCCCGCCATGCCCGGTAGCGATACCTTGCCACTGCTCCTGCGTCTGCGTTACCGCGCAGAGGCGCTGGCACTGCGCGGAGTCTATCTTGCCGTACGCGCTGTACCGCTCGATGCAGCATCGGCGATCGGTGGCTGGCTCGGGCGTACATTGGGACCCTGGCTGCCCATCACACATGTCGCGCGCAGCAACCTGCGCGCCGCATTTCCGGAAAAGCTCCCGGGGGAGATCGAGAGCATCGTCCGCGGTATGTGGGACAATCTCGGACGCACCACGTTCGAGTACCCGCATCTCGACCGCTTTCGCATGGCCGACGGCGACGGCCACGTCGAACTGGTCGGGATTGAGCATTTCGATGCAATGCGCGGTGACGGCACGCCCGGGATTCTGTTCTCCGGCCACCTCGCCAACTGGGAGGTGATCGGTTTTGCCGCTGCCGCCCACGGCGCCCCGCTCAACATCTTCTACCGGGCGCCCAACAATCCCCACCTGCAATGGCTGTTCGACCTCAGGCGCTCGGGCAATGTCGAGATGCTCCCCAAAGGGGCCGAGGGCGCCAAGCAGGCGCTGAAGCTTTTGAAAGAGGGCGGCCATATCGCCATGCT
>CAZFBS010000054.1:0-17422 GCA_964517265.1 uncultured Rhodospirillaceae bacterium | reverse complement strand
TCCTCGGTGGGACGCTTCTCCGGAAACGTGCAAGCGTCGGACGGCTTAAGCGGGTGTCCCGCTTTTGAGCAAGTGCTTGATGCGGTTGGCGGATTATGCTCCGCCCCTGGGCACCATTGTTTGCTGAACATCCGCATCCTGCTGTAGCCCCGGAAGACGGCGCCGGCGCGGCATGCCGGCCATCCGCCGCGCGACACCATGATCCTTCTCTCTGAACGTCTCAAACGCTTGAAAAAGCGGTAACGAGCACGAATATCTCGTCCCCGCGACAGCAAATAACCTTGCCTCACGCCATTCGGATCTTCATGCTCTCGTTGTTTGTGTTGTATCGTCGAGACCGCGGCCGCACCGAAATCCGGGCATCGGCCGATTCCTTCGCCTTCACCGAGACCTGTTACCCGCCATGTCCACTCCCGCCCCACCAGATCCCGAAAAAGGCCTTGTCCCTGGGGTTCTTACCTCTGTCTGCGCCGGCGTGATCGCGGATGGATCGTAAGCAGCCGCCGCCGATGAAAACGACCGCCGGAGCGGAAACGGAGATCACCGCCGGGGCAGTGCCGTCGCAAGCGCGCGCGTCCGGCATTGCCTGGACTTCCTGCCGTCCCCTCCGGGGCTTGGCGGTAACGGGACTGGCGCTCGCGCTCGCGAGCTGCGCCGCGACGACGCCGGCCGCGACGACGCCCGCCGCGGCCGGCGTTGCGGAAGGGCCGGCTGCGGTGGACCCGCCTTTGGTCCTGGCGGATTTTGAAAGCCCCTCCTGGCAGGGACCGTCGCCGCCGCTGGAGATCTGGTCGCGGCGAGATCCGGCGACGCGGATTGAACCCGCCGTGGTGCCCGCCGCTGCGGATGGCCAAAACGGGCAGGCACTCAGGATTTCCCACCATTTCTCGCTGAAAGAGCGCGGGGAGGGCGGGGTTCGGATCGTGCTGGACGGCGTCGATGCCACGGCATACGACCATCTCGATCTGCGGATCCGGGGGGATGAAACGGTCGGCTTTCCGGACGCCGTCAAGATCGGTTTCTGGCGCCCGCATGGGGCGCGGCCGGGCCTGATCCAAAGCGGCAGCTTTGTCATCGACGGGATCGAGGACACCTGGCAGCAGGTCCGTGCGCCGCTCAACGCGATGAACGGCATCAGTGACTGGACCGATCTCACCCGGTTCGTGATCACCGTCGACTCGCGCCGCTCGCCAATCGCCGAGGGCGCCCTGCTGGTCGACGACATCGCCCTCATCAGGACCGGCGACCCGGGACCTTCGGCGCATGATCCGGTCGAGCCGGCGCGCAAGCGGGCATGGGAAGCGGCGATGAACGATCCCGCCGCCGTTCAACGGGCGATCCGTAAGCAGCTCGGCCGCTGGCCCGAACGCGCCATCGTCGACGATCCCCTGCCGGCGGACGATAGGCTGTTCCTTCACCGAATTGCCCGCGACACCTGGCTCGGGCTCGACGCCTTCACCCATCGGGAGAACGGTCTGCCGGTGGACACCGTGATTCTCGCCTCCGGTGCGGCAAAACCTGCGGGGCCCGAGACGGCGACGGTCGGCGATTATACCAGTCCGACCAATATCGCTGTCTACCTGATGGGAACGGTCGTGGCCGACGAACTCGGCTTCATCAAACCGGCCGAGGCGGTGGCCCGGATCGAGCGTGTCCTCGCCACTCTGGAGACACTGGAGAGCTATAACGGCTTCTTCTACAACTTCTACGATACCACTTCGCTGGAGCGGACCAGCAACTTCATTTCCTCCGTCGACTCGGCGTGGCTGACCGCTGCCCTTGCCGTCGTCCGCTCCGCGGTGCCCGCGCTCGCAGACCGGATCACTCCCTTGATCGAGCGGGCCGATTTCGGCTGGCTGTATGACGATGTCGAGCAGCTTCTCTCCCAGGGCTACTACGTCAACATCAAGATGCCGTCTGAGTACCACTACGGCCTCCTGTACACCGAAGCCCGTCTCGCCAGCCTTGTTGCCATCGGCAAGGGCGATGTTCCGGTCGAGCACTGGTTCAAGATGATGCGAACGCTGCCCTCGCGCGAGACGTGGCAGTCGATGGTGCCGCGCGCCCGCGTTTACAAGCGGGCGGGCCGCTACACGGTTATGGGCGGGTACTACGAGAAGGACGGCTGCCGCTACGTTCCGTCATGGGGCGGCAGCATGTTCGAGGCCCTGATGCCGACGCTGCTGGTAGATGAGAGGTCCGCAGCGCCCCGTAGCCTCGGTGTCAACAACCGCGTTCACACCGCGTTCCACATCAAGCGGGCTCTCGACGACCTCGATTATCCGGTTTGGGGGATGTCACCGAGCGTCACCTTTTCACCCCCGGGATATGGAGAATATGGAGTGTGGTATCTTGGCACCCTCGGCTATCGGGATGGAATGGTGACGCCGCACGCCTCGGCCCTCGCCCTGAGCACGTTTCCGACCGAAGCGCTCGCCAACCTGCGCCGCCTCATTGATCATTACGACATCTACGGCGAATACGGCTTCTATGATGCGGTCGACCCGCTCTCGGAGCAGGTTGCTTATCGCTATCTGGCGCTCGATCAAGGCATGATCCTGATCGCGATCGCCAATCATCTCACCGGCGGCGTGGTTCAAAAGCACTTTGCGGCGGACCCAATCGGCCGCAAAGTGTTGCCGCTGCTGGCGCTGGAAACGTTCTTTGGGCCCGAAGGGGCAGGTCCCGGATGCGACCAGCCTCCGCCTGCCGCGACCACGGACGTGAATGCGGAGGCTGCTCTGGCAACGGGAAGCCTGAGAATCAAGGAGCATGGCGCGGGCGGATCCGGCGTCAAAGGATCTGAAGCGGGAAAGCCTGAAGCGGGCAAATTGCGGGTGGGCGGGCCATGACCGACGGCCACGCCGCCTTTCCTTTAGGGTTCCTCTGGGGCGCCGCAACCTCCGCCTACCAGATCGAAGGTGCGCCCCTGGAGGATGGGGCGGGCGCCAGCAACTGGCATCGATTCACCCATCGCACCGGGACCGTCGCCAACAACGACACCGGCGATCTCGCTTGCGATCACTACCACCGGGTCGACGAAGACATCCGGCTGATGCGGGAGCTGGGTTTGCGCGCCTATCGCTTCAGCGTGTTGTGGAGTCGGGTCCTGCCGAGCGGTCGCGGCGCAGTCAACCAGCCGGGCCTCGACTTCTATCGGCATCTGGTTGATCGGTTGCTGGAGAACGATATTCAGCCGATGGTCACGGTGCACCATTGGGATCTGCCGGCGGAACTCGATGACGCTGGCGGCTGGCTGAACCCGGACATCCCGCAATGGTTTGCCGATTATGCCGCCGTTCTGTTCCGCGCCCTGGATGACCGGGTGCCGCTTTGGATCACCCTCAACGAGCCGTGGGTGATCACCGATGCCGGCTACATGCATGATTGCCATCCCCCGCAACGGCGCAATCCGCGCGAGGCTCTCGTTGCCGGGCGAACCCTGCTGCGCGCCCATGCCGCCGCAGTCCGGCTGTACCGCTCTGTCGGCCGCAACCGGATCGGTATCACGGTCAATCTCGAGCCGAAGTATCCGTTCACCGGTGATGAGGCCGACGTGGCCGCGACCCGCCGCGCCGACGCCTACATGAACCGGCAATACCTGGACCCCCTCTTTTTTGGAACCTACCCGGACGACCTGCGCGAGGCGTTCGGTGCGGCTTGGTTCGAGCCCACCGCCGAAGAAGCCGAAGGCGTGTGCGCGCCGATCGACTTCCTTGGCATCAATTACTATTCGCGGGGCGTGACCCGGTTCGATCCGACCGTAGAGCCGTTGCACGCCGCGCCGGTCGTGCAGACCGGCGTGCCCCACACCGAGATGGATTGGGAAGTTTATCCCGACGGCTTGCACGACATCTTGATGTGGGTGCGAAAACGGTACGGCGATATTCCTCTCTACATCACGGAGAACGGGGCCGCCTTCGCCGATCCTCCGCCGGTGGGGGGGCGGGTCGAGGACCCCCTTCGGGTCGATTATCTTCGCTCCCATCTTCTTGCCGCTCGGGCTGCGATCGCGGCCGGGGTGGATTTGCGCGGGTACTTCGTGTGGTCGCTGTTGGACAACTTCGAATGGAACAGCGGCTACGACAAGCGGTTCGGCATCGTCCAGGTCGACAGAACGACGCTGCAGCGGACGCTCAAGAGGAGCGCCGACTTCTACGCCGAGGTGATCCGCAGCAACGGGGCCAACCTGACCCGCTGAACTCCGGGTCTGCGTCTTGCCGGTTCAGCCGAGGTCGATCGTCGCCTCGTGACGCCGGCCGTCGCGCTTCAGCCGGATCCGGACGCTGCCTTCGCGGATATCGGTGGGGGCGCCGTCCACGCTCGCCGATTGCACCCGGGAGAGCCGCTCGCCGCGATGGCGCAGGGCGAGCGCGTAGACGGTCCCGTCGGCCAGCGTCCAGTCGATTTTGGCTTCCGGCCAAGTCGCCGGAAGCCTGGGTTCCACAACGAGCGTGGTCCCTTCCTCCATCCGCACTCCCAGCAGCGATTCCAGGAACACGCGATACATCCAGGCTGCCGAGCCGGTATACCAAGTCCAGCCGCCGCGTCCGACATGGGGCTCGGTGCTGTACACGTCGGCAGCGATGACGTAGGGCTCGACCTTGTAACGGGCCGCGGCCTCGGCGCTGCCGCCATGGCTGACCGGGCTGATCATCTCCAACAGTGCGGCCGCACGATCCCTGCGCCCGGCTTCAGCCAAAGCCCGCACCACCCACAGCGCTGCATGGGTGTATTGCCCGCCGTTTTCACGAACGCCGGGCACATAGCCCTTGATATAGCCGGGATCGTGCGGCGTATGATCGAACGGGGGCGTCAGCAGGCGGATCAGCCCGTCGCGTTCCGAGACGAGATGACGCTCCAGCGCATCCAGAGCCTGCTCGGCGCGATCGGGTGGCGCGGCGCCTGCGATCACCGCCCACGCCTGCACCAGTGCATCGATCCGGCACTCGTCGCTTTCGGCGGAGCCGAGCGGAGTGCCGTCGTCGTAGTAAGCGCGGCGGTACCACGCTCCGTCCCACCCGCCGTCGTTCAAGGCTTCGATGAGATCCGTACGATACGCGTCATAGGTGTCCGCCCGGGCATGATCTCCTCGGTGGCGGCACAGGGGCGCGAATCGGGTCAGAATGAAATAGAGAAAGAATCCGAGCCAGACGCTCTCGCCGCGGCCTTCGCGCCCGACGCGATTCATACCGTCGTTCCAGTCGCCGGTCCCCATCAGCGGCAGACCATGCGCGCCCCGGGTCAGAGAGCGATCAAGGGCGCGGCAGCAATGATTATACAGCGACGCTGCCTCGCCGGAGTGTTCGGGGTGGAGGTACGCTTCATCCTCGCCCGGCTGCAAGGGGCGGGCGCGGAGAAACGGCACGACTTCGTCGAGGATCGGCCTATCGCCGGTCGCCTCCAGGTACGACAGGGTCACGAACGGCAGCCACAGCAAATCGTCGGAAAAGCGGGTGCGCATGCCGCGGCTCTGCGGCGGGTGCCACCAGTGCATGACGTCCCCTTCGACATACTGGTGGGCGGCGTGCAGAAGGATCTGTTGCCGGGTCAGGTCGGGGAGCGTGTGAACGAACGCCGCCGCATCCTGCGCCTGATCGCGGAAGCCAAAGGCGCCGCCCGACTGGTAGAACGCGCTGCGGGCCCAGATGCGGCAGCACAGGGTCTGATAGAGCAGCCAGCCGTTGATCATCAGGTCGATCGCCGGCGTCGGGGTCGTCACCCGCACCATCGAGACGAGATTCTGCCATCGCAAGACGGCTTCCTCCAGGCTGCGCCGGGCCATATCGGGGCCGCGATAGCGGGAGACGATCGCGCGGGCGCTGGCTTCATCGTCCGCTTCGCCGAGCAGAATGGTGCAGGTCACTGTTGCGCCCGCCTCGATCCGAACCGGGATCCGCAGGGCAAAACACGGATCGAGCCCGGCGCCCTCGCGCCCGTCGAGCAATTCGTTCGCGACCACAGCGGCCGGGCTGCCGGGGCTGCCGTTGCGACCGATGAATGCCGTCCGGTCGGTGGTAAAGGAGCAGGCGGCCGCGAGATCGGGCTCGGCAACTGCCGCGAACGCGACTCGGGTTCCGAAATCCTCGCGCATCGGGTTCCGCCCGAAGGCGACGCCGAGGTTGCGGTCGATCCGGGTGGAAATAAACGGCGTGGTTTCGGCGCAATCGCCACCCAGCACGAGGCGATAGAAAACGAACACGCTCAAGGTGCAGACTCGCTCCCCGTCGTTGCGCAGCCGGATCTCGGTGACTTTGACCGGATCCTCGGTCGGAACGAACAGGGTGACCTCCTGATGCAGGTCGGCACGAGTCTGAATGAAGCGGCACAGCCCAAACCCGTACCGCACCTGATAGGGATCGGCGTCAGAATTATGGTCCGAACCGGGCTCGCTGCCGCCCGGATCGGCAGAAGGCTGGCAACCTCGCACAGGGCCCGGCAGCGGCGACCAGAAGGTTTTCGTGCTCTCATCGCGGATGTAGATCGCTTCGCCATGGGGATCGGCGACGGGATCGTTGTACCAGGGCGTCAGCCGGTTCAGCCGGCTGTTGACCGCCCACGTGCACCCGGCGCCGGTTTCAGAGATCAGGAACCCGAACGACTCGTTGGCAACCACATGAGTCCACGGCAGCGGCGGCAGCGGTGGAGAGCCGCCGCCGCCGATACGGATGACGTACTCGGAACCATCGCGGGAGAAGCCGCCATGGCCGTTGTCGAACAGCAGGAACTCGTCGGCAAGCTCACGCCCCGCCACCCTGCCAGGGGCAGCGGCCACGGCGGTTGGCGCCTGGAACCGGGGCCGGTGGAATGCTTCCGGCGCCGGCGGTTGGTGCCGAGTCAACCCCTCGGTTTCACCTTCGCCATCGACCACCATGGCGGCCGCAGCTCTGAGAAGAGCGTTCTCATTGGGCGAAAGACGCTCGCGGGCAAGAAAAACCACCGCACCCACACCGGCGCTTTGTCCGTCACCGGAAGACCCGGCCGCCTCGGGATCGCGCCCGTCAGCGGCGAGCGGGCCGGTGAGGAACACAAGATCGACGTCGAGGCCATGCTCCGACCAGTAGGCTTGTGCCCGGACATATTGTGCGACCCGCTGCACACCCTCGGAGCCGCCGGCCTCGACAAGCACCAAGGGCCGTGATCCGGAGAGACCGAAATCCCCAAGCCGGGTCAGCGTCAACGAGCCGCGGAGAACGGCTTCGCAATCGCGGCGTTGCGGGTCTTGGTACAGCATCGCGCTCGCCATGTCCTGGAACTTATGGCCCTCGGCCGCGGTCATGCCGAGGCGGGCGACGATGCCGTATTCACGGTCCCGGGCATCGCTGAATGCCTGATCGACCGCTTCCATCGTGCTGTACGCAGCGGCGAGCACCCGGGCCTCGTCCCTGCTGTCGGCGGCAGCAAGCGCGAAGACCACCGTCTTTCTTGCGCCCGGCTCCAGTTCCAGCGGTACGCGCAGACTGAACACGGGATCGAGCACATTGCCGACCGTGCCGGTGAGAGTAGCCCCCGCATCGAACGCCCGCGGCGCCGACAGGTTCCGGCCGCGACCCAGAAATACAAAACGGTCTGTCTCATGTTGGAGGAGAAGGTCGTCACCGTGCTCCCTGGTTGCCGCGAGCACTGGCCAGTGGATCATGCTGCCGGTAAAGTCCCCGCTCGCTCGCGGCCGGCGAACGGCCAACAATGCCCGCTGATCCGCCGCATATTCAGTTTGGACAAACAACTTCGAGAACGCCGGGTGGGCGGCATCCGCAGCCCGGGTGTTGAGCACTACCTCCAGGCAGCTGGTCAGCTCGAGATGCCGCCGGGCGGTGGAACGGTTGTGGACCGTGCAGCGGCGCAATTCCACGTTCGCATCCGGCGCAATCGCGACCTCCATCTGCATCTCCAGCCCGCCCTGGATGCGGGTGAAGCAGACGTTGCCGTGAGCAAAACGCACTTTGTCGGAACCCGATCCCCGATCTGACGCGACGCGGGTGGGTTGGTAGCCGAAGGAGGATAGGGCTCCGTCGGTTCGGTCCCTAAGGTAGACGAAAAACCCGTCGCCGTCTTCGACCCGATCGCCGGTCCAGCGGTTGAGCATGATCTCGCCGAAGCGGGAGAAGCCGCTCCCCGCATTGGTGATCAGGGTGGTGTAGCGTCCGTTGGACAGCAGGCGGCCGCGGGGACTGCGTCCCCACAGCTCGGAATCGTCCAGATCGAGATTCGCTTGGGCGCCTTCGGCAGCTTCATCAACGCTCACGGGATGCCTCCCCTCGCTATCGCGGCTCGCGCCGGATTCAGAATCCCAGCACAACCTCAGCAGGGAATTCCCTCACTGTCACTTCGTTCGCCGTGAACGTATCGATGGTGGCTCCGTTGACCGTCACGCTTTGCAGCGGGGCATCCATCGGAGAGGCAATGACGATCCCGCCCGGCGGGACGACGATATCCCCGCTCATGTCGAGGCGGACATGCCGGCCGTCGACGAGCCGCAGCGAATAGTTCAAAGTGCCGTGATAGGTGGGGAAGCGCTTGATCTGCACGCCTTCGGGCGAACGCACCCATTCTTCGGGAATCCCGGCAGCAACGATCAGGCTCCGGTCGGACGTGTGCTCGAAGGCGAAAAGGCTGCGGATTGCCCGGATGAACTCGGCGCCGATCCAGGTGTGCGGCATGTCGCCGATGAACCTGGGATCGTTGTAATCGTGCCAGACGATCTCGGCCCAATGGTTCCATGCCGCCGGTCGCGTGTCGGCAAGGAAATAGCGCAGCAACTCATGCGCGCGCGATTGCATTCCCAATCGGATCAGGGTTCCGACAATGCGGATCTCATAGGGGGTGTAGTTGCCCCCCATCACCTCCTCATTCTTGCGCCGATCGAAATTCTCCAGGTACATCTCCAAAGCACGATTGAACGGGTCCTTTGGCAGGTATTCCAGCTCTCCAACCGGGTCGACCGCGATTGTCGTTGCGGTAAAATCGAAATCGCCCAGCTCTGCCGCCCCCGGGAAGAAATCGATCCTGTGCATGTCCAAGCTGAGTGCGACCGAAGCGTAGAGGTCGTTGCGAAAGTCCTCGCTCAGTTTCTGGAAGCGGGCGGCGTGCTCGGTCTCGCCGAGCGCCGAAGCCATATGGACGGCTTCCTTCAAGCCGAGGAGCACAAAAAGATCATCCCAATAGGAGTGAACAGGTCTGGAAGAGTATCCCTCATGGCTGATCGACTCCGGAACCAGCCCCCGAAACACGGCATTTTCCGGCGATTGGTATTCCGGCGTCAGGCGCTGATTGCGCAGGACCTCGATATACTCGACCGCCTTCAGAATGCTCGGCCACATCTCGCTGAGGAACCCGATATCGCGCGAGAACCGGTAGTACTGGGACAAGGTGTAAAGCCATTGCCCGTTGCTGTCGTTCTCGGGCACCGTGTCGGCGCCGTGCCGGTCGACGCAGCACGGGATCTTGCCACTGGGGTATTGGTAGTCCTCATACCACCGCGCATAGGCACGCACCTCTTCCGGAAACCCCATGCGCAGCAGCGCAGCGGACGTGAATGCGCCGTCACGGATCCAGCTTCGCTCGTACGCCCGCGGCCCGGGTTGCAGGGCGGGGCCGCCGGCGTTGATCAGGATGTAGCCAAGGTTCGTGCGGAGCACGTCGATCAATTCCTCGCCGGAGGCAGGCACGTCGATCGACACGCGGTTCAGCAAGGTCCGCCAGCGCTCCACGGTTTGGTCATGAATTTCGTTCCACAGCTGCACGGCCTCCTGCCCCGCAGCCTCGTCCGTCCGGTCCTGCGAGAGCGTCGGCAGGACCATTTCCTCGTCGGCATGGAACGGAACCTTGACAACGACCTCCCGGGTACTGCCGGGAGCCAGCTCAAGGCGGTATTCCAGTGCGCCCGAACCCTTGGTAAACACATCGGAAACCGACGCCTGATCGGGCAGGCGCCCGCTTTGGAGGAAGTCGGTAATGCCGCCTTCGGAAAAGCGAGCGGCGCCAAACCCGCTCGGAGGGGTGAGCGGAACAACCCTCTTATTGTTGTTGACCCAAATGGAAGTGCCGTCAAACGCAATATCACGAATGACAGCAGGGCCTCCCGTGATGTTGAGCGACTGCCAGGGCGGATTGACTTGAAATGGTCGCAGGGCCAGAAACAAGCTGCCGGTTTGTTGCTCCGCTCCTTCGTTGGTGACGGCGTACTTAAGCAGAAGCACGGACTGCCCCGGCTCGCCGGCGGCAAGCGCGGTCACCCGCAAGCGGAGCGCCCCGGCTTTCCACTCAACCGAAGGAATCGGCAGGTATCCATCGGCAAGATGCTGGCTCGTCTCGGCATCACGCCAAGTCATCAGGTTTCCGCCAACATAGAGGAACGGCTCGATCGAAAAACTCTCCCTGTCGACCTCGACCATGCCATCCTGATTGATCAGGGCTCGTTTCATGCCTCCCGGGACACCGGCCACCGTCCAGTAGCTTTGCTGCCCAAGAAAGTAACGCGGATAGGTGCCCGGCGGTGAGTCCTGAGCGATCGCTTCGAAGAAGCGGCTCAGCGAGGAAGAGAAGTGGTAGGATTGTACCGCAATCGCGCGGATGCCGTAGCCTTCCCCCCGGCTGCTTGCTCTCAGGTTCAGCCGAACATAACGCGCATCCATGTCCGGCAAATAAACGTAATCACGTCCCCCTTTATTGAAGTCGACCGTATAGACTTCCTCCCATTGATCGCCATCGTTGGAAATCTGCACGTCGTAGGCCTGCGCAAAGTCCGCCGAATCCCAGTCGATGACGAGGCCGCCGAACTCGACCGGCTTTTGAAAGTCGATCAGGTACCATTGGTCCTCCGCCACCGAACCGCTTTTCCACGATGATGCCAGATCACTGTCGATGCCCAGTTCGGCAGCATGCCCTTCGATCGAGGTCGAGGCCCGCACCTGAGGCTGCAAGGAGGCGAGATCTGTAGGCTCCCGCTGCTCGATGGTGAGCTCGTCGATCCACAACGAGCCCTTGCCGCCTTCGCCGGTCGCCAATGCGATTTCGATGGAGCCGACCTCCCGCAGCGGCTCGCTGCTCGCCCCCCACGCGAAGTGGATGTGACGCGCCAGAACGGTGACTTTCCGCCATCCGCCGGACACCTCAAAGTCCGGCCGCACGGCTCGCCAGACGTTCTGACCCGAGGGATCCACCAGCTTGAACTCCAGGATGTTGGGTGGCGCGTTCCCCCGTACATAGAAGGTGAAGGCATAGTTGTCCGGCAGCGGCATCGACAGCTCTCTGCGCGCGATGATGAACCCGCGATTGCCGCTGAAATCGAAATCGAGCCGCATCGCCATGCCTTGGCGCCCTTCGTCCTGCGCGATGTCGAGACTGGTGCCAGGGGCAGCCTTGGCTTCCCAGCGGCTCACATCTTCGAAATCGTCGAGCAGGATTTCTTCGGCGAGAACAGGAACGGACATTGTCAGCAATAGAATAACCGCAAGGAAATTAAAGATACCGCCGCGGACCCGGTTCCACCCGGGTACGGATAATGCACACCTCCAAACACTGGACATAACTTCTCCTACTTCGCATTGTGCTTCTATTGCTTGACCGCGCCCATCATGATTCCATTGATGTAGTATTTTTGTAACGCCATGAACAGTATCATGACCGGCAACACGGTGAGGACCGAGCCGGCCATCATCAGTTCCGTGTCCTGGACGTGCTCTCCCATCAAATTCGCGAGAGCGACCGGCAGCGTATACATGTCATCGTCCGCGAGAATGATGAGCGGCCACATGAAATCGTTCCATGCGGCCATGAACGTGAAAATGGCCAGAGTGACCAGCACCGGTGTGCAGAGCGGCAACACCACCGAGCGATAGATCCGCCACTCGCTGGCGCCGTCCATGCGCGCGGCATCGAGCAGGCTGTCCGGAATCGACAGCGCATACTGGCGCACGAGAAAAATGCCGAAGATGTTGGCAAGCCCGGGAATGACGACACCGAGGTAGGTGTTGACAAGGCCCATCTCTTTCAACATCAAGAACAACGGCAGCATCGCCACCTGCGCCGGAATGACTAGACCCGCGAGCATGAGTCGGAAGATACGATCGCGCCCGGCGAAATGGAGCTTGGCGAAGGCATACCCCGCCATCGAGTTCAGCAAGAGCGAGACGGCGGTGATAATAACGGCGATGACGATGCTGTTGACGAAGTAACGGCCGAGATTGAGCCGTGAGAACAACAGCCGATAATTATCCAGCGTGGCGTCTTGCGGCAGCAGCCGGGGCGGGTAGGCATTCGCCTCTCCCGCCGTCATCAGCGAAGCGGAGACCATCCACAACAACGGTGCCAGGGTGAGCAGCAGGCTGAACGCGAGCAGGAGGTACGCGATGAGCTGCGGGAGGCGGTTCATTACGGCTGCTCTCTTTGCAGGCGGAGTTGTAACAGGGTCACGAGCAGGATGATCGCGAACAGAACAAACGCAATTGCCGCCGCGTAGCCGAGGTTCCACCAGCGGAACCCCTGTTCGTACATCAAAAGAACGATGCTGAGCGTGCTGTCGGAAGGGCCGCCCCGGGTCATCACATACGGCTCGGCAAACAGCTGGAAGTAGCCGATCATGGTGATGATGCCGACGAAGAGGAATGTCGGTGCCAGCATCGGCAGGGTTACATGGCGGAACTGGTGCCAGTGTCCCGCCCCATCCATGCTTGCCGATTCGTAAAGCGACTGGGGGATGCTCTGGAGTCCCGCCAGAAAGATGACCATGTTGAAGCCGAAGTTCTTCCACACGGCCATCAGGATGATGGCCGGCATCGCCCAGAGGGGATCTCCCAGCCAATCAATGGGGTCGATGCCGATCAGACCAAGACCATAGTTCAGAAGTCCGTAGCGGGGATGATAAAGATAGCGCCAGACCACCGCCATCGCCACCAGTGTCGTCACCACCGGCAGGAAGAACACGGTGCGGAACAGGCCCTTGAACCGGACCAGCTGGGAATTGACCAACAGGGCCGCGCCCAAGGAAACGCCGATCGAGAGCGGCGCGCCGAGGGCGACGAAATAGAAGGTGTTCCAGAGCGCCGTCCAGAACAGGGGGTTGCCGAGCAGGTCGACATAGTTGTCCGGCGCGTTGAAGCGCAGATCGGCAAGATTGCCGAGCGCATAGATGTCGAAATCGGTGAAACTAAGGAACACTGCCCCCACGATCGGGCCAACGAAGAAGACAAGGATGAGCAGCAACGCCGGGGCGACGAACCAGTGACCGGCATGAATCCCGCCGCCGCGCTCGGCACGCTCGGGTGCCGCGCGATGAGGGCCCGAGGCCACCGCTACTGGAGCTGCGCGCTGTGTCTCAGAAGCCATCGTCGCTTCTCCAGAATGCGATCCACCGCCTCGTCCAATGCCGCAAGCGCTTGATCAGGGTTACGCTCGCCGCGAATGACCGCCTCACTGGTGCGCGAGATGAGATGCGCAATCCGCTCCCATTCCGGGATCTGGGGCGTCGGCTGCAGGTGCTGGAGCTGCTGCCAGAAGGCGGCCATTGTCGGCATCGCGGCGAGATCGGCATCCGTCCAGGCGGAGCGACGTGAGGGCAGATTGCCCGTCAATCGGTAGAACTCGATCTGCTGCGTGCTGGCGGTCAGGAACTCGATCAGCTTCCATGCCTCCACCGGGTGATCCGAGTCGTGGTGGATTACGAGACTGGCCCCTCCGGCGAGAGAGACACCGGGCGCGCGATGGTCGGAAGATGACACAGAGGGGCCAGGCGCGGGCATCGGTGCGGTCCCCCATGCGTTGCTCAGGTGCTCCGGCATGCGCCGGTTGAGCTCGCCGATGTTCCATGGCCCGCTGATGAACATGGCGAAATCGCCATTGGCGAACTCCTGGTAAAGGTTCGAGATTTGCGCCCCACTCGCGGCCGGAGCCAAGCCGCGCCGGAACAATTCAATATAGAAGTCGAAGGCTGCGCGGAAGCCGGGGCTTTGGAAATTGCCGTAGGTGTTGTTCTCCTTCAGCAGGTTCGCATCCTTTTGCAACGCGAAAACCGTCACCGGCGTCCAATCGTCGATCGGCAGGTAGATCGGATAACTGGTCCGCGTCCCGCTCCGGGCCAAGGCCTCCAAGGCGCCGAGCCATTCCGCCCAGCTTGCCGGCACCGCATCAACGCCGGCGGCGGCAAGGATGTCCCGCCGGTAGAAAATCAATCGCGTATCGACGTACCAGGGCAGACCGTACGTCGTCCCGCCGATCTCGTTGGTCTTCATGATACCGGGAAAGATGTCGCTCTTGTCGAAGCGGTCCGCGGCGGCCAGCATCGGCTCGAGTTCGGCGAGCGCATTTACCGCGACAAATTCGGGAATCCAGGTATTGCCGAGCTGGAACACGTCCGGCATGGCGTCGCCGGCGAATGCGGTCAGCAGCTTTTCATGCGCGGCGCTCCAGGGAATCCGCTGAACGCGAACACGGATCTGCGGGTTCTCCCGCTCGAAGCGGTCGACCAGGGTGCGGACCACCTCGCCCTCCCGACCGAACGCCCAGAAGTCCAGCGCTACCCGCGGATCGGCTTCATCGCACGCCAGGAGAAAAGTCAGCAGCACCGCGAGGAGGGGGAAGCGGAGTCGGCAGACTTCGAGCGGACGCCTTCCTGCCGTCAACGGGGCACCCGTTGACGGGAAGCGGCCGGGATCGCTCCCGGCCGACCGCCGCTGCTCTGCCCGTGCCGGCTTGCATCCGTACCGCCTTCACCGGCGCTGCTGGCGGATCCGGCGGCGCGATGGGCGATGGCGCGGCCATCGGCGGCGAACACGTGCAGGCGGGCAGGGTCGACCGCAAGTCGCAGCGTGCGGCCGGGCCCGGGATCGGCACCGGCGGGAAGCCGAGCGACGATGGTGCCGGCCGTGGGTGCGGACTCGGCCGGCTCCTGGATCGCGACCGCCGGCGGCTCCCCAGAGCGTGGTCGCGATGTTTCGGCCAGATCATCGGCCAGATGATTGGAAAGACGGCCGTAGACGAGGTACTCATGGCCCAAGGCCTCCACCGCCGTAACCGTGATGGTGAGGGTTGGCCAGGTGGGGTTATCGTCCCACAACGACAGAGCCTCCGGCCGGATTCCGATCCAGGCGGCACCGACGTCGCCGATCTCCAACGGCCGGTTGCCGCAGCGCTCCAGTGGGATCGGCCCGCCATCGAACAGATCGAACGCGAGGCGCCCGGCGGTATCGCGGGCGAGTCTCACCGGGATGACGTTCATGCCCGGGTTGCCGAGAAAAGTGGCGACGAAAACATTGGAAGGACGATCGTACAGCTCCTGCGGGGGCGCGATCTGCTGCACCACGCCGCCGCGCAGGAGGACAACGCGCTGGCCCAAGGTCATCGCTTCGACCTGATCATGCGTCACGTAGATCGTGGTCGTCTCCAACCGCGCCTGCAGCGCCGCAATCTCGGTGCGGATCTGGACACGAAGCTTGGCATCGACGTTGGACAACGGCTCGTCCATCAGAAACACGCCCGGCCGCCGCACCACGGCGCGTCCCATCGCCACCCTCTGGCGCTGACCGCCGGAGAGCTGCCGGGGCTTGCGCTCGAGCACCGCCGCAAGATCGAGCAGTTGGGCCGTCTCGGCAATCCGCTGTCCAATCTCGTTGCGCGGTAGCTTTTGCAAGCGCAGCGGAAATTCCAGGTTTTCCCGCACGGTCATGTGCGGATAGAGGGCATAATCCTGGAATACCATCGCCATGTTGCGGCGTTGCGGCGGCCAGTCGTTGACGCAACGACCGTCGATCAGAATCTCGCCCCGGCTCACACTCTCCAGGCCGGCGATCATCCTCAGCACGGTCGACTTGCCGCAGCCGGAAGGGCCGACAATGACCATGAACTCTCCGTCTCGGACGTCGAGGCTGAGATCGAAGATCGTATGGGTCCCGTCGGGGAAGATTTTGTCGACGTGACGAAGGGCAATGGTTGCCATTGTGGCTCTGGCTCGGCTCGGAATCGGCGCCGGCACACGGACTCCGTTGCAGACTGCTTGCCACTCGGGGCGCCGACAGGCACCGATGGTACAGGCATTGCGTGCGATTTCAAATGCCTGATTTCCCCTCTTTCAGCCCTATGTCCTTTGTCCGGGTAGTGGAACCGCTCGGGACAGCGGGGAGGGTCGGATGCCACCCGCCTTGCCCGCTCCCGCTCCCACGGGCCGATCGGCTCAGGATCATGCTGAGCTGCCGGAGATCGTCGCCGACGCCCGCTGCCGACTGATTTCATAGAGGGCGACAGCCGCCGCGACCGAAACATTCAAGCTCTCCATGGTCTCGGCAATCGGGATACGAATGCTCTCGTCGCACGAGGCCGCGACCAGTCGCCGCAATCCTTTTCCCTCCGCACCGATGACGATGGCCAGCCGCCTGACGAAACGAAAATCCCTCAGCGTGGACGGCGCCCCGGAATCGAGGGCGAGACACCAGACCCCGGCCCGCTTGAGGAGATCGAGACTCTGCGTGATGTTCGTCACGCGGATCATCGGCATAACCTCCAACGCACCCGAAGCTGCTTTGGCCAGCGCCGCAGTCGCGGCAGGTGAATGGCGTTGCTGGACGATGACGGCATCGGCGCCGAAGGCGGCCGCCGAGCGCAGAACCGCCCCGACATTGCGCGGATCGCTTGCCTGATCCAGAACAACCAGGCACAGTTCGTGCGCATCTTCGAAGCGGCCGATGAACTCCTCGAGGGCGATTTCTTCGAGAGGCTCGCACAACACCGCCATTCCTTGGTGGACGACGCCCGGCGCAAGCAGTCTATCCATGTCATGACGATCGATCACCTCGACCGGCCCTCGCGCCGGCGAGGCCCGTTCCGCCGCGGCTTTGAGAACTCCCGCGCTCGCCGGCGTCGCCGCCAGCCTCAGACACCGGCGCCGCGGATTGGCGATCGCCGCGAGCACGGCGTGATGGCCGTAGATCCATTCGGCGCCAGCGGGCGGCATGCGGCCGGACGGTCGGCCGGATCGGGAACTGAGAGAGGGCGGGGAGGACCTGTCTGACGGTGGACGGGACCGGGTGCCGGCGTGCGGCACCGCTGGGGGCTTGCGTTTGCTCATCACCATCATTACGATCCACACATCGAGAGTTGCCGCAAGCAAATCCGCTGAAAAAAGTCGTTGGTGAGGCAGGTCAGGTGCCTCGGCAGTGGGCTGGCGTTGACAACAGGCCGGTCCATTCTTTATTTCCTGAATTCGTTCCGCCGAGGTTGTGAGGTTAACAAATAAAGTGGCCTAGCGGAGGGGTGCCCGAGCGGCTAAAGGGGACGGGCTGTAAACCCGTTGGCGTACGCCTACGTTGGTTCGAATCCAACCCCCTCCACCATGCCACCGTCAGGCGGTTGTCGGCATCGCGGGTGTAGCTCAGTGGTAGAGCAGAAGCCTTCCAAGCTTCCGGCGAGGGTTCGATTCCCTTCACCCGCTCCA
>CAZFBS010000053.1:0-18067 GCA_964517265.1 uncultured Rhodospirillaceae bacterium | reverse complement strand
GAACCACCGACACCATGATTTTCAGTCATGTGCTCTACCAACTGAGCTACCTGGGCATTCCCGGCGAACCACGACGACAGCCGCCGCTGACGTTATAGGTAGCTTTGCCGGATGTGTCCAGCCACCGCCGCCTTCGCAGCGGCGCCACAAGAAGCGCCCCGCTGGATCAGCGCTGGGCGGTGCGTCATCGCTCGGGGCCCTCCTCGTCCTCCGGCGTCCGCTCCAGGTCCGGCTCTTCGTCCGTTGCCACCCGGTAGGTCTCGGTCAGCCAACAGCCGAGATCGAGATCGGCACATCGCTTCGAGCAGAACGGTCGCCAGCGTGCGGCCACCGGCTTTCCGCAGTACGTGCAGCCGCGCCGCCGCAGCGGCACCACAGTGGCACTTTCCTTCTCACCCATCATCGCCTTTCCCATTTGTCGTAACAGTCAACGTGTAGCCGCCTGCCGCGTGCCGCTCGCTCGCGAGAAGTTGCAGCGGCCGGCCCAACCTCGCTTCGGTCTCCCGGCGGGCCTCTCGCGCCGCGTCGCCGAAGGCGGCAATCACGTCCGGCCCCGCTTCGACAACCCAGCGGCATCCCGGTGCGGCGCGATCTTCCGAGAGAACCTCGCGCAGCGCCTTCAGCGCCACCGAAAGCGGCGAGAAGACGGCCCCGCAGCCGCCGCACCCGGGGCAGCACGCCAGCATCGTGCCGGATATCGAAGAGCCCCGGCGCGGGCGGGTCAACTCGACCAGGCCGAGGCGGGTGAAGCCGGCGAGATCCACCCGATCGCCCCGCCGAACAAAAGCTCCACGCAAATGCTCCAGCAGCCTGCGTTGATTGCCGCGCCGGCGCAGCGGCACGAAGTCGATGACGACATGTCCGGCGAGATCGCGAAGACAAAGGTGCCGCGCGATCGCATCGGCGGCCTGCCGATTGACCGCAAGGGCGGTCGCCTCGCGACCGCCTTCGTCCGCACCCCCGACATCAACATCAATGGCGACAACCGCGGCGGTCTCCTCAATCAAGAGAATGCCGCCGGATGGAAGCCTGACCTTTGGCGCGAGCAGCGCCTCGATCTGCTCCTCCACATCGTGTTCCGAGAACAGCGCGGGCGAAGGCGATGCGGTCTCGATCCGGTCGGCCATCTCGGGGAATGCCGACCGCAGGCGTGCCGCCGCTCGCAGTTCATCGACGACAATGCGGGCAAGCAAAGGCGAGCCTGCCTGAGAGAGAGCGGCGACGACTGGATCGGGACCGGCGGCCAGCGCTACCGGCGGTTTCGCCACGCGGGAGCGCGCCCGCAGCTCCCGCCAACATGCGCAGAGCTGGTCCGCCTCCTCGATCAACGTCTCCTGAGAGGCACCCGCCGCCGCCGGCAGCAGCGTCCAATTGCCTTGGTCACGCGGCAAGTTCCGCTCCAGCTCCGCATCCACTCCCGCCGCCAGCGCTGCGCCTGCAGCAACGGAAGTGCCGTCCGCATGCGGGTCATACACCAGATGCGCCCCGGCAAGCACCGGCCGCAGAGTCAATTTCGCTCCCTTGCCGCCCTCGGGAGTGCGAATGATCTGCGCGAGAACACGATCGCCTTCGTTGACGAACTTCTTGATCGTGCCTCCTTCGGCGCCCGGGGGACGCGCCTCGGCCAGCCCCAAAAATCCGGCATCGACAAGCCCGATGTCGACAAAGGCCGCCTCGATCGCCGGAACCGCTTTGATCACGCGGCCGAGGAACAGATCGCCGATGCGCGGGCCGCCCCGATCGACGATGAGCCGCTGCAGTTGACCGCGCTCCAGGAGCACCGCCCGTATTTCGCCCGGGGCAATGGAGACGAGCATCTCGTCCACCGCGAGCCTCGCCTGCCCATGGGCTGCGGAGCGGGATGTGTCGGAGCGAAAGGAATCCGGTTCAGGCACGGCAGATTGGGTAGCCCAAACCGCGAAGAAGCGCCGCGGTCTCGAAGAGCGGCAGCCCCACGACATTGGAGTGCGATCCGGACAGATCGCGGACGAACATCGCCGCGCAGCCTTGAATCGCGTAGCCGCCCGCCTTCCCGTGCCACTCTTCTTTGGCGAGATAGGCGTCGACCTCCTGCTGCTCCAAGCGCTTGAAACGAACGAGCGTGGTCACCACCCGCTGCGCCACACGTCCATCCGCAGCGATGACACAGACACCGCCGTAGACCCGGTGTCGCCGGCCGGACAACTGCCGCAGACACCGATACGCGCCCTCGGCATCAACGGCCTTGGGCAGGACCCGACGTCCGCACGCCACCACCGTATCGGCGCCAATGACAAACGATTGCGAAGCAGCACCGGCAACCGCCAATGCCTTGGCGGACGCCAAGCGCGCAGCCAGAGCGCGAGGCAGTTCACCACTGAGCGGCGTCTCGTCGACATCTGCGGGAACAATTTCGTCCGGCTCGAGGCCGATCTGACGAAGGAGTGCAAGCCTGCGGGGCGATGCGGATGCGAGAACGAGCCGCGGACTCACGGCCTTGCAGCAACGTTCAGACCAGAGTTGATCCTGCCCATGGTGGACTACTTGTAGCGGAACGTGATCCGCCCTTTCGAGAGATCATATGGCGTCATCTCGACGTTGACCCGGTCCCCCGCCAGCACGCGAATCCGGTTCTTTCGCATCCGTCCCGCCGTGTGCGCCAGGACTTCATGATCGTTCTCCAGCTTGACGCGGAACATGGCATTGGGCAGCAGTTCGGTCACCACTCCTGTAAACTCGATAATCCCTTCCTTTGTCATTACTTTCTCTCATTCCATTGATACAGAGATCTTACATGGCGGTCATTTGCAGGCGGGTCAAGCGCGTTGCAGTCGGTTCTGTTGCCGCTCGCGGCGATACGCTCTCGATCCGCACACCATTTATCGTTACAAATCCGCCATCCGCGGCGACGGGAACGTTGCCCGGATTTTCGCCATCAGATCATCGCGAACCTGACGATAGGCGGCAAGCCGCGTCTCCCGGTTGCCTTCAATGAAGGTCGGATCGAACGTGTTCCAGAACAGGGTTTCGCAGGCCATCACCCGCGTCATTTCGACCGCACGATGCTGGGCTTCGGGAGACAGCGAGATGACCTCATCGAAGGAGCCATCCTCAAGCTCGTCAAACGTCTTGGGGCGGTGACCGGTGATATCGATGCCGATTTCATCCATGACCTGAACCGCAAACAAATCGAGTTCTCCTTCGCGCACACCCACCGAGTCGACAAAGATGCGGCGCCCGTGGAGATGTTTGAGAATTCCCTCCGCCATCGGCGAGCGCACGGCATTATGCGTGCAGGCAAAAAGCACAGCTGACGGCAGGTCGTCCACTGTCGCCTCACCTTCGGATGTGAAGAACGCACACGAGGGTAAACAGCCGGCGCGCCGTGTTGGTGTCGATTTCCACCCGGTCGGAAAGCCGCGAGCGCAACAGCTCCGCTCCCTCGTTGTGCAGTGCACGTCGCCCCATGTCAATTGCCTCAATCCGGCTGGGGCTCGCGTTCTTGATCGACTTGAAATAGCTGTCGCACACCAGGAAGTAATCCTTGACGATATTTCGAAAAATTCTCAAAGGAAGCACGAACCGCGTCAGGAGCCGATCGTTTTCATCGCAAACCCGGAACGTCAGTCGTTCGCCGTCGACGCCAACATGCAGAATGTAGGGTCCGGTAAACTGGCCCAGAGGGGCGAAGTGATTGTCCTCGATCAAGTCGAAAAGCGCGGCTTTGCGTTCGTGTTCGACCTGTGGGCTCAACCGGATGCGTGCATGTTCCTCAAGAACGATGTTCTTGATCCGCTCGCTGCCGCTGCTGACGGATGAGGCAGCCAGGGCTCAGGAGCCGCGCCGCCGGTTCAGGCGCAAGGCGATCGACCGCGCATGCGCGCCAAGTCCCTCCGCTTCCGCCAACGTGACGGCGGCGGGACCGATGGCGGCAAGGCTGCCGGGGCCGCAGCCGATCATCGTGCTGCGCTTGAGGAAATCGAGGACACTGAGGCCAGAGGCAAACCGGGCCGCCCCGTCGGTCGGCAGAACATGGTTCGGGCCCGCCACGTAGTCCCCCAGCGCTTCCGGCGTATAGCGGCCGAGGAAGATCGCGCCCGCGTTGCGAACCTGGGCCGCAAGGTGATCGGGGTTCTCGACCGCCAGTTGCAAATGCTCCGGAGCGACACGGTCGATCAGCGCCGGCGCCTCATCGAGGCTCGAAACAACGACGACGCACCCGTTGTCCTGCCAACTCTTGGCGGCCGTCTCGCGACGCGCCAGGGTAGTCAGGTGATGAACGACCTCGGCGCAGACGGCATCGGCAAAATCAGCGTCATCCGTGATCAGCAGCGACTGCGCAGCGACATCGTGCTCGGCCTGTGCGAGCAGATCGATCGCAATCCATGATGGATCGTTGCCGTTGTCGGCGACGACAAGAACTTCGGAGGGACCTGCGATGGTGTCAATCCCGACGGTCCCGAACACATGACGCTTAGCCGCCGCCACATAGGCATTGCCGGGGCCGACGATCTTGTCGACCGGCTCGATCGTCTCGGTGCCAAAGGCGAGAGCGCCGATCGCCTGAGCGCCGCCGATGCGCAAAATCTCGTCGATTCCGGCTATCCGCGCGGCGGCCAGAACCAGGGGAGCGATTTCGCCGTCCGGCGCCGGTACCGCCATCACCAGCCGCGGCACGCCTGCGACCTTGGCCGGAATCGCGTTCATCAGAACCGATGACGGGTAGGCGGCCGTGCCACCCGGAACGTAGAGGCCGGCTGCCGCGACAGACGTCCAGCGGTATCCCAGCCGGACCCCGGCATCGTCCGTGTAATCGAGATCACTCGGCATCTGCAGCCGATGAAAATCGGAAATTCGGCGCGCCGCCAATTCCAGAGCGTCGAGTGCCTCGGCGTCACATGCGGCGATCGCCGCGTCCACTTCCGCCGGGGGTATTCTGAACCGGTCCGGGGTCAACGCAAGCCGGTCGAACCGCTTGGTGTATTTGACAATCGCCGCATCGCCGCGGCGGGCGACATCGTCAAGGATGCCGAGGACCTGCTTGTCGACATCGAGTGCGTTCTGCCGCCTCCTGGCGAGAGCCGCCGAGAACGCCTTTGCGAAATCCGCGTTCTGCGTGTCAAGCCGCGCGGGCACGGACAACCTCCCGGAATCGTCCAATCAGCCCGCTGATGACCGCAGAGCGGGTTTTCCATGCCGTCCGATTGACGGCGAGGCGCGAGGTTATATCGGCGATCGTTTCAACCTCCGTCAGGCCATTGGCACGAAGCGTCTCTCCGGTCGACACCAGATCGACAACGCGCTGGCAAAGCCCAAGGGCAGATGCCAGTTCGATGGCGCCACTGAGCCGGATGCACTCTGCCTGGACACCGCGCCCGGCAAAATGGCGACTGGTGATCATCGGATATTTGGTGGCGACGCGAACGTGGCTCCAGGTGTTCGGATCATCGTTTGCGACCAACTCGGCTGATTCGGCAACGGCCATCCGGCACCGGCCAACCCCGAGATCGACCGGAGCATACACTTCGGAATAGTCGAACTCCATCAGCACGTCGCTGCCGACGACACCGAGATCGGCGGCTCCGAAGGCAACGAATGTCGCCACATCGAAACTTCGGACCCGGATGACGTCAAGATCGGACAGGTTGGTCGTGAACCGCAACTGCCGACACTGCTCGTCGCGGAACGCCGGCTCGGTTTCGATCCCGGCTGCGCTCAGCAGCGGCAGCACCTCGGTCAGAATCCGTCCCTTGGGCAGGGCGAGCACGTATTTGCGGCTCTCGGACACTGTCTTTCTCTCCCTCGATCAACGATCACACACAGCACCGACGGCAGCGGCGCGGCAGCGGCACCATTACCCGCTAATCCTTGAGGCGTTCAATATCCGCACCGCACGCGGCCAGCTTTTCCTCCAGGCGTTCATAGCCGCGGTCGAGGTGATAGACGCGATTGAGGATCGTCTCGCCCTGTGCGGCCAGACCGGCCAGTACCAGTGACACCGAAGCCCTGAGGTCGGTCGCCATGACAGGGGCGCCGGACAGAGTGGATACCCCCCTGACGATCGCGGAAGAGCCGTGCACGTTGATGTTCGCCCCCATCCGCACCAACTCCGGGACATGCATGAAGCGGTTCTCGAACACCGTTTCGGTGATCATGGCGGCGCCTTCCGCGACCGACATCAATGCCATCATTTGCGCCTGCATGTCGGTGGGAAAGCCGGGGTAAGGCTCGGTGATCACGTCGATGCCAAACAGCCCATCGCGGCGGGACACCCGCAGTCCCCGCCCGGTGTCTTCGATGACGACGCCCGCGGCGGCCAGCACATCGGAAACCGCACCGATATGCTCCAGGCGCGCGTTGAGCAGCTCGATCGAGCCGCCGGTAATGGCCGCCGCCATCGCATAGGTTCCGCATTCAATCCGGTCGGGAAGGACGGCATAGGTCGCCCCATGAAGGCGCTCGCGGCCACGCACGCGCAGGGTATCGGTTCCGATGCCTTCAATGTCGGCGCCCATCGCGACCAGGCACTGTGCCAGATCCGCCACCTCCGGCTCGCGGGCCGCATTGGCAAACACCGTCTCACCGCGGGCAAGAACGGCGGCCATCAGCGCGTTCTCCGTGCCGCCGACGGTCACCGCCGGAAACACGATATGCGCACCTTCCAAACCGTTCGGCGCACGGGCCTCGATATAGCCTTCGTGCAACTCGATTTCCGCCCCGAGCTGCGCCATCACCTTCAGATGCAGATCGACCGGCCGGGTTCCGATCGCGCAGCCTCCCGGCAACGAGACGCGGGCGTGACCGCAGCGCGCCAGCAGCGGCCCCAGCACCAGAACCGACGCCCGCATCTTGCGGACCAGATCATAGGGAGCCGTCGTGCTTCGGATCGCATGGGCGCTGAGATCGAGGACACGCCCGGCATACCCGTCCGGCCCGTGACCGTTCATGGCAATGGCGACGCCCAGCTCGCCCAGAAGATGCGCCATGCTGGAGATGTCGGCAAGGTGGGGCAGATTCGAGAGCACCAGGGTGTCGTCGGTCAACAAGCTCGCCGCCATCAGCGGCAAGGCGGCATTCTTGGCGCCGGCGATCGGCAACGTTCCGGAGAGCGGCGTGCCGCCTCGTATGCGGATTCGGTCCATGAGGATCCATTCTTCTGATAGGCTTCCAGTCCCGCCGGACGGCGGAGTTCGATGTGGTTGCTGATGGCGTTGCGTGCTGACCTTGCCCCCTTCGGCGCTTTCCCCCCTGCGCCGCCTCCTATCCCTTACCTCCGACTCTTGTCTCTCGTGGCATCAGTATCGGGGACAACACGGCTCGCCTCAAGATCGACATCAAGATCAGCCGGCCGCAGCGCCGATGGCGGATCCGCGGCCGCGCCCGCCTTCCGCGTCCGGGCCTGTGCCTTGCGCCGAAGCAGGTTCTCGCGCAGCGATGCGGCGAGCCTGTCCTCGCGCGCCTTGCGCCGGCCTTCCCTGCCGGGCCCGGGGGGATGAGGGTCGTTTTGCATCAGGCCAGGGTGCCCGGCCGATCATCGATCGTCAAGGCGGGCTTGCCAGAGACCGCACCAGTGTGGCATCGTTCGGCGCCCTCACACGAGCCGCCGCCGTAGCTCAGGGGTAGAGCACACCCTTGGTAAGGGTGGGGTCAGAGGTTCAATTCCTCTCGGCGGCACCATCTCTCGGTCCTGTAAGCACCGGGCCCTGTAAGCACCGGAGCCTGTAAGCACCGGACGCGTTCAAGACATCAACAAGCGCGAGCCGATCAAGGGTGAGGAGAGGTACAGGTGCCATAGCTCGGCATTGGAGATGCGCGTCGGGAAATCGCGCGACAGCGGGCATGCCAGCGTGCGCGGCGCCAGTTCCTTGCCAAGCTGGCGGAGAAACGCCAGCGCCAGGACCAAATCGATACGAGAGGATTCGGATACATCGGCAAGCACGCCTTTCAAGGTATGCAGCACCTTGCGGAACATGATCGGGTTCTGGGCGAACCGCGCCCCCGCGTGCATGGCCGTCGCATCCATCAGTTCGGTCAGCCACGAAATCCCGGGCCATGTTCCTTCGCCTAGCCGCGCGACATAATCCCCGACGACGCGCCCAAGCGCGTCGGTATCCACCCCGCCCTCGGCCAAGGCGGCGACTGCGGTTGCGATTCGCCCGCGATCCGCTGTCAGCGCGCCCAAAAGAATTTGCGAGAGGCAGTGCCGCTCTGACTCGCTCAAGGTGCCGACCAGGCTCCAGTCCAAAATGGCGAGCTTGCCGTCCTCGGCCACGAACAGGTTGCCGGCGTGGGGGTCGGCGTGGAACATGCCCATTTGGGCTGAAGACCACAGCGGATCTGCGATCAGGGCCCGAATGATCCGATCGGCGAGCCGCCGACGATTGACCTCGGCGCCGGCGCTGGTGACCTTGACCCCATCAATTCGTGTCATCGCCGTCACCCGCGGCGTCGAAAACGGAAAGACCTCCGGCACCATTACGTCAGCCCTCCCGCGGTACGCATGGCCGGCGCGCGCCAGATGGTCCTGCTCGGCGGCAAGACAGACCTCACGGATGAGGAGTTCCCTCACCTGAGAAAACGTTCCCTCGTAGTCGATGGCTGGAATCCCGTATTCGGCGCAGCGCTCGTCCAGCAGAGCGCCGATGCCTCGCAGGACATTCAATTCCTCTTCGAGCTTTGCCTCAATCCCCGGCTTGAGCAGCTTGAACACGCCCCGCGTCGCGCCAGAAGAGAAGGCAGCGGAGGACGCCGGCAACGTAAACGGAATAACCACGGCCACACTGGCCTCCGCCAGCGGATTTTCGTCCACCACCGCACCGATCCGCGCAAGCGGTCCCACTTCCTTTTCCAACGCCACCCGTAGCTCGGGAAGCGGCGTTTGCGGCGTCATCGACTCCAGCGTTTGGAGGAGCCGCCGAAAATCTGGCGGAAGACGCCGGTCCCGCGCCAGGATCTGACCCAGCTTGTGCAAAGCCGGACAGTGCCGCGCAATCGCAACAAGCCGATCGCCAGCACTTGCGGTCTCGGACATCGCGGCCTGTTCGGCGAACATCTCAAGCCCGCGCTCGGGCGATATATTCTCCAGAAAGTAGCCGAGACCGTCGACGATAGCCGGCCGGTACCGCTCGTATTCCGCCGGGACAACGTCATCAAGGCCGAGAGAGGCACAGAATTCCAACCAGTCGCTCATGGTCCACCATGTGTTGATCGACACCGGCAATGGCAAGATCAAGGGGGCAAGATCAAGGGGGCAAGATCAAGGGGGCAAGATCAAGGGGGGCCTACGGGCGGCCGCACACGGGCCAGCCTTACCGTCTGCCCGCCCGACGGGGCGGAGCTCCCGCCGCTACGACAGCTTTTTGCGAAGCAACTGATTGACCTGCTGAGGGTTGGCCTTGCCTTGCGTGGCTTTCATCACCTGACCGACGAACCAACCCACCACCTTGCCCTGGCCCGCCTTGAACTGGGCCGCCTGTTCGGGATTGGCGGCGATCACCGCATCAATGGCGGCCTCAATGGCGCTCTCGTCGGTGATCTGCTGCAGTCCCTTCTCGCGAACGATCTCCGCAGGATCGTCGCCGGTCTCTGCCATGATCTCGAACACGTCCTTGGCCAGCCTCCCGGAAATCGTGCCGTCGTTGATGAGATCGATCAACTTTCCCAGATTTCCCGCCGAGATGGGTGATTCGTTGATGCCGACTCCCTTCCTGTTCAGAACAGCGAACAGGTTGGTGATCACCCAGTTGGCCGCTGCCTTGGGATCGCGGTTCTCGGCCACCTGCTCAAAGAACAGGGCGGTATCCCGTTCCGCGACCAGAACGCTGGCATCGTAGGGGGACAGACCGTAATCCGAGATGAACCGCCGCTTCTTGTCGTCCGGTAATTCAGGTAAATCCGCCCGAATCCGGTCGACATACTCCTGCGTCAGTTGCAGAGGCAAGAGGTCAGGATCCGGAAAATAGCGGTAATCATGGGCAAATTCCTTGCTCCGCATGGCCCGGGTGACACCCTTGTTCGGGTCGTACAGGCGAGTCTCCTGGACGACGGAGCCGCCCGACTCGTAAACCTCCACCTGCCGTTCGGCCTCGTGCTCGATCGCCTGCATGACATAGCGGATGGAGTTGACGTTTTTCACCTCCGCCCGCGGGCGCAAGCCATTTTCACCCAGCGGACGGACACTGATGTTGATGTCGCAGCGCAGCGAGCCCTGCTCCATGTTGCCATCGCAGGTACCGAGGTAGCGCATGATCGAGCGCAGCTTGCGAAGATAGGCCCCCGCCTCCTCCGGGCTGCGGATATCCGGCTTGGAGACGATTTCCATCAACGCGACGCCGGCCCGATTGAGATCGACGAAGGTGCGCCGCGGATCCTGGTCATGCAGGGATTTGCCGGCATCCTGCTCGACGTGAAGGCGCTCGATACCGACTTCGCGGGTGGACCCGTCCTTAAGATCGAGCGTCACCACGCCCTCACCGACCAAAGGGTGCTGGTACTGAGAAATCTGATAACCCGGCGGCAGATCCGGATAGAAATAATTCTTGCGCTCGAACACCGAGGTCAGGTTGATGTGAGCATTGAGGCCGACGCCCGTACGCACCGCCTGTTCGATGCAATGCCCGTTCAAAACCGGCAGCATTCCCGGCATGGCGGCGTCAACGAACGAAACCTGGGTGTTGGGCTCGGCCCCGAAATCGGTGGCGGCGCCGGAGAACAGCTTCGCCTTCGAGATCACCTGCGCATGGACCTCGAGCCCGATCACGATCTCCCACGTGGCGGTTTTTCCTTCGACCAGATAGCTCATGGCGCCGCGCCCATTTGCGTTCGTAGTCCTGGGGCCGTCAGCTGTGCTTTGTGGCTGGCGTCATGCCGCGCGACTGTTGGCGCTGTCGACGAGGAGAGCGTACAATGCCTCCTGATCGTCCGTCCCTCGAAGTTTTTCGCAGGCCGCCTTGTCCCGCAGAAGCCGGGACACCCGGGCCAGCGCCTTGAGATGGTCAGCACCCGCCGATTCCGGCGCAAGCAGAAGAAAAATCAGGTCCACAGGGCGCTCATCGATGGCATCGAAATCGATCGGATGGTCGAGTCGCGCAAACAGCCCGTGCAGGCGGTCGAGGTTGGGCAGTTTTCCGTGCGGGATTGCAATGCCGTTACCGACCCCGGTGGTGCCCAGGCGCTCACGCTCCATCAACACATCGAAGATCACACGCTCGTTCTGACCTGCCGTCTGAGCGGCACGGCGCGCCAGATCCTGCAGCGCCTGCTTCTTGCTGGTGGCGCGCAAATGGGCGATCACCTGTTCGGGCCGGAGCAAATCAGCGATTTCCATGACCGCCTTTTAACCTCAAGTTCCTTGAATATGAGATGGATCAATCCATCCGATATTTCCATCAGTACGACGATAAACCACGTTCAGCGTGCCATGCGCCCGATTGCGGAACATCATCGCCGGCGCGTCCGCCAAGTCCAGTCGCATCACCGCTTCGCTGACCGTCAACGTCGCAATTTCGGTCGGAAGCTCCGCGATGATTGCCGGTTGCGCTTCCGCGGGCAACTCCTCCTCCGCGCTTTCCGCAGCAAGGATGTACTGCTGCGCCGGCATGGTCTCGTCCACAATGCCGCGCTGATGATGATTGCTGATCCGGCGCTTGTAACGCCTTATCTGCTTGGCGACCCGCTCAAGGGATGCATCAAACGCCGCATGGGGATCTTCGGCCGTGCCATGCCCCTGCACAAGAAGTCCGGCGACCGGATGCACGGAGATATCGGATCGAAAGAGATGGGCCTCGCGGGAAATAACCACAATTCCGTCATGAGCGCGAGAAAAATACTTGGTGACGCTCGCACGCAATTGCTCGCTTACATAACCGCGCAAGGCATCGCCGACGCTAATATTCTTTCCCTTAACTGAGATATCCATGGGTACCGACCTTCATTGGGAGTCGCGGCATGTCTCCCAAGGCACGAGCGATGTCGTCTTTGGGCCCGTTGACACGACCGGTATGACGATGCATGCCATCGTCGCTGAGCTGGGCCTGCCCGCGAGGCCATGAACCGTAGTCGGCGGGTCGGCCGCTGTCAAGCAATCCCCCCGGAGCAGGATACCGGCGAGTTACACCATATTGCATTTCTGCCGCCGACGATGAACCGATGATGGTATATTCAGCACGTCACGATACTTCGCCACCGTGCGTCTGGCAATATCAATGCCCTCCCGGCGCAAAAGATCGACAATATGATCATCGGAAAGAACTTCATCCGCAGATTCCCCGTCAACCAGTGTGCGGATGCGGTGACGCACCCACTCTGCGGAGTGACTTTCACCTCCGGCTTTGCTGCCTACGCCTTGACTGAAAAAATATTTGAGTTCGTAGGTCCCCCGCGGTGTCAGTATGTATTTGTTGGACGTGACGCGGCTGACGGTACTTTCATGAAGCTCAACCGCTGCCGCAATGTCGCGCAGAATCAAAGGTCGCAAATCCTGAACGCCCCGTAAAAAGAAACCTTCCTGCTGGCGGACGATCTCGGCGGAAACCTTCAAGATGGTGTTCGCACGCTGATGAAGAGATTTCACAAGCCAGTTGGCCGTCTGGTAGCATTCATTTAAGTACTGCTTTTCTTCTTTTTTCTTGCTGCGCATACTCAACTTAACGAAATAGGGGTTGTTGACCAGGACCCGCGGAAGCGTCTCACTGTTCAGCTCCACCATCCACCCACCGGCAGGATCACGCCGCATCAATACGTCCGGCACGATCGGCTGCACCGCCGATCCGTCATCAAACGAAAGGGCCGGTTTCGGATTGAGCGTGCGCAGCTCCGCGATCAAGCTGCCGAGCGTGGCGGGTGTCACCTCGCACGCCTTCGCCAGTGCGGCAAACTCCCTTTTACCGAGCAACTCGAGGTTCTCCAGCAAAGCTCGCATGGGCCCGTCCAAACGGCCGCGCTCCTGCAACTGGAGCGAGAGGCACTCCGCGAGGGTGCGGGCAAAGATGCCCGTCGGCTCGAACTGCTGAACCCGGAAAAGGACCGCTTCGACTCTGTCGGTACCGCAACCGAGCATCTCGGCCACCCCACCAAGGTCCCCTATCAGGTAGCCTGCGTCGTCGAGCATCTCGATCAACTGAAAACCGATCATCCGGTCGATCGGGTCGGCAACATCCAGCGTAAGTTGTTCGCCGAGAAATTCCCGCAGCGATCGGCTAGTGGCGACGAAACTTTCAAAATCCGCCGATCGTTCGCCGGCCTCGCCCCCGTGACCGCTCGAGGAGCCGCCGCCCCCCATGTTCAGCTCCGTGCCGCCGCCATCCCCAGCCGAGCTGCCCCAGTCTCCATCGAACTGGTTATCATAATCGACATCCAGCGCTGCGTCCGAGGAGACGCCACTGTCGTCGGCGATCGCCTGATCAACGCCCGTCAAGGCCTCGCCGGCTGTGGAAGCAACCGCGTCACCGTCTTCGCCGCCGGGCGCAGAGTCGCCGTCAAACCGGTCGCGTTCAAGCAGCGGATTTTCCTCAAGCTGCTGTTCGACGTAGGAGGCAAGGTCCAAATTGGAGAGCTGCAGCAGCTTGATGGCCTGCTGGAGCTGCGGCGTCATCACCAGCGATTGGGATTGCCTTAGATCCAGGCGCGGGGTCAACACCATGCCGGCCGCCACGTCATCCTAAAGGCTGAATCGATCGCCCAGGTAAACACGGCGTACGTCCGGATTGCCGACGATGTCGGCGGGCGTACCCTCCATCAGCAGCATGCCATCATGAATGATGTAGGCGCGGTCGATCACGTCCAATGTTTCGCGTACATTGTGATCGGTAATGAGAACGCCGATGCCCCGATCCTTCAGATGCGCCACCAGGGCCCGGATATCGCCGACGGCAATCGGATCGATGCCCGCAAAAGGTTCATCAAGCAAGATGAAGTTAGGTTCGGTTGCCAACGCCCGGGCAATCTCGACCCGGCGGCGCTCGCCGCCGGATAACGCCAGCGATGACGTTCGACTCAAGTGGGTGATGGAGAATTCGGCCAGCAGGGCTTCCAGGCGCGCCTCGCGTCGCTCGCGCGAGGGCTCGACCACCTCAAGCACCGTTCTGATGTTGTCGGCGACGCTGAGGCCCCGAAAAATGGAGGCTTCCTGGGGCAAATAGCCGACGCCCAACCGGGCCCGGCGGTACATCGGCAACGCCGTAACATCCTGCCCGTCGAGGACGACATGGCCATGATCCGGCGCAATCAACCCGATCATCATGTAAAAGCATGTCGTCTTTCCCGCCCCGTTCGGGCCGAGCAGACCGACCACTTCCCCGCGCCGCAAGCCGAGACTCATTTTGCGAACGACCGGCCGCTTCTTGTATCTCTTGCCGATGTCAACGGCGAAAAAGCCGCCGTCCCCAGCGACAACCTGAGGGGCCCGGCTTCTCCGTCCCTCCGCTACCGCGGCATTGATCTGCCCCGAGGGCGCGCTGCTCATCGTCTCTCAATCCGTTCGCGAAGCGGTATCGCCTCTTCGCCGGTCCCCTGCTCCTTGCCCGGCAGAATCAACCCCTCGACTTGCCCTCTTTGTGCTCCCTCCGGGCAGCCGAAAAGCTTGCTGATCCCCGTGTTCAGGTTGACCTCGGCGCTGCAGCCGTTCAACTGGTTCGACCCGCGGGTGATCTTGACTCCGCCCAGCATCGCAGCGATGCCGTCGTCAACGCGATACACCCCGCGCTCGGCACGAACCGTTTCCGCGGGCGTTGTGATCATCACGTCGTCAAACGCTTCCACCCGCTGGACGCGGCTTTCCCCATCGGCTCCCCGGTCGAGATAAGCCACAAGAACGTCAGCCCGGACCTTCCGATCCCCCTGCACCGCCTCGGCATCACCGCGGGCGACGAACATCTGCTTTTCTTCCCAGAACTCCATTTGTTCATGGGCCGTGAGGTCCCCGTTCTTGCCGACGATGCGCACCGTCTCGGCATCCCTGCCGCGCGTGCGCAGGACAAGGATGCCGCTGTCTACGTCGTAGATCCCTTTTTGCGCGTAAGCGGTCTCCGAAGGCGTAATAATCTTCACGTTGCCGTCAGCCTCCACCCGCCATATCTCGTTGTCGCCGGTGGCCGCCTCGCGATAATAGGCGCTAAGGACGTCCGCTGCCACTTCGACGTCTCCTCGGATGGCCCGTGCATTACCGCGCGCCACGACAACAGAACGGTCCTGCTGCCATTCAATCCCACCATCGGCGAAGATCTCAATCGGCAGCCCCCCTCCGTCACCACGCGCCAACGGGGCAAACTGCGCCTTTGCATCAGGCTCCCATCCGAAAACGATGAGGACAAGTATGGCTACCCAGATACTCGTCCCGCGGTTCATCACGAATCTCCGAATGCGCCCGGATAGATCTTCAGCCGCGATCTGCCGGTCAGCACCAGGGTTTTGCCGTCCTTGCTGAACTGAAACCCTTCCCCTTCAAGTTCACCGAACGGGCCCTGTCCCGTGATCGGCTCCCGGCTCGAGACAACATTCCGTTCCAGGTCAATATTGACCTTCGTGCTTAAAAATTCATAACCGCTGTCGTGAAAGAGCCGGACGGAACCCGAGACATCCAAAAAACGTTCATCGACATCGTAAACGCCCTCGTCCGCAGTGACTATGATCCAAGATCCGTCCTGCAAGGCGATATCCGCTTGCGGCGACTCCAGATTCAACACTCCATGACCGGGCATGGGATGACGCGCTGCCTCGGCGGTGATCGAGAACGGCCGATTGTTCTGGTCGGTACCGACGTACCGCGCATTGATCATGCTGAGATCGTCCCCCGTCACCTCAAGGTCGGCAAACCCGATTCTGAGCCGATCTGTGCCTATGGGTAGTTGGGGCCACAGGACGAGCAGGGCGATGAGGGCGACTGCTAGCAACGTCAGCGATACTTTGATGACGCGGATTGCGCGTACCCGAGCCGGCCGGTACACCCTTCGCCGGTTGCGGACGGAAGAGGTAAAGCGCTTCAAGCCCGCCGGGAAACGTTCCCCGATGTCCACTGAGGAGGCCCCCGTATTAGAATCTGGCGTCAGAGCCCGCTGAAGGTTGCGATCCGGATCCAGCATACCGCGTCCCAAAATGGCAGCTCCTCAAGCAACGCCTGCGCGCAGGCAGTCATGAATATGAACGACACCGATTGGGCGCGCGCTTTCGACAACAAAAACCGCGGTAATTTTGCGCGCGTTCATCAATCCGACCGCTTCGCTCGCAAGGGCCGCCGCATCAATCGTTTTCGGGTTCGGCGTCATGATCTCGCCGACCGTTCGTTCAAGCAGATCGTCGCCCATGTGACGACGCAGGTCCCCATCGGTCACAATCCCGATCAGCCGTTGTTCCTTATCAATAATGCCGACGCAACCGAGGCTCTTGGCTGTCATCTTAATCAGGGCCTCGGTCATCTTTTCGTCGAGGTGGGCCAAGGGCAACGCGTCGCCCCGATGCATGATGTCGGCAACCCGAAGAAGCCGGCGACCAAGCATTCCACCCGGATGCAGCATCTGAAAATCGGACGCAGAAAAGCCTTTGCGCTCCAGCGTGGCAACGGCGAGGGCATCGCCCAACGCAAGCATGATCGTCGTCGATGTCGTCGGCGCCAGTCCCATCGGACAGGCTTCCGCAGCCGGCGCCAGCAGGAGTGTCACGGTCGCTGCCCGGGCCAGGGTACTGTCCGCCTTGCCCGTCATCGCCACGATCGGAATGCTGAACCGCTTGGCATAAACTAGAATATCCGCCAACTCCGGTGTTTCGCCGGAGTTGGACAGCGCGATCGCAACGTCCGCCGGGGTGATCATACCCAGATCGCCGTGGCTGGCTTCCGCCGCATGTACGAACATCGCCGGCGTTCCGGTCGATGCCAGCGTCGCCGCCAGCTTCCTGCCCACGTGGCCGCTCTTGCCCATGCCCGTAACGATTACCCGCCCCTGCATTCGCTCGATAAGGTCGAGGGCCTGAATAAAGGCCTGATCAACTGCGCGTGCCATTGCTTCCAGCCCTTCGGCTTCGAGCTGCAGAACCCGCCGCGCCGAATCGAGCCCGGTGTCTTTGCTTGTCATTACAGATGGCCCAGCGGTCACGACCCCTCCCCTCAACAAATAGTGCCCAGAGTCACCGTCCGCAAATCCACACACATCAACGGCGTCGGACGCGTTCCTCGGCCCGCGCGGCCTGCTCCCCACCCACGATCGCTGACAGCGTCAAAGTATGCGTGGCTGGCACCGGAAGGGTCAACGATCCCGCACCATTGCCGGCGCTTCGCCTTGCCGAGACACCCCTACTTGATCCGCTAGCCTTCTGTTTTGTCAGCTGCGACGGGCTTGGTGTGCGAAGATATCCTCGTCGGCCCAACCGGCGACATCCAGTTGCGCACGATGCGGCAAGAAGCCGAAACAGGCCGCCGCCAGTTCATGCCGATTCTCCCGCTCCAGCATCTCGTCCAGCTTGCGGCGCAACCGATGAAGATAAGCAACATCCCGTGCTGCATAGTCCAGCTGATCGGACGTCAACGTCTCTGCACCCCAGTCCGAAGACTGCTGCTCCTTCGAGAGTTCGATCCCGAGAAGCTCCTTGCAGAGGTCCTTCAGTCCATGCCGGTCGGTATACGTCCGGACCAGACGCGAGGCAATCTTGGTACAGTAATTCGGCGCACAGATGGCCCCGAGGTATTTCAGCATAACGGCCAAGTCGAAGCGGGCGAAATGAAACAGCTTGGTCACATTCGCATCCGTCAGGAGGGCTGTCAGATTCGGTGCGGGAAACGGTATCGTCGTTGCACCGGCAGGAAACTGAACGATGTGACAGATCCCGTCTCCACCGGAGAGCTGGACGAGGCACAAACGATCGCGATGCGGAGCCAGCCCCATGGTCTCCGTGTCGATGGCGACCTCCCTGCCAAACGGAATCCCGCTCGGCAGATCGCCACGATGCAACTGGATCCCGGTGATGTCATGTTTCACGGCGGGGGGCAGTCCCTAAACGACGATACTCTGGAGTTGGTGCCCAGGAGAAGACTCGAACTTCCACGGCCTTGCGGCCACAGGTACCTGAAACCTGCGCGTCTACCAATTCCGCCACCTGGGCG
>CAZFBS010000052.1:0-18079 GCA_964517265.1 uncultured Rhodospirillaceae bacterium | reverse complement strand
ACTTTCTCAGATTCCCGGGGCCGATGCACCTACCTTGGTGAGATATCCGGGGTAGCGTCGAGGCTGGCGTTTGCTACTCCAGCCCCAAAACCTGACGCATAGAATAGAGTCCAGGAGGGCGGCCGGCGGTCCATCTGGCGGCGCGGACGGCGCCGTGGGCAAACACTGCTCGGGAAGTCGCACGGTGGGAGAGTTCAATCCGCTCGCCCTCGCCGGCAAAGATCACGGTGTGCTCGCCGACGACATCGCCGCCGCGCAGGGTGGCAAACCCGATCGTCCCGCGCGCGCGGCTGCCGATCTGGCCGTCGCGCACCCGCTGCGAGACCGAGTCGAGGGAGGTTCCCCGCCCCGCGGCGGCAGCATGGCCGAGAGCGAGGGCAGTGCCGGACGGGGCGTCAACCTTGTGGCGGTGGTGCATTTCGACAATCTCTATGTCGTAGTCTTCGCCGAGGATCGCCGCGACCTGCCGTGTCAGGCCGAGCAACAGATTGACGCCGACGCTCATGTTGGCGGCAACCACCACCGGGACCGCCTCGGCCGCAGCCGCCAGACATTCATTCTCCTCCGATCTCAGACCCGTCGTGCCGACGACGAGAGCGGTGCCATGACGGGCAGCCAGCCGCGCATGCGTTGCAGTTGCCGCGGGAGAGGTAAAATCGATGACGACATCGGAGCTTTCGAACAACGGCTCTGGGTCGGCTTCGACGCGATGGCCGCAGACCGGGCCGCCAGCCAGCTCGGCAACATCGCGGCCAAGGGCCTCATGCCCAGGCTGCTCGACACCTCCAGCCAGCACCATGCCGTCGCTGGTCAAGACCGCCTCAACCAGCATCCGCCCCATCCGACCGCCGCACCCAGCAATACCTATGTCCATTCCAGCCCTCAATCCCGCAAATCTTCCCACAGTTCCTTGACCTTGGCGAAGAAGCCGTGCGACTCGGGACTGTGGCGATCTTCCGTTCCCGCCGCCTCGAACTCCTCAAGCAGCTTCTTCTGCTTGTCGGTCAGGTTGACCGGGGTCTCGACCATCGCCTCGACAAACATGTCGCCGCGCACGCTGGACCGAAGGACGGGCATGCCCTCGCCCCTCAGGCGGAATTGCCGACCAGTCTGGGTACCGGGCGGAATGGTGATACGGGCGCGGGTGCCTTCCAGAGTGGGTACCTCGACCGCTCCTCCGAGCGCCGCCTTGCTCATCGGAATTGGCACGCGGCAATGAACGTTGGCGCCATCGCGCACAAAGAACCGGTGTGGCGCGACGGTAACGAAAATATAAAGATCTCCCGGCGGACCGCCGCGGACTCCCGCCTCGCCCTCGTTGGCGAGGCGGATTCGTGTGCCATCTTCAACGCCTGCGGGAATAGAAACCTGAAGCGTCTTTTCTTTTTCGATCCGGCCGGAACCACTGCAGACCCGGCAGGGGTCCTTGATCACCTGACCGGTACCGCCACAAGTCGGACAGGTGCGCTCGACGGTGAAGAACCCGGACTGAGTGCGGACTCGCCCGGCACCACGGCACGTCGCGCATCCGGCCGGAGCCGCGCCGCCCGCGCTGCCTGAGCCATGGCAGGCGTCGCATGGCACCGCAGTTGGTGTCCGGACGCTGGCCTTCTTGCCAGTGAACGCTTCTTCCAGCGTGATTTCGAGATTGTAACGCAGGTCGGAGCCGCGCCCGCTGCTTCTGCCCCCGCGCCGTCCCCCCATAAAGTCGCCGAACATTTCCTCGAAGATATCGGCAAAGCCGCCGCCGGCTCCGAAACCAGCGCCGAACCCGGAATCGCCACCCCCGCCCGCCTCGAAAGCGGCATGACCAAAGCGGTCGTATGCCGCCCGCTTTTGGGCATCTTTCAGGACTTCGTAGGCCTCGTTCAGTTCCTTGAAGCGTCGCTCCGCGTCCTTGTCGCCCGGATTACGGTCGGGATGACACTGCATCGCGAGCTTGCGGTAGGCCTTTTTTAAATCTTCACTGCTGGCGTCGCGGTCGACGCCGAGTGTGCGGTAGTAGTCTTCTTTTGACATGCCATGCCGCCCGAGAAACACAGGTCCCACCGTCGTGGCTTGCGCAACCACCGGTGGGACCGCCAGAGTCACATGCGCATTGCAACACCATCAAGTCTCATGCAGGGATCCATTCAAACGACTGACTTCAATGGACCGCTGGGGCATGATGATTTGCCAAGGCAGTGCAGCAATCAAGCATCTTTGAATGCCCGGCCGCTGCATTAGCCCGCTTTCTTGTCACGCTCCGGATCGACTTCCTCGAATTCGGCATCGACCACTTTTTCGTCGGTGCCGCCGGCTTGACCACCACCGGCCGCCCCCTCGCCACCAGCGGCAGCGCCCTCAGCCTGGCTCGCCCGGTAAATCGCCTCGCCAAGTTTCATCGAGGCTTGGCTCAAGGCCTCAGTCTTGGACTTGATGGCGTCGGCGTCATCCCCACTCATCGCCTCACGCAGATCCGCCATCGCCTTCTCGATGCTGTCCTTGTCGGCACTGGAAACCTTGTCGCCAAGCTCCTTCAGGCTTTTCTCCGTAGCGTGGATCATGCTGTCGGCGTGATTGCGCGCTTCGACCAGCTCTCGCCGCTTCTTGTCTTCGGCGACATGCTCTTCGGCATCCCGCACCATCTTCTCGATATCGGTGTCGCTGAGGCCGCCGGAGGCCTGAATGCGGATCTGCTGTTCCTTGCCAGTCGCCTTGTCCCGCGCGGAGACATTCACAATGCCGTTGGCATCAATGTCGAACGTCACCTCCACCTGCGGAACGCCCCGCGGAGCCGGCGGGATCCCAACAAGATCGAACTGACCCAGCAGCTTGTTGTCCGCCGCCATCTCCCGCTCACCCTGGAACACCCGGATCGTCACTGCGGTCTGACCGTCCTCCGCTGTCGAAAACACTTGGCTCTTCCGGGTCGGTATCGTCGTGTTGCGATCGATCAGCCGAGTGAACACACCCCCCAACGTCTCGATGCCGAGCGACAATGGCGTTACATCGAGCAGCAGGACGTCCTTGACCTCGCCCTTGAGAACGCCACCCTGGATTGCAGCACCGACCGCAACCACCTCATCTGGATTGACGCCCTTGTGCGGCTCCCGACCGAAGAACTCCTTGACCGTCTCGACGACCTTCGGCATCCGGGTCTGACCGCCGACCAGGATCACCTCATCAATCTCGCTTGCCTTCAGGCCGGCGTCCTTCAGCGCGGCCCGGCAGGGTCCCACCGTCCGCTCGACGAGGTCCTCGACAAGCGCCTCGAGCTTGGCTCGCGTCAGCTTGATGTTGAGGTGCTTTGGCCCGCTCTGGTCGGCGGTGATGAACGGCAGGTTGACTTCCGTCTGCATCGAGCTGGATAGCTCGATCTTTGCTTTCTCGGCTGCTTCCTTCAGGCGCTGCAGGGCGAGCCGATCCTTGCGCAGATCGATACCCTGCTCCTTTTTGAACTCATCGGCGAGGTAGTCGAGGATCTTCTTGTCAAAGTCCTCACCGCCCAGGAAGGTATCCCCATTGGTCGATTTGACCTCGAACACGCCATCGCCGATCTCCAGGATCGAGATGTCGAACGTGCCCCCACCCAGGTCATAAACCGCGACGATACCGCTTTTCTTCTTCTCCAGGCCATAAGACAACGCCGCCGCCGTCGGCTCGTTAATGATGCGGAGTACTTCGAGCCCGGCAATCTTGCCGGCATCCTTGGTCGCCTGCCGTTGCGAGTCGTTGAAGTAAGCCGGCACGGTGATGACCGCCTGAGTGACCGGCTCACCGAGATAGCTTTCTGCCGTTTCCTTCATTTTCTGCAAAATGAAAGCGCTGATCTGGCTTGGGCTGTACTTGTTGCCCTGCGCCTCGACCCAGGCATCCCCATTGTCGGCGCGCACGATGCGGTACGACACCAGCGCCTTATCCTTTTCGGTAATGGGATCGTCATAGCGACGGCCGATCAAGCGCTTGATGGCAAACAGCGTATTCTCTGGATTGGTCACCGCCTGCCGCTTCGCCGGCTGCCCGACGAGCCGCTCACCGGAGTCGGTAAAAGCAACCATCGAGGGCGTTGTCCGCGCGCCCTCAGCATTTTCGATCACCTTTGCGTCCTTGCCTTCCATGACAGCAACGCAGGAGTTGGTGGTTCCGAGATCGATACCGATAACCTTGCCCATTCTTTCACCTCACTGTCGGCAGAGCTTCGCGGCCCGGCATGGCGCCGCGCAGGTCCCCATGTTCAAATTGGCCAAGAATTTCCACATTTGCCAAGTTGCGCGATATATATGCGGGGCGAATTGGGGGCGCAACCGGCCGCTCCGCATTTGCCTACCCACGCGAACCGCTGCGTGAACATTGCGCCCGCTCACGAAACGGCACAACAACGTTCACTCTCGTCAGTTTGTCCGAGGAAACGGCAATGCCATGATCATTTCCGCAAGCTACAAAACCGACATCCCGGCTTTCTATGGAGAATGGTTCCTCAGACGGGTCGATGCCGGTTTCGCGCAAACCGTCAACCCCTATTCAAGACGGATTCAAAGAGTGCCGCTGACGCGAGACAGCGTCGACGGATTTGTCTTTTGGACTCGGAATGTGGCACCGTTCCTCGGCGTGCTCGAGGAAGTGCGGAGCCGGGGTTTTCCGTTCGTCGTCCAGTACACGATCACCGCTTACCCTCGCGCGCTCGATCGCGCTACGATTGCACCCGAACAGGCGATTCACCACCTGCATTTCTTGAACAGGACATTCGGGCCAGCGGTGGCTGTCTGGCGGTACGATCCGGTCATCGTGACGTCCTTGACGCCTCCAAACTGGCACGTCGACACGTTCGCCCGCTTGAGCCGCGCGATCGCTGGGGCCGCCAGCGAAGTGGTGCTGTCGTTTGCCCAGATCTACCGGAAAACGGCGCGCAATCTCGACGCGGCGGCACGTAAAAATGGATTCCAGTGGACCGACCTGGGGACACAGGAAAAGGTCTTGCTGCTTTCCCGGCTTGCCGCCGTTGCTGTGGAATGCAAAATCCGTCCCACCCTGTGCGGACAGCCGGAACTGCTTGCTGCCGAATCGGAAACGGGATCGGCAATCGGACTGGGCGAGGCACGCTGTATCGATGCCAAGCGACTGCAACGAGCAGCGGGAGAAGCGGGACAGCCGATTGCCGCAGCCTGCAAGCCCCATCGTCCCCGCTGCGGCTGCTTCTCCTCGCGAGACATCGGCGACTACGACACCTGCCCGCACGGCTGTGTCTACTGTTACGCAGTCAGCAGCCAACCCAACGCGAAAGACCGGCTGGCGCGGCACGATCCATATGGAGACCAACTCCTCGCGTCCTCATGGATTTCTTCGCAGCCGCGTGGCGACTACAGATTCTCGTCGTAGCGAGAGCCAGCCGCCCCACTCCCCCGCTCGTCGGCTTTTTCATAAGCGTTCGCACTGCCGGCTCCCGGCGTATCTGCTTGCGGTTTGGCCACCGCGTCATCCGGCATTCGCGCACCAGGTGACCGCTCCTTCGGGCCCCCTCGCGACACCCCAACCCGCGACGGCCGAAGCGGCCGATCATGAATCATGTAACCGCGCTCCAGCACCTGCACGACAGTTCCATGCGGCACGCTTTCGTCGGGAACCTCGTACATCGCTTCGTGAACGTGCGGATCGAAACGCTGCCCTTCCGCCGCGATCGGCGTCACTCCGTGCCGTTCCAGAACGCCGAGCAATTCCTTCTCGGTCATCTCAACTCCGGTGACGAGAGCCTCAAGCGCGGGATCCCGGGTACGCGCCTCGGCATCGACAGAGTCCGCAGCGCGGCGCAGGTTATCCGCCACCAACAGCAGATCGCGGGCAAAGCCGGTGATGGCATACTTGCTGGCATCCACCTTGTCCCGGGCAGCACGGCGGCGGACGTTTTCCGCCTCGGCAAGAGCTCTGAGAAAGTCATCCTTGACCTTGGCGATCTCCTGTTCGGCTTCTGCCAGCCGTTCCGCAAGGCCCGGCTCTTCCGCCATCTCGTCGACCACCCCGCTCTCCTCAGAGCCCATCCCCTCGGCAACTTTATCGGCTTCATCCATATCCGGACCCGCCGATTGCCTCTCGGGCGGTGTCTCCGGCCCTTCGGGGTGCGGCGGCTGGCCTCCTGGCCTTTTCCATGGCGCAGCCTTTTGACCTTGGTCCTTCGCATCTACCATCGTCGCTCACTCTCCCTCAGCCGATCAGGCGGCCGACAAGTTTTGCGCTGTAATCCACCATTGGAATAATGCGCGAATAATTCATGCGTGTCGGGCCAATCACCCCTATGGCGCCGATGATGCATCTGCGGCTGTCACGATAGGAACTCACGATCATCGAACAGCCTGCCAGGCTGAAAAGCTCATTGCTGGCGCCGATGAAGATCTGAACGCCTTCCGCATTGTCAACAAGCGAAAGGATCTTCAGCAATGTCTCCTTGGTCTCAAGCGCCGAGAACAGGCTTCGGATGTGCTCAAGATCACCGATGGCTTGGACATCTTCCAGCAACCGTGCCTGCCCCCGGATGATCAGTGAGCCGCTTTGCTCGCCGCCGGCCCAGATCGCAAGCCCCGATTCGACAACCTTGCTGGCCAACTCATCGAGTTCCGCTTCGTGTGCCTTGAGTTCCACCAGGATTTCCGCCCGCGCTTCCGACACGCTGCGCCCGACCAAGCGGGCGCTAAGGTAGTTGGAGGCTTCGACCAGTGCCGAAGGACGCAGATCCTTTGGAATCTCGACAATCCGATTTTCGACCAAGCCACTCTCCTGAACAAGAACCACCAGCGCGCGGCCGGGGCTCAAGTTCACCAACTCAATATGCTTGAGCGGCGCATCCGTTTTCGGCGCCATCACCACGCCGGCGCAGTGAGAAAGGCCTGAGAGGGCGGCCGTTGCCTTCTCCAGCAAGCCTTCCAGGCTGGTACCGGAACCGGAGCATTGCTCGGTCAGTAGGCGCTGCTCTTCACCGGTTAGATCGCCAACTTCCAGCAGGCCATCGACGAACAGTTTCAAGCCTGCTTCCGTCGGCAGCCGCCCCGCCGATGTGTGCGGCGCGAACAAAAGCCCCACCTCCTCAAGGTCGGCCATGACATTGCGGATCGTCGCCGGCGACAGATTCAGCGGCAGCCGCTTGGCCAATGTGCGCGATCCAATTGGTTCGCCGGTCTCAAGATAGGCATCCACGATCTGCCGGAAAATCATCCGGGACCGCTGGTTCAGTTCGGACACACTCATCGATCTGTTCGGCACTGCCCCGCCAACGCATCCACCGCTTCTGCTCTGGCCGTACGTTCTGCCAACCGTCTCGACTCCAGGCCCCGTTTTGCCAATTGTGTGTGAAATCTAGTCGTGGCGCCGCCAAGCGTCAACGCGTGGCCTTTACCTCGCCGGAATGCAGCGCTAGCTTGGCCGCTCCTTCAATCCAGCTTCGGAAACTCGATGAGACCCTCCGGCCGTGCCGCCGACGCCATCCGTACCGTCATTCTCGAAACCAATATCAACAAGTATGCGGAGGGATCATGCTTGGTCCGCTTTGGTGATACTCACGTTCTGTGCACGGCCACAGTCGAGCAGCGGCCGCCATCGTGGATGCGAGACAGCGGCCGCGGATGGATCACTGCGGAGTACGGCATGCTTCCGCGCGCAACGGCGGGAAGAACCGATCGTGAGGCCGCACGGGGCCGGCAGACCGGCCGAACCCAGGAGATCCAGCGGTTGATCGGCAGAAGCCTAAGGGCAGCAACCGATCTGAAGGCCATGGGCGAGATGCAGATTCGGGTCGATTGCGACGTCATCCAGGCGGATGGAGGGACCCGGACTGCGGCGATCACCGGCGGCTACGTTGCATTGCATCTGGCATTCCGCCGGCTCGTCGATCTCGGGATCCTGGCGAGCCTGCCTTTGCTCGATCAGGTGGCGGCGATTTCCTGCGGCGTCTATATGGATCTTCCCATCGTCGACCTCGACTACGCGGAAGACAGTGTCGCCTCGGTCGATGCCAACTTCGTGCTGACCGGTCGTGGCGGGATTGTCGAAATTCAGGGCACTGCCGAGACGAGACCGTTTACCGAAGCACAGTTGACCGCGATGCTGACACTTGCCCGCAAAGGCATCGGCGAGTTGATCGCGATGCAGCGCAAGGCTGTCTATGCCGCTTAAGCGGCGACTCCCGCAGTTGGGAACAAGGTTATTGCCATGACGCGGCACTTCGAGCGCGGCCCACTGGTGATCGCCAGCCACAATTCTGGGAAAGTGCGGGAGATCCGCGATCTGCTCACGCCCTTTGGCGCTATGGTGCTGTCGGCTGGAGAACTCGGTCTGGATGAGCCCGAAGAGAACGGCGAGGACTTTCGGGCAAACGCGGAGATCAAGGCGCTCGCCGCAGCGCTCGCCTCGGGGCGGCCGGCATTGGCGGATGACTCTGGCCTCGTCGTGGAAGCCCTTGGCGGTGCTCCCGGACTCTATTCGGCACGCTGGGCCGGACCTGAGCGGGATTTCGGCAAGGCAATGTCGAAGGTCGAGGAGACCCTGAAGGGGCACGATAACCGCCGCGCCAATTTCACGTGTGCGTTGTCGTTGGCATGGCCGGATGGACACACGGAAACCTTTCAAGGAGAGGTTCATGGCCATTTGGTCTGGCCGCCACGGGGTTCACGCGGCTTCGGTTACGACCCGATGTTTGTCCCGGATGGTTTCGATATCACGTTCGGTGAAATGGAACCGGAAGAAAAGCATAGACTGAGCCACCGCGCGCGCGCCTTTGACAAGCTGGTGGCCGCCTGCTTCGCATCGTGAAAATCCAGGTGTGAAGCCCGAAGAGCGCATGGTAGAACCAGGAAAATCGGCACCGCCGGCGGAAGGCTCTGCCCATGGGCAGCCGCTGGCCCTCTACATCCACTGGCCGTTCTGCCCGTCGAAGTGTCCCTATTGCGACTTCAACAGCCATGTTGCGGCAGAGGTCGACCAGCGTCGCTGGCAGCGAGCGCTTCTCCAAGAGCTTGATCATTTCGCGGACCGAACCGGCGGCCGGGCCGGCCGCCGCATCGTCACCAGCATCTTTTTTGGTGGCGGCACGCCTTCGCTGATGGAACCGGCTGTGGCTGCGGCGTTGATTGAGGCCACACACGCTCGTTGGCAGGTAGCGGACGATCTCGAGGTCACGCTGGAAGCCAATCCATCCTCGGCCGACGCGACGCGCTTCGCCGCACTCCGCGACGCCGGCGTCAACCGACTCTCGCTTGGCGTCCAGTCGCTCGACGATGCCGTGCTCGGATTCCTGGGGCGGGCTCACTCCGCAGCCGAGGCACGCGTCGCCGTGGATGCAGCGGCTGCGGCTTTCCAGCGGTTCTCCTTCGATCTGATCTATGGCTGGGCTGGCCACACAACGCAGCGATGGCGGAAGGATCTGATGGATGCCCTCAGGATCGCCGGGGAGCATGTCTCCGCTTATCAGCTGACGATCGAGCCGGGAACCGCCTTTCACCGGGACCGGACCGCTACAAGCGATGAAGACACCATGGCCGATCTTTACCAAGCGGCTACCGACACTCTCGCCGCCGCCGGTCTCGATCCATATGAGATCTCCAACTACGCCCGCCCCGATGCCGCCTGCCGCCATAACCTCGCGATCTGGCAAGGAAGCGACTACGTCGGCATCGGCCCCGGCGCGCATGGTCGGCTGACCGAAGGCACTGTCTGCCATGCGGTACAGCAGCATCGCCTGCCCGATCGATGGCTGGACACCGTCGAGCGTCAGGGCCACGGCACTGCCCGGCAAAAGCCGCTCAGCGGGGAGGAAAGGCGGGAAGAGTTGCTGCTACTTGGGTTGCGCCTCACAAGCGGGATCGATCGCGATCGCTTTCGCGTGGTTACCGGCGTCAGCATTGAAGACGCCGTCAGCAAAGAAGGCCTTGCGCGAGTGCGCGAAGAGGGCCTCGTCCGCCTGGACGATGGAGCTCTGCGGGTTACACCGACCGGTCGCCTCCTGCTCGACGCAATCCTGCGCGAACTGCTGACCTGAAAGCAGATCCTGCCTAGGGTGGGGGTACCAAGGCCGCTGGCGTCATAGGATCATATTCCTTTACACCTTTTATGTTTTGTGTTATCAGTATCATCAACCGAAAGCTGTGTGCGGCCACTTAGCAGACGTGTAAGAGGTTGTTGCCTCGATCAGGACCATCGTCCTGCACGGGCCGCGATGGCGGCAGCCCGGCCGCTCGTTTGGAGCCCCTCTGTAAGCTACGGAGACTATCATCATGATTGGTAGAGCAATCGCCAGCAGTGCGGAAGGAATCGGCAACGCCGTTTCGAATATCGTCGGGACAATTTGGGGCGACAAAAGCGAGAAAGACGCCGCCATTCATGATGAGCACATGGCGGTTTTGGCACAGTTCGCAGCGGAATTTGCCGGACGCCCGCCCACGACGTGGTGGGACAGCTTTGTCGATGGCCTGAACCGGCTGCCACGACCGGTAATCACGTTCAGCATTATCGGCATCTTTGTCTGGGCATTTTACGATCCAATGGGTTTTGTGGAGTACATGGGCGCAATGGAGGTTGTTCCCGATGAACTATGGCTGATGTGGCTGACTATCATTGCATTCTGGTTTGGCGGACGGCTGGTCAGCCAAGATTTGCGCAAGCCGAAAATCACGAAGGAACATTTGGAGCGAGCCAAAGCGGTCTTCGAAAGGCGACAGGAGCGGATCGAGGCTGAAGAAGCCACCGTGCCGGCGGCAGCGCCCACGGCGATGCCACCCGCGAAGGGTTTGTCGATGCCTACGTCCAGCCCGGGTCCGCGCAGCAGCACCCGCTCGATCGAGAGCATGATCAATGCGGTGATCAAACGGGAAGGCGGCTATGTCAACCATCCAGCCGACCGCGGCGGGCCGACCCATTATGGGATAACCCGTCAGGCACTCGCCGCTTGGCGTGGGCGTCCCGTCACAACCGATGAGGTCAAGGATCTCACTCGTTCCGAAGCGGCTGAGATCTATCGCGCCGTCTATTTCTTCGGCCCCGGCATCGATGCGCTTCCACCCGCGCTTCAGGCGCATGTCTTCGACATTGCGGTTAACAGTGGACCGAAAACCGGCATTACGTTGTTGCAACGGGCGTTGAACCGCTGCGGCGCCCGCCTTATCGAGGATGGCGTGCTCGGACCTGAAACCAGAGCCGCCGCGGCGGCCTATCCATGCACGGATATCAACCGAACGTTGGTCGATATCCGGCTTGGCTATTACAATACGATTGTCGCCAACGATCCCAGGCAGCACGCATTCATCGATGGCTGGCGCAAGCGAGCCCGCGAATTCCTCGCGGCGTGACGGGATGACTGCCTTTACAGCCTTCTTTTGAAGTCCGGCTGACCCTTACGTTCCGGCGAAGCTTTGCGGGGCGTCGCTGATGACGGTAACCCCTTGTGACGTCACCTCAAGGACGGCAAGGCCGCGCTCGGAAACGCCGTTTGAGGTGAACCGGAAAATTCCCTCGCTGCCGATGAATCCGGCGGGCGTGGCGAGAACATCCGCCGTCAGATCCATGCCGCCGATGATCCGGCCGACGATGGCGGCAAGTGCGGTCGCATCATAGGCGAGGCCGGCCAGCCGTGGCGGAGCTTCGCCGTATGCCCGGGCATAGCTCTGAACGAAGCTCGCGCGCGCCCATGGCGGGGGAGCGGCGAACCATCCGCCGACCAGCGCCGGCTCACTACTGATCCAGGGCTCATCCCAGGTTCCGGTCCCGAGAATCTGAGCCTGCCGCGGCCCGACCCCGTCCCCCTCAAGCCGGTCGGCGACGATCCGCAACCGCTCGCCACCTTCGGCAATCAGCAGCGCCCGGTTGGAGGCGCCGGATACTTCCGTGGAGACCGGATTGCTGCCGAACGCCTGAATGGCGAAGGCCGCCGCCGAAAGCTGGGGGCCGGTGAACTGGATATCCGTCACGCGAGCGCCAACGCGTGCGGCGGATTCCTGGGCAGCCTGCACCACAAGATTGCCGTAGGCGTCGCTGGGCGCGATCACCGCGAAGTCGCTGATGCCGCGGCCGCTGGCGTACGCAACCACCCTGTCGACCTGTTCACCGGGGGTGAAACCAAGTACGAAGGTTCCGTTACCGGCGACGGTTCGGTCGGAGGAAAACGAAAGCATCGGCACGCCCGCAGCCTGTGCCCAAGATGCCGCCGCCCGTGTCGATGAAGCAAGCAGCGGGCCGATAATCAACCGTGCGCCCTGCTCGGTTGCCGTTCGAGCGGCCTCCGCAGCTTGCTCGGGTTCTCCCGCAGTATCGAAGATCATCAGTTCGAACTGCTCGCCAGCAACCTCGAACACAGCCAATTGGGCTGCATTCAGCATTGGGTTGCCCAGATAGGCAAACCTGCCAGAAAGCGGCAGCAGCAGAGCGACGCGTTCGGGCTCGCGGTCATCGCCATCCGCAGTCGCGGCTTCCGCCGTTGTTGCCGACGGCAGATAGGGCTGCGCCACCTGTCCGCTGGTGAGGTCGATAGTGCCGGCCGCACGCAACAGCGCCGCGGCGTCGTCGGGCGGCGCAGGTGGGACCGGTTGCGGTATCGGCGCCGGGTTGTCTTGTAATTCGGTGCCCGTTCGCGAAGTATCACAGGCAGAGATGAACACCAGCGCGAGGGCGATACAGCATGGCGCGGCGGCGGCGCGAAGCCGGCAAAACCAGGACATCATTGGCGGATGCAATGCCTTCAAGTGGTCGGGATACGGTCAGCCGCCAAGGTATCGATCCGGAGCCGGAGAGTAAACCAGTGGTTCCAGCGGAACAGGCGCCGTGCCTGAAGGTCCCGGCGACGTTGCCCGCAGGCCTCTATGTGGTGGCGACTCCGATCGGCCATGCTGCCGATATCACAATCCGCGCGCTGACAGTGCTGCGTATCGTCGATCTCATCGCCTGCGAGGATACCCGGGTCACAGCGAAACTGCTTGCCGTGCACGGAATTGCCCGTCCACTCGCCCGTTACGATGATCATACCGCCGCCACCGCCGGGCCGTCATTGCTGGCGCGGATCAAGGACGGGGCAAGCGTCGCCCTCGTTTCCGACGCCGGCACGCCTCTGGTCTCCGACCCCGGTTCCCACTTGGTGCGGGCCTGCGTGGACGAAGGCATGCCCGTTGTTCCGATTCCTGGGCCCTCGGCGGTTCTTGCCGCTCTGGCCGTGGCCGGTCTACCGACCGAGCGCTTTTTGTTCGCTGGCTTTCCACCCCCGCGCAGCACCGCCCGACAGCGATTCTACCAGAAACTTGCGAGCGTTCAGGCAACTCTGGTTGTCATGGAAGCCCCTCACCGGCTGATCGCCAGTCTTGCCGACATGGCCACCGTGTTCGGACCCCGCGAGGCCGCCGTCGCCAGGGAGTTGACCAAGATGTTCGAGGAGGTCCGCCGCGGACGGCTCGACACGCTGGCGCAGGAGTATCAGAAGAGAGATCAAGTCAAAGGGGAGGTGACAATCGTCATCGCTCCACCGTCGGCGCCGCCGGCGCCCACAGAGGCGGAGATCGACCAACGTCTGAGACAGGCGCTCGAAGAAGGCTCGGTGCGCACCGCCGCCGCGACGGTCGCGGAGGCATTGGGCCTGCCGAAGAAGATGCTCTACGCGCGCGCCCTAGCGTTGAAAGAGCGCTCTTCATGAGTGGCCGTCTATGGCCGGCGCGGCGGTTGTTCCGGCAGGCACCCCGGCGGCGGGCCCTCCGGTTCGGGCGATGGGGCGAGATCTGTTGTGCGGGACTGCTTCGCGTCAAAGGCTATCGCATTCTCGCCCGTGACTTTCGGGTGCCAGTCGGCGAGATCGATATCGTCGCCCGCAAGGGTAGGCTGTTGGCGTTCATCGAGGTTAAGGCGCGAAGAACTGCGAGCGGGGATGTCCTCACTCCGCGGCAGCAGAAGCGGATCATTCGTGCGGCGGAAGCGTTCCTGAAGACAAGGCCCGATCTGGCGGACCTCGATCTGCGGTTTGATCTGATGCTCGTCGGCAGCTGGCGCTACCCGCGACACTTGGTAGAGGCATGGCGCCCCGACGTCTGAGCAGATGAGTGTCACGAACATTCATTCCGGAACCGGAAGAAAGTGCCGCTTCGCACCACGTTCTTGATTCCCTGTCACGAGCGGCGGTTAATGGCCTCTCCTGCATAAGGTGGGCGACACGACTGGGGGAGGAGAACACTGCCATGGGTCTGGACGTGGCCATTCAAATGGATCCGATCGACAGGATCAACATCGATGCCGACAGCACATTCGCACTCGCGCTGGAGGCGCAGCGGCGTGGGCATGTCCTGCTTCACTATCTCCCGCAGGATCTCTCGCTGTCGCATGGCAAGATCGTGGCGACGGCGCGGCCGCTGCAGGTGCGGAGAGTTCCTGGCGATCATTACACGCTGGGGCAGCCTCGCCTCGTCGACTTGGCCGACATCGACATCGTGTTGATGCGCCAGGACCCGCCCTTCGACATGGCCTACATCACCGCAACCCATCTGCTCCAGCACGTCCATCCGCGCACGTTCGTGGTCAACGATCCGGTGGAGGTGAGAAACGCTCCGGAGAAACTGTTTGTCGCGCATTTCCCCGATTTGATGCCGCCGACTCTGATCACTTCCGACAGGCAGATGATCAGGGCGTTCCGCGCCGAGTACAAGGACATCATCATCAAGCCGCTGTTCGGCAACGGCGGCGCCGGCGTCTTTCACATTGACCCGGCCGATGACAACCTCAACGCCCTGCTGGAGATGTTCACCTCGCTCTACCGCGAGCCGATCGTTGTTCAGGCCTATCTGCCGGAGGTCCGGGAAGGGGACAAACGGATCATTCTGATCGACGGACGCGCCGCCGGCGGCATCACGCGAATTCCGGCCACTGGCGAGGCCCGTGCCAATCTGCATGTGGGCGGGATGGCGATGGCGACGACGTTGACCTCGCGCGAGTTGGAGATCTGCGAGGCGATCGGACCCGATCTCAAGAAGCGCGGGCTGATCTTCGTCGGCATCGACGTGATCGGCGGCTATCTGACGGAGATCAACGTCACCTCACCCACCGGCATCCAGGAGATCGGCCGGTTCGACAGCGTCTCTCTGGAGGCCGATCTGTGGGACGCCATCGAGGAGCATTTTTACGAAACGCGGCCATAAGCCTGACGACGGATCAGGTCCGAAAATCGTCGCTGGTGAAGAGGGCGATCAGCGTAATCCCTTCGGCCGCGAGAGTCTCCCGCGCGCCCTCGAGCCGGTCCACCACTGTGATCGCCTTTGCCACCTCGCCGCCAGCTTCCCGAACAGCCGCGGCGGCCTGCAACGTTGAGCCGCCGGTGGTCGTCACGTCCTCCAGAAGCACAATCGGCCCGTCGCTGTCGAAACGGCCCTCGATCAAGCTCTGGGTGCCATAATCCTTGATGTCCTTGCGCACGAAAAAGCCCCGTAAGGGTCTTGCCGGGAAACTCCTGGCGCAAACGGCCGCGACGATCGGTACGGCGCCCATCGCCATTCCCCCCACCGTATCGACGGCCTCGTTGCGCAGCAATTCGATGATTTCGTCGGCAATCAAGCTGATTGCTTCTGGATCGAACAACGGTCGCTTGACGTTGAAGTATATATCGCTGACCCGGCCAGACGAAAGCCTTATCGCGCGGCCACGGATGAGGGCCTGATCATGGAGAATCTGCCGCAGCCGCTGCCTGCGGCCGGCGCTGTCGGAATACGAGGTTGTCAAGGCCGTCGGTTGCCCCTGCACCGGTGAAGTGAAGAGGGTCATAGCACGCGCTCACCCTCATTCGCTACCCTTGCGGGGCAGCAATCGACAGCGGCAACGGAACTCCATCCATCGCTGACGCGTTGACAGGGGACAACCGAAGCAGCTGAGGAAGGGGACCGGCGATGGCTGGCGAAATGGACAAAATGAAGGGCAAGGCTAAGGAATGGGCTGGCAAAGCAACCGGAGACAAACGCACGGAGGCTGAAGGCAAGACCGACCAAAACAAGGGCGATGTCAAGGACGCTGCCCGGGATGCTAAGGAAAGTTTGAAAGGTGTCGGCGACAGCCTGAAGAAAGATTGAGCTTGAAAGGCAGCCGGCGCCCCCGCGGGAGGTATCCAGCTTCGGGGCACGGAATTGGGTATGCTATAGCGGCTCGTGCATGATTCGCACGAGCCGTTTTTTTGTTGTCGAAAAGGATGGATAACGCGAACGAACCTCTGCTCCGGAGCTGAGCCGGCAAGCCAGCCGACCCGGCGCTGTCCCGTCCTCATCTGGATCCATTAACCCGATTCCGGAGTTGATGAGAGCGACCATGCAATCCGCCGTCAGAGCTGATAACAGGCCAAGGGCAGGTCATCCATGGCGACATTCCCTCGGCTCGCCCCGAGTTCCCGAACGCGCTTCTACAGGGTGTAAAGGTAAGCGAGCAGATCCTTTTTCTCTTCTTCGCTCAGCTTGAGGCCAAGAACCAGGTTGAAGAACTCAACGGTATCATCGAGGGTAAGCAACCGTCCGTCATGCAGGTACGGAGGGCTGTCCTTGATGCCACGCAGCAGGAAGGTCTTGATCGGGCCGTCGCCTGCGGCCATGCGGCCGTTGATCAGCACTGGCTCGTAAAACCGCTCGGTCTTGAGATCGTGCATGAAGTTGTCACTGAAGATCGGAGGCGCATGACATTCGGCACAGCGGCCGCTGCCGAAGAAAATCGCCTCCCCCCTTAGTTCGGCCTCCGTAGCCTTCTCAGGATCGAGCCGCCCGAACACATCAAGCTTGGGGGCAGGCGGAAAATCGAGAATCTCCTGAAATTCCGCCATCGCATGCACTTCACTGCCACGCTCCAGGAAGTTCACGCCTTTCTTCTGCGCAATGACGATATCCCCGTCAAAATAAGCTGCTCGCTGTTCGAACTCGGTAAAATCCTCAACCGTCCGCAGTGCGCGCTGTGAGCCGAATAGCCGCTGCTGATTGACCCCGCGCAGGCTCGGCGTGTCAATGCGGCGGCGGAACTCCTGTGGACGGATATCGCCGACAAGATGGGTGGCGCCGTTGGTGTGGCCGTTGGTGTGGCAATCGAAGCAGGAAACGCCGAGGCTCGGTTTTTCGGACCGACGATCGTCGGTCATGTTGAACTGCTGCTGCGGGAACTGCGAGACCAGCAGCCTCACCCCCTCGAGCTGCTTGGGATTCAATATCCCATTGAACAGGCGATAGAAGTTCTGCGTTGTCACCACTTCGCCCTGGGAAACATCACCAAGATCGGGGCGCGTCGTGAGAAAAATGGCCGGCGGGAACTCGGCAAGGACATGCGCCGGGATGTCGAACACCATGTCGAAGCGTTCGAGATTCCGCCCCTCCTGCTCGCGAATTTCCTCGATGTGGTGTTCGGGAAACACCATTCCTCCTTCTTCATGGAAGGGGTGCGGAAGAGGAAGAAAACCCTTTGGCCACAATCCCTGCTCGCGGATCTCGCCGGGGGACATTTCTGCCAGTTCTTCCCAGGTGACGTCATCGGGAAGCTTGACGCGAACGCCGCCCTGCACGGGCTTGCCACGAGTCATGGTGACTCCAGATACGGGTTGATCAGCAAGATCGTAACGTTCTTCAAGCAGGGCTTGCGCGCGCTGCGTCACCTCGTCCTTCTCGGCGCTCATTCTTTGAAAAACGTCATCGAACTTCTCTTCGACGACGGGCATGTAGCTTGTCTCGCCGCGTACCGGCACCGGAAGTTCGTCTGCCGTAGCCCGATCCGGGGTCAGGGCGCGCTCTTGAGCGGAGGTGGTCGGGATGGCCTCAAGTGAAAGTGACAATATCAACACGGCCCCAAGGGCGGTTGAAGCTGTTAAAGCAGCCGTTCGCGTTTTCAGTCCATTCATGGTTTCATCCCTTCATTCCTTGATCATCGTGAACGATGATTTGTAGCGCCAAGATGGTTAGGGTTTGAACGGGAGGCTTACCCATATTGATTCTATGACTATACAGGCTGTCATGTCTACCTCGTCCGGTCCAGCAAGACGCCATTTTCAGGTATATGAACGCCTGCAAGATCGCCGAAGCGTGCCGTCTACCCCGGATATCTCACCAAGGTAGGTGCATCGGCCCCGGGAATCTGAGAAAGT
>CAZFBS010000051.1:9616-18199 GCA_964517265.1 uncultured Rhodospirillaceae bacterium | reverse complement strand
TGGTGGGCGGTGACGGGATCGAACCGCCGACATCCACGGTGTAAACGTGGCGCTCTACCAGCTGAGCTAACCGCCCTCATTGCAGGCATTCCCGGTCGCGATGACCGTGGAGAAACGAGGCGGGAAAGTCCCCGCAGCGGATCAAGCTGCGGGAGTCCTTCCTCAAGGCCTTCGGCTCGTTCTACGGCCGAAGGCGAACCGAAATCCTAGTTGAGCGCGTCCTTGAGCTGCTTGCCGGCCTTGAACTTGGCCTGCTTGGTCGGCGGAATATCGATCGGCTCACCGGTGCGCGGATTGCGCCCTTGCGAGGCCGCCCGCTCGGAGACGGCAAAAGTGCCAAATCCGACCAGCCTCACTTCGTCACCACTTTTCAAGGCATCAGTGATGGCGGTGAACACGCTGTCAACAGCCTTGGTGACATCACCCTTGGATAAGCCGCTCGTCGTTGCCACTGCCGAGATCAAATCGTTTCTGTTCAATGAAAGGTCCCCCTTTGAACGGATCCTCGGAATCCTTCGGCACCGTCGGTCCGAGATTGCCGCGGATTCCTCTAGCGCCTCCGCGGCAAATCTAGTGCGAGCGCGGTTGAGCCGTCAATTGGGGAACTAGCATCACGCCGCATTCATGCACGTTTACGGGGTGAACAGCGTTTTATTACGCTATTAGGTTCTGTTTCTCGTGGTTTTTTTCGTGCCGGGACGGACGGGCAGGGGGTGCCCGTCCGTCCCAACGCGCGAATCGTCTCAGTGGGTGATGACGCCGGGGACCTCATCCTCCTCGACCCGGGCCGCGGCGATCGCCGCCTCGAGCTCGGCCTTGTCGTCCCATTCGATCGGCGACAGCTCCGAGACCAGGGCATTGGCAAGGACTTCATCGACCGTCGCGACCGGGATGATTTCAAGAACCCGCTTGATGTTGTCCGGAATCTCCGACAGCTCGCGCTCGTTGTCCTTGGGGATCAGCACCCGGCGTAGGCCGCCGCGATGGGCCGCCAGCAGCTTCTCCTTCAAACCGCCAATCGGCAGCACCCGGCCGCGCAGGGTGATCTCGCCGGTCATCGCGACATCCTTGCGGACGGCGACTCCCGTCATCACCGAGACGATCGAGGTGACCATTGCGACCCCCGCCGACGGGCCGTCCTTGGGCGTCGCGCCTTCCGGCACGTGCACATGGATATCCTTTTTGGCGAAGGTGGTGGGCGGGACGCCGAAGTGGACCGCGCGCGACTGCACGTAGGACTTGGCCGCCTGCACCGATTCCTGCATCACATCGCCAAGCTTGCCGGTGATGATGATTCGCCCCTTGCCCGGGACCATCACCGCCTCGATGCTGAGGAGTTCACCACCGACTTCGGTCCAGGCCAGTCCGGTGGTGACGCCGACCAGATCATCCGCCTCCGCCTCGCCGTAGCGATAGCGTTTGATCCCGGCAAATTTGCCGAGCGTGCGTCGGTTGACGCTGACCGACTTGGCCTCGCCGATCATGATCTCCTTGACCGCCTTGCGCGTCAGGTTGGCCAACTCCCGCTCCAGATTTCGCACGCCGGATTCGCGGGTGTAGTAGCGGATCAATTCGCGCAGCGCCGATTCGGAGATCTCCCATTCCTGACTGCTGAGGCCGTGGGCCTCCATCTGCTTCGGGATCAGGTGCCGCTTGGCGATCTCGACCTTTTCGTCCTCCGTGTACCCGGAAATCCGAATGATCTCCATTCGGTCCAGCAGGGGCGGGGCCATGTTCATCGTGTTCGCGGTGGTCAGGAACAAGACGTCGGAAAGATCGTAATCGACCTCGAGATAATGATCGTTGAAGTGGACGTTCTGTTCCGGATCCAGCACTTCCAGCAGGGCCGAAGCCGGATCGCCGCGCCAGTCGTGACCCATCTTGTCGACTTCATCCAACAGGAACAGCGGATTGCTGGTTTTCGCCTTCTTCATCGCCTGGATGATCTTGCCCGGCATCGAGCCGATGTAGGTGCGCCTGTGACCCCGGATCTCCGCCTCGTCGCGGACGCCCCCAAGCGAGATGCGCACGAAGTTGCGGCCGGTCGCGCGGGCGATCGACTTGCCGAGCGAGGTCTTGCCGACGCCGGGAGGGCCGACGAGGCAGAGGATCGGGCCGCGCAGCCTGTTCATCCGGTGCTGAACGGCGAGGTACTCCAAAATCCGCTCCTTGACCTTGGTCAGGCCGTAGTGGTCCGCATCAAGAATCTCCTGCGCAAGCTTGATGTCCTTCTTGACCCGCGAGCGCTTCTTCCACGGAATGCTCAGCATCCAGTCGAGGTAGTTCCGGACCACCGTCGCTTCCGCCGACATCGGGCTCATCGAGCGCAGCTTCTTGAACTCCGCCAGCGCCTTCTCCCGGGCTTCCTTGCTGAGGCCCGTCTTGTTGATCCGATCCTCCAGTTCGGCGAGCTCATCGCGGCCTTCCTCGCCCTCGCCAAGCTCCTTCTGGATCGCTTTCATCTGCTCGTTGAGGTAGTACTCGCGCTGGGTCTTCTCCATCTGCCGCTTGACGCGGTTGCGAATCCGCTTCTCGACCTGAAGAACACCGATCTCGGCCTCCATGTGGGCATAGACCCGCTCGAGCCGTTCGGCGACCTGCTCTGTTTCAAGCAGTTCCTGCTTTTCGGAGATTTTCAGCGCCAGGTGCGAGGTCACGGTGTCGGCCAGCTTCGCCGGATCCTCGATCTGATTGATCGACACCAGAACTTCCGGCGGGATCTTGCGGTTGAGCTTGATGTACTGCTCGAACTGGGAGACCACCGAACGCCCGAGACCTTCGACTTCCTGAGGATCGCCGACCTGCTCGGCAACCACCTGCGCTTCCGCCTCGAAGAAATCCTCGCGATCGGTAAATGCGGTGATTCTGGCGCGCTGACCGCCTTCCACCAGAACCTTGACGGTCCCGTCCGGGAGCTTGAGAAGCTGAAGGACGGTCGACACCGTGCCCACGCGATAGATCTCATCGGTGCTTGGATCGTCCTGGGCGGCATTCTTTTGTGCGACGAGCAGAATCTGCTTGTCGTCCTTCATCACGTCTTCAAGAGCACGAACCGACTTGTCCCGACCCACGAACAGCGGCACGATCATGTGCGGAAACACGACGATGTCGCGCAAGGGAAGAACGGGATACGTGTGCGTTTCGGCTGTCACGGTCATTATGCCCTCTGGCTTGGAAAAGAAGAGCCGGAAGCGCTGCTCGCGCGTGCGCCTTCGGCACTGACTAACAAGTGGCCTGCGGGCAGAGGAGGGTCAAGGGCCGGGTGGCAATACAACCCTTACGCGCTACTGCCCACGTCGCCGCGGCGGTCGGAATAGATGTAGAGGGGCTTGGCTTGCCCTTCGGCGACCTCACCGTTGATCACGACCTCTTCAACGGCTTCGAGACTGGGAAGCTCGAACATGGTGTCGAGCAGGATGTTCTCCATGATCGATCGCAGTCCCCGGGCGCCGGTCTTGCGCTGCACGGCCCGCCGCGCGACGTTCTGCAAGGCGCCTTCGGTGAAATCGAGCCGCACGCCCTCCATCTCGAACAGGCGCTGGTACTGTTTGACCAGCGCGTTCTTGGGCTTGGTGAGAATCTCGACCAACGCCGCCTCATCGAGATCGTCGAGCGTCGCGACCACCGCAAGGCGGCCGATGAATTCCGGAATCAAGCCGAATTTCAGCAGATCCTCGGGCTCGACATCGCGGATGATCTCGCCAGTCTGCCGTTCGTCCGGGCCCCTCACATCGGCGCCGAAGCCCACCGTGGTGCCGCGCGTGCGGGCGGAAATCAGCTTCTCAAGACCTGAGAACGCGCCCCCGCAGATGAACAGGATGTTGGTCGTATCCACCTGCAAGAACTCCTGCTGCGGATGCTTGCGGCCACCCTGTGGCGGCACGCTGGCCACCGTTCCCTCCATGATCTTCAGCAGCGCCTGCTGCACCCCCTCGCCGGAGACGTCGCGGGTGATCGAGGGATTATCCGATTTGCGGGAAATCTTGTCGACTTCGTCGATGTAGACGATGCCGCGCTGAGCCCGCTCGACATTGTAATCGGCCGACTGCAACAGCTTGAGAATGATGTTCTCGACGTCCTCGCCGACGTAGCCGGCTTCGGTCAGGGTGGTGGCGTCGGCCATCGTGAACGGCACGTCGAGGATTCGCGCGAGGGTCTGGGCGAGCAGGGTCTTGCCGCACCCGGTCGGCCCGATCAGCAGGATGTTCGACTTCGCCAGCTCGACATCGTTGCCTTTGACGCCATGGCTGACCCGTTTGTAGTGGTTGTGAACGGCCACGGAAAGGACCCGCTTCGCACGACTCTGGCCGATCACATAATCGTCGAGGACCCCGCATATCTCACGCGGTGTCGGAACGCCGTCACCAGACTTGATCAAGCTGGTCTTGTGCTCCTCACGGATGATGTCCATGCAGAGCTCGACGCACTCATCGCAAATGAAGACCGTTGGTCCCGCGATCAGCTTGCGAACCTCATGCTGGCTCTTTCCGCAGAAGGAGCAATACAGTGTGTTCTTGGAATCCCCACCCGCGGATTTACTCATCGTCTAGATCCTTCGCGTCTGCGAGTGAATTATGTTAGGCACAGTCGCCCCGTGCGCTCAATCGCAAAAAGCATCGCCACAGGTTGTAGCGTACAGGCTTGCCCGCCGCTGTGGCAGCCTCAGATGGGGCCATGACCCTCCATTCAGCCGCCATTCAGCCGCTTTCGCGCCGGGATTTACCGACTTCCCGGCTTCGGACTTTCATCCGGCAACGCCGGCCGGCTTGTCACCACCTCGTCAACAATACCGAAATCTTTCGCCTCCTGCGCGTTCATGAACCTGTCTCGCTCCAACGACGATTCGATCACGTCCAGCGATTGTCCGGTATGTCTGACGTAGATATCGTTAAGCCGTGATTTCAAGGCGAGAATTTCCCGCGCCTGGATTTCGATGTCGGTCGCCTGTCCTTGCGCTCCTCCTGATGGCTGGTGCACCATGATTCGAGCATTGGGCAAGGCATAGCGCTTCCCAGTGGCGCCGGCGGCCAGCAGCAGCGATCCCATCGAGGCGGCTTGGCCGATGCAGACCGTCGAGACCGGCGGGCGAATGTATTGCATGGTGTCGTAGATCGCGAGGCCCGACGTCACGATGCCGCCCGGCGAGTTGATGTAAAAGGCGATGTCCTTGTTCGGATTCTCCGATTCGAGGAAGAGCAACTGAGCGCAGATCAGGCTTGAGACAACATCATTGATCCCGCCGGTAACAAAGATGATGCGCTCCTTCAGCAGGCGCGAATAGATATCGTAGGCCCGCTCGCCGCGGCTGGTGGTCTCGACGACCATCGGCACCAGCGTATTCATCGTCGTCTCAAGAGAGTCGGGAAGTCGTGAAAATTTGTTCATGGTCCCCTGGTCCAAACGCCGACGATCCTTCGCCAGCTTGACATGGCTGAGATGGTTCTGCCGGTGAGGAAGAGCAACGGGCGAAATGCCGTGAGCCTCGGCAGCACGATCAATATGGACGAATAAAGCGCCTCCGCTAGCCGCTCGCGCCTGTCTTGCCGTCGTCGCCCGCCTCGGCTTGCGCTCCATCTTGTTCCGCGTTTTCCGCCTCGGCGGAGGAACTTGCCTCCTCCTCGCTTTTCAGCAAATCGTCACTGGAGACGTGGCGCTCGGTCACCGTTCCCATCTCCAAAATGAAGTCGACGACCTTTTCCTCGAGAATGGGGCCCGCCAGTCCTTCGGCGGCAGCAGGATTCTTCTTGAAAAAATTCAGCACGTCCCGCTCCTGACCGGGATAGCGACGCACTTCCGCCATCATCGCCCGGTTCAGCTCCTCTTGCGTTACCTGCAGATTGTTGAGGCGCCCCACCTCGGCCAGCACCAGTCCGAGGCGGACCCGGCGCTCCGCGATCGTGCGGTATTCCGCAATCTCCTGCTCGCTCAAGTGCTCCAGCGAGGGTTTCTCGGCATCCTCATGATCGTGCTCGTGTTCATGATCGTGCTCATGATCGTGGTCATGGGCGTGCTCGTGCTCATGGGCGTGTTGATGCTCATGCTCATGCTCATGCTCATGATCGTGGTCATGATCATGTGGATGTTGGTGGTCATGGTCATGCTCATGCTCATGCTCATGCTCATGCGCATCGCCTTCCGGCTCCTTGCGCTCCGCCGCAAGTTGCCGCGTGATGTTCTGGAACTCGCGTTCAGTCATGCCCTTGGGCACCTCGAAGGTGTACATGCCCGAGAGGGTGTCCAGCAGTTGCCGTTTCAGCCGCATGCGGGAGATCGAGCCGAGATCGCGCGCCCGCGCCGCCTTTAGCTGTTCACGGAGATCATCGAGAGTTTCCAGGCCGAGCTTGACGGCGAGGCTGTCGTCGATCGGCGAGGGGATGCTCTGCCGAATCTCCTTCACGGTCACCGTGAAGACGGCTTCCTGGCCAGCCAGCTCGCGAGCTGGAAACTGCTCCGGGAAGGTCACCGTGACGTCCCGGGTTTCCCCCGGCCGGGCACCGATCAGCTGGTCTTCGAAGCCGGGAACGAAGTCATTGGCACCCAGCTCAAGCTCGTAGTTCTCGGCCTTGCCGCCTTCGAACTCCTCTCCATCAACGCGGCCGACGTAGTCGATCACCACCACATCTCCCGGAAGCGCGGCTCTCTCCTCCTCGATCGGCTGGGAAGACTTCAAATTCTGCGCCAACCGCTCCAGGGCCGAGTCGATGTCGGTTTGGGCCGGTTCCGCAACCAGACGCTCCAGCACGATCTTGCCGTAGTCGATCGGCTCGATCTCCGGCAGCAGTTCGACGGCAAGCTTGTATTCCAGATCGGCGCCATCGCCCGCCGTCACGATTTCGATCTTCGGCTGGCCCGCCGGCCTCAGACCGCGTTCGCTAAGCACCGTCCGCGAGGACTCGTTCAGAGTCTGCTCCAGCGCTTCGCCCAGCACCGACTGCCCGTAACGGCTGCGCAGCAACGACATCGGCGCTTTGCCCGGCCGGAATCCCGGCATCCGGATCGTTCGCGCGAGTTCCTGCAATCGGCTGTTGATTCTCTGTTCGATTTCCACGGCAGGAACAGCGACGTGAAATTCCCGCTCCAGCCCTTCTGTCTTGACTTCCGTGACTTGCATCTGACCCCTGAAAGCCTTTGGCGGCGTACAGCGGCCAAAGTCCTACTAGCTGGTTAAAAAACCGTCCTCTCGGCGCACGTGTCCTTCAGCATGTGGTGCGGGCGGAGGGATTTGAACCCCCACGACTTTCGTCACAGGTACCTAAAACCTGCGTGTCTACCAGTTCCACCACGCCCGCTTTCGTAGCAGAACCCGCGGCAAGGCGAACGCCAATCTAGCGGCCTCACCAGTGGTGGTCAATTGTCACACCGTTGGGGACGAGCCCAAGCCGCCCCCGGCTTCGATCCGAAGCTGGTTGAGAGCGCTCGGAATACCGCTTGCCAGATCCTCGGCGATCAAGCCGGGGCCGTGGCCGGCAGCGATCCGACCATGGATCCAACTCGCGGCGCACGCGGCTTCGAACGGCTCCATCTGCGCCGCAAGCAGGCCGAGGATCATCCCCGCCAGCACGTCGCCGCTGCCGGCGGTGGCCAGATCCGGCGGCGCATTGGTGTTGATCGCGACCCGGCCGTCAGGCGCGGCGATGACCGTATCGGCGCCCTTCAGCAGCACGACGGCCCCGGCGCGCGCTGCCGCCGCCCGGCTGCGGGCAAGCTTGTCGCCCTCCAGGCTGAAGATGCGGGCGAACTCGCCCTCGTGCGGCGTCAGCACGCAGTGCGGGTTGAGCGCTCGGTAGAACGCCTCGTGATCGTCGGCAAAGACGGACAGCGCATCGGCGTCGAGGACGCAGGCTTTGTTGCGGGCCAGCGCGGAATGCACCTGCGCCGCGGTCTCGGCGGTCACGCCGGCGCCAGGGCCGATCAGAACCGCATTGCGTCGATCATCGGCGATGTAGGCATCGAACGCCTCCCGGTTGGCGGCGGAAACGACAATCGTTCCGGGGGCGCCCGCAGCAAAGATGGGGGCCGAGTCCGGCGGCGCCACGATGGTGAGGAGGCCGGCGCCGATCCGCCGAGCGCCGTCGGCCGCGAGCCGCGCCGCGCCGGTCATCGTGCCGCCGAGAATGACGGCATGGCCGCGGCTGTACTTGTTGCCGCCGAGGCGCGGCCACGGGAATTGCGGCAACCACAGCCCGGGCGTGTTGACGAAGGCGCTGGGGCCGATCGCGGCGAGGACGGATGCGGGAATGCCGATGTCCGCCACCGCCAGCGTTCCGCACAGGGCGCGCCCCGGCAGCAGCCAGTGGCCGGGCTTGGCGCGGAAGAACGTGACGGTCAGCCGGCAGCGCGGGGCCGTGCCCAGCACCGCGCCGCTGTCGCCGGCAACGCCGCTCGGCACGTCGACGGCGACGCAGTCGAGCCCGCGCGCGTTGACGGTCTCGATCGCCTCGGCCGCAGATCCCTCCAGCGGGCGCGCCAGCCCGGCACCGAACAGGGCGTCCACCACCAGCGGATCGCGCTCGAACAGCGCCGGTTCCATCGCCCGCACACCCCCCCTCCAGCGCGCGGCATTGACCGCCGCATCGCCTTTCA
>CAZFBS010000051.1:0-9516 GCA_964517265.1 uncultured Rhodospirillaceae bacterium | reverse complement strand
AGCCTATAAGAACTTGGAGAGCATGCCAACAAATGGGGAGGCCGACGGTGGCGGGAGGTCGGGCATGAAGGTGCTGGTCCTGGGCGCCGGCGTCATCGGCATGGCCACCGCCTGGTATCTCGCCCGCCGCGGTCATGCCGTTGTTGTCGTCGATCGTCGGCCGGGGCCGGCTTTGGAGACCAGCTTTGCCAACGGCGGTCAGATCTCGGCCAATCACGCAACGCCCTGGGCGAGCCCGACCACGCCGTGGAAGGCGCTGAAGTGGCTGGGCAAGGCAGAGGCACCGCTGCTGATCCATCCGCGCGCCGATCCGGGACTGTGGGCTTGGCTGGTGCGGTTTCTCGGCAACTGTACCCACGAGAGGATGCTGATCAACATCGAGCGGGCGTTGCGCCTTGCGCTCTACAGCCGCGTTGAGCTCGCCCGGCTGCGCGCCGAGACCGGCATTCGCTACGATCACTTGAGCCGCGGCATCCTCCACATCTTTCGCGATGAAGGCGAATATGCCGCGGCGTTGCCCCTGGTCGCGGTGATGGACCGGCATGGCTGTCGCCGCCGCATCGTCTCTGCCGAGGGCTGCGTTGAGATCGAACCCGCACTCGCCGCCACGCGCGACCGGCTGGTCGGCGGCATCTTCAGCCCGGACGACGAGAGCGGCGATGCCCATGCCTTTACCGTCGGCCTTGCCGAGGTGTGTGCGGGCCTCGGCGTGGAGTTCCAGTACGAGACCACCATCGGGCGGATCGTCTGCGAAGGCGGTCGCTGCACCGGCGCCGAGACCGAGCACGGTCGGCTGGGGGCGGACGCCTGCGTGGTCGCCCTCGGCAGCTATTCGCCGCTGCTTTTGCGCGATCTCGGGATCAAAATTCCCGTTTATCCCGCCAAGGGGTATTCGGTGACCTTGCCGGTCGGCGGTCACTCCGGAGCCCCGGTCGTCAGCCTGATCGACGATGAGTTCAAGATGGTCTACAGCCGGCTCGGCGATCGCCTGCGTATCGCCGGCACCGCCGAGTTCGCCGGCTACGACGCCTCCGTTTCGGACAGACGCGCCCGCTTCCTCCTTGAAAAGGCTCTGGAGCTGTTTCCCGATTGTGGGGATGCGTCGCAGGCCGAGTTCTGGGCGGGCCTCAGGCCCTCGACCCCCGATGGCGTGCCGGTGGTCGGCGCCACCTCGATCGCCGGCCTCTATCTCAACACCGGTCACGGCACCCTCGGCTGGACGATGGCCTGCGGATCGGGCCGCGTCGTCGCCGATCTGATCAGCGGCACGAGCCCGGAAATCTCGCTGGACGGTCTCGGCGCCGGGCGGTTCGGCGCGCAGTGATACCGGTAGAACCTGACTACCACGAACGAAGTAAGCCATCCTCTCTAAAGGTGGTCTGTCCCTCTTTGGTGCTATCACGATATCGTAGGGTCCCGACATATGCAGCAGGTGCCTCGCAACAGTCGTATCGCGCGTGTAGAGCCAGTCCCGGTGGGATCTCTCGCTGATAGAGAATGGAAACACAGTCAATGAAATGGATTCTTCCGACATCTACGTCTTTTGCTGCTGCAACGCTCCTCTCCGCCACGGCCGTTGTCGGCAGCGGGGCGTTGGCCGCGGAACCGATGCGCCTGACCGCGGCGCAGATGGACGCCGTCACCGCCGGCAATGTGAAGATCAGTACGCATAGCAGCGCCAGCATGGTCAAAACCAAAGGAGACAAGAGCAGCACCCGCGCCACCGTGGTCATCAAAGAGAACGGGAAGACAGTCTTCAAGAAGGACATCGAGAAAGACATTAAGGATCATGCGGACCGCGCCCCCAAGAAAGATGTTGGTCCCAAGAAGGTGAAGAAGGATGCCGACAAAGCGCATGCGCGGATTGCCAAGAAGCAACAGAGCGTGGCCGATCGGATCGCCAAGACGCAACAGAGCGTGGCGGATCGCATCGCCAAACACGAAAAGAAATTGGCGGCACTGCTCGATCGGTTCGGCAAGCACTAAGCTTGCGGCCGATTGAGACGCCGAGGAGCGCGTCACAGCGGCGGCCGGATTGCGCGTTGCTCAGGAATTCTCGACGGGCAACGCCAATCCAGCGGCGGGATGGCGGCGCCCGCAACTCCCGCCACCGGCCGCAGCACAGGCGGCCGGCGCAAACGCCTGCGCAAGGGCCAAGCTGTCAGGGACACGGACCCCGGCAATCGGGTTGCGGCGATCGTCGTTTAAGGGCGAGAGCCGAAAGTTCTGTCCCGCTGTTTTTGCTACACTTCGGGTGCACGCCTGGACAACCTTGGGTACATCTATCTTGGTAGTGCCTTGAGATACCAATGAAATTGTCCTCCGCCCGGTCTCTCCTGTAGTCTTGCCCCCTATCAGCAGCGGCGGCCCGAAGATACGCGGCCGTCGTGCGGGGCAACCAGGGGACCGGTTCGATGTTTCAAAAATCCATAAAATCAGCGGCCGTCGCCGCATCCTTCTTGTCAGTCACAATCTTGTTGACCGGAGCCGACGCACGAGCTTCGGACCTGATGCGCCTCGATGCGGCGCAGATGGACGCCGTCACCGCTGGCGGGCGGATCGTTCAGGATACCAATGCGGAGGCCGTGGGCCGCTCGCGGTTGGGTGCGGCGCTCGCGGTGGCCCTTACCAAAGCGAACTCCAAGCGCACCGACGAGCGGAAGGCGCAAACATACGGTGAAGCAACCATTCGAGCGGCCGGCGATGTGTCCGCTGAGATCGACGCGAACAGCCTGTCGTTGATCGCCAAGAATGATGCAACCTACGCCGGTGTCGACGTCAGCGTCTCGGGCGAAGCCCTCGGCGACAACGCCTTCGCGGTCGGGGGGATCAAAACGAAGGCGATCGAGCGAGGGCCGGTCATCATCTCCTGGGGATGGGGCTGGACGTATGCGAACGGCGAGACCGCTCAAACGACGGCTAACACGGTTCCTCTTGCCGAGGGCGAGATCACCGGGACCCGCTCAACAACGCGCCAGCACACGACCAAGCGCGGCGGCACCTTGACGATCACGCGCGGTTTCGCGATCAGCATCAATCCGCCGAAGAAAATCTGACGCCGCGCGATCCGGCGTTTGCGGGATTTGCCGGAGGCCGCTCTCGGTTTCGAGAGCGGCCGTCTGCCGGACGCGAAAGCGGATTCGTTACCTCAGTTGTTCCATCTGTTTGAGGAACGATCTTGCCATCCGCAGCCCGGGCGCGGTGCGGCGTCTCCTGACGCTTTTCGATACGCCGAATGAAATATAAACGATTATTCAAATAACCGTCTGTCTGATTCCCTATTTTACTTCCTTTCGTCGGGCGCCCTTCGCATCGGTCGCTGAGGCGATGGCGACACACATTACCGATGCTGTCGAGGCCCTTACCCAGTCTCTATCCACCCGCCCGAAGTGCGCGACTGCGTCCCGGGTGACGCGCGGCTGCTTGCTGAGCATTCGCAAACCGAGGTGTCGCCTGCGCTGACAGATTGCATGGTTTGGAGAGCAGGCGACGGCAGTATATGGGAGCTTTACCGGCTTAGTAATTCGGCGCGGCCGCCTTGCGGGCACGCACGTCCAAGAGAGGGAAGAGTCCCGCTCAAGTCCAAAAACATGGTATGCAGCTCAAATATTGGCTTCGCGATAACGAGCTATCGTGGAAAGTTATTGAATATTTATAATAAAAATGGTGGAAGAAATTTCGAAAAGCCATACAGAAAATATACGAAAAGGCGTTATTCTACTGTCCATTTTGTTGTAATGCTTTTGGGCCCCTTCATTGCCGCCGCTGTTGGGATACGATGAGGGCTTCATCAACTGTGGGCTCTGCAAGATTGCATGGAGTACCTATAGAGGGCCAAGCTTATGAGAAAGAATATTTTCGTATCAGCCTCGGGGGTTGTTGCCGTGACACTCGTTTCCGCCGTCGCATTCGCGGGCGCGAACGGAGTCGCCGCAGCGGAGCCGTTGCGCCTGGACACGCAACAACTGGATGCCGTTACTGCCGGCCTCGCGCTCTCGAAAACGGGTATCCGGAGCTTCGCCCTGGGTAAGCGTGGTACATTGGCCGTTGGCTCCGCTACGACGAATGCCATCAGCCAAGGTGCAAGGCAAGCGTACACATCCAGTGCCGGCGTCGCCCTCGCTGCCGGTGACAAATTGGCCGACACCGGAGTCGACAATCTTTCTCTGATCGCCGACCAGAATGCCCATGCCGGCGTTCAGACGACGACAGAAGGAACAACGCTTGGTGACAAGGCGGTTTCGCTGAGCGAGGGTGGAACCTCGGCGGTACAGATGGGTGGTAACATCGGCGCTGAGGGAGCGGGTTACACCTACGCCGAAGGTGACTCCGGCGTCAGCGTCTCGGGCGGAACCGGCGCTTCCGCGACAGGAACCACATCGGCAAAAACCGGATCGCGCAGCGCGGGGTACGCCACCCTTTCCCGCGGGCTGGTTACAACCGACGGACAGGCCATAAGCTGTAATCCCTAATGGCGCAACGCCGGCCCTTGCTTCTGCGTTGTCCGGTTCCGTTTGCCCAACCTGGGGTACGCCGAACGATTGGGGTGAGGCGCCGCCGAAAGGCGATCTGGTGGTACCCCTGGCATCCCGCTCAGATAGTGCGAAGTGCGCCCCCTCGGCCGCCGCAGGCGCTGCAACCCTGTGCGCGGTTGGGGGCGGGGCAGGACGGTTACAAAGCAGTTAAGGAGGGATGCCCGATGAAACGCCCGTTTCAAGGCTCTTCGGCGGTGGCGACCGCCACCTTGGCCTCCGCCATGACGATGCTGGGCGCAAGTGCCGCCGCAGCGAGCGAATCCGCGATGGCCGGCGGTGCGGACTGCAATGCCGCCGCCAAGGCTGAGATGTCCAGCCAAACCCGCAGCGTTCAGTCGACAACCAAGACCACAACCGGGGACGGCAAGAGCGAAACCCGGATCGAGCAGTCGAGGACCACGCTGGAAGACGGCGAACTGGTCACCCGCAGGACTGTCAGGACGATCATCGACGGAGAGGAAACCGTGGAAGAGGAGGTCACCCGGCGGCCGGCCGATGCGGAGGTGCCCGCCGAACAGCCGTCGCCGGTCGAGGACGGCGGAGACATCGACGAACAAATCGAGGCCTTGCATCAGGACATCGAGGCCCGCATCGCGGCGATTCGCGCCAAGGCCTGGGGAGAAGCCGGCAAGCCATAAATCCCGGACCGCTGTCGGCAGTGTTGGGATCGCCCCAATCCCTTGGGCGTACACCAAAGGAAGGACGAGCGCGCCATCAAAAGGCCATCTGGCCGTTTCGGCCTCTCCGCCCCGATACTTCGGACGTCATTCACGGTGCCTGCCGTCGGACGCCGCGACCGCACATACGGGCGAAGGCATCTTTCAGCGCAACCGGCAGAAGCATCCATTTCGGGAATAGGGAGCACAGTCGATGAAACGCATGACCGCAGCCTCTTCGGCGATCGCAGCCGCAGCGCTGTTATCCGCAACGGCCCTTCTCGGCGGTGGTGCGCTGGCCGCGGAGCCGTTGCGCCTGAGCGCCGCTCAGATGGATCGCGTTACCGCCGGCACGACCACGACGCTGAGCCAGACCATGACCAGTACCACGACTGTGGCGGATGGGCCGGCGACAACAGTCAATCGGAACGTCGTCGTCAAAAACGGCATTGAAACCGTCAAGGAAGAGGTGCTCATCAGGTCGACCGATGCGCTCGCTGCGCAACCCGAGACGCCGGCGATCACCATTGCGGATGTCGGGGTTGATATCGACGCTTTGCAGGTCGCCATCGAGGCCCGCGTGGGGGCAGCCGCTGCGAAGCTGATCGAGGCAGCGACGGCGGACAGCAATCCGTAACAGCGCCGAGGCGTGATGCGCTGCCGCATTCAGGCCGACGGCGGAATGAGGCGCCGCCTGCTTGGGCGCCGATCCCGGGGCCGGCTGTCCCCGGGTCAGGGGCGGGGCCAAGGAGCGGTGATACCTGTAAGCCAAGAAGGTATCGCCGGCTCGGGGACAAGCCGCTGACTTGTGCATTTTGGGGTACGTCAAACGAGGCAACCGGCCCTCGCCAAAGGGCGATCTGTCCCTTCATCTCGTCTCCCACGATAGTATCGCGATCATCTGCATTCGCCGCCGCAGGTGCTTCAACGTCATGTGGTAGGAACAGGAGGCAAGTCGATGAAAGGTATTTCTCAAGCAACATCGGCCCTCGCGGCCGCCGCGCTCGTTTCGGGCGTGATGCTGATGGGTGCAAGCGGGGCCGTGGCGGCAGAGCCGCTGCGCCTGAGCCACGCGGAAATGGACTCCGTTACGGCCGGCGCGATTGTCAGGTCCAAGGTCGACGCCATCAGCAAGGCGAGGGGGAAGCGGGCCAACGTTAAAACCCTTACCTCGACGAAAGCGTCGCCGAAAAGTACGTCCGGCTCCGGGCAGGCTACCGCCACTGCCAAAGAGGGGAAGGTGAAGACCGACCTCGTGAGCGTTTCCGAGGTCCCGGGCGGAAAGGTCGAGGCCAAAGCGGGTGGGAGCGCGAGCGGCGATGCGGCTTCGGACAGCAAGGTGAACACGTCAGCCACCAAGGGGGGCGCCGCCACCGTGGTGAAGGGCATTGCCATCAACAAGACCACCGGGGACGGCGCCAAGAGGACCGCCGAGGTCACCCCCACCGTCTCAGGTGACAAAACCCACGTCAACACCATCACGAACTCAAATAACAAGGCGGGTATTATCGTGGCCGTCGGGGTCGGTGTGGGTGTGGATATCCCGACCGTGAAAATCCCGAAAACGTCTAAGAAATAGTTTCTGGCCGAGACGCCAAGCGTTCGGCGAATTGTCGAATGACGGCCGCTCCCACGATGGGGGCGGCCCGTTTTCTGATTCCTGCCGGCCGATTGCGATGGCCATCCGTTGCAGCATTAATAAGGTCCGCTGGACGAACCTATGGGACTGCGGCGGGCTCTTTACTTAACCCGCTTGGCTATAAACATAAGATGCTTAATACTCGTTTGGGTTCTTTAAATAGCGCCGTCGGGTTAATCGTTATTGGCTCTCATTGAGGCTCGTCTTACACCTGTTGCAATGGAAAAAATTTACTTCCGGGATACGCCTTAAGGATGGGGCGAGGACTGGAAGATCATCCCAAAGGATATCACGCATATGTCCAAGTAACTTGGGAGGGCGGAATTGGCTACGGTGGGGTCGGCATCCACGCCAACCGAAGAACGAGTTAGATAGGAGTACGACATGAGTGCCAAGTTTCTCTCTCTGATCGCCGGCGTTTCCGCTCTGGCGCTGGCCGGCGCCGTGCAGGCTGCGGAACCCGCTCACGTTGCAGCGCCGGTGCAACTCTCGGCCGCACAGATGGACACCGTTACCGCGGCAGGCAAGAAGAACGACCACAAGCGTTACTGGAGAAACAAGTACAAGAAGTACACGTGCAAGAACCGCTGCGCGCCGCCGGCGCCGCCGGCGCCGAGCAGCGACGCCGCTGCATCCGCCGATGCCAAGGCTGACGCATCAGGTCCGGCGACCGGATACGACGTCGTTGCGGCAACGAAGACGAAGACGGATGCTGCCGTCACGGCGAGTGGCGCAACGGCCTCCGCGAAGTCGTCTTCCATTTCGAGTGTTGCCAAGAAGTAAGGGTTCGTTTCGCATTATCGACACCAGCGAAGGGGGGAGCATCCGCTTCCCCCTTCTTCGTCACCCGCGACCGGCATTCCGGAGTGTCAGCGGGCGCATCTAAGGAGAATTCAAGCCGCTAGGATCTCCTGTCATGATCGCGCTGAGCCAGTTGCGCCGGATCGTCATCATTGCCTCGCATGCGGAAGATGAAGTGATCGGTTGCGGCGGACTGCTGGCGAAGATCGCCAGCACGGACACGGCGAGTTGTGTCGTGTTTACAGCGATCGACGATCTGCGGATGCGCAACGAGGGTAGCAACGCCAGCTATCAAGAGCAGATCGAGGAGATCCATGCGGTCTCGCGACTGCTTGGATTTTCCTGGAAGATCCTGTTCGACAATCAGGGCCTCACGCACAAGCTCGACACCGTGCCTCGCTACGAGCTCAGTGAGCTGTTCGAATCGATTCTCTACGATTTTCGGCCGGATCTGTTGTTGGTGCCGACCGCGGGGCCGGATCAGGACGACCGGCGAATCTGTCAGGCGGCTCTGATGGCGGCATGTGTCGGCGACCGGCGATCCGGTCGCTGGATCGTCCCGCAGGTGATGGGCTATGAGCAGACGGCGCTCCGGGCCGCGTTCGGAACAGCACCCCTGTTCAGCGTCTTTGTCGATATCAGCGAGCAGATCAACGCCAAGCTGGAAGCGCTCGCGCTTTACAAGACGCGGAGCGCGCCTCCTCCCGGGATCCGCAGCCTCGATGGGGTTCGCGCCGTTGCGCGGTTGCGCGGGGCGCAAATCGACGTTCCCTATGCCGAGGCGCTTCACGTATTCCGTGCGGTTTTATAGTTGCGATGAGCGTGTCGCACGGGTAACAAGGTCAATTAAGTAGAGGTTGTGATCATGCATGGGGTGTTCGGACGAATGAGAGGCAAAGGTTACCGCAGCTTCATGATCGCCCAGTTCGTTCTGCTGGTCGCGGTTGCGATGGCCGCTAGCCCAGTATCGGCGGCTGCCCAGCCCGCTCCGGTGCGCTCGCTGCTCGAGATGCGCGAGGATCGCGTTGTTGTTCAAAAATGGGATCTCAGTTGTGGCGCGGCGGCGCTGGCGACAATTCTCAATTACCAGCATGGCGATCCGGTGAGCGAGCGGGAGATCGCGATCGGGCTGATGGGCCGGGAAGAGTACGTGACCAATCCCGCGCTGGTCCAGATCCGGCAGGGGTTCTCGCTGCTCGACCTCAAGCGCTATGTCGATGCGCGCGGTTATGAAGGAATCGGCTACGGCAAGATGACGCTGGACGACTTGATCGCCCAGGCGCCGGTGATGGTGCCAATCGACACCAACGGCTACAATCACTTCGTCGTCTTTCGCGGAGTCGTTGGCAATCGGGTGCTGCTGGCCGATCCGGCGTGGGGCAACCGGACGATGACGGTCGACAATTTCAAGGAAAAATGGCTTGATTATCCGGAGTTCGGCCACGTCGGCTTCGTTGTCGCGGGGCGGTCAGGGCAGGAGAGCCCCAACGCGCTCGCGCCGCGGGCGGAGGACTTCGTAATGTTCCGCTAGGGGCAGCACGAGCCCTTTCCCATCACATCAAATCAGATCACAGCTCGGATCCAGGGATTTCAGGGGGAATAAGATTATGAAGGCGGAACCACGAGCATCGGTGCGCGCATGCCTGCTTGCCGGCGTTGCTGCAGTGGCGTTTGCGCTCGATAGCGGCACGCCGGCGGTGGCGGCCGATGACGCGACGGTGCAAAATCTCCTCCAGAAACTCGAGGAGCGCGACGCCGCGATCCTCGATCTGGTCAAGCGCGTCCAGCAACTCGAGCAGCGTGTTGGCGCCGCGGAAGCGCCCGGCGGTCCTTCGACGAGAGCCGCGCCGCCGGCTGCCGGCGCTGCCGCGGCGGGCGGTGCGGC
>CAZFBS010000050.1:1929-18916 GCA_964517265.1 uncultured Rhodospirillaceae bacterium | reverse complement strand
GAAGGTGGGTCTCAAACTACCGCCGCTACTGCCCGTGGAAGTCGGGCATCAGCATGAGCGCGTGGTGGGACGCGATAACACCGTGCGCTACGAGGGCCTGGTGCTGCAGATCCCGCCGAGCCCCTGGCGCCCCCACTTTGTCAACGCCACGGTGCGCGTGCACCGCTATCCAAATGGCTGCTTGGCAATCTTCCATGGCCCGCGCTGCATCGCCCGGTACGATGCCAACGGTGTCCTGCAGGAAAACCCCGTAGCCAGCGCCGCGTGATCCCGCTCCACGCGACCGCGCTTTGGCCCCGGACATGTCCTCACCCGACTTCTGCAGTGGTCCTCGCTAACTTATTGAAATCATTACTCTTTTGCAACTTGCGGTAAGCTTTTTGATGCTAAATAGCCCTGTAAACCACAACCAAATGACCCAAGCCATTAATGAAACGAAGCTCTTTTTGGTTGATCAAGTTTTTTGCATCATATGGCACTCGTATTTCGAGTAAATGCTACAGTTTCAGATGGTTGCGGCTATTGACTGCAGAAGTTGGGCGTGACGTTAAGAGAAAGAAGGCTGGGCTGCGCTGGAGCGCAACCCAAGCACCCTTGGCTGCTTATTGCTATTCCTTGAAGTTGCCGTGGTTATCGATCGGGCAGGCGTTTTCCTGTCCGATAGGATCTGGATCGCAGTGATAACCCTCAATCTGATCGGTGAGGAAGACGCCCGTTGCTTTAAAGGCATTCAGCCCATAGGGGGTCGCCTGCGGCGCCGAACGTATTGGCTCCCGGTGTGGTCAACACCTGGATCAAGGTTGGATTGGCAGCCAATGCCGTGTCGTAGAAGCTGGGTACGACGGTGTCGTTGAAGAGGTCGGTCTTGGCGTATCCCGTCAATGCCCATGCGGCATCAGCAGCATTTCTCCAGTAGCCGGGCGAGCACCACGCGCCCTCGGTCTCGAACGGCTGACAGCCATGGCTGACGACGAGTTGGACGTTGTCCCTGGCCCTCCCCTCGTATACGGCGGTCACAGGGGGCCCCACCAGTTCAGCGTAGGTGTAGTACGGGCTCGCGTACTTGAACGTGCCCCCACCTTATACATGTCAACAACGATTTTGTCAGGCAGGTTAAGTTGTGTAGATGTTGCACCGTGTCGCTAACAAGTCAAGTTGTCCAGTATTCGTAACATGTGAGTTGGCCGTTTTGTTCACGCTTTGGCTCAGGCCCAACTTCTGCAGTCAATAGCCGCAACCATCTGAAACTGTAGCATTTACTCGAAATACGAGTGCCATATGATGCAAAAAACTTGATCAACCAAAAAGAGCTTCGTTTCATTAATGGCTTGGGTCATTTGGTTGTGGTTTACAGGGCTATTTAGCATCAAAAAGCTTACCGCAAGTTGCAAAAGAGTAATGATTTCAATAAGTTAGCGAGGACCACTGCAGAAGTCGGGTCACGCTTGGCGCAATCCACAAGTCCGCGGTTCGGCAGCGCCGAACCCCGGTTTTTCTTTGCTCCGCGCGGGCCGCCGCGGCGCCCCACGCTGTGCGCGGTCAAGGCCCGCGGTCCGGGCGCTCGACGGGGAAGAGCTGGCGGCGGGCCTGACGCCAGAGGTAGAAGCGCACCGGCTCGTCCACGAAGCCGATGTCGGCGATCGCCTCGCGGGCGAAGACGGCGCCCGAAGGCAGCCGCGCCTCGGCATGAATGGCGACGATCTCCGCCGGAAACGCAGCACCGCCCGGCGGCTCGCCCGGCCCCTCCAGCCCCTCGCCGGCGATGATGCGGAACGGCCCGTCACCGTCCGCTTCCCGCGCCGGCTCGCCCGCCGCCGCAGGGGCAGGCGACGCCGCGGCGAACGCAGGATCGGGCTCGGCCGAGCCCGCCGGCATTCCCGCCATCGCGGCGCGCACGGCGGCGGGCGCGACCGCCACGTCGGGCTCGGTCATCCCGGTATAGACGGTGATCAGCGGGCGGATGCGGGCGAACTGGACGGCGCTCATGCCGGGCACCTGTTGCACCGCATCGACGGTGCGAAACCCTTGCGCTTGCGTTGCGAACCGATCGAGAGGACCGGGCGCCAGCCCGCCGCCGGGGCCAGGGTCCTCCTCTCCGCCGTCGCGGAAGGCGGATACAGCCTCGGCGAGGGCGCGGACCGAGGGCGCATCGATGCCGGCGGCGACGAACAGGCGCTCCAGAAGCTCCGGGGAGGCGGCATTGATGTCCACCTTTCCCGCCTCGTCGCGCATCGCAAAGCGCACCTCGCCGCCAGCAAACGTCCATTCGTAGACGGCGCCGTCGGCGCGCACCGCCGCATCCGCGTCGAAGCGCAAAAGTTCCCAAAGGGCGCGGTGGACCCCGGCGTCGGCCAGCGCCTCGGCGCGGGCGCTGAGCTCCAGGTTGCGGGTGAGATGCGCGCCGGTGAGGGTGCCGGCGCTGTAGCTCGATGCGAGAAAGGCGAGGAGCACAAGCATCCACAGCACGGCGACGAGGGCAAAGCCTCGCTCCCGGCGCCGCCACCGCGCAAGACGCGGCTTTGCCTCAGCGGATCCGGACATCGAGCGGCGCAACGTCGCGCAGGCGTGAGCGCAGTTCCTCGGTGATCCGCCCCGCTTCGGCGGGATTGCGAATGACCCGGGGGGTGATGAAGATGATCAGCTCGGTGCGGTCGTCGACTCGCCCGCGCTGCCCGAACAGGAAGCCGATGACCGGGATGCGAGCAAGGTAGGGAAGGCCGCGTGTCGTCAGCCCCTGGCGGTCGCGGATCAGGCCGCCGAGCGCGACGGTCTGGCCATCCTGCACCGCGACGGTGCTCTGGATCTGCCGCTGCTGGATGGTCGGCGAGTCGATGCCGGATGTCACTGTCGGAGTCACGTCACTGACGTTTTGGTCGATCTCCAGGGTGACGAGGCCGCCGGCGTTGACCCGCGGAGTCACGTTCAACTGCACGCCGGTATCGAGGTATTCGATCGAGCTGACGACCGGCGCGTCCGGGGTGTCGACGCTCTGCGAGGTGCGTGTGAGGATCGGCACCTGATCGCCGACGACAAGGCGGGCGGTCTGATTGTCGAGAACGGCAAGGCTCGGCGAGGAGATCACCCGAACATCCGTCACCTGCTCCAGCGCATTGAGGACGACGCGGACGTCTTCGGTGGCCAGGACATAGGAAAACCCGGGGAAGATCGGCGCCACCGCCCCCTCGACGAGGCTGCTCAGGGTGAAGGTGCTGCTGCCGCTGCGGAAGAACCATTCAAGGCCGTAGCGCAGGTCCTGGTTCAGGACGACCTCGGCGATGGTCGCCTCGATGAGGACCTGCAGCGGGATGATGTCGAGCCGGCTGAAGGCGCTTTGCACGAGCCGGTAATCGCGCGGCGTCGCGAGGACGACGAGGGCGTTGCGGCTGGCGTCGGCGATGATGCGGATGGGCCCTTGCGCGCCGGTGCGGATGTCCTCCCCGTTCGGGTTGCGCCGGCGCACCGGCTGCCCCCCTTCACCCTCGGTTTCCGCTTGCGCGCCGCTGATCTCGATCGGTTGCAGCCCCGGCGCCAGCTCCGGCCGGGATATGGTTGGCGCTTCGCCGGGAGAAAATATCTCGGTGAGGATTTCCGCCAGCTCGACGGCGCGGGCGTTCTCGACGAAGTAGACGAAGATGCGCTGCACCTCCTCCTCGCCGGCGTCGAGGCGGGTGACCCAGGTGCCGGCGCGGCGCAGGTATTCGCGATTGGGGGAGATGCCGAGGATGGCGTTAAGGCGGGGGATCGGCACGAAGCGGACCACTCCGCCCCCCTGCTCCGGATCGCCGAAGATCGCATCGAGTTCCGCCACCATGGACTCAAGATCGGCCGACTGGGCCGGGAAAAGGGCGAACGAGGTGCCTTGCAGCCAGTCGACGTCGAACATGGCGATGACGTCGAGAAGATTGGCGCGCGTCGCCTGATTGCCGCCAAGGACGATGACGTTGCGCACCGGATCGACGTTGAGAATGGTTCCCGCCGGCGCCAGGGGCTCCAGCATCTTCTGCATCTCGTTGGCGGCGACATAGCGAAGCGGAACGATGCTCGTCGCGGCGCCGGGAGAGGTCTGCGCCGAAGGCCGCACGACATGGGCTCCGGCCCCCCCGACGAGGGCGCGGTCGGCGGGGACGATCTGGTACATTCCGTCGCCCGCCACCAACGCCGCGCCGTTGAGGCTCAAGATCTGCTCCAGCGTCGAGATAAGGGCGCCAGGGGTCATCGGCCGGCTCGTCTGCATGGTGACCGAGCCTTGCACGGCGGGATCGACGACATAGGTCGCGCCGAGCGTATCACCGAGGATCGCGCGGATCACCTCCCGCAAATCGGCGTCGACGAAGTTCAGGGTGACGTCGCCGTCCGGCGTCGTCGCGATCGGGGGAGCGGCGCGCCGCGCCGGAGGGGTCTCGCCGATAAGACGCTCGGTTCCCGGATAGATGCCGCCGGTAATGCGGGCGCGCGAGGCCGGCTGGCCAAGAGGGTGTTGGGATATCGGTCCCAAAAGGGCCGGCGGGCTTGCCGCCGGCGCCGTGGCGCCGACGGGGGGTGCGCCGGCGCCGACATCGCGCGCGGTGGGTCTCGTGCAAGCGGCGATCAGCACCGCCAGGATGCACGCGATCAAAATTTTGGCAACCACTCGCCTCATGCGCTATTCCCCTCCGTCAATGGGGAAAAGAGCATACGCATGAGTTTGGCGATCGCCAACACCTACACATTGAAGGTTGCAGCGGCATCCGTCAGCAGTGCGGCCGCCGGCCGCGGCGCAACCGCTGCCCGAAGGCCTACGGCTGGGCGCCGGCGGGCGGGTCCGGCTCAGCCCCTTGATCAGGATTTTCAAGCTCTTCATCCTGATTTTGTTGCTGTTCCGGCGCCGCTTGCGAAGACGGAACAGGGCTGGCGGGGCTCCCGCCCGCCGCCGGCTCGGCCATATTTCTCTCGGCAATCCGCTGCTGCTGCGCACGCAGCGCTTGCTGGCGCGCCAGTTCCGCGCGAACCTGCTCGGCCCGCAGCTGCTGCGCCCGCTGGCGGACTGGCGAATCAATCCTTTTCAGGGTGTCGGCAATCTGGAGTTCCTGCTCCCTGCCGTTGTTGTGAATCACGACTTTCTCCGGATGGATGGCGACCAGCGTCCAGCCGGCGAGGGTGTCGCCCTCGCGCAAAGCCGTCATCCGCTCCGCCGCCGGCGCGGCGAGCAGGGCGATCTTGCCCGTCCCGGTGACAATGACGCCGTTGAGGACCAGGGCGCCGGCGCTCTCGCCAACGGCCTCCGAGGTCAAGGGGGGCCGCCGCGAGCGGGAGAACAGGGGCCGCTCCTCGATTTCGACAAAGGTGGTCAAAGGCGGCATGGCGAAACGGGCCGGAGCAATCACCGCCTCGTCGCGGACGGTTTTCGGCGGCGCTGAGAGGACGCCATCGAGGTTCGGCTTGTCGCTTGCGAGCTGGAGCCCAAGGATGGCGGCGAAGGCGACGCAGGCGCCGGTCAGCAGAACAAGGGAAAGACGCAAAGCCGTGCTTGTCATGGACTGAAATCACCTCGGCTGCAGATTTCCGTACACATCGTACCCCGCCGTCAATTCCGATTGCTCCGTGTCCTGTTGGCCCCTTATGCGTATCTGCCGGGCATTGAGGTCAACCGTCTCGATGAACAGCGCCGGACGGTTCGACTCGATGGCGTAGAGGGCCTTGTACACCGACTCGATGCTTCCGGTCATGCGCACACGGACGGCGACACGCGTGGATCCCTGCTCAACTTGAGACGGCAGGATCTGCGTGCTCAGCAGCTTGCCGCCGGTGTTTTCGATGAACGTCTTGATCTGGTTCTGCAGCGAGGCGGCGACCAGGGCGGGATTCTCGCCGAGCAGGTAGTATTGCGAAGGGAACACATTGCGCTGAGCCGTCGCCAGTTCCTCTTCCAGATCACCCCGATTGGCGGCAATCGTGCGATATCGTTGGATGAGGTCGCGATACTCGTCGATTTCTGCCCGCGTGCCGGCGTACGCCGCGAGGATCGGCGCCACCACCAGCGCATAGGGCAGGTAAACCACCGCCAGCAGGAGAGCGAGCGCCAAAAAGCGGCGAGTGAATGGAGAAAATCGGTTCATCGTTCGAGGCCCTGCTCTCCGAAGTTGATCGCGCCGGCAAGGTGCGGCGACGGCGGGGCGAGGTGAAAGCCGACGTGGAAGCGCTCGGCCTCGACCCCAGGGTCGCGCGTGATCGGCGCGCGAAACTCGGCGTCCCGGAACAGCGGGGACTCTTCGATCGTGCTGATCAGCATGGACGCCGCGCCAGAATAGCCAAAAATCTGCACTTCGTCGCCGAAGAAGCGCAAACGGATCAGCCAGGTATCATCGCCGAGCAGACGGGTGATCTCGTCGAGGACATGGACGACCGAGGGACGCTCCATTTTCTTCAGCACGATCAGCCGTCCCTGTTCGATCGCCTGGTCGATCTGCTCGCGAAGCTGGCGGGTAGCCTCGGCCTCACTCCGTGCCGCCTCCGCTTCCGCAGCGAGATCGGTGGCGAGGGAACGCTGCTGCTCCAAGGGCACAAAAACCGTGGCAGCGAGCAGCGCAAGCGCCGCCAGACTGAGGACAAAAGCAAGGCGCCGGCTCCAGCGTCCACTCGCGGCGGACCGACTTCTCGGCAGCAGATTGAAGGTGTTCGGATCTTCCCGCTCATCCGCGGCGACGCCGATGACGCTCGGCGCAAATCCGAGGCGGCTGCAATGGTCGATGATCGGATCAACGACGGCACGGGGCACCACCACGAAATCCACATCGATGCGCTTCAGCGCACTGTGGCGGGCGCGCACCCGGCAGTCGAAGTAGACATCCTCCGCTCGGAACGGCGTCTGCCGATCCATCTCGAAGCGAAGCACCTCGTCGAGGTTTTCCTCCGCTGCCGCCGGCAGGTTCAGCGTCTTGCGCAACGCCTGATCGGCAGACAACAGGACCGTTGCCGGTTTGCCTCGAACGCCGGCCTGGGCTAGCATGTCCTGGACGCGCGCCCGCTGTTCGCCTTCATCGAAGCCGCGCAAGGCAACCTGCCCGATTTCACTCATCCCATCGACGCCCCAGCGGCGGATGATGAGGTTCGAGCTGGAGACCACAATCACAATGCGCTCGCGCCGGAAACGAAACCGGTGAAGAAGACCGGGCGGCACCACGGCGGCAAGCTCAGAGAGCCACCAGAAAAGAAAAGCCGAAGTTGCCGGCTTGATGGACAGGCTGAGCTGTCTCATTGTTCGCTATCCCAATAATTCAGTCGGCCGGCAGCCTTACCACCGGCGCAACCACCAATGCCGGCCACAGCCGCGGGTCTTCATCATGAAAGTATACCATGATCCGGATAAGGCGAGGCAGCGTCGTGCGCTCCACCCACATCTCGTGCCATTCCGGCGTCTCGCCTTCGTCTTCGGCGCCAAAGAAGGCAAACGACACCTCGGCGACATCGCGCACCAGCAGGACCTGCTCTATCTTATGTTCGGCAAGTTCGTCCCAAGATTCATCGAGAAGCCGCCACGACATGACAAAATGTTGCGCGCGCTTTTCATCATAGGACAGGCCAAGAGTGATATCGTAATCGCCGCCAACCATGACATCCGCCGGCGCGGTGGCGACAAACCGCATGTAGGTCGGCATCCCGTCGAACATGATGAACCCTTCGGGGTCGTCGGGCGCGATGATGGGCACGGCCTGGATGAGCTGACGCCGCATCAAACCATGAGCGCTTTGAATTGCGGCGAGCGCTTGCAACTGATCCTCCCCGCGGTGCCAGACCCGCGTCCCGAAGCGCAAGCCTCCGGAAATGAGCGCAGCGATGAGGCCCAAAAGGGTCATGGCGACCAGCACCTCCAGCAAAGTAAACCCCGAAGATCGGCGGTGGCACCGGATTCTCAAAGCACTGGCTCCACTGCTGAACCGTCGTCCGCCTCGCTCAGGCGCACCGTCGTCAAGGTGACCTGGCCGGCCGGATCGTCTTGTCGACCCCAACTGACGGCAACATCAACCCGGTAGAGGCGGAGCGCCTGCGCCTCCTCTTCTCCCGCCGGCTCGCTGCCGTCGTCTTCGTAGGAACGGATCCGGTAGGACCAGCGAAAACCATCCTGGAATACGCCGGACGCCTCGCCCGGCGTCAGAGATGTGCCCGCGGCAATCTCCGCAAGCACGCTTTGCGCAAGCATGGCGCCATGGGCGCGCTTTTCGGCGCTGTCGGCCGTGCGCATGCCGAGCGAAAAGATGCGCAGGATGGCGCCGAGAATGAGCGCCGCACAGGCGAGGGCAACCACCACTTCCAGCAGGGTGAATCCACCGGGAGCGTCAGTTCGCCGGCCCCTCGACAATCGCCACTTGACCGCTGAGCCATTCGATTTGAACATGATAGGTCGCCTTGGCATCCTGCAAGATGATCTCACCGCCGGTGGAACTGCCATCGGGGAAAAAGCGGATCCCGGCCGTTGTCTCGTCCTGCTGTTCGCTGCGCGCGGAGTAGACGCGCAGATTGACGTTGCGAGGCAAGATCTCGGCCGGCTCCTCGCCGAGCCGAATGCTGCGATCGTCGACATCGACGTGCACGATGAGGTCACGATTCTCGACGATCGCTTGCGCGCGACTCTTGCGCAACATCGCCGCGACGTGCCGGGCCGATACCTGGGCTTCCGCCCCGCTTATCGCCCGCACAACCATGGGCGCGGTGAGACTTGCGATGATCGCCATCAATGCGACAACAACAAGAACCTCGAAAAGGGTAAAACCCCGGGACGCCATGATCCGCACTTCACCATGATCGGCTCTTGAATTGTCTACCAGCTCGTGACATCGCGGTTTTCACCCTCCCCCCCTTCGGTGTTATCGGCTCCCAGGGAGTAAATATCGTATTCGCCATGCTCCCCGGGCGAGCGATAGTTAAAGGGCCGCCCCCAAGGATCGAGCAGCGCTTCTCTCCTGTTCAAGTAGGGCCCGTTCCATGTCGGCACCCCCGGCGGCTCGACGACCAGCGCCTCGAGGCCCTCGCTGTCCGACGGATAACGGCCTACCTCCAAACGATAAAGATCGAGCGCCGCCCCGATTCGCTCGATTTGAATCTTCGCCGCCTCGGTTTTCGCCGTGCCGAGATACTGGAATATGCGCGGACCGGCGAAGACAGCGGCAATAAGGCCGAGAATGACCAGCACGACCAGGACTTCGAGAAGCGTGAATCCCGCTTCACGGGCAGGCGGGCGTTGTCCCCTCGCGGTGCGCCGCTTGTAGGCGGCGCGCATCCACTTCACCATTTCGAGCAGACCTCTCCTTCGTCCAAAGGGTTTCTAAAGGGCCAGTTCCTGGATGCTCAACATCGGCACAAGGATCGCCATGATGATGCCGGCGATGATAATGGCCATGAACAAGGTCAGAGCAGGAACCAGCAATGACAGAAATCGTTGAACCGTGCGCTGAAAATCCTGTTCGTAGGTATCGGCAATCCGGAACAGCATGTCCTCGAGCCGGCCGTTTTCTTCGCCGATCCGGAGAAGATGGGTGGCGAGACTCGGGAACAGCCCAGTATCGGCAAGCGGCGCCGCCAAGCTTTTCCCTTCCTTGACGCGTTCCTGGAGATGGTCAAAGGCATGAACCATGGCGGCATTGCTCAGCGTCTCCTTGACGATGGCCAGGGACGAGAGCAGCGGAACGCCGTTCGATAGCAGCATGCCGAGCGTATAGCTCATGCGGGCACTTTCGACCTTGGCCATCAGCGAGCCAACCAGCGGAATGCTCAGAAGCCGCCGATCCCACTCTCGCCGGCCGACGGGATTGCTGCGAATCTGTTTGACGGCAAGTAGGGCGAGCGCCACCAGAACGAGAGGAACCCACCAGAAGCGCTGCGCGGTGTTGCCAGTGGCAAGAACGATCTCGGTGACCATCGGCAATTCGTAGCCGGCTTGATCGAACACATCCCTGAAGCTGGGAACGACCACCGTGACGACGACGGCAACGGCGATCAACGACGTGACCAGCAGCACCGCCGGGTAGATCAACGCGGAATGGAGATTCTGCCGCGATTTGAGCGATCGCTCCAGGTACTCCGCGGCCTTGGCGAGAACCACGTCCAGCGAACCTCCGGCCTCGCCGGCGCGCATCATGCCAAGGCAGAAGCGGTCGAATGCCGGTTCTTCCGCGGCGAATGCTTGCGAGAGGGCGTTGCCGGCCCGTACTCTGACGACCACCCCCTTCAGCAACGCGCCCACCGCGGGACGCTGGGAAAACCGGATCGCGGTGTCGAGCGCCTGATCCAAGGTCAGGCCGGCCTGCAACAAGGTGGCCAGCTCGCGCAGAATGTCGGCGGTTTCCTGCCGCCGGATTCGACGCTTTGGCGACAGCTCGCGAAAAACCCAGCTCGAGAGTGATGCGCGTTCAACAGCATCGACGCGGATCGGAAAATAGCCTTTGAGACGAAGCTGCTCGATCACCGACTGCTGATCGGCCCCGTCAAGAAATCCCTCAACGATTTCTCCTGGCTCAATTACCGCCTTGTAGCGGAACGTTGGCATGATCAGCTTTCCCGGGTGACCCGCAGGACCTCCTCAAGGGACGTCACACCCTGCAGTGCTTTCAGAATGCCATTATGATACAAGGGTCGCATTCCGGATTCCACTGCAGCTCGGTGTATTTTGTGCGCGCCGGCCCGTCGCAAGGTCAGCCTGCGCAGATCCTCCGTCATGATCAGCAGCTCGGCGATGCCGCTCCGCCCGCGATACCCTGTCATGTTACACGCCTCGCATCCGACGGCGCGGAACAGGGCAACCTCGCCGTCTCCGGCAAACCTCGCAAGATCGAGTTGCTCGGCAAGCTCGGGCAGCGAGGGATGCAGCTCCCGGCATGCCGGGCAAAGCCGGCGCACGAGGCGCTGGGCGGTGATACCAATAACTGTGGACGCGATCAGATAATCCTCAAGGCCCATGTCGATCAGCCGCGTGACGCTCGCCGCGGCGGAATTCGTGTGCAGGGTCGATAGCACGAGGTGGCCGGTGAGGGCGGCCTGGGCGGCGATCTCCGCCGTCTCGATATCGCGGATCTCCCCGATCATGACGATGTCCGGGTCCTGGCGCAGGATCGAGCGAAGAGCGTTGGCAAAGGTCAAGCCGATCTGGGGCTTGACCTGGATCTGATTGACGCCCTCGAGCTGATATTCGACCGGGTCCTCGACGGTCAGAATCTTCTTTTCTGGCGTATTTAACCGCAGGAGAGACGCATAAAGCGTGGTCGTCTTGCCGCTGCCGGTCGGGCCAGTCACGAGCAGGATGCCGTTCGGCTGCTCGATGACCGCGATGTAGGCCTTGAAGGTCAGATCATCAAAGCCGAGAGCGGCGAAATCAAAGCTCTGGTCTCCCTTGTCAAGGATCCGCAGGACCACGCTTTCGCCGTGCATGGTCGGCAGCGTCGAAACGCGGAAGTCGACTTCCTTACCGCGGATGGCGAGCTTGATGCGCCCGTCCTGCGGCAACCGCCGCTCGGCGATATTGAGCTTGGCCAGGATCTTGACGCGAGAGACGATAGCCGCCTTCAATTGGCTTGGCGGCGGCTCGATGTCACGCAGCACGCCGTCGATGCGAAAGCGGACGCGAAGCTTGTTCTCGAACGGCTCGATGTGGATGTCCGAGGCTCTCGCCTCCACCGCGCGCGTGATGAAGAGATTGACGAGACGAATGACCGGCGCTTCACTGGCCATGTCCTTCAGGCGCTGCGCGTCTTCCTCGGTCGCCTCGATAACGCCCTCTTCGTCGACCATGGCCGCGCCGGCACGATCATAAAGTCGCTCCAGGGCGCTCTCCAACTCGGCCGGGACAGCGACCCGCCGCTGCACCGACTTGCCGGTCGCGAGCGCCACCGCCTGCGCCCCGAAATCGTCCAAGGGATCGGCCATGGCGAGATCGATGGCCGTTGCGGTCTCAGCCAAAGGCAACACACGCGTCGCTTTCAGGAACTTGCCGCTGAGAAGCCCTTCCAGGATCGGCTCCTCGGGATACTCGGCTGCGGAGGCCAAAGGCAGATCGAGGACCTCGGCAAGAGCAGTCGCAACATCCCGTTCGACGACCATCCCCAGCTTGATCAGCAGGGTAAAGAGCCGGTCGCCGCTGCCATCCCTCTTAACCCGACGCGCCCTCTCCACGCCCGCCGGGTCCAGCTTGCCGCGTTCGATCAGAAACCGGCAAACCTCTCCCTCGACGTCTGGCACCATATCAACGGTCGTATGCGTTGCGTCCATCCGAACCTGGCAAAAGTCAGCACATGGTTGAGCGCGTGAATGATCTGTACTGGAAGCGTATCACCATTGGCGAAGCGGCGGGATCCCTCACCCGGGCCAGACGAGAAGAACCGGCCCATAAAGCCATACCAGCCACGTCCCTAGGCACAAGAAGGTCCCGAACGGGATCTGTTCGGTTGCCGTCACCCGCCCTCCGCTCGCCAGTTTCACCAGCACTGCGCCAAGCGCCGCCGCTGCGGCCCACAGAACGACGCCCGGCAATCCGATCCACGAAACCCAGGCGCCGGCCGCGCCGAGCAGGTTGGCGTCTCCCGCACCCAGACCTTCACGTCCGCGGATGCAACGATAGAAGATCGCAAGACCGAGAAATAAGGACACGCCGGCGGCGGCGCCGATCCCATGATCGACGAGAGCGGTGCCATCGTGCAGGCCGGCGATGGCCATTCCCAACGCAAGAAGGGGAAGGGTCAAAAGATCCGGCAGGATCAGGTGCTGCCAGTCGATGGCTGCGAGGGCGAGCAGGGTCCACCCCAGAACGCACGTCGCCCACAACATGCCGCCGGCCGGAACGATCACCGCCGACCACAGCGCGACGCCCGTCGCGGCGATCTCGATGCCCGGATAGAACACGCCCAGCCGGGCGGAGCAGGTTCGGCAACGTCCGCAGGTGGCAAGCCAACTCAAGAGTGGGACAAGGTCTATGGGCCGGAGCTGCTGCCGGCAATGGGGACAGCGGGACCGGTCCCAGATCACGCTTTCCTGGCGCGGCAGGCGGAGGATCAGAACGCCGAGGAAGCTGCCGACGAACGGCGCCACGACGACAGGCAGCCACCACGCGGTCAGCAGGAGATCCAAGGCTGTTGCTTTCGCAGAATCATTGGTTGCAGGGCATCAAGTTGTTTCCCCCTCCCGACCGGCGGATACGCCGCGTCCCCGGTCGCCGTAGGCGCAACGGCAGCGCTGAAGACACTGACGACCATAATGTCCAGCGCCCGAGGCGGGAAGCCCGCTTCCCGCTCTCGAGTTTGCGGTCAGCAAGCATGCCTTGGCCGTTTCGGGTGGTGGTGCGGATGGCAGAAGGTTGAATTGATGAGCTTTCTTTCTGTGTCCACAGGTTTTCGCGCCAAAACGGCCGCCACAGCGCAAATCGTGCAATGGATACAAGATCTATTCCGCGCCCGATCAGCCCGAATGTGCCTGCAGACCGCAAACTTGGGTCGGGGCAAGTGATGAACAGGTTGACTCACGTCCAGGCTGTCAGCGTAACGCTTCGTTGGCAACCTCTCCGGATACCCAGACCAACGTTCCAAGTGAATCATCCGCTCAACCAATTGCGCCAACAACTACCGGCCAAAAACTCAATTGGGATTTGCAATCGCTTGCTTGTAACGTTCAAAAAGTCGTGCGGCCGCTACCCCGCCAAACGGAGTCATGTACTCAGGAACGCTGAATGCAACCAACGTTTCCGCATAAGGACCTGCTATTTTCAATTGCTGTTGAATATCCTCGAAGGCTGCCGGAACAGCTTGGAATTGATCCTCGCTGTATTTTGTTGTGTCGGTACTCCGAAATACCTCAATAATGACATATAGTTTTCGACCTATTCCATCCAGCCCTTCACGAAGGGCCCCTAGGTAGGATGGTAATATTTCCAGTGACAGCTTATGAACCCCAATACCATCCTGAAACATAACGATGTCTACATCTGCTTCTTCAACCAATGCCGTCCAAAACTCCTGCAGGGATGCAGGACTTAGGTTACCGTTACTGAACCCGGATAATGCAATATCCTTGTCAGGGGCCGATTTCTTTAACCCGCTGCTTAATTTGCGCATATGCTCGAAAAGAATTTCACGGGCTTCTGCTCCCACCCAGTTCACATCGTCAATTTCCTCAGGAATATACCAACCTCGGAAAGATGCCCGTTCGCGCACTACTGGCAACAGTTGTACGGCGAGATCCAGATTCCGCTTGTGAAGGTCGTCGAGGTAGTGGCGTAGGCTCTCGGGAGGCTGCTCAATGCGCCTCCAGAAATCCGAGTCCGCAACCAAACCCACTAAAACCCGCACTCTGTTTTGATCAGCCTGCTCCAGGAGCATGTCGAGGGTTGAGCGGCCCGGCTCTCCAGAACTATCCGGAACCGCAAAAGATACTTCGTCGTGCACGGTCCATTGTATAATTAGGGTGTTGATTTCAACGGCATGAAAGTAAGCAAACAACTGATCCCAATCTTCGGAGCGCCACTGTTTGTGTTCGGCCCTGAGCTGGAGAAACGTCCCGTCGAGACGCATTTCAGGCGTGAAGAAGGTGCCGGCTTGGGAACGCGCGAAGACCACAAACATACAAAAAAGGACCATCGCACAACATTTCGAAGCGAAAATGCCAAAACAACCCCTCCAAAACCGGTTCACCGACGATCCTCCGACGAGCACCAATCATCTTGGTTTACAATCTTGATAAAAGTCTGGCGGTCTGACTCCCACATGTCAGAATCTAAAGATCAATGTGCTAATGAAACCACCGCCAAAATTGATCAGCTCCTCTTTATATTGAAACGTCAACTCTAAACTAGATCGTGGAGCCTGGTACTTAGACTGGTTAAAAAAGTACGAAAATGATACACCGATACCCCCTTGTAAATAAGAAATATCACCTGGATCGGGTGATTGTACACGGCCATCCAATGCAAGGTGTGGCGTCACAACGAAACTGTTATTAAAGTTAAAACTTATTCCCTGCCGCAATTCTCCATAAAATGCAACAGTTCCTTCGTCCCTAATGAAATACCCAAGGTCACCATACGCAAGAGAGTAATTCCAAAATCGCTGGTTATACTTTATATCATAAACCGGCTGCCAACCATAGGTCGCCCGGAGCAGCCAATCATTTTGCGCATTGCTCCCGACCCCAAACAAACGCTCTCCACTCACGTAGAAATTGTGAGCACTGAATGGTTTATACAGCACGCCGACACCGGCGGTAGCAGAATCAAAATCCGGCTTGAGAGAGTTCAGTTCGTTGGTCCAAAGCAGACGCGAGAATACCTGGAACACACGGCCGTCAACGAGACCGATTTCCGGCGGACGGTAAGCAAAGGAAATACCTCCCTGGGACGGAATGATACCGCCTATGGCTCCACCCGGTGTAACACTGACCTCCCGATTGTCCGTGGCATACGTTTGATACGCAGCGAATTCAATCGTCCGTCGCAGAGATCGAACTTCTTGCCGCATCGCATAAATATCTCGTTCCTTTTGCGCGAGTTCTTCTTCTGATTTGGCTTCCTCCATAAGCTTGAGGTCTATTCCACGCTTGAAACGTTCCTCCGCTTGGTCAACGTCACCCCTCCGAACATGAAAATAGGCCAACTGCTGTTGGGCGGCAATGTTATCTGGATTTCGCGCAACTACGTCTTCAAAGACCTGAAGGGCCTCTTGTTCCATTTTTGCCTGATCATATGCAAAGCCCAAGCTCATTTGATACAGTTCGTTTTGGGGGTCGCTTTCGGCGGCCGCCTGAAGATGCGGTAGAGCATCCTGTGGCCTGTTCATCCGCTGATAGTAGATGCCAAGGGAGTACGCCTGTGGGGCCGAAGGCACTAATTGCAGGGCCTGCTTCGCGGCTTCCACAGCGGGTTCGAATTCTTCGGCCTCGGCATAGAGCTGGGCAAGTTCCGTGTAGTAGGCACTCTGCAAGCTGACTGGAAGTGTAAAGGGAGGAATGGACTCCAAGGTCTGCAGAGCTTGGTCTGGAACGCCCGCTAGCCGTTGCATTTGTGCCAGCCGCAGTGCGGTCTGTGCTTCATACTGCTTCGCCAGGACGCCTTTCAATACGTCCGCAGCGCGATCATATTGCTCGTTCATGGCGTACGAGAGCGTCAACTCGTTCAAAAGTTCCTGCTGTTCCGGTACCGATAGGTCGTCTCGCTTGGATAAAGCCCGTTCTAGGTTATCGCTCGCCCGCGCCGGTTGGTTCAACTCCCGGTACACGCGGCCGATGTGGAGATAAATCTGTGCACTGGGTTCCAACTCGGCAGCCCGCTCAAACTGAGCAAGCGCATCCTCCCAACGCTCCAGCGCAGCGAGTGACAGTCCGAGATTGACACGAGCCTCTCGTTTTTCACCTCCGGACGCAGCAGCCTGTTCAAAGGCGTCGACGGCCTTCTCCTCATCACCCCTGCTGCGATAGAGAAAACCAAGGCTTGTCAAAGCGAATGCTCGGTCCGAAGCGGATATGTCTCTCCTTTGAACAAGACGGTTGTAGGCAACAACCGCATCTTCAGGGCGATCAGCACCAATATAAGCGGTAGCTAGACCCTTGAGCGTCTCCGCGTTATTTTCAATGTCGAGACTCTGCCCGAAATATCGCATCGCTCCATCGTAATCGTTGAGCCCGAGCGATACATTACCCAACGCCCTGAGCAGACCCGCAGGATCATCTGAATCGCGCTTTATTGCCTGCTGGAAGGCTTGACGCGCTTCATCATGCTGATTTCGCGCCGCGTAGGCATAGCCGAGTTGCCGGAACAGATTGCCTAGTTGATCACCAGGACCCTCCTCAAGCATGGCCTGCCGCACATGAAATGCAGCGCGTTCATCCTTGCCTCGTTCGGCCAGAAGCAGCGCGAGGCGTGCATGGATTTCCGGACTCGGTTGCACTTCTATCGCACGCTCAAGGCTTTCAATGACCTCCTCCTCTCGGCCAGCGTTCTCCAGGGCCTGGGCCAACGCCAGAAGTGCCTGGGCGTCCGCTC
>CAZFBS010000050.1:0-1829 GCA_964517265.1 uncultured Rhodospirillaceae bacterium | reverse complement strand
GGGCCAACGCCAGAAGCGTCTGGGCGTCCGCTCGCACCTCGACAGCGGCGCGAAACGCCTCTGCCGCCTGCTCGTGCTGTTGTAGAGCCTGGGACGTGTAGCCGAGTGAGAGGTAAGCGCGGTAACGCTGCTGATCCGAAGTGGCGGACTGGAGAAAGCGTTGATACTGATCAAGCGCATCACCGTAGTGGGCCGATTCATAGAACAGGTTGCCTAGGAATTCGTAATCCGGTGCGATTGCGGTGCCGGTTGCCACCACCTCCCTCATGAGATTGATCGCTTCCGCGTAATCGCCGTGGACGTAGGCGACATTCGCCAATGCCCGCGACAGTGCCGGGTTTTCAGGATTTATGCGCCTTGCCTCCTCATATACCGCCTGTGCCTCCTCCAGATTGCCACGCTGGGCGAGCGTGTATCCGAGCGCCTGGAGCGCTTGGACGCGCTCCTCATCGGTCTTCGCCAATTCGACGGCCTGACGATGAGCGGTTTCCGCTGCGTCGGCACGGCCGAGCCGATCGAGCGCCAAACCCTGGCGCAACAGGAGGGCACTGTCCCGCTGCACTTCTTCCAAACGAGCCAAGACTTGTAAAGCCGCCTCATAGTCCTGTTCTCGAAGACCAAGATCCGCCGCCATCCTTAGCGCGAACAAGCGGTCCTCGCCGCTGACAGCCTCCAGATCGGCAGCGGCCAGGAAATCCGCTCTGGCGGCGGATACCTCACCGAGTTGGTCGCGCGCAAGTCCGCGGTAAAGCAGGAGTGCTGCTTGGTGATCTCGCGCAGTAGGTCTTTCTGTGTTGCGAATAACTTCCCTATACTCCCCAAGCCTGTAAAGCACAGAGACGTAAGCAAGATGAATTTGCCTGTCGGTCGGATTGATCCTCAGACCCTCTTCCAGTTCTCTTCGTGCCTGCTCAAGCTCGCCGGTTTGAATAAAGCGATAGGCGCGGTCGACGTGAGGAAACGTTCGGAACCGCTGGATCTGACTCTCCAACCAGCCAGCCTTTTGCTCTTCCTCCATTCCAACAAGGTCTTCTTGCGCGGCCTCCCGAATAGGCGGACCCACGACAGTCTCAGTTGAAGCAACATTCTTTTGTGGTTGAAGGCGCCATTCCTGGAGATTTTCGGCCTGGGCAATGGTGGAGGCAGACGCGGCTGGAAATTTGCTGCCGTTCTGGCGCTCGTTCCCACTGTCATCCTTAGGAATGCCCGCATCGTAGGGAGCGGAGTGCGCGCCGAACGCCTCGGTGCAAGGAGCGCCGATCAAAACCGCCGCGATAACGGGCACAAGGAGAACCTGCATCATCAATATCTGGCGGATCAGCTTGATCGCCGCCGACGCGCTGACCTCAAAGCGAGCCGCAGCTTCCCGCACCGAGATGCCTTCCTCAACCGCCCGAACCAGCCGCTTGCGCAAATCCTGAAGTAAGGGTGCCACCATCATCGCCTCTGCTGCTCAACTGCCAGTCCCTCTGTCACAACCCGTGAGCCTAAGCAACCGTAAAACGCTCTAACTGTAGAGCCGCACGTAACGCGGCATCGCGCCGGTCATTCCTTACAAGGCAAATGCCAAGGCCAAGCCCGCCTTCTTCCCGAAAACCCTTTACAAGGCTCGCGCTCGTATCGAGCAGGCCGTCGGCAAACTCCGCACGAAATGGACGCCCCAAGGCGTCAAGCGTTTTAAACGCATCGCCCGGCGCTGCGAGAAGACCGCAAGGAATTTCCTGTCCTTCATTCATCTGTCCGCAGGCGTTATCTTGATCAAATTTGTTCACACAGCCTAGGGTCTGTTAGCCTCTGAACTTTATGACGTCGCTGGGGTTTTTGTTGGA
>CAZFBS010000049.1:0-20913 GCA_964517265.1 uncultured Rhodospirillaceae bacterium | reverse complement strand
CTGGCGGTTCGAGCGCTACAACAACGAGATCAAGTTCGGCGCCAAGCTGACGGTGCGGGAAGGCCAAGCAGCCGTGTTTGTCAACGAAGGCGAGATCGCCGATGTGTTCACGCCGGGAATGTTCGAGCTGAAGACCGCCAATCTTCCGATTCTCTCGACCCTGCAGAACTGGCAGCATGGTTTCCAGAGCCCCTTCAAGGCCGAGGTCTATTTCTTCAACATGCGCCGGTTCCCGGATCTGAAATGGGGAACGCGCAATCCGGTCATTCTGCGTGATCCGGAATTTGGGCCCGTGCGCCTTCGGGCATTCGGCACGTACGAGATCCGAGTGTCCGATCCGGCGCTGTTGTTGAAGGAGATGGTCGGCACCGATAGCCACTTCACCACCGACCAGATTACCGACCAGTTGCGCAATCTGATCGTCGCACGGTTTGCCACTGTGTTGGCCAGTTCCGGCATACCGGTGATGGATCTGGCGGCCAACTATGATCAGCTTGGCCATTTCGTGCATGGCCGCATCGCGCCGGAGTTTGCCAACTACGGCTTGGCGTTGACAAGGCTGCTGGTCGAGAACGTATCGCTGCCGGTTGAGGTCGAACAGGCGATGGACCGGCGCAGCGCGATGGGCGTCATCGGAGATCTGCGGCGCTACACCCAGTTCCAGGCAGCCGAAGCGATGCGTGCCGCGGCGGCCAATCCTGCGGATGGCGGGGCGGGGGCCGGCATCGGGCTCGGCCTGGGCATGGCAATGGCAAGGCACTTTGCCGAGGGCCTGGGCGGCCCGGATCCTGGCTCGGGAAGGCCGGTGCCGGCTGCTGTGTCGCCGCCACCGGTTCCGGGCACACGCGCCTTTTATGTCGCGCGCGACGGTCAGCCGGAGGGGCCGTTCGCAATGGCCGCCCTGCGCGAACAGCAGCGGGAGGGACGGTTGACGCCGACGTCGCTGGTTTGGTCGGAGGGGATGACGGGCTGGGAGGAGGCCCGAGCGGTCAAGGATCTGGCGCCGTTGTTTGGGGTTGCGCCACCTCCGTTGCCGCCCCGCTGATGCCGTCTGCTTGAACGGTTGAGCCCTTGACGCCGTTGAAACGGGGACCGTGGGGGCCACATCCTGCGGACGCGGCGGCCGAGCGGATCCCAAACGCCGTACCGGAGGCGGGTCGCGAGGCTCAACTTGCGTGCGATCAGTGCGGCGCCGTGCTCGCTTACGCTCCGGGCACCGAGGAACTCGCGTGTGCCTGGTGCGGTCATTCCAACCGGATCACGGCCCCTGCCGTTGAAATCGTCGAGCAGTCTCTGGACAGCGCACTCGACGAAGGCATCGTCACGACGCCGGTGGAAGAGACGCACACAGTCAAATGCGACAGCTGTGCCGCGGAATTCAGCTTCGATTCCGCCCGTCATGCGGGCTCCTGTCCCTTCTGCGGGCATTCCATTGTCACCGACACCGGCCTCAACCGGCACCTGAAGCCGGCCGCGTTGCTGCCGTTCACGATCAGCGATCGCGAGGCACGGGAGCGGGTACGGCGATGGCTCAAGGGGCTGTGGTTCGCGCCAAACCGGTTGAAAACGTACGCTCGGGATGAGGGGCGGCTTGTCGGCGTCTACCTGCCGTACTGGACCTTCGACAGTGGCACGCGGACCCGCTATCGCGGCCGTCGCGGCGATTTCTACATGGTGCCGGTCCAGGTCCGTACCAACGTCAACGGCCGGATGGTGACCCAAACCCAGATGGTGCAAAAGGTGCGCTGGCGATCAGTGAGCGGGGAGGTCAGTCGGCACTTCGACGACGTGCTGGTGCTCGCCAGCCGGTCGTTGCCGAACTGGATCACCGATCGTCTTGAGCCCTGGGATCTTGCTGACCTCAAGCCCTATACCCCGCAGTTCATCGCCGGGTTTCAGGCCGAAGCGTATCAGATCGGATTGGAGGAGGGGTTCGCGGCGGCATCGGCCAAGATGCAGGCGCGCATCGCGGCGGATGTCCGCCTCGCCATCGGCGGTGACATGCAGCAGATCGAGCGTATGGACGTCCGGCATTTCAGCCGGACTTTCAAGCACATCCTGCTACCGTGCTGGCTCGGTGCCTTCCTCTTCAGTGGGAAGAGCTATCGGCTATGCGTCAACGCCCGCACCGGCGCCGTCGAGGGCGAACGCCCCTACAGCTGGATCAAGATCACCGCCGCCGTCATTCTCGCCCTCATCCTCGCCCTCGTGGTTGCCGCGATCATCGCCGCCAGCGGTTGAGATCGCCGGTGGCGATGGCCGTTGCTTTTACCCCTGGGGGAGCAAATGCTTGACATCTACCAGGTGAGAGTCTGGGTGCCGTCCTTGAACAGGAAACTTTCGGTGAGGTCCGGATTGCCGACCTGCGCACCCTCGATCAGGTCTGCTTCCTCGACGTCATAGTGTGCCATGCACATCGGGCAGACGATCACCGTCGCACCGTCTTTCAGCAGCGTGGCCACAGTTTCCTGTTGAGCCTTGAATTTCTCGGCGTTCTTTTGCGATGCGATCAGCACCCCCTTGTCATTGAGCCAGAGGACGACCGGGTGACCTCGGTCCATCATGCCCTTGGAGAAGGCCATCGCCATGTCGGCCCGGTGGCTCTCATCACTCGTCAAGTTGACGAACAGCGTGCCTTTCGTCTCGGCAGTCGCCGGCAGAGCCGCAAGAGCAAACAGGGCCACAAAAACGACCAGCAATTTTCGCATCATCATCGTACTCTCCTCCGTTCGTGTGCTTTACGTGAAATACAAGGGCGCGGTTGTTGATCCAAAAGCAATCGGAACCAACCCCGGCGTCTTACATTCATTCCACCCATGTCTGCTATCGGCCCGAGCAAATGAACGCTTCGGGTTGTGGCGTGAAGCAGGCCGGCCTCTTCGAAGACCGACATGCTTTTCGGTGGGAGGATTTCCTCAAGGATCGACATTGAGAACCGCAATCCATTTGCCGGGCGGTGCACTCAGTGTCTGCAGTGCGCCGTCCACAGTTGTTGTCGAACCCCAGGTTCCGTTTTCGACATCGATCCACTTGCGGGTCATGCTGCCTTTCACGGGCGTGGTTTTGAGGGTAACCGACCCGCCATTCGGGAAGTAGACGGCGTAGGCACGGCCTGGATCCGCCATGATGTAAGCTTCATTGTCCGCACGAAACCCGAGGAGCTTGCGAATATCCGGCACCGAGTGCGGGAGGACGTTGTTGAAGAGATCGATTTCGCTCTCCATCATCCGCAAGCTCTTAATGACATTTTGGGCGAGTGGGCTGATGCCGAGGCCGGCGGTCGGCCGGTGAAACCGGACCGCCGCTTGGCCGCCGAAGACGCTTCGGACGAACCGGTCGATCCCTTCGCTCGATGAGTCGCGCCATGGGGAGGAGTCCGCTCCGTACTGCTTGATGCTGTTGAGAGGCAGCGGTGACGCAGCGCTCCGCTTGAAGCTTTCGCGGATCACCCTCATATGGGCTTCGCCGGACTTCAACGAGCTTTGCGAGATGTCGGCGAAGTTGTAGAGGCGGGGATAGTCCCGCACTGGTGCAACGGTCGGGGTGTGACGCGACTCGGTCACATGGACGGTTTTTCCCCGTCGGGCCGCTTCCTTGTGCACAAAAGCGGCCCAGTAGTTGCTCCACAAGATATTACCCCAGTGCTCGTTCGCCATCTGATAAAGAACGTGATCGTACTGCAAGGTATGGGACAGCACTTTGGCGATGAACGCCTGCTGATAGGCAAGAACGACCCTGTCGTTATTCAATCCTGGAACCGTCTTCATGATGGGGTGGATGGTGTCTTCGGATTGGTCTCCCATCGGCGCATGCCAGGTCTGTGGAAGATGCGTATCTTCCGTCGTATAGTTGATGTTGTTACGGGGATTCCAGGGATGCGCATACCATCTCGGATTGCCGATCGGCCGCTCATTTTCGCTCGGCTCGATACTGATGAAATCCCAGATGTCCCACAATTCGATCTGGACGACAATGTTGCGCCGGGCGGTTTCTTCAAGCATCGCGGAAAGACGGCTCCAGTACGTGTCGTTCCACTGATTAAGGTCGAATTTTCCGTCAGGCCGTTGCTTGAACGCAAAAACAGAATCGCCCAGCGTGGGACTTATCCGATCGCTCATGGTGTTGCGAAGGTAGTTTCCTCCGGCCGCAACCATGATGTCGAGTTCCCTTCGCAGCAGGGGTAGCTCCAGTTGAAAGATGCTGTCCCGAACCGAGCCACCCAGCAGGAGCCTCGGTACGCCGTTCAACAGCCAATAGCGTGGATTAGCCGGCCACGGCTTCAACGTCGTGCCACGATCCTCCTGCTGGCGCCCCACGGTTCCTTGCGCAAGATGCAGACTCCCATACGCGTCCATGCAGCGGGCTCCCGTCTCGCCACAGTTCGGGTCGTGGTTCGCGAAGGTGGCCCTGTCGGATGATTGTGCCGGGAGGGTAGCGAAAGAAACTGTGAAAACAAAAATAATCACCAATAATGAACAAAATCCCCAAAACCACAATAGGCTACGAGGTGATTCAGCATCAGAGCCGAGTGTTATCATGGAAGGTCCACGAAAAAATTTGTCTGCTTTCTTGCATTTCTTGTGCGGACGGCTCGTGCTTCTTTCCTGTGGTCGGGAAAATAGAGTTCTCGGCATGTATGGACGACATCCCGCATTATGGCTCCGCCATCCCATCTGCTGCCCGTACCGTGGGTGCCGACGATCGATCCTCGGGCCGCCCCCTCTCTCGACCGCAACAAGCTTCTCCGGAGGTCGCTGCGATGAGGATCAAAAGGTAACGCTGTCGCCGTTGCCGAGGAACGCATGGCTGCCCTTGGCCTGTGCCGAGTGCTTCGGGTAGGCAAGATAGGCGTCACTTCCCTTCACGATCGGCACCCCATGAGTAGCGGCCTTTTCTGCCCACATCCAGCCGGTACAGTGGTTGCACCCCATCTTTTTCATACCAAGCCGTTTGATCTCGTCGATGATGCTGTCGAACTCCGGCTTCCAGGTATCGAAAATGCTTAAGTGCAGCCCGCCGTAGCAGCCGTAAAGACCCGGCGCGGCAATCATATTGCGGGCGAAATCCAGCAAGTTCATGATTCCCGGATGACCGCACCCGGTGACGGTGACCACGCCTTTGTCCGCGACGTTGACGTAAAGGACGTTCTCGCCTCTCACCTGCAAAAGCATCGAGGCGTCGAACATATGCAACGCCACCCCCGGCATCAGTCGGTAGACGCCGCTGCCGTCTTCGCCTTCCACGTCCGTGAGGATCAGTTCTCCTTCTTGGGACACGCCGTTTTTGCAGATGGAAACCTTGCCTCTACCGTCACGGCCTTCGGTTTGAATGTGCGCCTTCTCCCGCAATAGCGCGCGATCCTCGGCGCGCCAAGTGGCCGGGGCATAAATCTTGATCCGCGAGTTATGCTTAAGCGTTGATTCGATCCCCCAGAAGTGATCGAGGTGCCAGTGCGAGAGCACCATGAAGTCGATCTCGCCGCGCTCCAGCATCGTATCGACGCCATGGCGGGCGAAGACGTAATCCATCCAAGTGGTGTTCCAGCCAGTATCGAGCAGGATCTTGCGCTGATCGCCGTCAAGAAGGGTCACCGTGAGGAGCGCAGCGTAGCCACCCGCATTCTCCGCATCCCACGTGATCTTGTACTGCGTCTGCTCGCTGCCGCCGCCAGCGGTCATGTCCTGCTTGAAGCGAGCGTCATCGAACCAGCCGGTCTCGGTCAGCACATCGACTTTCAGTTCTCTGACCGCGCCGATGTCGATTTTGTCACGCATAGCGCTTTCCTCCTTCCGGTATGTTAGGACTCCGCGCAGCCTTTCACGCCGTGGCCATGCTGATGGCGCTGTGCATGTCCATGTCCGCAGCCTCGCCGGGACGTTGCGCGCGCATCCGGCTCCATCTGCCGGGTGGCCAGATATGCCGTTACCGCCTCAGCAGGGTCGATTTGACCCGTTGCAAAAACGAGAATGTCGCGCATTGCCAAGCGCCGCGCGAAGCCGTCGCCGAAACCCTGCGAGAGGACCACATCAACGCCGTCAAGCGGATGCGGTTCGGCGCCATGAAACTCGTGCATTGCGAGTTCCTTCGGCAGGTCGAGCCGCGCGATCTCGATAGGTTCGGCGCCCGGCTCTGCGTCATAGATCAGAAAGCGCCGCGCACGTCCGGCATGTCCTGTCACGGTGCGAAAGTTCTGGCTGGTTACCGCGATTCTCATGGGACCTCCTAGGTCAACCATTGGAAGCAGGCACGAACGCGAGCATTGTTTGGAGCGACTCGCCCACATTCCGTTGCAGATACTTCACCGCCAAAGGCATCCCGATGGCGATGTCTTCAGGTTTCGTTGGATCCACCGCGTCGATCAGGGCGACGACCCGGCCGCCTTCCTCAAGTTCGACGACGCCGGAGCAATACGGGTTCTGCCGGCCGTAGCCCCAGCCCTGCATCAGAGGCGGCACCACGCGGATGCAGGTAAACGCCGCCAACCGCCCGCGCCCGCTGTAGGCGATCCATTCGAGGTCAGATCCATGGCAGGTGGTGCAGAGGGGTCGTGGCGGAACATGGCGCGTGCCGCACCCTTTGCACCGGCAACCCATCAACTTCTGTTGCTCAACAAACCGCTGGTAGGAGATATCGTTGAACCGTGCCTCAGGCATCGTGTCATCTCCTCTCCAGGATAGTAAAAGTGCAGGTCCCGCCGGTGCCTCCAAGGTTCTGGGTGGCGCCGAAGCGCAGATCTTTCTTGCGGACCTGACGTTGGCCAGCCTCGCCGCGAAGCTGTGCCCAAACCTCACAGATCTGGCCGACACCGGTGGCGCCGACCGGATGGCCCTTGCATTTCAAGCCTCCCGATGTGTTGATCGGCATGGGACCATCGAGCAGGGTCGTCCCCTGTTCAACCGCCTTGTACGCTTGTCCCGGCTCGAAAAAGCCGAGGTCTTCAATGTGGATCAACTCAGCGATCGAAAAGCAATCGTGCACTTCGGCGAACTGGATGTCCTCCGGCCTCAGTCCAGACATTGCATAGGCTTCTTTCGCCGCGTGCCGGTTGGCCTCAAACGAGGTCAGATCCTCGCAGGCGTGCAGGCCGCGCCCGCTGCCCTGGCCAAGGCCGATGACGTGAAGCGGCGTGTCGGTGAAACTCTTGGCAATGTCCTCGGCCACCAGCACCGCACAGGCGGCGCCATCGCTGATTGGACAGCAGTCGAACAGATGCATCGGCCAAGCGACGGGGGGATTGGCGGCTGGATCGCCAAGAAACTCCTTCTCGTCGCGCCACTGGGGGAGGGGTTTGCCCTTGCGTTTCGCGCTCTCGATCTTCTCGGCCATGACATCCTGAATCGAGACGCTGAACTGGGCCCCCGGGTTGAGCTTGGCGTTGGCATGACTTTTGATCGTCACGTTCATCAGATGCTCGCGGTTGGCCCCATACCGGGCAAAGTACGCGGTCGCGATCGCGCCGAACACACCCGGGAACGTAAACCCGGCCCGGATTTCATAAGGCGAAGCGGCGAGCGCCAAACCCTCGGCAACATCTTCTGTGGTCCGCTTGGACATGTCCTCCAGGCCGCCGACCAAGACAATGTCATAGAAGCCGGAGGCCACAGCAAACACGCCTTCCCGAAATGCCTGCGAACTCGACGCGCAGGCCCCTTCTGTCCGCGTCGCCGCACGCGGGATCAACCCGACCACATCAGAGGTCAACGCTCCCCAATGCGATTGTCGGACGAAAAAATCGTTAGAGAAATTGCCAAGATAGAGGGCATCAATATCCATCGGATCGAGCCCTTTGTCGACTGAGGCCAGCATCTGAGTGAAGGCCTCGGCGAACAAGTCCTTGGAGTCGCGATCGGCGAACATGCCGAATGGCGACTTGCCGACCCCAACGACGGCGACGCCACGGCCGAGCTGTCTCTTCATCTTCTTCTCCATGAGTCTTTGACGGCTCGACGCCCTGTTTCGCCGTCATTGCCTGGCACGAAGTTCGGCAAGACAAGCAGATTCGTCTATGCCGAACTGTCGCGCCTTGAAGACCCCTTCGCCGTTGCGATCAGGCGCGGAGACGATACTCGCTGATCGTCTCGTCGACCCGGTTGCGCAAAGCATTGAGGAACTGATCGGGTTCCTCGAACGTCTCATGCTCGATGCCGTAGGTGCGCAAGAGATCTTCCTTGGCGTCGTGATAGCGCTGTTCGGGTTCCCCTTGCGTCGATCGCATCAAGTTGGAAAGCTCAGACTCTTCGGCATGTAGCGCTTTCAGAGTACCGTGATCCGGGGGTAGTGTCTTCAATGCCTCCGCGAGATCGAACAGCGCCTGCTGACTGCTGGCGATGCGAGGATCGTCATCGCCAATTGCCTTTTCTGCCCTCCATTCCGCGGCGGTTTCAATCTCTTTAATCAACTTTGACTTCCATGTGCTGAAATCCATGGTTCTGCCTCCATCACCCATATGAGGACCGTCCCGAAACCAAAACCCGAAAAAGTTCCCGAAGAACGAGCGGAACGCTCTTGGCCTCCTCGACCGTCCGTCCGGGCAACTCCAGAGTTTTTGCCTTCAGCGATGTCCTGTTCATCAAAACAGGTATTCCAAATACCTCTTTAAAAAACTAGTATACCAAATACCTGTTTTTGGCAAGAGGGGAGTTCGGTCGGTTGCGCATGACGCAGTTTTCCAATTTCGCCATTCGCATTCTGATGTACACCGCGCTGAAGGGGCATTGTCCCAGCGCCGTGCCGGAGATGGCGAGGGCCTATGGGGTATCCTACGATCACTTCAAGAAAGCAGCGGCCGAGCTCTGCCGCCTCGGCTATCTGCAAACGGTCCGTGGTCGTACCGGCGGCTACCGGCTGGCGAAACATCCGGCCGAGATTTGCATCGGTGTGGTCATCCGCCAGACGGAAAGTGACATGGGTTTGGTCGAGTGCTTCGATCCGGCAACGAATCGCTGCCCCTTGGTCGCGCCGTGCGGGCTGCGCATGGCGCTTCAGGAGGCGCTGGCAGCCTTCTTTGCGGTGCTCGACCGTTACACGCTCGCCGATCTCATCCGCGCTCCTGAAACGTTGGCGCCGCTGCTTGGGCTCCAAGAGACAGCATCCTTAAATGCAAGCGAAGCGGAGATTGTCAAGCTCCCTTGAGCCCATTCGGTCGGTGCCGCATCCACTATGGAGCCGGACGTTCCGGAAAGCTCCTCGCTCCCATCGGCGAGCCGAGGCACAGGCGGGACTGAAGCAGGGCGGGACTTCCGAGAAATCGGATTCCGGGGAGAAAGATGAACAGCCAAAGAGCCGGCCCGCGCCGCAGGGCAGGTGTTCAAGCGGGTTGACGCCGGCGCCGATGGCTCACCGGCTCGCGATTTCTTGCCGGAGGCGTTCGACGATTGCGGACGGAGCCTTTTGCATCATTTTTCTGCCTGACCCCGTTCAACCCCGGAATTTTTGCCGCTCGAGCGTTGGCACCGGAGTCTTCGAGCATGGCTTCTCTCTCAAGCGCCTCCAGGCGGCTCAAGGCTTCGGCAGGAGTCGCCGTCAGCAGGCGTTCGGCATCGAGACCAAGGACATCAATCCGGTTACGAAGGTCGCGCCCCAAGCGCGCTCCGAGGGCGTCGGCAGCATCCTTGTGGGGCTCACCGCTCCAGCGAGCGCGTGCGTAGGCATGAATGAGCTCTCCGAGTGTGGGGTCTTCCGTCATCGACATCCTAGTTATGCTCCGTCCATGGCGAGGAATACACGAGCGATCGTCCGGCGGCTTATCGCTACTTCGTGAGCAGGCGATGCCTATTGGACCGGCGGTTTGAATACGAGTGAGGATCTTGTCGTGAGGTTCAGCGTCAATAGGTTGTATCCCCGGTCATATAGCATGTTGGGGCAGAGTTTCCAGTCTCTACGTCGGGGATTCGAGGAAGCCCGAGATGTGTCGAGCAAGATCCGGGCGCTCGGGCCTGTGCTCCGGGCGGGTATGTGCTATCACAGAGGAGAAGCATCTGTAATGAGGGCATGCACGGCGCCAGCGGGAGAGGGGGCAAGAGATCAGGATGACCAGTCAGCACAGCGAGAAGATTACCTTTACCGGCGCCGACGGCGAAAGCCAGTTGGCCGCGCGACTCGATCATCCGCAAGGCGAGGCAGTCGCATGGGCCTTGTTCGCCCACTGCTTCACCTGCGGCAAGGATGTCTTTGCCGCGTCACGCGTGGCCGAAGGGCTGAACGCGCGCGGGATCGGCGTCCTGCGCTTCGACTTCACCGGCCTCGGTGCCAGTGAGGGCGAGTTCGCCAATACGGATTTTTCTTCCAACGTCGGCGACCTTCTCGCCGCTGCCGCCTGGATGCGTGATCAGGGCAAGGCCGCGAAACTGTTGATCGGCCACAGCCTCGGCGGAGCGGCCATTCTTGCCGCTGCTGGAGACATTCCGGAAGCGGTGGCGGTCGCCACCATTGCCGCTCCCGCGGATCCCGCTCATGTCCGCCATCTGTTGAAGGATGCAGAGGACGTGATCGAGCGGGAAGGCGAAGCCGAGGTCGAGCTGGCGGGCCGGAGCTTCCGCATCCGCAAGCAATTCCTTGCGGACATTGAGGAACACCGCCTCGAAGAGCGCATCGCCAACCTCAAGAAGGCACTGCTGATCTTCCACGGCCCTCTCGATCCTACCGTCAGCATCGACAACGCCACTCGCATCTTTGTCGCAGCCAAGCACCCCAAGAGCTTCATCTCGCTCGACGATGCCGACCATCTGCTCAGCCGGCGCCGGGATGCCGCCTACGTGGCGAACGTGATCGCGGCATGGGCGGGACGTTATGTCGGTGGAACCGATACCCTGGACGAGCGGGGCGCCGAGGGGGCCACCCGCGCCGAAGCCCTGCCGTCCGATGTCGTCGTAACCGAGTCCGGTCAGGGCAAGTTCTCGCAGATCGTTTCGGTTGGCGATCGGCACCGGCTCTATGCGGACGAGCCCGCTTCGATGGGTGGCACCGACACCGGACCTTCGCCTTACGATCTTCTGATGGCGGGCCTTGGCGCCTGTACCAACATGACCATCCGAATGTACGCCGAGCACAAGAAACTGCCGCTCGAGACGGTATCCGTCACCTTGCGCCATGGCAAGGTCCACGCCAGGGACTGCGAGAGCTGCGAGACGAAGGAGGGCAAGGTCGACCGGATCGATCGGGAGCTGAGGATCGCCGGGCCGCTTGATGAAGATACCCGCCAGAAGCTGCTGGAGATCGCCAACAAGTGTCCCGTCCACCGCACCCTGCACTCGGAGGTCTGGATCGAGACCAAGTTGGCCGACGACTGATCGGGCGGCGTGATCAGCCGAGCGCCCGCATCTGGGCGTCGACCACTGCGATCGCCGCCATGTTGACGATATCGCGGGTGTCATTGCTGGGTAGAAGAATGTGGACCGCCCGCGCCATCCCCATCAGCACCGGGCCGATCGCCTCCGCGCCGCCCAGCCGCTGCATCAACTGGTAGGAGGTGTTGGCGGAATTAAGGTCGGGGAAGATCAGCACGTTGGCTTCGCGCACCCGGCTGAAGGAATAGAGGCGGTCGATCAGCTCCGGCACCACCGCCGCATCGGCCGTCATTTCCCCATCCACCTGGAGATGCGGCTGGCGCTTGTTCAGCATCTCGACTGCCTTGGCCACGGTCTGCGGACTGGGATGGGCAACGCTGCCGAAATTGGAGAATGACAGCATGGCGATGCGGGTGGCGATATCGAAGTTCTGCGCCACCTCCGCCGAAAGCTCGGCGATGTCGGCAAGATCCTCGGCCGAGGGGGCGATGTTGACGGCGCAGTCGGCAAAGAAGAACACCCGGTCACGGATGATCATGATGTAGAGAGCCGCCGCCCGCCGAACCTCGGGGCGGGTGCCGATGACCTGGAACGCCGGCTGCAGAGCCTCGACGTAGTTGGTGGTGAGGCCGGAGATGAAGGCATCCGCATCGGCGCTCTGGACCATGAGCAGACCGAAGTAGTTCGGCCGCCGCGCCAGCTCGCGTGCCTCCGGCAGGGTGATGCCTTTGCGCTGGCGGCGCTTGAACAGAATCCGGCCATACGCTTCGGCGCGGGGAGAGGTGCGCGGATCGATCACCCTCGGCTGATAATCGAGGCCGAGTTCGGCGATGGTCGCCTTGATGACGCTCTCCTGGCCGAGAAGAATCGGCTCGCCGATTCCCTGCTCCTGAATCTCGGCCGCCGCCCGGATGATCTTGGCCTCCTCGCCTTCGGCAAAAACGATCCGCTTGGGCGCGCTGCGAGCCTTGTTGAAGATCGTCCGCATCAGCGCCCAGTCCTTGCCGAGCCGGCTCTCCAGTTCCTCCCGATAGGCGGTCGGATCGACCGTCTTGCGGGCGACGCCCTCGGCGATCGCCGCCTCGGCGACCGCGGGGGCGACAGCGAGCAGGACGCGGGGGTCGACCGGCTTGGGGATGATGTAGTCGGGACCGAACAACAAACTCTCGGCGCCGTATGCCTGCAGGACCGAGTCGGGAACGTCGGCATGAGCAAGATCGGCGAGGGCGCGAGCCGCGGCCAGCATCATGCCGTCGGTGATCTGACGGGCGCGCACGTCGAGGGCGCCGCGGAAGATGAAGGGAAAGCAGAGGACATTGTTGACCTGGTTGGGATAATCGCTGCGGCCGGTGGCGACGATGGCGTCAGGCCGGGCGGCCTTGGCATCCTCGTAGGTGATTTCCGGGTCCGGGTTGGCCATTGCGAAGATGATCGGCTGGTCCGCCATGCTGCGGACCATCTCCCTGGTCAGGATGTTGCCGACCGAGACGCCGAAGAAGGCATCCGCCCCCTTGATCACGTCGGCGAGCGTTCGCGCGTCGGTGTCCTTGGCGAACCGCTCGAGGTAAGGGTTCATCTCCTCAGGCCGACCCTTGTAGACGACGCCGTGCTTGTCGCACATGGTGATGTTCTCGCGAGGGGCGCCGGCGCTGACCAGAAGCTCGGCGCAGCCGATACCGGCGGCGCCGGCCCCGCTGAAGATGATCTTGATTTCGTGGATCTTGCGGCCGGTGATCTCGAGGGCATTGAGGAGGCCGGCGGTGACGATGATCGCGGTGCCGTGCTGATCGTCATGGAACACCGGGATGTCCAGCATCTCCTTCAAGCGCTCCTCGATATAGAAGCACTCGGGGGCCTTGATGTCTTCGAGGTTGATGCCGCCGAAGGTCGGCGCCAGCGCCCGCACCACGCTGATGATCTCGTCGGGCTGGGTGGCGTCGATCTCGATGTCGAACACGTCGATGTCGGCGAACCGCTTGAACAAAAGCCCCTTGCCCTCCATCACCGGCTTGCTGGCGAGAGGTCCCAGATTGCCGAGCCCGAGGATCGCGGTGCCGTTGCTGATCACACCGACAAGGTTGCCCTTGGCGGTGTACTCGTAAGCCAGGTCGGGTTCAGTGGCGATCTCATGGACGGGAATGGCGACACCAGGGGAGTAGGCGAGGCTGAGGTCGTACTGGGTCAGGCTCGGCTTGGAGGGGACGACTTCGATCTTGCCCTTGCGGCCTTCCGAGTGGTAGCGCAAAACGGCTTCTCTGGTGACTTTCTCCATGGACCCCCCCTCTCGTCGCAGTCCGGCGTGCCCGGCTGGCTGCGGGGAGACTAGCCCAGAAACGGGCCGCGAAGCCACTGCCTTGCGGCGGGCCGCGCGTTCAGCAACGCGTGCGTCCGGACAAAAACATCGCCGTTCCGAACCCGGTTGTTTCGCGCTAACCTGTTGAGAAAAAAACCAAAGATACACTTGTTACCGGCACCATGTCGGCAAATGTCGTCATTTGTCAACAAATGTCATCACGTGCTGCCCTTTCACCTCTTACGACAGTCTTGAGGCGATCTCGTCAGCGAGGGCGCGGACTTCCGCGGCGGCGCTGCTGTGCGGCTCCGATTCCAGCACCGTGAGGCCTTCCAGCATGCTGGCGGCAAACGCGACGCGATTGCCGAGGGTTGTCTGTGCAACCGGCAGCTCCTGCTCCGCCAGCCGGCCCCGCATGATCTGGACGATGTTGGCGCGCGGCGGCACCCGGTTGAGAACAATCACGACAGGCACGCCGGCTGACTGGGCGAGCTGCACGGTCGGTCCGGTGGCCCAGATGTCCATTGGGCTGAGCTGAACCGGCACCACAACAAGGTCGGCGGCACGGACGGCGAGCTTGGCCTCGGTCTCGGCGTGCGGAGGACTGTCGATCACGACGATGTCATGGTTGTCCTTGACGCGGGTAATTTCGGTCGAAACGCGATAGCCAGCCACTTCGCTCAAGTCGATCGGATAGCGGACACCGGCACCGTTGCGCAGCCGATGCCAGTCGGCCAGACTGGCCTGCGGGTCGATATCGACGATCGCGACGCGCTTTCCGGCAGCGGCGAAGGCGACGGCGAGTTGGGCGGCCACGGTTGTCTTGCCAGCCCCACCCTTTTGCTGGGCAATGGTGATGACTTTCGCGACCATGGCTCGATCCCCCTTGTTTCGTCGCCGACCGTGCACCCGTCGGTAAAGGATGAAGCTACGCTTCCCCGACAGATTTGCAACAGCTTGCGCGGGAATTTTGAAACTATTCCGGCACCTCAGTGGAAGTCGCGGGAGCGGACAGGAAATCCGGAATTATTCATGGGAGCACTCCGGTCATCCCCGGTCAGGGTGCTCAGCAGAGGGGTCAGGTCGGCCACGTTCTCGGCGACGATATGGATGACCTCCCCCTCCCGCTGCACCGCACCTTTGACACCGAGCATCCGGGCGCCGAGGACGGCCTTGCGGTGGTGCTCGACCAGGCGCGGCCAGACGATGATATTCGCCTGACCGGTTTCATCCTCAAGGGTAAGGAACATGACGCCGTTGGCGCTGCCGGGGCGCTGACGGGTGATGACGAGGCCGGCGATCCGGACCCGGTGGCGGCGGGCGATGCTGGGCAGGCGGTCACTCGCGATGTAGCCCAGGGTGTGCAGTCTTGGGCGCAACAATGCGAGAGGATGCCCTTTCAGCGAAAGGGTGAGCGCCCGGTAGTCGAAGGCGATCGCCTCCCCCGGCGCGGCCAAGGGCAGATCGATAGCCGGCTCTGGCCCGGGCGCAGCGTCGATTCCGGCGGCGGCAAACAGATCGAGCGGCGGCGCCTCGTCCAGGCCCTGTATCGCCCACAGCGCTTTGCGGCGGTCGAGGCCAAGCGAGGTGAAGGCATCGGCGCGGGCGAGGGCGAGCAGAGCGCCGCGCTCAAGACCCGCGGAGGTTCTCAAGGTGGCAATGTCGGGATAGCCGCCGCCGCGGGCGGCGACGAGCCCGCGGGCCGCGCGTTCGGGCAGCCCCTTGACCATGCGCAAGCCGAGGCGCAAGGCGAAATGCCGCGGCTCACCGCCATTCCCGCGGTTGTCCATGGCGAGGAGAGAGGAAAGAGGCTCCAAGGTGCAGTCCCAGTCGCTCGCGTTGACATCGACAGGGCGGACTTGGACACCGTGCCGGCGGGCATCGGCGACGATCTGGGCGGGCGCGTAGAAGCCCATCGGCTGGCTGTTGAGCAGCGCGCAGGCGAACGTCACCGGGTAGTGGCACTTGAGCCACGACGAGACATAGACGAGAAGGGCAAAGCTGGCGGCGTGGGATTCCGGAAAGCCATAGTCGGCAAAGCCTTCGATCTGCTGGAAACAGCGTTCGGCGAAGTCCCTCGCATAGCCGCGGGCACTCATCCCGGCGATGAACGTGCCCTTGAAGGTGGAAATGGTGCCATGGCGGCGGAACGCCGCCATCGCCCGGCGCAGGGCGTCAGCCTCCGCCGGGGTGAAGCCGGCGGCGACGATCGCGATCTTCATCGCCTGCTCCTGGAACAAAGGAACCCCGCAGGTGCGGCTCAACACCGCCTCCAGCTCCGGCGAAGGAAAACGAACCCGCTCGCCGCTTTCCCGCCGGCGGAGGTAGGGGTGAATCATGTTTCCCTGGATGGGGCCGGGACGGACGATCGCCACCTCGATCACGAGGTCGTAGAAGCAGCGCGGCTTCAGGCGCGGCAGCATGCTCATCTGGGCACGGCTTTCGACCTGGAAGACGCCGACGGAGTCGGCACGGCACAGCATCTCATAGACAGCCGGGTCTTCCGCCGGCACGGTGGCGAGGCTGAGCGGGCGGCGGTGGTGGCGGGCAATCAACACGAAAGCCTTGCGGACGGCGGTCAGCATGCCGAGACCGAGCAGGTCGATCTTGAGAATGCCCAAGGCATCGAGGTCGGTTTTGTCCCACTCGATCACCGTGCGGTCTGCCATCGCCGCGTTGGCGATGGGCACCATCTCGACGAGCGGCCCGTCGGTTATGACCATGCCGCCGGTGTGCTGGGACAAGTGACGCGGAAAGCCGAGCAATTGGCAGGCGAGATCCACTACCAGACGGACGGTCCTGTCTTCAGGATCGAGGCCAGTTTCGCGGAGATCCTCGGTGCCGATACGGGAGCGGCGCCAGAATGCTCGCTGCAAGGCGAGAATGGAATCCTCCGACAGCGCCATTACCGTGCCGACCTCGCGCAATGCACTCTTTGAGCGGCAGGTGATGACGGTCGCAGTCATGCCGGCACGGGTTCGGCCGTACTTGCGATAGACGTACTGGATGACCTCCTCGCGACGTTCGTGCTCGAAATCGACGTCGATGTCGGGCGGCTCGTTGCGGGCGGCGCTGACGAAGCGTTCGAACAGAAGATCGATCCGGGACGGATCGACGGCGGTGATGCCGAGACAATAGCAGACCGCGGAGTTGGCGGCCGAGCCGCGGCCCTGGCAAAGAATGCCGCGCTCGCGGGCGAAGCGGACGATATCGTGGACGGTAAGGAAGTAGGGGGCGAAGCCGAGGGTTTCGATGAGGGACAGTTCATGGACGATCTGCGCGCGCACCTTGTTTGGAACGCCATCGGGATACCGCTCCTCGGCGCCGGCCCACGCCAGCCGCTCCAGTTCCTCCTGCGGGGTGCGGCCGTCGGCGACGGGATCGATGGGGTACTCGTAGCGAAGCTCGTCGAGGCTGAACCGGCACGCATCGGCGATCGCGAGGGTGCGGGCGAGGGCATCCGGATGCCGGCGGAACAGCCGCGCTATCTCGGCCGGGGCCTTCAGATGGCGCTCGGCGTTGGCGAACAGCCGATAACCGGCCTCGTGAAGGGTGCAGCGGGCGCGGATGCAGGTCAGAACGTCCTGCAGTGGACGGCGTTCGGGGCCATGGGCATGCACGTCGTTGGTGGCGACGAGGGGGGTTCCGCAGGCGGCGGCAAGGCCGGCCAGGAACGCGATCCGCCGCTCGTCGTCGCCACGGTAGAGATGGCTTGCCGCCAGGTAGAGCGGACCTTGCAGATGAGCGTGCAGGTCGGACAGAACCCTGTGGAAAGCCGACGCCAAGTCGGTGGGAGGCAACACGACGAGGATTTGCCCCTCGCGGTGGTTCGCCACGTCGGCAAGCGTTAGCCGGCAGTCGTCCTTGGGCGCGCGGCGGCGACCAACGGTGATCAGACGGGCCAAACGGCCGTAGGCGGCGCGATCGGTCGGCAGGCAAAGCAGGCTTGGCGCGTCCTCCAGATCAAGGCGGGCGCCGACGATGAACCGGATGCCGAACTGGCGGGCGGCAACATGGGCGCGGACGACGCCGGCCAGGGTGTTGCGGTCGGTGATGGCGATGGCGGACAGGCCCAAGGCGGCCGCGGTGGCGACCAGTTCCTCCGGATGAGAGGCACCGCGAAGGAAACTGAAGTTGCTGGTGATCTGCAGCTCGGCATAGGCAGCCATCGCAAGCAGGAGCCGTTCAGGGAAACAGGCCGTGAAGGAACCAGCGGGCCGGGATATCCGGCCGAAACAGGCCCTCGCGATAGATCCAGAAGCGGCCGCCATTGCTGTCCTCGATCCGGTAATAATCACGGAAACGGGATAGCTGGAGGAGATCGATGCCGCTCTCCTCACGCCACCATTCTGGGCCGATCCGCTCCGGTCCCTCCGCGGTGTGCACCCGGTGCTGCCGCCGTCCCCGTCGGAACATCACCGGCGGTCCGTCGGGAACGGGGGCGACGACAGCGATCGGCTCCGGCCAGGGCAGCAGAACGAGGGGACGCGGCTGCCCTGAGCGCTGATCACCGGCGAACGCGGCGGTTTCCTGGTTCTTGCCGGGTGGCGTGGCGGCGGGCGCTTGCCGGCAGGCGCGCTCGGGAAGGTGACTGGCCCGCACCATCAGCCGGGTGACATTGGCGCTGCCGAGCCGGTTGCCGAGACGATCGATCAGCTGCGCCAGGTTCTCAAGCCCGGAGGCGGGCCGGCGGAGGGTCAGTCGCCTCTGGATCGCTGCGAGAGGGCCTGCTTCGGTGGCGGCAACCGTCACCACTTCGACGCCGAAGCCGGCATCGAGGCGGTCCAATTTCTCACGGAACAGACGCCGCAGGTGGACCGGATCCCGCGTCGGCTGGCTGGTGCCGATGGCGGCGCGGCTGACGATCCCGTCGATCCGGTAAAGAGTAAGTTCCATCCGTCTTGCGCCCTGTCCGGCACGCTCGAGCCGGGCGCAGAGGTCTTTGATCAGACGGTCAGCGGCACGGGCAATGTCCTCGCCATCGCCGATCGGCTCGGCAAAGGCGAGACGGGCGCTCAGCACCGGCAGCGGCCGGCGCGGCGTGAGCGGCTCGTCGGCAATCCCGAGCGCCTGGTCGAGACGCCTTAGCACCTGTTTGCCGAAGCGGGCGGCGAGCGGCGCCCGCGGTGCCGCCTGCAAGGCGCCGATCGAGCGCAGGCCGACGTGGCCGAGGTCCCGGACCACCGCCGGCGGCAGGCGCAGGCCCTGGACCGGCAAGGGCGCCAGCGCGGCGGCAGTACCGCCCGGAGCCGCGAGCCGGGCAGGATCGTCGTGTACGGCGAATCGGGCCAGCGCCCAGGCGGCGCCGGGCGTATCGGCGAGCGCGGCGAGGGCGGCAAAGCCGAAGCGGGTGAGGGGAGCGAGAAGATCTTCGAGCAGGCTTCTCTCGCCCCCGAACAGATGGGCGCAGCCGCTCACGTCCAGCCACAGGCCGGCACCGCCGCCGAGCGCGCCGCCGCCGCGGCTGTCTGTATCGACGGCGATCCACGGCGTATAGCGGCCGCACCAGTCGGCCAGCCGATCGAGGGCGCGGGCGTCGCCGCTCGGGTCCGTCTCGGCCACCGTGAGGCTTGGCAGCAGGGCACGGGCCTCGGCGAGGGGGAGGCCGGAGAGAACACCGGCGCCGGCGGCCGCGGCACTCACCGCGGCGATGCGAATGCCGCCATGGCCTGCAATGACGGTGGCCACAGGAAGGCCAGCCGCGGCCTCAGACGGATGTTTGCGCGTTCGCCGCCGGATCAACCGGTCGGTGGCGAAGCTCGGCAGCCACAGCGAGACGATTCGTTTCATCGCACTCCACCAGCCACGTTACCGGCCATCGTCCCGCCCTACCGGTTTCTGTTCCTTTCTGTCGCCCAGCATCGAGGCCGGCGAGACCGCTCTTGCACCGGACAAGCTCGACCTGCCAGCGCCACCACACGGTGGCCGGCGCACGCCCGGCCGCGTCGTCCGCCGTCATTCCGCCCGGCACGGCACCGACGCGCCAGCGGCTGACCGCGGGGGCCGAGCGGGCGGCGCTTTCCGGGGGGCGCAGCAGGAAAGCCATCGCTGCGTGAGTCTCGGCAGCCAGCTGCAACCGACGCAAGGCGGTCGGAGGAGCGGCGCCGAGCTCCCCTACCACCGCGACCAGGGCGCCGCTGCGCAGGGCTTCCTCCATCACCCAGAACAGATCGGTGTCGGTGCGGGCATGAACGACGATCAGCCGCGCCGGATCGAGCCCGAACGGCGCCAGCCCGGGCCCGTAGAGGCCGAGGGCATGCCGGCACCACAGCGCGGTGCCGTCTTCCCCGCTGCTGCTCTGGCTGGCGGGATCCTCGATCAGGCGGGCCAGCAAGGCGGCACAAAATCCGATGGCGGCGCCGCCGCTGTCGCTTGCAATGATCTCGTGCAGGCCGGCGCGCGGCAGGCCGCCCCAGGGCAAAGCCGTGTCGATCGCCTCAACGCCGGTCGAGAGTGGCGGGGGGCAGGGATCGGGGTGGTCTTTGTCGGAACAACCTTTGTCCAAATAACCTTTATCGGGACGGCCGGCGCCGAGGTGGCGGATGCGAGCGTTCAGTTCGGCGATCAGCGCCGGATCCACGCGGGGAAATCGATCCTGTCCAGCCATCGGCCCCTGCCCGGAGATGAACGGATGAAGAGTATGTTCACGAAATGTTCTAGCGCAAACTCCTCCCCAGCGTCAAGTCGGCCCTTGTAATAACGAATGCAGTTATGATTGGCGTATTCTGAAAGGAATGCTCGGCCGCGGATGGCCATCCGCGGCCGAGCCGCTGGCGATCGGATCGTTTCTGCCCTGAGCCGTCTCGGGCTGCCTCGTAGCATGATCGCGCCAGCACCTTCATCGGACCCGGATGGTTGCCGGAACACCTTGAGGTTCGCTTCACAAGGCAGGGTCGACGAAGATGAAACAGGATATCATGACAACGGCGGGAATCGATACCTCCAAAGCCACCCTCGACATCGCGGTTCACGGCCGCGCGGACCGCTGGCAGGTGGTCAACGCCTTGCCCGGCTGGCGCGCCCTCGCGACCAGCCTGGCGGAGGCCGGCGTGACGCGCGTCGGCATCGAGGCCACCGGGGGCTACGAGCGCGGCGTCGTCCGGCACCTGCGCGCCGCCGGCTTTGCCGTGCTGATCCTGCAGCCGGCCCAGGTTCGGGCCTATGCCAAGGTCTGTCTGCGCCGGGCCAAGAATGACGCCCTCGATGCCGCGCTGATCGCCGCCTGCGCCGCGAACCTCGATCTGGCGAGCAGCGAGCCCGACCCGCGCCTGGCGGATCTGGCCGGGCATCTGACCTTCGTCGAGCAGATCGAAGAGGATATGGCCCGTTTCAAGA